>JBFWKI010000019.1:0-69663 GCA_050252755.1 Sphingobium sp.
AGAAGTGGTCCGATCAGCGTCCATTCTTCATCCGACACACCAATCCGCTCGCCCAAGCCTGCCTCCCAAAAAGCAGCCTTGAATCAACCGGGAGTCACTCAGTCAAGCTTTGTCCACGAAACCTAGAATTTGGAACCGACCGTGATGCCATAAGTCCGGGGCGCAGCATAAACTTCGACATCGCCGTTCGCGGAAGACACGCCCTGATAGGCATAATGTTTGTCGGTGAGATTCTCCACCCACAGGCGAATGCGCAACCCTTCATCCAGCGCCTTCCATGTGATCGATGCGCCCACCAGATCATAGGCATCGACTCCATGCCGGTTATCCACGTCCCAGAAATAGCCGGAATTGTGATAATAGCTTCCGGTCAGGTCAAACGTTCCGATGTCCGACTCGATGCTGTACGTGCCGCCCACATTTCCCGTGAACTTCGGTGTGCGGGTCAATCGGTTGCCATCGGCATTGGCCAGCGTCACCGGCGGATCGAGCGGCGACGGCGGATAGATGATGGGGTTGGGGAAATTGCCGAACTTGGCGTTGGTGAAACCCAGACCACCTGACAGGCGGAACTGCCGTGTCACGGCGACTTCAAAATCCGCATCGATGCCCTTTACGGTTGCCTCGGCAGCGTTCAGCGTCACGATCGAACCACGCGGGTTAACCGATACTTGGATATCCTTATAGTCGTAGTAGAAGCCCGACACGTTAATCCGGACACGGTTGTTGAAGAATTGCGACTTTATCCCAGCCTCATAGGCGTCGAGAAATTCTGGATTGAACGGATCGGCTCCAGGTGAGAGCAAGTCGAATCCACCACTTTTAAGACCACGGTTATAAGAGGTGTAAAGGTGAATATTATCGACGACTTCATAGTCGATGGCAGCACGCCAGGTAAATTCCTTGAACCCAGCTTTACGCGAAGGTACGGCCCCTAAGGGTGATCCGGGCGCGCCCACGGCCCATTCTGCCGTCTGACGCTCATCTGTGTAGCGTAAGCCACCTGTCAGCTTCAACGCCGGCAGAACCTCGACGGTCGCCTGCCCATATACCGAAAACGATTTGCTATGCTGCTGACCATAAATGTCCATCTCGGAATCGGGGTTGGGGCCGAAGGCGATGCCGACGAGGCGTGCCGGATCATAGGCTGCCTTATTGTCGAAATAGAAGGCGCCCAATGCCCAGTCGAACGGCGAATCCGCGTTCGACAATAATTGGACTTCCTGCGACCATGTGGCGACACGCTGAGGCGTATTGAACGCCACGATCGGCAACGGGGTCGCATCGCTGTCAAAACGGTTCAGACCCTTTGTGATGCGCCGTGCAGAAATGCTCGCCAGAGTTGCGAAGCCGAGATCATATCGGATGTCCAGTGAACCGCCCCAGGCTTTGGCGATGCGCAAGTCATCCGTGTTGGCGGCGGTATTATAATAATCATGATCTCTTACGATCCCGTCGGATCCCGCTACACCCTCGGCGAATACATAGTTCAGGTCATTTGCCCGAACATAGGCATAGTCGCCCGCCAAGGTGATGGTCGCCCTATCCGAAGGTTCCCACAGAATTTTCGATCGAGCGCCAAATTCACGAGACTTATAGGTTTCGGTGCCAGTCACCATGTTGCGACCGAACCCTTCATTCTGATTTTTGTACAGAACCGAAAGATCCATCGCCACATTTTGCCCAAGCCCGGTCGTCACATAGGCATTGGCGTTCACCGTCTCATAATTGGCGTATCCGACATTGAATTCCATACCTGTTTCATGGGATGGTGTCTTGGTGATTACCTGGATAACGCCGCCAGTCGCGTTCCGCCCGAACAAGGTGCCCTGCGGCCCCTTCAACACTTCGATGCGGTCGATATTGTTGAACGCAAAGACGCTGCCGAACGGCGCGCCGATGTAAATTCCATCGACATATGTCGCAACGGACGCTTCGCTGTTCGGATTGGCCGCGTTCGAACCGATGCCGCGCAGATAAGGGGTCGTCGCCGTTCCGGTCTGCACGATCTGCAAGCCTGGCACGGCCTGACCCAGGGAGAATGCCGACGCAATGCCACGATCTTCGAGCGCGGTGGCTCCCACGGCGTTCACGGCGATGGGAACATCCTGAAGCCGCTGGTTGGTGCGCTGGGCCGTGACGATGATGTCTTCAAGCTGCGCCGTATTGGCTGTCTGTGCCCCCTGCGCGGGCGCATCGGATTGGGCCAGGGCCGAACCAACCGGAAACACCGCGCTGATGGCGACAGAAAGCATGAGGTGATTTTTTAAAGCCATTTTTCTCTCCCTGGGTCTTGAGCCGTTTCGGCTCCAGCAAACCATCATTATGTAGTTCGCATGCATATAATATTATCGCATACGTCACATGTCCAGCAAGAAGGACATTTTGTGACGCCGCTATGGTCAAAATTAGCGGCGAGGCGCAGGAATCGGTGCGAAACCGCTCGTTCGCCCCTATTCTCGCTCAATTGAGACGGCGCTTCCCACAGCGCCATTGGGACGGCGAAACACCGGTCCACTGCCGAAAAGAGCGACGAAACGCACGGAGATCGGAAAATCCCAGCATATGCGACAGATGTTTCAGGCCAACCCCCTGACCCAGCGCCTGAAACGCCTTTTCCCGCCGGAATGCATCGAGAATTTCGCGATAGGTCTGCCCTTCCGCCTTCAATTGACGCTGCAATGTGCGCTGGCTGCATTGCAGCAACGCCGCCATCTCGTTCAGGCTGGGCGCGACCGGTGACTGGAACAACCGCTGGCGCACTTGATCGGCCATCCGGCTTTCGGAGGTCACATCGTGAAGCAATTGCCGACAATAATTTTCCGTGACCGCCTTCAGATCGGGGTCGGCAGGCAGCAATACGCAATCGAGATCGGCAAGGCGGCCGGTGACATGGCCGCAGGACTGGCCATAGCTGAAAGCCACGCCGAGCAGGTCCGACAAGGCGCCGCATTCGTTCCGGGGAAAAGGCAGGGCCAATTTCACCGCGTTGAGATCATGGCCGCTGAGCAGGCGGAGGGACGGCATCGTGCCGGCCAGAGTCGACAGCATGCACCAGCGCAAGGCGCCCTCCCCCATGACATAACGCGGTCTGAATTCCAGACGCCACTCCGCCCGATCGATCACGAATCTGCTTTGCAAGGGATAGCCGATCGCCAGTGAATACCGGCTCCATTGCGCGAGCAAGTCTCCCACGGTCGGGCTGTTCATCAGGTGAAAGCCCAATACCCCCAGATATTGAGGGCGCACGGCCTGACCACAGCAAAAGGCGAGTTTGGCGCCGCCCACCCCATCAAGGCGCTGATAAGCATGCGCAATCCTGTCCACGGCTATCGGCGCCAGACTGTTGACAGCCTCTATCGGCAGTTTCAGGGGTTCGAGGATAATATTCGGATCCCCACCATTATCCTGAAAAAACCTGAGATCTCCCCGTAACTTATATGGACGTTCCAGCATGGCATCGATTTCCTCTCCCGCGCTGCTGTGTGGCGCATAATACCCCGCCATTGGCGCGATACGTCCCTCCACAGACATTATATCTTGCTTATAATATGCTATATTATCGTCATCATAACATAAAATCAGAGGGAATGAATGCACAAGGCCATAATCACATTGGCGTCGTCCACGGCGCTGCTCGCTATGGGAAGCCAGATGACCATGGCGCAGGAAAGTTCCGTGCCGGAAGGGCGGGCGACGGAGAATGACGGCGGTGATATCATCGTCACCGCAAAAACTGGCCAGCCCCTCAAAAATGCGCCGGTCTCGGCCGTAAGTCTCAGCGCCCGCGAACTCGAACGCCTTGATATACAAAGCGTTCAGGATGCGCAGATCCGATTGCCGTCGCTCGTCTATGACAGCAGCGGCGGGTCTGCCCAGGTCTATATCCGCGGCATCGGCACCAATTCGGCCTATGCCGGTCTGGAATCGAGCGTCGGCACCTATATCGACGGCGTCTATCTGCAACGGCAGGTCGGGGCAGCCGTCGATATTGTCGATGTCCGCAGCATCGATGTGCTGAACGGCCCTCAAGGCTCGCTTTATGGCCGCAATGCGACCGGCGGGGTCATTCTGGTCAACACCAATGATCCCGAAGACCGGACAGGCGGGCGCCTGCGCTTCGACCTTGGGCGTTTCGGCCGCAAGGGCGGAGAGGCGATGCTGAACCTTCCCTTGTCGCAGGACGTGGCGCTGCGCCTTGCCGGGGGCTTCCAGCATCAGGGGGGCTTCATCACCAATGTCGTCAACGGGGATCGATTGGGCGGCTTCGATCGCGGCACGGCGCGCGCAAAGCTGCGCTGGCGCGCTTCCGACCGGCTGACGATAACGCTGACGGGCGAATATCAGGAGCAACGGGCCGACCCGCCTGCCCGGCGGACATTGACCGGAGCGCCGGAATGCACCGCCTGCGCGATATACGGCACGACCCCGCCCGATGGCTTTTATGAGGTCGGCCAGACTCCCACGCGCAACATGAATATCCGCTCCATCGCGGGGACATTGAACCTGCGCTATGAAGGCGACGCCTATGAGATCGTGAGCGTGACCGGGGTGCGCGATTTTCGCTACCGGATTTTCGTCGATCAGGATCTCGCGGAAGGCGACCTCTACAATAGCCGCGCCGAAGAATTCGGCACGACCTACACCCAGGACGCCTATATCCGCACGAAATTCGGCGGGGCGTTCGATTTTCTGGCAGGCGTCAGCGGAGAAAAGGACAAGGATTCGCTGCTCATCGCGGTCTTTGGAAGCGCCTTTGGCCCGTTTCAGGGCGCTGGCGGCACCTCTACCGTCAAGCTGTCTTCCATTTCGCCCTATGGCGAATTCTATATCCGCCCCCTCGACGGGCTGACACTCACGCTGGGCGGCCGTTACAATATCGATCGGAAGCGGCTGAGGGCGGTTAACAATGACGGGGCGCTGGCCGCCTTCGGGGGCGTGCCACTCGTCACCCAGTCTGAAACCTACAAGGATTTCACGCCCCGCGCAGTGATTTCGTACAAGGGACCGACGTACACCCTATATGCCAGCTACAGCCGCGGGGCGAAGTCGGGAGGCTTCAACACGCCAGCCTTCACCCCGCTGCTGCCGCTGAATTCGGAAAAGCTCGACAGCTTCGAGATCGGTTTCAAAGGAGGGGACGCAGATGGCCGCCTCAGCCTGAACGCGGCTGCTTTCTATTATGATTACAGGGATATACAGGTCAGTTTCGTCGATGCGACGACCGGCGGCATCCGCGCGGAAAATGCCGCCAATGCGCGGGTCTATGGCGCGGAACTGAATGTCGTGCTGAAAATGACCGACCGGCTGACTCTCGCCGGGGGCGGGCTGCTGTCCAGCGCCCGGTTCAAAAATTATCCGTCGGCGGCGGTCTATTGCCCCCGCACCGCCGTGTCGCCCGCCTATTTCGGGTGCCCCGCGCCCGACGGGGAACCGGGTCTGGCCTCCGGCCGCGCGGATCTGGCCGGCAAACGCTTGCCGCGCGCGCCCGAAGCCACGCTATATGGATCAATCGAATATCGTCAGCCGGTAGCCGATAATTGGGAAGCCACATTGTCGATCACCGACCGCTACACGTCGGACTATGATTTCCTGCCTGCCGCCGGGGGACCGCTGGCCCTCAGCAAGCAAAATGCGTTCCATCTGTTATCGGCGAGCGTCGCGATCGCGCAACTGGACAGCGGGTTCGACATCCGCCTGTTCGGTGAGAATCTCGCCAAGGCGCGCTATTATCTGGAAGTGCCGACATCCGCGTTCGGCGCGGCGGGCACAGCGGCGATGCCGCGCACTTACGGCATGTCCATCGGCTATCGCTTTTAAGGAGATTCATCATGGTCACAGCACAGGCGCCGTCTTTGGGACAAGACGATAATCCGGTGCGCAGGATCGCATCCGACGATGTTCCCTGGCTGCCCTATGCCCTGATCCCCGACACATTTTTCCGGGTGCTTCAGGTCGATGAGGCGAACAATATCGTCATTTTGAATTTCAAGATGCCGCCCCGGACCGTAACCCCCATGCACGGCCATCACTGCACCGCGACAGCCTATACGCTGGAAGGGGAATGGTTTTACGACGATCTGGCTTTCCATAAGGGCGATCTGGCGTTTGAAACGACCGTCGAAATCCATCAACCGATCACCAAGGACAAGCCGGCCGTGCTGCTGACGACGTTGATCGGCGGCGCGGGCAATGACGCTCTCCTCGAAAACCACAATGAAGACGGCAGCCGCACCCTGCTGCGCACGGCATTCTTCAAGGCCTTCGAGCGCATTTCGCTGGAGGAATACAACAAGATCGATTTCGCGGCACTTATATGATCGGCACAGGCGGACGCGCCCGTTTTCAACATGTTCACGCTGAACGAACCCCGCTCCTTCGGCCTGACCGCAGCGTTCAACCTCTGAATGAACGACAAGGGAGCCACCATCATCATGAGCAGCGAAAAGGGAAACCCCGCCCCGGCAACCACCCTATCCCCCACGATCGAGGCCCGGCGGAATATCGCCGCTGAGATACGGGCGCTGATAGATGCGCTCGCCTCGGCGGACCTTTCCGTCGATATGACGAACGATCTGGCCCGGCTCATGGCCGATGCCCGCGCCCTGGTCGATCGCGCGCCTGTAGTCCCCGGATATATACGGCGCGTCGAAGGCGCTCTGCGGGGCGTCGGCCCCTATTCGGAACTTGGGCCTTTTACGGGTGATCTCCATATCATCTCCCCATCTGTCCAATTATGGGAAGATGGGGATAAGGTGATGGCGCGGGCCATATATGGGGCTTCCTGCGAGGGCGCGCCGGGGATTGTGCATGGGGGATATCTTGCCGCGACGCTGGACGAGTTGCTGGCCCATGTGCAGCGGGGAGCCTTGCGCATGACCGTCGCGCTCGACATGGCCTATGTCGCGCCGGCGCGGCTTCATCGCGAACTCACCTATAGCGTCTGGATCGAAAGAATCGAAGGTCGCAAGGCTTTTGTCGCGGGCGCCGTGCATGACGGCGATATACTCTGCGCGCGCGCTCAGGCGGTCTTCGTTGCTGTAAAGCCCGGCATGTTGGCGTCCCAATATTTCGAATGATTTCCCGCGGCGTCCTCTTGCAGGGCGGCTAAAGGCATCGCTTTCGCGATCGGCGCAGCGACGAGGCAACCTCGCGCCGCTCTATTTCCCATAGGTGCGTCCTTGTTTCTCGACGGGTTGCAGGCTTCGGAGGGAGGGGGGCATCGCCGGGCGGACGTCGAACGGCGCGGTCGGTAGCGTGCGGCCCGTGCGTGAACATGGCCCGCGATCGCATGCATATCCCGCCATCTCCTCCCCTTATGGCTCTGGGCCAATTCCTGTCTTGAATAAATACCTTCCAGTCGGTATTTATCTTTCCAACGCCTGAATCGGAACGGATGGAGGAACTGGAATGGCAGGTATCAAGCGTGTGAAAGTCGCGGTCATCGGCGCGGGCGTCGCGGGAATATGCGCAGGCGTCCAACTCAAGCGCACGATCGGCGATGACTTCCTGATCCTGGAAAAAGCGGCGGATGTCGGCGGCACCTGGAGGGAGAATATCTATCCCGGGGTGGAATGCGATGTCCCCTCTCACCTCTATTCCTATTCCTTCGAACTCAATCCCAACTGGAGCCGGGAATATCCGTCCGGCGGGGAGATTCTTGGCTATCTGCGCGGCGTGGTCGAGAAATATCGGCTGCGCGACCATCTCCAGTGCGATGCCCATGTCCTGACCGCCCGGTTTCAGGATGGAAGCTGGACTCTCGACCTTGCATCGGGCGAACAGATCGAGGCGGAGTTCGTGATCTCGGCCCTCGGCATCCTGCATGTCCCCAAATATCCATCATGGCCCGGCCTCGACACCTTTCGCGGCCACGCCTTCCATACCGCACGCTGGCCAGAGGGCCTCGACCTGACAGGCAAGCGCGTCGGCATCGTGGGCACCGGCGCCACGACCGTGCAACTCGGCCCCAAGATGGCGGAGATTGCCGAACATCTCAGCATTTTCCAAAGGTCGCCCGTCTGGGTCGCGCCGAAAGACAATCCCTCGATTCCGCCAGAGGAGCAGGCCCGCCTCGACCGCGATTTCGGTGCGCTGCGCACGAAGCGTTGGGGGCTTTGGCAGATATGGGAGGCCACCGGCCTGGAAATGGTGACGCCGGAAGCCCGCCTCAACCGCAAGTCGCAGGCTGCGGCCCTCGCCCATCTGAAATCGCAGGTCAATGACCCGGCGATCGCGGCGAAACTCATTCCCGACTATAATTTCACCTGCAAGCGCCCGACCTTCTCCAACGATTATTTCCCGATGTTCAACCGTCCCAATGTAGATCTGGTGACGGAAGGGATCGACCATGTCGAACCCGACGGCCTTGTCCTGACGGACGGACGCAAGGTCGATCTTGACGCCCTCATCTACGCCACCGGCTTCAAGGCGTGCGATATCAGCGCCGAACTTGAATTCTTCGGAGAGGACGGCGTCGCGCTGCGTGATGTCTGGGCCGATCGGATCACCTCCTACCGCTCCGTCATGGCGCCCAAAATGCCCAATCTCTTCATTCTTTTCGGGCCGAACTCCGCAGGGCTGACATCCGCCTATCAGATGATCGAGGCGGGCTGTGAATTTGCGGTCGATACGATCCGTTACATGGAGCGCGAGGGGAAGAAAAGCATCGTGCCCACGACCGAGGCCGTCGAGGCCTTCTGCATGGAAATTCAAAAGCGTTTCGCCCGCACGACGATCAACAAGGGGTGCGCATCCTGGTGGACGGATGCGAACGGCTACACGCATGCGAGTTGGCCCTCGTCGAGCCTCGAATATCGCATGATGCTGCACAAATTCGTACCGGCCGATTTCGAAATGGCGAGCGCATGAGAGAGGAATCGATGAACATCATGGCCACAAAGGATAATCAGGGCCGCGCCGCGCTGCTCGTCGGCAACGAAGGGCCTCTGGCGTCCGCCATCGCCGACCGTCTCCGCAGCCAGGGCATGACGGTGTTGCATGGCATGGACGGAAAAGCCCTGCTCGATGACGCGGATCGCCGGGGCCTGACGCCCGGCATATTGGTGCTGGCTTTCGACGATGCCTCGTCCGAGCCTTTGGCGGACCTGACCGACGATCAGTTGATGACGCTGGTGGACCGCCAGCTGAAGACAGGGGTCGCGGCGGTACGCGACACGCTGGAGAGAATGCGGGAGGCAGACTATGGCCGGATCGTTGCCTGCGTCCCGTCCAGCGGACTGTTCGGAACGGATCGCGGCGTGGCGCAAGCCCTGATCGCATCGGCCCTGACGACGCTGATAAAGGGCGTCGCCATCGGCAATCTCGATCGCAACATCTGCGCCAACATCCTGTCTTACATCGCCGCCACCCCCGCCACAACGGGCCTGTTCGAGGATCACCCGATACTCGACCCCTCCCTGTTCGCCGTGGATATGGTGGTGCCGGCCGTCACCTATCTTACCCGGGAGGAATGCGCATTGAACGGCGAGGTCGTGAGCGCGGGCGCGGGCCGCTTCGCCAAGGTCGTCCTTTCCGTCACGCTCGGCGGCTTCGCCATCCCGGCGGACGAGGAAATTTTTGCTGCGCTGCTGCCCAGAATTACCGATACGCGCTCGACCTTCGCGCCGCGCACCGTGGTGGATGAACTCATCACCATCGCCGTATGAATAAAGGGGGGGGGGGGAGCCATGACGACAGATCATGGCTCCCCCTTCTTCCCCACTACGCCCGTCGCCGCCGTTCAGCCGGCGCTGAAACGCCTCATGACGGGCGGCCCGGCCAGCGTGGCCATGATGGACGCGAACAGGTCTTTACCCAATGCGGCGCCCGCCGCCTTTTGCGCGTCTGCGGTTTCCCAATATTCGATAAAGACGAAGCAGCGACAATCGGCCTCATCCACCAGAAGATCCCGGCGCAAGCTGCCCGGCTGCCCGGCAAGGGCGGCCGAAAGCCCCTCCAGCGCCGCGCGCAACGCTTGCTCCTGCCCCTCCGCCGCGTTCAGTTCATAATATTGTGCCATGGCCATGAAGATCGCCTTTCTTTCAGGGCCGGGCGGAATTGCCGCCACCGGCCCGATATTTGCTGCCCGTCACCAACGCCGCGCGGCCGTTGAACAGGTCCGACCCGACCATCGCCGCCGTCGATCAGGCCTGCGCGCGGACAGGCTCCTCGGCCTTGAAGCGGAAGCCTTCATAGCCGTTGTCCCGTACCGCGGCCAGCTTTTCCGCATAAGTGGCATGACCGCCGACATAGGGTGCGAAGCGACGCGGCTTGCCTTCGACATTGTCGCCGGAATACCAGGACTTGGCCCGGGGGAAGAGCGTCATTTGGGCGACATCGTCGGTGTGCTGCATCCATGCGGTCTGCGCGTCGAGATCGGCTTCGATCTCCTCGATATTGCTGCTGCGCATGAAGGCCAGGCATTCGCCGATCCATTCGACATGCTGCTCGATCGAATTCACGACATTGCTCAGCACGGACGGACTGCCCGGGCCGGTGATTATGAAGAGATTGGGCAGGCCAGCGATGGCCACGCCCAGATAGGCCTCGGGGCCATCCGCCCACATTTCCCTCAGCGATCGACCGTCGCGGCCCCGAATATCGACCGCCAGCAGCGCGCCGGTGATCGCATCGAAGCCCGTTGCATAAACCAGAACGTCGAGCGCTATTTCCTCGCCGCCGGCCACGACCCCGGCGGGCGTGATGCGGTCGATGGGCGCGCGGTCGCCGCTCACCAGATGGACGTTCGGACGGTTGAAGGTTTCGTAATAGTCCGAAACCAGCGCTACACGCTTGGACCCGATGGGATGATCCTTCGGCACCAACTGCTCGGCGACGTCCGGGTCGGTCACGATCGACCGGATCTTGCGCGCGATGAAGTCGGACGCCGTGCGGCTCGCATCGATATCGACGAAAATATCGTCGAATGCGGCCACGAAGCTCGCCCCGCCGATGGTCCAATGATATTCATAGGCCGCCTCGCGTTCCACCGAAGGCACATCGAGAGCGGAACTGTTGCCCGACGGCCAGCTGGTGCCGAGCGGGGATGACCGCCACTTGCGCCGAACATCGGCATAGCGCCCCTTGATCCGCTGATAATAATCCTGTTCCATCGGCCGGTTGCGCGCTGGCAGGCAATGGTTGGGCGTGCGCTGGAAAATATACAGGTCGCCGACCTCCGGCGCGATTTCCGGAATGAGCTGACAACCCGACGAGCCAGTCCCGATCACGCCGACGCGCTTGCCCTCCAGCGCCGCCCCGCCCTCGGGCCATGCCGCGGTATGATAGACCTCGCCGGCGAAACTCGCCACGCCCTCGATCGATGGCAGGGTCGGCACCGACAGGCAGCCGGTCGCCATGATGCAATAGCGCGCAGACACCGTCTCGCCGCTCGATGTCGTCACGGTCCAGCGCGCGGCGGCCTCATCATAGACAGCCGTCTCGACCCGGGTATGGAAGGTGATGTCCTTGCGAAGGTCGAACCGATCCGCAACAAAGCGGATATATTCCAGAATTTCGGGCTGGGTGGCGAAGCGTTCGCTCCAGTTCCATTCGCGATCCAGTTCCGGCGAGAAGCTATAGCAATATTCGACGCTGGCGACATCGCAGCGTGCGCCCGGATAGCGGTTCCAATACCATGTGCCGCCCACGTCGGGGCCAGCTTCGAATACACGCACAGTCATGCCCAGTTCGCGCAGTCGATGCAGCATGTACAAGCCGGCGAAACCCGCGCCGACAACCACTGCCTCCACCTCGGTGCCGAGGTTCGACTGGCTTACCGTCATGCTTTATCCTTTCTTCGCGACGATCCCCGGGCCGGGCCGAAATCCGGCCCGGGAATATATGGGGTCAATATTTATAGTCGATCCGGAAACCGACGGTGCGAGGCTCGCCATTCAAACCATAATAGCCGAGCGTATTGACATCGAGGTCCGAGAAATAGGTCTTGTCGAACAGATTTCGCGCATAGACCGTCAGGGTGAACTTTTCGTTGGGCGTGTAGGCGATCGTCGCATTGGCAATGGCTCGTGGCGGCGTCTCGCGATCCGGCTGCCCCGTTACCGGATCAAGATGGATCGAGTTCGGCGCAAAGCGGCTGGTATAATAGACGCTGGGGCTGAGCGTGAAATCGCCTATGTCGCTTTCGATCGTGTAGTTGATCGCGAGGTTGCCCGACCAGTCGGGCGTACGGATCAGACGCCGGCCAGATACATCTTGCGATTCGGTGATCGTCAGCGGGCTATTGGGGTCGCCCGGCGTCTCCGGCAGCGAGGCCGAGGAATTGGGGAAGCGCTTGTAACGTCCATGGGTCCACGCGCCGTTTGCCTGAATTTCCAGACCACGGGCAAGCTTGAGGCCGACCTGCGCCTCTATGCCATAAACTTCGGCCGATGCGGCGTTTTCATAGATAGTGTTCTGATTGGTGTATCGGGAAACCTGAATATTTTTCCAGTTATAATAATAGCTGGCGAGCGACAGATTCACGATGGAGTTCGCCATCTTGTACCCGATCTCGAACGCATCCAGCTTCTCGGGTTTGAGAGGCTGCGCCGCCGGGTCCGTGGGCGCGGCGAGGCCGGTAGCGTCCGTATTGAACAGGCCGCTCTTGAAGCCTTTGCTGTAGGACGCATAGACGCTCGATCCCGGCGTCGGGGCATAGCGCAGGACGATGCGCGGGGACACATCCTCATAGCTTACGCTGGATTCGAAGGCGACGGTCGATGGTCCGGTGCGCGGCGCATTGTAGAAGAATTTGCGCTTTTCATAGCTATAGCGCAGGCCGCCGATGACCGAGAACTTGTCGGACAGATTGAACGTCACATCGACGAACGGAGCGACCGCGGTGATGTTCTGCCGCGAGATCTGATCGACGCTGATATAGTCCTTGGCGAACTTGCTGCGATAGAGGAAGAGGCCGGCCACCGCTTCGATGCTGCCGCTCGAATAGGCGAGGTTGAACTCCTGCGAGATCGTCTTTTCCGTCGAGTCCCAGGATGCCAGAATATTCGGCGCCTCCTGCATGGTCTGATCGACGTCCACCGAAATGAAATTATGCTCATCGCGCCACGAACTGGCGGACGTCAGCTTCAGGTCGTCCGTGAAATCATGCTCGATCTTCAGCGTGACCGCGTCCCAGGTGGCCTTGTTGACCGGCGCCTGATTCACATAGGCGGTATAGGGCTTGTAGCTATACACGCCCGGCGCGACGAGCGAATTGGACTGATGCTGATAGATAACGGCGCCAGCGTCGGACAAATGGCCATGCTCACCGGCCAATGTGACGCGCGTTGCGTCACCGGGCGTCCAGAGCAGCTTGCTGCGCACCCCGAAACGCTTGACGGCGTTGAGCGGCGTGCCGACCGGCAACGCCTGGTTGCCACCGGGATCGGGCGCCTTGCCCTCTTTCACCCAGCCGTCATTCTCGCGATAATAGGCAGACACATCGAATGCGAGATTGTCCGTGATGCCATCGCTCAGATAAGCCGAACCGAACCGGCCTCCTCGTTCCTCGATGCCGGCCGATGCGTTCAGGGTGAAGTCCTGCGACGGATCGCGCGTGGTGATGAGGATGGCGCCGCCGGTGGCGTTGCGACCGAAGAGAGTGCCCTGCGGCCCTTTCAGCACATCGACTTGCTGGACATTGCTGAATTCCGTCGCGGCGGAAACCTTGCTGGGGTTATAGATGCCATCGATATAGACCGCGACGCTATTCTCGCCGACGCGGCTGGTGACGCCGCGAATGGCCGGCTCGATCCACACGCCGTTATGCGTGACCTGAACCGCCGGCGCGACCTTGTAAATGTCGAGGGTGGTCTGCACACCCTGCGTCGTCAACTGCTCCGACGTTGCCGAGGTGATGGTGATCGGCACCTCCACCGCGCGCTGCGATCGGCGCTGCGCGGTCACGACGATGTCGTTCACGACGCTGGCGCTCTCCGCCTGCGGGGCGGCGTCCTGTGCATAGGCTGGAACGACCGTCGTACTCGCCATCGCCAGAGCGATAATCCGGACACGCTGCATAAACTTCCTCCCTCTCCTGTACGGTACGAAATGCGGGTCCAACCCCATTATCTGGCTAATTTGTACCGAATCCAATATTTTTATACCAAACAGTATAAGTGATGTGAAGCTTTTTTTGCGTCTCCCGTGATTTCGATATAATCTATATATTTCCGATACTTATTTCATGTCATCGCGATCCGGCGCTCTCTCGCGCACGGGCGATTAGGTAAGCGCGGATCATTTCTATTTCGGCGGAGTCATAATTTTCCGCGAAACTCACCATGCCGCGTTCCGTCAAAATGCCCTCGCCCACGACCGCATAAAATGCGTCCTTGTCAGCGATGGTGCCGGAGTGGCGCAGATCAGGCGTGATGCCCGTGCTGACAGCGCCGGACCCGTGACAGGTCGCGCAGCTATTGAGGTATAGCATCCTGCCTTCGGCGATCATGGCTGCATCGCCGAACTGTGCGGGCGGGTTCAGGGGCGGCAGGGGAGCCGGCTTGAACGGAGGCAGAGCAGGCGCCTTGCCATCCAGCATGAAGGTCAGCACCCGGCTCTTGTTCTTGCGCGGACCGTTCTTGCCCCATAGCGCCTCGCCGCCGACCATGGCGGCGGCTCCACCAAAGCCGGCAAGCACGGTCACATATTGCCGATTGCCGACACGATAGCTGATGGGTGCCGCCAGGATGCCGCTCTGCCCGTCGAACGACCAGAGCTTCTTGCCGGATGCCGCATCATAGGCGTTGAACATCCCGTCCATGTCGCCCTGGAACACCAGATTGCCGGCCGTCGCGAGCGCACCGCCGTTGACGAAGCCGGGATTGGGCGCGCGCCATGCCTGTTTCTGGGCCACCGGATCCCATGCAAGCAGAAAACCCTTCGGGATCTTGCGCGCCGCCGCCAGAGCCGCGGCATCCTTCGGTCCGTCCAGATTGTTGAGATCGGTGCCGAGGTTCATTCCGATCGCCCGCCGCTTGAACTGCGGGTCGCCCTGATAGACGCCCGGCACCTCCTGCGCGGGGATATAGACCAGCCCCGTCTTCGGGCTGAAGGCCATGGGCTGCCAGTTATGGCCGCCGATCCCGGACGGCATGGCGACCCAGGGCTTTCCGGTCTTGTCGTACCGCGCCTCGGGCACGATCTGCGGCCGCCCGTTCGCATCCAGCCCTGTCGACCAGTTGAGCGGGATATAGGGTTTGGCCGAAATCACCTTGCCGGTTGCCCGGTCCAGCACATAGAAATAGCCGTTCTTCGGCGCGTGCATCAACACCTTGCGCGCCTGCCCCCCGATGGTCAGCGTCGTAAGGATCATGTTCTGGGTGGACGTATAATCCCACTGGTCGCCCGGCGTTTCCTGATAATGCCAGACATATTCGCCGGTCGACGGACGCAGCGCGAGAACCGACGCGACGAACAGATTATCGCCGTCCCCCGGCGAACGATGGGCCTTGTTCCAATAGGACGCATTGCCGGTGCCGATATAGAGGAGGTCGAGTTCCGGGTCATAGGCCATCGAATCCCAGGCCGTGCCGCCGCCGCCGCCGCCATCCTCATGCGTCCACCATTTCCCCGCCCATGTCTTGACCGCAAGGTCGCGCAGCGGTTTGTCGGACACCTCGCCATCGGGTTTCGCGGGGTCGCCCGGCACGGTGTAGAAGCGCCAGACCTTGTTGCCGGTCGCCGCGTCATAGGCGGTGACATAGCCGCGCGCGCCCAGTTCCGCGCCGCCATTGCCGATGATGACGCGCCCCTTCACGATACGCGGCGCGCCGGTGATGGTGTTGTTCGTCGCCGGATCGGTCGTCTGGACCGACCACACCGGCTGGCCGCTGGCCGTATCGATGGCGATCAGCCGGCCGTCAAGGGTGCCGACATAGACCTTGCCATCCCAATAAGCGACACCGCGATTGACGACATCGCAGCACGCCTTGACCGCCGCCGCCCCCGGAACCTTGGGATCGAACTGCCAGAGCAGCTTGCCCGTGGCGGCATCGAACGCCTGCACCTTCGACCAGGCGCTGGTGGTATAAAGCTTGCCGTCGACGGCAAGCGGGGTCGCCTCCTGCCCCCGGTCGGTATCGAGGTCGTAGGACCAGGCCAGCTTCAACCGGCCGATATTGCCGTCATTGATCTCATCGAGCGGACTGAACCGGGTCTCGTCATAGCCACGGCCGGTAGAAAGCCAGTTCTGCGGCTCCGAATCGGCATTCACGATACGCTTGCCGAAACTCTCGTCGATCGTCGCGGAGGCCGATTCATGCGACTGCGACGCCGGCTGGCAAGCGGAAAGGGCCAGCGCCAACAAGGACAGGCCGCCGGCGATCGCCAGCGTCGCCAGCCTCGCCCGTCTCGTCCGCACCATCCCGTCCGACATCCGCTCAGCGCCCATTGCGAAGCCTCTTCCCACGCATTCCTCCTTGCGACATAATGGCTATTTTATTCCAATCGGTATAATTATCTACTTAACATTACTGAGGCGGGCGCTATGTTCAAGCGCAATCTGTCGGTGACCGTCCCGGGACATGATTCGACCCGCCCCGCCGATCGATCGAGGGCCGTGCAATGGCACGGAACATGAAGGAGAGCGACCATGAACGCACATGCCCCCATACGCCTTCCGCAGACCGGGATGGTGATCGGCCACGATCGCCCGATGGCCGCCAGCGGCCGGACCTTCGCGGTCGAAGATCCCTCGGACGGCAGCATCATAGCCCATATCCCCGCAGCAGGCGTTCAGGATGTGGACCTCGCCGTTCGCCGCGCCCGCGCCGCCTTCGAAAATCCTGTCTGGTCGCGCATGCGCCTCCTCGACCGGTCGCAATTGCTTGAACGCATCGCGGACAAGCTGGAGGAAAATGCCGAGGAACTGGCGATGCTGGAAAGCTATGACAATGGCAAGGCGGTCGCCCATGCGCGCATGATCGACATACCCTCGGCCGTCGACATATTCCGCTACATGTCGGGTTGGTGCACGAAGATCCACGGGCGGACCTTTCCCATCGCCGCCGACCCGCGCCGCTTCCTGAGCTACTCACGGCGCGAGCCGATAGGCGTGGTCGGCGCCATCGTCCCGTGGAACTTCCCGCTCTCCATGGCCGCATGGAAGGTCGCGACGGCACTGGCTGCGGGGTGCACGGTGGTCCTGAAGCCTTCCGAAGTCACGCCCCTCACCGCGCTGCGTCTTGGCGAACTGGCACTGGAGGCGGGACTGCCGGAAGGCGTGCTGAACGTCGTGACCGGATTGGGTCATGAGGCCGGACAGGCGCTGGTCGAACATCCCGACGTCAACAAGATTGCCTTCACCGGATCGACCAGCGTCGGCAAATCGATCGTGCAGACCGCTTCACGCGATCTGAAACGGGTCGCGCTGGAACTGGGCGGCAAATCGCCCAGCATCGTTTTCGGCGATGCCGACCTTGAACGCGCCGGCCCCGGCGCGGCACTGGCCGTCTTCTTCAACAGCGGACAGGTCTGCGTCGCCGCATCGCGGCTCTATGTCGAGCAGAGCGCTTTCGACAAGGTCATCGAAGCCGTGGTCGCATCGGCCAAGGCCTTCCCGATCGGCAATGGCCGCAAGGCCGACACCATGATCGGTCCGCTGGTGTCCAAGGCCCAGCAGGATCGCGTTCTGGGCTATATCGACGCCGGGATTGAGGACGGCGGCGAGGTCATCGCGGGCGGCAAGCGGCACGGCGACAGCGGTTATTTCGTTGAGCCGACGGTCTTCGTCAACACCCGGCCCGACGCCCGCATCGTCAAAGAGGAGATATTCGGTCCCGTGGTCGTCGCCACGCCGTTCAAGGACATAGACGATGTCGTGCGTCAGGCGAACGACACCACCTACGGCCTCGCGGCAAGCGTCTGGACGCGCGACATAAGCCGGGCGCACCTCACGGCAGAACGGTTGCAGGCGGGCACTGTCTGGATCAACGCCCACGGCATCAGCGATCCCGCAGCGCCCTTCGGCGGACTGAAGCAATCGGGATGGGGCCGCGAGGTCGGTGAGGAAGGCGTGCTGGCCTATACCGAGACCAAGACCATCACCGCCTATCTCGCGGACTGAAGCCATGAACGATGTTCCACTGCATCCGCAGATGCAGGTCGTGGCGGACGCCATGGCCGCCGCGCCTCCCTTGTGGTCGCTCGATCCGGACATCGCGCGCGCCGCGATCGACGCGATGGAAGGGCTGGATGTCGGCGGCCCCGACGCCGATCGGGAAGAAAACCACGTCGCCCATGGGCAGCAGGGAGACGTGCCGCTGATCCTGGTGGCGCCGCACCGGCCCATCGGCGTGATCCTCTATTTCCATGGCGGCGGTTGGGTCTTGGGAAACGCGCGGCAAATGCTGCCTGTCGCCCGGCATCTGGTCGCGGAAAGCGGATGCGCGGTGGTGCTGATCGACTACAGGCTCGCTCCCGAACATCCCTATCCGGCCGCGCTGGAGGATGGGGAAACGGCGTTGGCGTGGTGCCGGGAAAGCCTGCCGAACTTGATCGGCGCGAACCTCCCCCTTATCCTCGCAGGGGATAGTGCGGGCGCCAATATCGCGACCGTTCTGACCGGCCGCGCCGTTCGGCGGGGTGAGCGGATCGAGGGGCAATATCTCGCCTATCCGGTTGCCGACTGCGACTTCGCGACCGCCAGCTATGAACGCTTCGCGGAAGGCCCCATGCTCGACCGGCGGACGATGCTGTGGTTCTGGGACCATTATACCGGCGCGCAGAGCGACCGCAGACTGGCCGAACTGTCGCCGTTGCGCGCGGACGACCTGTCCACCCTGCCCCCTGCCATCCTCGTGCACGCCGGGCATGACCCTCTGCTCAGCGAAGGGCTGGCCTATGGCGAGGCGCTGCGCAACGCGGGAGTGGCCGTGGCCACGCGCCTCTTCGCGGACATGGCGCATGGCTTTGCCACCATGCCCGTGGCTATCGAAGGAGCGCGGGATGCATTGGCCTTCGCCGGCGCGGAAATACGGCGCCTGATCCAGAATTGAAGCGGCAGCCCCCGACACGGGATGGCATAAGGAGACAGGATGTGGACGGTGCGACCAAAGGCAGGGGATATATCCTGTTTATCCTCATGCTTTGTTATGTTTCCAACTATATCGATCGCATCGCTTTCGGCGTGCTCGGCGAACCGATCAAACATGCGCTGAAGCTGAGCGACACGCAGATCGGATTGTTGAACGGCCTCGCCTTCGTCGTCTTCTACGCGGTGATCGGCATTCCCATCGCGCGACTGGCCGATCGCACCTCGCGCAAGAATCTGATGGCCGCCTGTCTCGGCCTCTGGTCGGTGATGACCGCCCTGGGCGGGATCGCGGGCAGCTTCCTCCAGCTCATGCTGTTCCGCATCGGCGTCGGCGTCGGCGAAGCGGGCTGCACGCCCACGGCCCACAGCATGATCGCAGACCTTTACCCGCGCGAGGAGCGCGCTTTCGCCTATGGACTTTATGCGGCGGGCGTGCCGGTCGGCATATTGGCCGGAACGCTGGGCGGCGGGTTCATCGCCCAGGAACTGGGCTGGCGGATGGGTTTGATCGCCGTCGGCCTGCCCGGCATCCTGCTCGCGCTCATCATCCTCATGACGGTGCGCGAACCGCAACGCGGCCGCTATGATCCGGTCGAGACGCGAACGTCCGGTTATTCCACCACGGCCGCGATACGGATTTTCGTCAAGGACCGGCTGTTCGTCCATATAGCGCTGGCCATGTCCGCCGCAGCCATCGGCCTCTATGGCATATCCACCTTCTCGGTGCCGTTCCTCATGCGGGCCTATGATCTCGACCTCCTGCCCGCCGCGAGCATATTCGGCCTGTCCTGGGGCGCCACCGGCATTGCAGGATCCGCGCTGGGCGGCTGGATCACCGGCCATCTGGGCGCGCGGGACGCCCGCTGGTACGCATGGCTGCCGTCCATGAGCTATATCGTCGCCGCCGTGCTGCTGATGAGCGCCATCTATCAGCCCGGCTATGCCGGCTATATCCCTTTCTTCGTCACCGGATCGCTGTTCTTCAACATCGCGATGGCGCCCAGTCTGGCCGTCATCCAGAACCGCGTTCCGCCGACGCTGCGCGCATCCGCATCCGCCGTGGTCCTCCTGATGACCACCGTGATCGGCCTCGGCCTCGGCCCGACGCTCGCGGGCATTGCGAGCGACGCGTTCGCCGCGCTTTCCTATCACGGGGATTTCGCCGTCGCCTGCCCCGGTGGCAGAGCCGTCGCACCCGCCGACCAGATCGCGTGCGCCACCGCCTCCTTCCACGGCCTTCGCTATTCCCTCACGATCATCATCGCCGCCTTTTTCTGGGCGGCCGTCCAATATCTGCTCGCCGCGCGTCACGCCCGCAGCGCTCCGCCGAGCCTCGATGACGACGCGCGATCGGCGATGACGCCGATCGCGCATTCCGCTCTTTAAAGGAGATTCTTGATGGAAGACCCGATCCTAGTGACGCGGGAAGGCGCGGCCGGACGCATTCGCCTGAACAGCCCCGCAACCGGCAATGCCATGACCTCGGCCGCCATCGATTCCATCAGCGCGGCTCTCGACGCATTTGCACGCGACGAGGCGGTTGCGCTGGTGCTCATAGATCATGTCGGCGAACGCGGCTTCTGCGTGGGCGGCGATGCCCTTGGCCTCGCGAAAAGCGGTCGCGCGGATGGAGAATGGGCGCGCGATTATTTCCGCCGCCAATATGCGATGAACGCCGCGATTCATGACTTCCCCAAGCCCGTCGTCACGATAGCCGACGGGGCAGTCATCGGCGGCGGTCTTGGGCTTCTGCTGCCCGCGCGCCATCGTATCGTAACCGAACGCACCATGCTCGCCTTCATGGAGACGATGGTCGGGATGGCCCCCGATGTCGGGGCAAGCTGGTTTCTGCCGCGCCTCCCCGGCTTCACGGGGCGTTGGCTGGCCCTCACCGGGGCGAAAGTGATGGGCGCCGATTGCGTGCGCCGTGGCCTGGCTGACCTATGCATCGACAGCGGCGACCTTCCCGCTTTTGTAGACAAGATTCTCAACAACCGGGAAGCGATGGCCAGCATCATTCCCGCCCCCGTGCCCGCCGAACCGGATGGGGACGCCCATCGCCTGTTCGGCGGCGGCGATCTCCCCGCCGTTATCGCAGCCCTGGAAGCGGACCCATCACCATGGGCCGCCAAGCAACTCGGCGCCATTCGTCGGGCCTCGCCCACCGCGACTCTCGCGACATGGGCATTGCTGGAACAGGGGGCGGCGGCAACCGATCTGGCCGCCGCGCTCGCGCAAGAACTGACCCTTAATGCGCGGCTGGTGCGCGGCCATGACTTTCTGAGTTTCGCGCGCGCCAACCTTCTCGAGAAGGATCAGCCGCTCACCTGGTCGCCGGGCCGGATTGAGGATGTCGCGCCGTGACGGATATCGACCCGCATATGCCGGTCATCGTCGGCGTGGGCGAAGTTGTCGATCGCCCGGCATCCGGCATCGGCCGCGAGCCTGCCCGCCTCATGGCCGACGCGCTTCGCGCAGCGGAGGCAGACAGCGGCGGCGCGCTGCTGCAACGGCTCGATCGGCTGGACACGATCAACGAGGTGTCCTGGCCTTATGCCGACGCGGCGGGCCGGGTCGCCGAACTGCTCGGCATCCAGCCGGGCGCGACGGACAATGGCCCGGTCGGCGGCGAATCGCCGATGCGGCATATCCATCGCGCCGCGCTCCGCATCCAGTCCGGTGAGATAGCGACGGCGGCCGTGGTCGGCGGAGAAGCGCAAAGCAGCGTGCGCCGCGCGGCGCGCGAAGGGCATGTTCCGCCATGGCCCGCCGCCGACGCCGGGACGCCCGGACCGCGCGCCGGCGACGCGCAGCGCCCTGTGACCAGGGCGCTCGAGGCGGCCATGCCGATCAACGTCTACCCCCTCTATGAAAATGCGACTCGGGCAGGGTGGCGCTTGCCTTTCATGGAGGCGCAGCAAGAGTCCGCCCTGCTCTGGGCCGGTCTGTCCGCCATTGCCGCCGGGCGTGACTGCGCCTGGAGCACACGCGCCTTCTCGCCCGATGAAATCGCAACGCCGACGCCCGACAACCGCCCGATCGCCTGGCCCTATTCCAAGCTGATGGTGGCCAACCCCCTCGTGAATCAGGGCGCGGCGGTGATCCTCGCCAGCCATGGCGCGGCGTTGGCGGCAGGCCTTGACCCGGCACGGTTCGTCTACATTCTGGGAGGGCGCGCCGCGGCAGAGCCGGATGATCTCCTCGAACGCGAGAGTTTCACCGCCGCCCCGGCAATGGCTCATGTGCTGGACGGGATGACATCGCTGGCCGGGGATCGGGGTTTCGATCTGGTCGAACTCTACAGCTGTTTTCCCGTCGTGCCCAAAATGGCCCGGCGATATCTGGGACGCGCCGCCGCGCAACCGATCAGCGTCACGGGCGGCCTGACCTTCTTCGGCGCGCCGCTCAACAACTACATGACTCACGCCGCCGTTGCGATGACTCAGGCGTTGCGCGCGCGCAAGGAACGATCGACCGGGCTGCTCTATGGTCAGGGCGGCTATGTGACCAAGCATCACGCGCTCTTGCTCGCGACCTTTCCGGGCGAAGGCCCTTTGCCGGACGAACATTGTGTCGCGCCGCCCCGGCAATGCTTCGATGGTCCCGTCGAAGAGACTTATCGCGGCCCGGCGATCGTCGAAACCTATACGGTCCTGTTCGATCGGGCGGGCCAGCCGCGCCATGGCATCGTCATTGCCCGCACGCCTTCGGGGGGCCGCACCATCGCGCGGGTTTCCGCCGACCACGCCGACCAGATTGCAGCGTTACTGGACATCGGCCGGGAGCCGGTGGGACGGGACGGCCGGATCGATTTCGCAACCGACGGCGTCAGCGAATGGCGTTTTGGCGATTGACTTACTGATATGTCTCTTTTTATACTAGTTGGTATATTACGGGAGAATTTGGTATGACCGCGCAACGTCCGATGAAATTTGGCTTTCAGGTGGGACCGGTGAACATCACCGATGACCAGACGACCATGTACCGGGAAGTGGTGGAGGACGCGAAGCTTGGCGAGGCCCTCGGCTATGATGCGGTGTTCATGCTGGAACATCATTTCAGCAACTATTATCCCGCGCCCAGCCCGCTGCTGTTCCTGTCGCATATTGCGGCCCACTGCCCGAAGCTGGGCCTTGGCACCGGCGTTCTCGTGCTGCCCTGGTATCAGCCGCTTCGCGTCGTGTCGGAACTGAACATGCTCTCGCACCTGACCGATCGCGAACTGCACATCGGCATTGGCCGGGGCAATGCCAAGCTCGAATATGAAGCGTTCGGCATCGATCAGGATCATGGCCGGGAGATGCTGGAAGAAGGGCTGCGCTTCATTCAGAGCGCCTATGGCCCTCAACCCTTCCAGTTCCAGGGCGACTATTATCGAATGGACCGCGAAGTAACGCTGTATCCCGGCGCTGCGCGGCAGGCCACTTTCTATTCCGCCATCGGCGATCCGGCGAAGGCGGGGCGCGCGGCGGAAATGGGAGTGCCGCCTCTCTGCCTCGCCAATTTTCCCGACCGTTATCTCGAGGGCATTGTCACCAACTGGAAGCAGCGGGCCGAGGAACTCGGCATGTCGACCGACGTCAACATTCCGCTACAGATCAAATGCTTTATCGCCGACAGCTATGAGGAGGCGGTCGCCGAGGCGAAGGAATATCTCCCCATCACCTTCATCGAACAGGTGAAGCATTATGAGTCGGACAAACGCGATTTCAGCCAGGAAGTCGGTTATGCCGCCTTCCAGAAAATGTTCGAAACCTTGCGGAAGTTTCAGGATCCGGCGAATCTCGACCCCTATATCAACATGCAGCTCGTCGGCACGCCGCAGCAGGTGATCGAGCGGGTCGAGCGGCTGCGCGAGATCGGCTTCAACTATCTCATCATCCAGTCGGCGAGCGTCGGCCTGCCATCGCATGTTCGCCAGCAAAGCCTGCGTCGCTTCGCTCAGGACGTGATGCCGCATTTCGGCCAGGGCGCCTTTGCGGGCGACGCGCAAACCGCCGTGGCCTGACGGATCATGCCGCCCGGCCCATCCCATGGCCGGGCGGGCGGGGCGGCCAATGCCCAGCGGGCGGGGGCGGTCGCCCGATTCCCGGAGGCCTCAGGCCGGATCGCCCTGCGCGGTCAGCCGTACCCCCATCATGCGCTGCGCCGTTATGGAAAGGTCGCGGGCGATGTCCTCCGGCGACAGCTTGTCGCCCGGTCGATACCAGGTCACGACCCAGTTGAGCAGGCCAAGCAACGACTGCGCCGCGAGTTCCACGGTGGCGACATCGAAAGCGCCGGCCTCGGCGCCGTCGCGCACCATATCCGTGACCTCGTTCAGAAAGACGCGCTTGGCATGATTGACGTCGCGCATCATTTCCTTGGGCAGCAGCCCCTTCTCGCGAGAGTTGAGCGCTATGCGCGGCTGCATCTTCGAGGTGGCGAGGCCGACATATTCCTCCACGAACAAAATGATCTGCCGCTGCGGCGTGTCCCCGGTTTCCCGCGCCTTGCGAATGGATTCCAGCGCGCATTCGACCGATGAGAGGTAGATGGCGTGGAGGATGTCGTCCTTCTTGGTGAAATGATAATAGATGAACGGCTTGGTCACGCTCAATTCGGCGCAAATGCTTTCTATGCTCGTGCCATGATAACCCTGTTCGAAAAACAGGGTGGAGGACACGTCCAAGATGCTCTCCCTCTTGAGGTTGCGTACCTGATCCTTGATCGTGCCTTTCACTGCCCCATTCCCGCTGTTGCGCCATTGCGTATGTTTGGTTGGTATGTTTTCATACCGTTGGGGGAAATACCGGAGAATGGCAACCCCGGTTGACTCATACCAATTGGTAGATATAAATAACATATAGTATAACAGTCAGGCCGAAAGGTCTGAAAACGACGAAAACGACAATGCGCGAGGATGTGGTGGCTGATCTCAACGCGGTAGAAAATCTGAGAGTGCTCGACCTCGGCCTCGGCCTGGCAGCGGCGCTGATTGCGCGCCATTTCCTTCAACTCGGCATGCAGGTCGATCGGTGGGAACCGGCCGACGAGCCTTTTTACCGCGTCTATCCGGCCTATGCCACCTTGCGCCGCGGTGCCCGGCCCATCGACGCCGATGCCGTCGGCGCAGCCATCGCCCAGGCCGATATCGTCATCGTGGGCGGAGAGGATTATCCGGGCCTTGACCAGCCGTTCGATGCGCATGCAATCAGCCGCGCCAATCCGCGCGCCATCGTGATCCAGCTGGACGGCGGCGTCGATGCGGAAGGCAATCCGGTCCCCGCGGTGGACCTGCTGGCGCAGGCGCGGTCCGGGCTTGTCTTCGAGCATTACAGCGATCGCCCCCTCGCCTGGGCTCTGCCCGGCCCAAGCTATGGCCAGTTCGCGCAGGCATTGATCGGCGCGTGGGCCGCCCTCCTCGTGCGCGAGGATGAGGCGGCGGGCCAGATCGTCCATGCGTCCCTTCAGCATGGTGCGGCGATGATGTGCATGCCCGACCGGATATCCTTCGAGCATGAAGACGCCCGCTCGCTGGCCAAAATCCCCTATGATGTCCGCCAGCTGATCTTCCCCGCGCGCGACGGCAAATATATCCAGTTCGCGATGCAGCGCCCCGGCGCGCTGGCCCGCACCTATGCCGTTCTCGGCATTCCGGGCGAGGTCGATCCGCTCGATACCGGCGCCAAGCGCCCGGATGCCGATCCCCGCGACTTTTTCGGCGATTTCGAACTGTTCGACCAATATGTCCGCGAGCATGATCGCGACGATCTGCTAAAGGCCTTTTGGGCCAACAGCATCGGCGCCGACCTCGTGCTGGAACCGGGCGAATGCTGGGACGACGAGCAGTCCACGGCCAATGCGATCATCGGCGAAGACGAAACCGGGCATCGTTCGGTACGGTCGCCGATCCGATTCTCGACTGCCGCACAGGCCCCGGGCGCCCATCGAACCCCTGCGGCGAATGTACGGGCAGAGCCGCGCATGCCGCTGGCCGGCAAGCGGGTTATCGCCATGGGCACGTTCATCGCCGGTCCCTATGTCAGCCGCGCTCTCGTCGATCTCGGCGCGGATGTCATCAAGGTCGATGGCCCCGGCGGCGATCCTAACAGCAAAGTATATACGGCCTGGGTCGTGTCGAACTCCGGCAAGCGCAGCATCGTGATCGACGTCAAACAGCCGGAGGGACGGGATATCCTGTTGCGCCTCTGTCGCGGCGCCGACATGATTTACAATAATTTCCGGCCCGGCGTGGCGGAACGGATCGGCGTCGATCCCGCGACCTTGCGCAAGGTCGCGCCCGATGCCGTGACGCTGGAATGCTCCGCCTATGGCACCACCGGTCCCAAGTCGACTTTCCCGGGGCTGGACCCGATCTCGCAGGCCGTCACCGGCATCGAGGTCCGTAACGGCGGCGTCGGCAATCCGCCCATCTGGATCCGCCATCCCGTCGTCGACTACACCACCGGCGCACTGGGCACGATCGCGTTGCTGATCGCCAGCTACGAGCATCGCCGCTCGGGCCTCTCGGTCGACGCGCAGGTCAACCTGCTCAACACCGCCCATTTCCTGATGAGCGAGCTTGTCCAGCAGCCGGACGGGCAATTCATCGGCGCACCGCCCATCGCCCGGCACCAACTCGGCTACAACCCGGCCGAACGGCTCTACAAGGCGAGCGACGGATGGTTGTGCATCTCGGCTCGCGCGCCGGAGATGGTTGCCGATCTTGCGGCGATGTTCGGCTTTGCAGCGCCGGACGGCACCATCTCACCGGAATGCGAGGCCGGAATCGAGGAAGCGGTCGGCCAGATGCCGACGCAGCAGGCACTCGAGGCGCTGGCTGCGAACAACGTCTGGGCGGCGCCCGCGCCGCGCTATACCGGCGCGATCGATGACGATCCGGCGGCCGTGCGCGCGGGCCTCTTCGCGGATGTCAGCGATCCGCACTTCGGTCGCATCGTCAGCACCGCACCGATGTTCAACCTTTCCCGCTCTCCCCTCGCCCCGGTCCGCCGCCCGCCGCAAATCGGTGAGAACACGCACGATATTCTCTCCGAGATCGGCTATTCCACCGCCGAGATCGAACGCTTCCATGCCCGGAAGATCGTGGCATGACGACATTGGCCGGCATCGAGACTCAGGAGGAAGAGGATCTGTGCAGCCTTCGCTCGGTGCGCCAGATCGCCGCGCTGCTCGACATCGACCCCGCGACATTCCGGGAAGGGCAGAATCTGCCCAATGGCTGGCATTTCGCCTGTTTCACCTGGCTCGACCGTCAGTCCGATCTGGGTTTCGACGGCCTGCCGCCGCCCCCGCCGGTCGAAGGCCTCGACATGATGGATGCCCGTGCCATGCTGGGCGGACGCCGCTTGTCCTTTCACCGGCCGATCCCCATCGGCGCGTGCCTGCGCCGCCGCCGGGCCGTCGCACATATCGCGAGCAAGGAAGGCCGGTCCGGTCCCATCACGATCGTCACGCGGCGCGCGGAGATTTTCGTCGGCGACGATAGCGATCCCGCAATCGTCGAGGAGGAGGACATGATCTATCGTTCCGCCGCCGCCACGACACCCGACGCGACGCCGAAAATGGCCGCGCAGGGGGCGTCCGCCGAACCGGCTTCCGTGTCGCGGCCCTTTTGTCCCGACGAGATCCACCTGTTCCGCTATTCCGCGATCGGCTTCAACCCGCACCGCATCCACTATGACCTTCCTTATGCCAGAGATGTGGAAGGCTTCCCCGCGCTCGTCGTCAACGGCGGGTTGACGCAACTCTTCCTGCTCGAACTTTTTCGCCGGACCACGGGACGAGAAGCCAAGACCATCGCCGCGCGCAATCTCGCACCGCTGTTCTGCGGAGAGGCGGTGACGCTCAACGGCCGGGAAACGGAGGCGGGCTGGACGATGTGGGCCAGCGGCCCTTCAGGAGTTCGTGCCGCGGAGTCGATTTTATCATGACGCCTACATCCGCCCCCCGCCCCCTCGAAGGCGTGCGCATCCTCGATCTGAGTTCCGTTGTCGTCGGGCCGGTATGCAGCCTCCGGCTCGCCCAATATGGCGCGGACGTCATCAAGGTCGAGGCGCCCGGCGGCGACCTGATGCGCAGCCTCGGCGGCACGTCGCCGACGGGTCAGCATTCCGGGGCCTATCTCCATTTCAACCGGGGCAAACGGGCGGTCGCCCTTGATCTCAAGCAGCCCGACGCACTGGCCGCCCTGCGCCGGATGATCGGGACAGTGGACGTCCTCCTTTCCAACATGCGTCCCGCAGCGCTCACGCGGCTCGGCCTCGATGCGCAAAGCCTGCGCCGGCAGCATCCGGCGCTTATTCACGCCACCGTGACGGGCTTCGGTCCCGGCGGCCGCTATCGCCCGCTGCCCGCCTATGACAGCGTGCTGCAAGGCGTGTCTGGCGTCGCAGGCGTCATGGAACGGCGCGACGGCAAAGCAGCTTATGTGCCCTTGCTCCTGTGCGACCATGTCGTCGGAGAGATCGCGGCCGGCGCGATCATAGCAGCCCTGTTCGAGCGGCAACGCCAAGGGCAGGGAAGCGCTATCGAAATTCCGATGTTCGAGACGATGGCTGCCTTCGTCCTTCAGGAGCATCTCGCCTGCGCCAGCTTCGTGCCTCCCATCGGGCCGAGCGGAGACAAACGGATGCTCGATCCGGGGGCCGCGCCGCTCAGAACGCGCGACGGGTGGATCAGCGTGACGGTCAACACCGATCGGCAGGCCCGCGCCTTTTTCACCGCGATCGGGCAGGCCGAACTGGCCGACGATCCGCGCTTCCGGACCGTCGCTGATCGCATGGCCAATCTGGAACAATGGTTCGCCGTGCGCGACAAGGCGTTGCTGACGGAAGAGAGCGCCATATGGCTTGCGAGGTTCGAGGCCAGCGACGTACCCGCCATGCCTTGCCATACGCTCGACAGTCTGGTGGACGACGATCACCTTACCGATGTCGGCCTGTTCGGGCGGGAGCAGCACCCGATGGAAGGCGATGTCGTCACCATGCGGCCGACCATCCTGTTCGACGGCGCCGCCGGCCCGACCGGCGCACCGGCCCAGCCCTTCGGATGGGAAACGCGGGCCGTGCTGGCCGAGGCCGGCCTGACGGACCGGGAGATCGAGGCTTTGATGGAAAGCGGCGGGGCTATGCAGAACGACGCCGCCTGATCGGTAAGGAGAGGCTTATGGCCCGGGTAAGAGTGCATGAGGCGACGTCACTGAACTGGCTCAGCGTCATGGACGTCGCCGCGCCCGATCTGTTGCCGCGCCTGGGCGAGGCGGAGAAGGCTTCGCATGTCGCCTTTCATGAACAGGGCGACGCGCAATCCCTGCAACTGTTCGAGATCGCCTATGAACCCGGGGCGGATATCGAGGTCCACGCGCATCATGAGGACGAGATCATCTATATCCTCGGCGGTTCGATGAAACTGGGCAACAGGACGGTCGGCCCCGGTTCTTCCCTGTTCGTGCAGGGCGGCACCCTCTATAGCTTCATGGCGGGGCCGGATGGCCTGAAAATGCTCAATTTCCGGGCGCGGCGCGACGACAGCTTCATCACCCGCGACGCTTTCCGCACCGAATATGCACGTACAGGAAGGGCATAGCATGAGCGAGATGGACCCCCAGCCTATCTACGAAACCGAAACCCCCGTCCTCTACGAAACCCGCGGCCCCGTCGCGATCGTCACGATGAACCGGCCGCGCTACAGCAATGCGCAGAACAATCAGATGACCTATGCGCTTGACGACGCGCTGATGCGCGCGGCGGGGGACGATGACGTGGCGGCGATCATCCTGTGCGGCGCGGGCCGCAATTTCTCGGGCGGCCACGACCTCGGCACCCCCGGACGCGATTCCCACATACCCATTGCCGATCGCCGGACGCCATGGTGGAACGCGGTAGGCAAGCCCGGCGTCGAACAGCAATATGTGCGAGAGCAGGAAGTCTATCTCGGCATGTGCCGCCGCTGGCGGGAACTACCGAAGCCCACCATCGCCGCCGTGCAGGGCGCCTGCATCGCCGGAGGGCTGATGCTGGCGTGGATGTGCGACATCATCGTCGCCTCTCGCGACGCCTTTTTCCTGGAACCTGCCCTTTCCATGGGCGTGCCGGGCGTCGAATATTTCGCGCACGCCTTCGAAATGTCGCCTCGCATCGCGCGGGAGTTCCTGCTGATGGGCGAGAAGATGGACGCTGAGCGCGCCTATGCGGTCGGCATGGTCAATCGGCTCGCCCAACCGGAGACGCTGATGGAGGAAGCCATGGCCGTGGCCGAACGCCTCGCCACGCGTTCCCGCTTCTCGCTGGCGCTCGCCAAGCAGATGATGAACTTCATCGACGATGTGCAGGGCAAGCGGGCCGCCATGGATGGCGCCTTCGCCTTCCATCAGCTCGGCCATGCCCATAATCAGCTTTCCGGGGAATCGTTGATCGGCCGCCAGACGAAGGATTCGATGCGCGACAATACGAAAGACAGCTAGCGGTCAGTTGCGCGGCACGGGGGCCTGCGCGGTGAAATCATAGCGCATGCCTGCCGCCGCAGCCTGCAATCCCAGGCGGAAATCCCCCGTCGCCAGCGCTTCCATCTGGGATTGCCGTTCGATGGTCAAACCTTCGCTCAGCGGGCGTTCCCATAGTGCGCGCAAGGCCCGTTTCGTGCCTGCCAGCGACGCGGGCGAACATTGCCGCAGCTTTGTCAGGACATTCCCGATATGGCGATCCAGCGCATCCTTGTCGGTGAAACTGCCCGTCACCAGCCCCTCGGCAGCCGCCTGTCGCCCGTCCAGCCGGTCCCCCAGCAGCAGCATTTCCTGCGCGCGCCGCAATGCCAGAAGCCTACCCCCGAACTGAGTGCCGCCCCATGCCGCGACAAAGCCGAAATTCACCTCCGGCAGCCGGAACTGCGCTCCATCCGTGCAATAGACGAAGTCGCAACGCATCAGCAGTTCCAGCCCACCGCCCAACGCGCCCGCCCCGGCCACGCCGATGACAGGCTTGTCGAGGCGCCACAGCGCATCGCCCAACCCATGCCCGATATCTTCGATCCGGGCGAAATCCTCCGGCGTCAGATGGAGAGGAGTGTCCGCCAGTTCCATCACCAGCACAGCGCTGCCATGAAAGCCCCCCTCGGCGTCCAGCACCACCGCCCGCACCTGCGGATCCCCACGGGCATGCTCGATAGCCGCCATCAGCGCGTCGGCCATGGCGAGGCTGATCCCGTTGCGCCGGGCCGGATCGCGCTTGGTCAGCCATAATATGCCGTCCGAGAGCATGACGCGCAGGACAGGCGTGGATAGCCGGTGTTCCGGCGGGCGCGTCATCCCCGAACCGCGCCGCTGGCAACCAGCGCGGCGACATCGCCCTCGTCATAGCCCAGTTCCGCGAGGATTTCCTGCCCATGCTGCCCAAAGACCGGCGGCCGTCCCGCGCAGGGCGCAGCCTCCCCCGACAGGGAGAATAGCGATCCCACCGCGCTGCACTCGCCATAATGCGGGTCGGAAAAGCGGCGGGCGAGCGGTTCGTCCGCAAAGGCCTCCGCCGTCAGATGGCGCACCGGCTCGGACCATATGCCCGACGCCTCCAGCAATTGCGAGGCCGCCGCCGTGGAAAGCGTCGCGAGCCGCGGCAGGATAGGGGCCGCCCTCGCCTGCATCGCAGCGCCGCGCAAGGCGACGGCGATCCAGCCGTCCGTCGTGCGGTGGATCCGGTCATGGGCCTCCCCTCCCAGCAGATCCGGCGCGTTGGCGGGCGCGCCTCTGATCACGCCATCCGAATCGCGCACGGCTTCGGCCAGCATGAAGATCGCGCTGTCGAGCAGGCTGACCTCGGCATCGCAGACCTCTCCCGCCCCGCGCAGGCGATAGAGCGCGATAAGCAGAGCCACGGCCCCCAGGCTGCCTGTCGCATAGTCGACCACGGCCGTGCGGAACCACAGGGGATCATTACCTGCCCCGCCCGCGCGCACCTCATGCCCGGCGATCCCCTGAAGGATCGGGTCGAGGCCGGGGTTTTCCGCCTTGGGGCCGGACAATCCATAGGCCGTGGTCTGAAGAACGATCTGCCCGGGATTGCGCGATCGCAGGCTGGCCGGATCGATGCCCAGCCGTTCCGCCACGCCCGGCCTGAAATTATAGTGGACGATGTCCGCACCGGCGCACAGCCGATGGACCAGTTCGAGGCCGCCGGGCGCCTTCATGTCCACCACGATGCTGCGCTTGCCGGAATTGCAGACGGTCCAGGCCGAATAGACCAACAGGTTCGGATCGCCGGCCGGCGCGTCCACCTTCACCACATCGGCCCCCAGATCGGCAAAGACCCGGCCCGCGAAGGGACCGGCAATGAACGTGCCAAGGCCGACGATGCGCAGGCCCGCCAGCGGTTGCTCGCCCCGCTGCGGATCGGGACGCGACAGTTCCGGCAGGCGGTCGGCGCAGGCGAAACGCATCGGCGGCCCCACCCATTGCGTCCCGTCGTCCCCCGTCCGGATACAGCCGTTGACCTGCGTCTGCTCGTCGTTCCAACATTCGCCCGGCTCCAGCACGGCATCGGCGGCAACGCCATTGTCCCAGAATGCTTTCAGCACCTCGTCCCGGGTAAGGCGGGCCACATAAGCGGCGAACAGGTCGTGGTCGCCGAAGAAATTGCGCGGTTCGGCAAGGAACTGCTTGTGCCCGGCCGCCAGCGGGTCAACCGCCCGATCGATTCCCAGCGCCCGATAGACGCGCGCGACGGCGCCGGGGCGCTGCATTGTGAACTGGATGAACTGCCCGTCCCTGCACCGGAAGATCAACGAACGGACGTCATGGGGGATGCGCGCGCGGCTCGTGTCGTCCGGTCGCTCGACCGTCAGACGATCCGGCATGGTGGTGAGGCACGCGCCATGGTCGAGCGAGGTGCCCACCACTTGCCCCCGGCCCGTGTCGAGCCGGGCGATCAGCGCGATCAGCGATGCGGTCAACCCCTGAAAGATCGCGCCATAGGTGGGCGCCTTGTAGGTCCACGCCATCGGCCGGTCGGAGAATTGCTCAAAACACATGCCTGAGCGCGCCTGTGCCAGCAGATCGATCTGCCGTTCCTCCTTGCCGGCGCGCGCGGCAAGATCGAGGATGATGAGAGCGGGATAGTCGCGATGGAGCGCATCGATGTCCGGCGCGGCCGGCATTCCGGGAAAGGCTTCGCCGCCGACGATGAGGATGTCCGCCCGTTCGAGCAACGCAGGCAATTGGGCTTCTGTCGCGCGTTGCTGGCCCTTTCGCCAGAAAGGATGGGCGGGATAAAGGCTGTCGAACGGGTCTGCCGGTCCCCCGTCCCGGCACCACACGGTCGCGCCCAGATGCACGAACTGCGCTGCGATCAGCGCGGCCGCCATCCCCCGGCCCCAATCGACCACGACGATATGTTCCAGCCTTCGGTTCGGATTGGCCATAGCTTACCCCAGATCCAGCGCGACGCGCGCCAATATGTCCCGCTGCACCTCGCTCGCGCCGCCGAAAATGGTATAGGCGCGGCCGTTGAGATAACGGGCCGTCGGCGTCAGCGCCGAGTCGGGACCGACCACCGCGTCGGTCACATCCGGCAGCAGCGCGGGCCGCTGATCGACGGCGGCATAGGGGCCGAGGCACTCCATCGTTAGCGCCTGCACCTCCTGCGTGCGCTCGCTGGCAAGCAGCTTGAGCAGGCTCGCCTCCGCCACGCCGATCGCGCCCGAAGCACCGCGCGCCAGCCGAAAGCGCCGTTCCGTCCAGTCCGCCGCCGTCAGGGCTATCTCTACAAGGGCGAGGCGATGGCGAAAGACCGGATCGTCGATCAACCGTCCCCCGCGCCCGTCCGGTTCCGCCGCCGCGATCGCGCGCGCTTCCGCCATGCGTCGCCACAGCCCGGCGGCGAACGGGCGTCCGCCTCGCTCAAAGCCGAGCAGATAGCGCGCCATGGCCCAGCCCCCGCCTTCATCTCCGACCAGATTGCCAGCCGGTACGCGGACATCGTCGAAGAAGACCTGGTTCACCTCATGCTCGCCAGACATGGACGGGATCGGCCGGATGCTGATGCCGGGCAGGTCAAGCGGACAGAGCAGGAAACTCAGCCCGTCCTGCTTGCGCTCCTCGATCGAAGTCCGCAGCAGCAGAAAAATCCAGTTGGCGTGATGGGCATGGGTCGTCCATATTTTCGACCCGTTGACGACATAGTCCGCGCCGTCCCGCACCGCCCGCATGGAGAGGGAGGCGAGATCGGAGCCGGACCCCGGTTCCGAAAATCCCTGCGCCCAATAATCCGCACCCGATCGGATGCGGGGCAGGAAATGACTTTTTTGCGCGTCCGTGCCGAACGCGATGAGGACAGGCGCGCACAGGTTGATGCCCATGCCTGCGCCAAAGGGCGCGCCCGCCGCCGCCAATTCGCTCTGAAAGATATAGCGCTGCGTGGCCGTCCAGCCGGTGCCGCCATGCTCCACCGGCCAGAGCGGCACGTCCCAGCCTTTGGCCATCAGGATCGCCTGCCAGTCCCGGTGCAGGTCCGGCTCGCAGATGAAACCCGCTTGCCCGTCGACGCGCGCCCGGATATCGGGCGTCAGCGCCTCGGCCAGAAACGCGCGGACCTCTGCGCGAAACGCCGCGTCCTGCGCGGACAGAAGCGCGTCGGGCCGGATGAACCCGCCCGCTGCGATCACCCGACCCAGATGATGGTCCGTATCGCCGAAACGACTCTCGAGCGCCGTCGCATGGCGGAAATGACGACTGACCTTCGCCTCGGCGGTGATGCCCATGGCGCCATGAAATTGAAGCGCATATTTCCCGATCATCTGGCGGGCCATGCCCATATGCGCCTTGGCCGCCGACAAGGCGGCATCGCGCGCCTCCGTCGGCCCATCACAAGCCGCAGCCGCAAAGGCCAGCATGGACTCCGCCTGTTCCATCGCCGACCAGCTATCGACAAGATGATGCCGCAGCGCTTGAAAATGCGCCAGGGCATGGCCGAATTGATGGCGATCCTTCACATGGCGGACGGTCAGGTCCAGCATGGCGCGCAGGTTCCCCACCATCTCCGCGCAGGTCGCGAGCAGCCCATAGGCGACCATCTCCGCCACGAGAGGAGCCGCCTGCCCCTCTTCGCCCAGCAGCGCCGCGGCAGGCAGGCGCAAATCATCGAAACGAAGATCGGAGGCCGACATGCCATCGATGCAGCGATAGTCGCGCCGCTCGATCCCCGCAGATCCGGCGGGCGCCAGAAACAGGGACAGATCACCGGCCTCGCCGCCCCGCGCGACGATCAGCAAATCCGTCGCCCCGGCCGCGCCGCGCACCATGATCTTGCCACCATCGATGCGATAACCGGCGCCCTCGCGCCGGGCGATAGTGCGAACGGCAAGAGGATCAAACCGGCTTTCCCGTTCCCCCAAGGCGAACGCCAGCCGCGCTTCCCCGGCCATCACGCGGGCAATGCAGTCCGCCAGCGCGGGCGAAGAGGGGCAATGCCGCGCAATCACGCCGGGCAGGACCAGCGTCTCGAACAATGGCCCGACGAACAGGGCCGCCGCCGCCTCCCGCATCAGCACCGCGATTTCCACCGCGCCGGACGCCATGCCGCCCAGACGCTCCGGCAGGAAGGCGCCGCCCAGCCCCATATCGACGATCAACGCGCGCCAAAGCCCGTCGCGCGCCTCCGGCGGATGATCGCGCAGCAGCCCCGACACGGCATCCCGCAACATCTGCTGCTCGTCCGTAAGAGCGATCATCGATCAGTTACCCCGGAACTGCGGCGTGCGCTTTTCCCGGAACGCCTTCACGCCCTCCTGATAATCCTCGCTGAGCGCCGTGAGCAAATACTGGTCCCGATCCATGAACGCGGAGAGATGGTGATTGGCGTTGACGGCAGCGTTCACCGCATCCTTGGTCATGCGGACAGGCAGGGGCGGGAGAGCCGCGACGCGTTCGGCCCAGCTTCGGGCGCAGGCTTCCGCCTGTCCGGTAGGCGCGACCTCTTCGGCAAGGCCCCATTCGACGCAGCGCGCGGAATCCATCCTGTCGCCGAAGAGGATGAACTGTTTCGCCCGCGACGCGCCTATCAGGCTGGCGACCCGCGGGATCGTCCGCCATGGCATGCTCATGCCCAACGGAACTTCCGGCAGGCGCATGGAACCGCCCTCGGCAATGATCCTGAAGTCGCAGGCGATGGCCAGCGCACAACTGCCGCCGATGCAATGGCCTTCGATCGCCGCGATCGTCACCGCCTCGATCGCTTCCCACGCCTGCGCCAGATCGGGGCCTGCCTGCATCGCGGCCCGCCGCTCCACCAGACTCGGCCGGGGACCGTCCTGCACGAGATTAAGATCCATGCCCGCGGAGAAGATGCCGTTGGAGCCTGTCAATATGACCGCGGCAATATCCGCGCGACGACGATAGGCGCGCGCGACCTCGGTCAACTCCTCTATCGTCTGCGGCGTGAAGGCATTGCGGGCTTCTGGCCGGTGGATGCGGACCGTAGCGATGCCGGCCGATTCGTCTATGAGCACATGGTCGTACAGCGCCATTCCATCCTCCCTCCGCCCGAATGCGCCTTGCTGGCGCCCTTCAGGCCCGATCATTCGATCGCGACAAATCAAACCGACCGGTTTGCATGTATTGGCATATTTCTATAGGCTGACCGTCATTCGTCAAGATGGAGAGGGAAAATGAGCGTCAGTCATGTCGAAATCGCGATGCCGGACGGGACCGCGCGCGCCCTGCTGGCGCAACCGCCCGGCGGCGGCAACGGCCCGCCGGTTCTGTTCTTCATGGATGCCATGGGCCTGCGCCCCGCGCTGGAAGAAATGGTCGGGCGCATCGCGGCCGAGGGATATACGGTGCTTGCCCCGGATGTCTTCTACCGCTCGCAGCCCTATGGCCCGTTCGATCCGAAGACGATCTTCTCCGACAAGGAGGCCTTGAAGGCGCTGGGCCGGATGAACCGCGCCTTCGCCAATGCGCTCTTCGAGCAGGACTCCCGATATTATATCGACGCGGCAAGGAAGCATGCCGGAGAAGGCGCCGTCCGCACGGTGGGCTATTGCATGGGTGGCCGCTGCGCCCTGATGCTGGCGGGGCATCATCCCGACGAGGTCAGCGCCGCAGCCTCGTTCCATGGCGGCGAACTGGCCCCCGACAAGGAGGATTCGCCCCATCGGCTGGCGGATAGAATGAAAGCGAAAATCTATATCGGCGTCGCGGAGACGGATGCCTTTTTCGAAGGCGAGGAAGAGGCTCGCCTGGCAGGCGCATTGCGCGGCGGCAGGGTCAACCACGTCATCGAAACCTTTCCCGGCACCCAGCACGGCTTTGCCGTCCCGGACCTCCCTGTCTTCGACCAACGCGCCGCTGATAGCCATTGGGACCGGCTCTTCACCCTGTTCCGTCTGGATTGAGGCGCTTTCCCATGCCGCCACTTCCCGCTAATCCTGAGTTGCGTATCAATGGGCAGCGTGGGAGTGAGACGGTTTTGAACGGCGGCAAGACGAAACGAGCGACCCGATCCTATGGCCTCAACGATCCGACCAGCTTCGTGGTCGAGGAATGGCCGCCGTCCAAGCGCGAACTCTATGATGCGGCTCGCGCCCTCTTCTGGGAAAAGGGGTTCGTGGAAACGTCGATCCTCGACATCGTGACGCGGGCAGGCCTGACCAAGGGCGCCTTCTATCATTATTTCAGCGCCAAGGACGACATATTGCGGGTGATGTACGAGCGCAGTCTCGAAAGGCTGTTGCGCGACATAGAGGACGAAACAAGACGACATGCCACCGTTTGCGCCACGCTCGACGCGGTCATCCGCCGGATGGTGCAGGTCGCCAACGACTATCGCGTCGAGGTTACGCTGTTCTGGGAGCAATATCGCCGACTGCCGGAATCCCTTGCCGCCGCCAACCGCGAACGCCGACGCAGTTTCATGCACGGGATCATGGCGTTGGTCGAGCGGGGGATCGCCTCCGGCGAACTCAGCCCGGCCCTCCAGCCGCGCGTCGTCGCCATGTCCCTGATCGGGGTCTGCCAGCACAGCGTCCACTGGTATATGCCCGGACGCGGCCAATCGCTCGATGACATGGCGCAGTCCATCGCCCGGCTGTTTCTCGAAGGCCTCAGGCAACGCGTGACGCAGGAAGAGACGGCGACGCATCGCCATTGACATTTCATCTGGTACTCTTTTATACTGATTGGTATATCGCCGGAAACACGGTGAGCCAACGATAGGAAAGAGTGTGGTGTCTTGACGGAATATAACGGCATTGCGTCGATCGAGACGATCATCGAGGCCGCGCGCAACGGCAGACCCTATATTCTTGTCGATGCCGAGGATCGCGAGAATGAAGGCGATGTCATCATCCCCGCCCAGTTCGCCACCCCGGAGAATATCAACTTCCTGGCAAAACATGCGCGGGGCCTGATCTGCCTCGCGATGACGCAGGGCCGGGCCGACCAGATGAATCTGGCGCCGATGGCCGCCAATAATGAAGCGGGGTACGGCACGGCCTTCACTGTCTCGATCGAGGCGCGCGTCGGCGTCACGACCGGCATATCGGCGCATGATCGCGCCCATACCATCGCGGTCGCCATCGACCCCACGAAGGGCGCAGACGACATCGTTTCGCCCGGCCATGTCTTTCCCCTGATTGCCAGGGAAGGCGGCGTCCTCGTCCGTACCGGCCACACGGAGGCAGCCGTCGATATCTCACGCCTCGCCGGATTGCAGCCCGCAGGCGTGATCTGTGAGATCATGAACGACGACGGCACCATGGCCCGCTTGCCGGACCTGTTGGTCTTTGCGGCGCGGCACGAAATGCCGATCGGCACGATCGCGGACCTCATCGCCTATCGACGTCGGACGGAACGTAGCGTTGACCGGGTGCTCGAAAAGCCATTCGAAAGCGCCCATGGCCTGTTCCAGATGATCATCTTCCGGGAGATACTGACAGGCACCGAGCATGTCGCCCTGGTAAAAGGCAGGATCGATCCAGACCGTCCGGTCATGGTGCGTGTGCACCAGATCACCATGGCGAGCGATATCTTGCACCATATCGATGCGCGGCATGATTATATACCCCGCGCCCTCGAGGCGATCACGGCCTTCGACGGTCCCGGCATCGCGGTGTTCATCCGCGATCCCAATCCCGCATGGATTTCCCAGCGTCACGCAGGTCTTGCCGAAGCCGAGGCAGAGCGTATCTCCCTGCGCGATTATGGCACCGGCGCGCAGATATTGCGTGATCTCGGCGTGCAGCAAATGATTTTGCTGACGTCCAGCCCCGCGAAGCTTGCTGCCGTAAAAGGCTATGGCCTCAACATAGTCGAACGACGTCCGGTTCCCTCCGCACCTGTCCTTTCCCCTCTTTCCTCCTAGGAGCCGATCGCGATGGCCAACAAAATCTACGCCGATGCGGCAGCGGCCCTGCACGGCCTGTTGTTCGACGGCATGACGATCGCTGCGGGCGGCTTCGGCCTTTGCGGCATCCCGGAAACGCTGATTCAGGCCATTCGGGACAGCGGCGTGAAGGATCTGACGCTGATCTCCAACAATGCGGGGGTCGACGACTTCGGTCTGGGCCTGCTGCTGCAAGAACGGCAGGTCCGGCGGATGATCTCCTCCTATGTGGGGGAGAACAAGGAGTTCGAGCGTCAATATCTGGCGGGCGAACTGGAAATAGAGTTCAATCCCCAGGGAACGCTGGCGGAACGGATGCGGGCGGGCGGGGCGGGCATCCCCGGTTTCTACACGCGCACCGGCGTCGGCACGGCCATCGCCGAAGGCAAGGAAGTGCGCATGTTCGGTGAGCATGCCTATCTGCTCGAAACCGGCCTGACCGCCGACATCGCCATCGTCAAGGCATGGCGCGGCGATCCCTATGGCAATCTCGTCTATCGCAAGTCCGCACGCAATTTCAATCCGATGGCCGCCACTTGCGGACGCATCACGATAGCCGAGGTGGAAGAGATCGTGCCCGCCGGCAGCCTCGATCCGGACGCGATCCATAGCGCATCCATCTTCGTGCAGCGCATCATCCCCGCCACGGTCAACGAAAAGCGGATCGAACAACGGACCGTCACGGCCTGACAGGAGAGGAACGACATGCCCTGGACACGCACCGACATGGCGGCTCTGGCCGCGCGCGAACTGGAAGACGGTTTCTATGTCAATCTCGGCATCGGCATCCCGACCCTGGTGTCCAACCATATCGCGCCCGGTATCGACGTGACGCTGCAATCGGAGAACGGGATGCTGGGCCTCGGCCCCTTTCCCCCGGAAGACCGGGTGGATGCGGACATCATCAATGCGGGCAAGCAGACAATCACCGAACTGGACCGGACCAGCTATGTGTCGTCCGCCGACAGCTTCGGGATGATCCGGGGCGGGCATATCGACCTGTCCGTGCTCGGCGCCATGGAGGTGTCGGAATCCGGCGACCTCGCCAACTGGATGGTGCCGGGCAAGATGATAAAGGGGCCGGGCGGCGCCATGGATCTGGTGGCGGGCGTCCGCCGCATCATTGTCCTTATGGATCATGTCGATAAGAGCGGTACGCCCAAATTCCGGCAGAATTGCACTCTCCCCCTCACCGGCACGAATGTCGTGGACATGCTCATCACCAGCCACGCGCTCTTCCGCCGTCCCGACCGGAAGAGCGCTTTTCGCCTTCATGCGCTGGCCCCGGGCGTGACGCTGGACGAGGTTCGGGCACTGACCCATGCGCATTTCGACGTCTAGCCGACAAGAAGGAGGGAGAATGTGGAGACGATGATCGCCCAGGCGCTGTTCAGGCCCTTCACGCTCGGCGCGTTGAGCCTGCCCAACCGCCTCGTCATGGCGCCGATGACCCGCTATTTCTCGCCCAGCGGCGTGCCGGGCCTTGACGTAGCGCGCTATTATGCGCGGCGGGCGCAGGCGGGCGTCGGGCTGATCATGACCGAAGGAACGTTCATCCCCCACCCGTCGGCGCATGGGTTTTCCAACGTCCCCTGCTTTTACGGCGAAAGGGCGCTGGCGGGATGGCGCGAGGTGCTGACGCAGGTCCATGACGCGGGAGGCAGGATCTTTCCGCAGCTATGGCATGCCGGTATTGCGCGGCAGAAGGGCATGGAGCCCGACCCGTCCATACCCGGCTTCGCCCCCAGCGCAACGCCCGACGGCCACAAGAGCATGAGCGATAGCGAGATCGCGGATGTGATTGCAGCCTATGCGCAGGCCGCGGGGACCGCGCAGGCAATGGGCTTCGACGGGGTCGAGATTCACGGCGCGCACGGCTATTTGATCGACGCCTTCCTGTGGGCCGGAACGAATGGCCGGACGGATCGCTGGGGCGGCGATCCCCTTGCCCGTACGCGTTTCGCCGTTGAAGTGGTCCGCGCCGTCCGTTCTCGCGTCGGACCGGATTTCCCGATCAGCTTTCGCTGGTCGCAGTTCAAGCAGCAGGATTATCTGGCGCGGATCGCGGACACGCCGCAAGAACTGGAAAGAGTCCTGACCGCCATCGCGGATGCTGGCGTCACCTTGTTCCATGCCTCGGCCCGGCGCTTCTGGACCCCCGCCTTCGATGGTTCCGACCTCAGCCTCGCCGGATGGACCAGGCGCCTCACCGGCCTCCCAACCATCGCGGTCGGCAGCGTCGGCCTTGCCGGCATTTCCCGGATCGACGGCGCCTCTGACCTGCCGGGCGGCGGGTACAGTTTCACGGGATCGGCGGCGGGGGAGATATCCCAGCTTGCCGATCTGGCCGAGCGGCTGCTGCACGGCGAATTCGATCTGGTCGCAGTCGGCCGATCGCTGCTCAGCGATCCGGAATGGGCCGCCAAGATCCGCGAAGGCCGGTTCGCAGACCGCATCGGTTTCGACAAGGCGCATCTGGCGCAACTGCTCTGATCTTACGCGAACAAGACCCGATGACCCGGGATGTGGCTGACGCCGACAGGGACGCGCGCTCATGACCGGCACATGCGGCGAACCCGGCCCCTGAACGTCTCGCGCCATCGTCGAGCATGGAGCCTATGCCCGGCTGTCCCATCACGGCGCGATTATCGCCTGATACGCTATGCCAACAGGAAGAGGCTTTCAAAACGCGGTCTCTACCGCTTTTTGAAACGAAGATGGTCCTCGTCCGGCTCGCGAGTCATGCGCCAGAACTGATCATTGCGCCATGGCGTAATCGCCGTGATGCGACCCTGCGAATTGCGATACCAGTTATCGGTGCCGGGATGCGACCACATCAGCTTCTCATGCATCGCATCCACTTCCTGCCGATAATCCTCGTAAACGCTCTCGCGCACTTCGACGGTATCGGCGCCGCGCGCGACCATTTCTTCAAGTATCCGCGTCGAATAGTGAATCTGGTTCTCCATCGTCCGCATCATGCTACCCCCGTGGCCCGACCCGGTATGCGGCCCGACAAGGATGAAGAAGTTCGGGAAGCCCGGCACGAGCGTGCCAAGAAAAGCGGCGACATCATCTCCGTTCCAGAAATCACGCATCACGCGGCCATTGCGGCCCACGATGTCATAGGAGGCAAGCATCTCGCTGGCGGCATAGCCCGTCGCGAGAATGACCACGTCCGCATCGACCTGCGTCCCCGATGCCGCGACCAGCCGCGCCCCCTCGACGCGCGCCAAACGGTCGGGAATGAGGCGAACATTGGGCTTGGTCATCGTCCGGAACCAGCCATTGTCGAGCAACATTCTTTTCAGATAGGGAGGATAGTCCGGCAGCAGGTCAGGCAGAAGATCCTGACGATCACCCAGTTCCTCACGGATGTAAGCGGTGTAATATTCGCGGTGGCGATCATTCACTTTGTTGATTGACCGGTCAGCTTCCGGCCATTCGGGATCGCGGAAGAGCGTCCCATAAAGGCGGTCGTTGAATATCCAGGCGAAGCGCTGCTCCAGCCATGCCCGATACATGGGCACAACGAGCATGAGATAACGCGCAGCATCGGGCACGTTCTGCCGGAATTGCGGGTGCGGCGCAGCCCACTGCTTGGACCGGGCGAACACGAAAAGCTCCGAAACGCGGTCGGCGATTTCGGGAACGATCTGCATACCAGACGCGCCATTGCCGACCACAGCCACACGCTTGCCATCCAATATTATGTCGTCTGGCCAGCGCGCGGTGTGAAGAACAGGGCCGGGGAAGCCAGCAAGCCCCGGAATGTCCGGCGTCTTGGGTATATTGAGAATGCCGACCGCACTGAAGAGAATATCTGCCCTATGCTTCTGGATCGCACCGTCGGCATTCCGAGCAGTTACCTCCCAAACATGATCCTCCTCTATCCACTCCGCACGGGTGACATGCGTACCGAAGCGAGCACGCTCATACAGGCCATGCTTGCGTGCGGTATGCCGCACATAATTGGAAATCTCGTCGCGCAGCGGAAAATATTTCGACCAGTCACAAGGCTCGAACGCAAAAGTATAGGTCAGGTTTGGCGTATCCACCCCACAGCCGGGATAGCGGTTCTCCCACCAGGTTCCGCCGAAATCCTCATTCTTTTCCAATAGGAGATAATCGATCTCCATATCGTGCATTTCCTTGGCCGCCGCCACGCCTGAAATGCCGCCGCCTATGATTATGGCCTTGAGCGGACGGGCCAACGCCCGGTGCGCCGGGGGCGGGTCGAGCTTCATGCCCGCCGCGATGATCTCGCCATATTCGGCAGGCACGTCTTCCTGCATCGACACTTGCAGCATCCGGGCCAGTTCCGCATCTGCGGGACGCGGAAGGGCGACGGGCGTTCCCTGCAGCCAATCGAGAAAGACATTCAGCGCCGCCGCGCGGATCTCATTGCGAACCGGCTCGTCCAGTCCACCATCGTCGTGCATGCCTATGCCGCTGTTGCGTGTCGGGACAAAGGGCTTTTCCAGCCATTTGCCGTCGCCTGTCATCTGATAAAGGCACAGCAACAGCGTCGGGATATTGGCGACACGGATCCCCGCGGCAAGCCGGTCCCGATCGATTTCGGCACTTTCCTGCCGTTGCGCCCGAACGTCACCCGTCATTCAACTACTCCCGTTTTCCTATGGCGCGCGCGACCCGGCGGACCGGTCGCGCGCGCAACCATCTTCGCGCCCTCGAAAAGGACAATCGTCCCTTTCAATAGGACGATTGTCCTGATTCGGCTATGCTTATTCCCGCCAACCGAGCGACGGCGCCCCCAGCTAGAATTTGTAGCGGACGGTCGCTCCATAGGTGCGCGGATCGCTGGGCGATGCGCGATCCCCGAACGGATCGACCGTTGCATAGGTGAAGTAAAACTTGTTGAACAAATTCCGGCCCCAGACTTCCAGGCTCAGGCGATCGCCCGGCAGGGTATATTCGAGACCCGCGTTGACGACGTCGAAACTATCGATCTTGAAGCGCTCGATCGCGTCGCCATAATAGGAATCCGAATAATAATATTGGACGTTTGCCTTGAGCTTGCCGCTCTCATCCGGAAGCGGAAAATCATAGGTCGCCCGGATGTTGCCGGTGAACTCCGGCGCGCGCTGCATCCGGTTGCCCGAAACATCGACGCCGAACAACGCCTGGTTGCCCGGGCCACCGGGATCGGGCGCGTAGACACTGTTCGCCACATAGTCGCGATATTTGGCGTTGAGGTAGGTCGCGCCGGCCGAGAGGGTAAGCCCTTCGGTCAGCTTCGCCATCACTTCCAGATCCGCTCCCCAAATCCGCGACCGGGGGGCGCTCTGGATCAACGTCGTTCCATTTTGCGGATTGAGGTAAAATATCTGCAAATCTTTGAGATTATACAGGAAAGCCGATAAGTTGACGCGAACGCGATCGTCAAATAGTTCGGACTTGAAGCCTGCCTCATAGGAGGTGATCCGTTCCGGCTTGACCGAATCCCCCGCCACCAGAGAGTTGAAGGTGCCGCTCTTGAAACCGGTTTCGACCTTGGCATACACAAGCAGGTCTGGCGTTATCTGAGCCTGCGGACTGATTTTGAAGGTGAAGGAGTTGAAGGTGCGCCCATTGCGCGGCGTTGACGAAAGGAGCGTTCCCGCGCCCTCATTGGGGCTGTCGATATTCCCCAAACCCGGCCCGCCATAGATCTGCAAGCGTCGCTGCGTTTTCCGATCCCGATTCAAGCGAACGCCGCCTGTGATCTTGAAAATGTCGTTAAACGCATAAGTGCCCTCGGCATAACCCGCGATCGACTCCGTCTTGATGCTGGCATAGGCCGCCGTATCAGGCTCGGCCGGCCCCGAGACATACGCGAAATTCGGTCCGAAGCTGCTGATGTCGTTGAGATACTGGATGCCGCCGGTCCAGGTGAGGTCGCCGATGCGGCCGTTGACATATATGCTCTGCGTGAAGGTCCGCGCCTCCGTGATCGCCTGGAAATTGAAGACCGGCAAGCTGGCGGACACGTAATCGACGCCGATCCTGTTTTTCATTTTCGCGTAGGAAGACACGGTTGTCAGGGTCGTGTCGCCCAATTCCACCTTCAGGCGCAGATTGGCCCCGCCCGCCTGCACCCTGCTGCCCAGGTTATTATAGGCAGTATAGAGATCCTGCGAGTTATAGGTTACGTTCGCGCCGACAGCGACAGGAACCGGCGAGGTTCCGAAAGCGGTCGTGTATGTATAACCGATGTGATCTTTGTCATCCTTATCGAAATAATGACCGGTCAGTATCGCTTCAAAATTATCCGTCGGATGATAACGCAATTTTGCGCGGACCGAATAATAATGCAGATCGTTGATGTCCTGCCCTGTATTGAGGCTCTTGCCGAAGCCGTCACGATCCTCGAACGTCGCAGCGATATTGGCGGCGAGACTTTCTGACAACGGCACGGAAACATAGCCCTGCAACTTGATCGCGTTGTAATTGCCATAGCTGGCGGACAGATCGCCTTCGGGATCATTGCCGGGATTCTTCGTCTGGATGTTGATTGCGCCGCCCGATGCGTTGCGGCCGTAGAGCGTGCCCTGCGGCCCCTTCAGCACCTCGACGCGTTCGACACCGCCAAGTTGCTGAACGCCCAGAAGTGACTGTGAAACATACACATCGTCGATGAAGATCGGGACGCTGTTCTCACCGCCGGGCGTCGTAATCTCTGTGCCGATGCCATGGATATAGGGCTGCGCGAAACCGCCGCCCGCCTGATTGAACGTCAGGCCCGGCGTGGCGATCTGCAACTCCCGGGAATTTTGGATTCCGGCGTCGCGAAGGCCTGTTTCGGTCATCGCCGTCACAGTCAAAGGTACGCGCTGAAGGCTTTCCGCGCGACGCGTCGCGGTCACGATGATTTCCTCAAGGCCGACAGACCTTCCCGACGTCGCCGTTTCCTGGTCCGGTTGAGCGGCCGCGCCATCCTGAGCAAAAGCAGCCATCGGCATCGCCATGGCCGAAGTGGACGCAAGCATGATACGAAGCATGATAGACATAGAACTCCTCCCCTCATTATATTTGGTGATAATTTTGCATGATGACCCTAGTCACCAGGCTTCGAGCGTCCCCAGATCTTCTATGGCGGCGAACGCTTTTTCTGTTACGGCGCAGCATCGCGCTTCCTCTTGCCATTCAGGAAGACACATCGACCATGAACAGCTGTAGAAGGCGTGACGGCGATATTCGAGCCACGCGGCATCGAACGACATAGGCCGCCCGCATGCCGCCATTTCATCGACGTAATGCGCAATCAACTGGCGTTCATGATGCCGACGATCTTCGATCGACAGTCCGGTCACGATGAAATAGGCGACGTCGTGCGCCCACATCCCGTAGAATACGGACTGCCAATCAAGAAAACCCGGCGCTCCTTCAGCCGGGAAAAAAGCATTGCCGACGTGACTGTCTCCGTGGACGAAGCAGGTGGCGTTATCGACATCGCTTTGCAGGACGGTCAGAATGCCGCTTCGGATGGTCTGGAAATCCCGCAACCGTCCACGCACGAACTGGCCGCGCGGCAAGTTCAAAGATCGCTCCCAATTTTCCCGCGACATCATGATGTCACAGGACTGCAACAGGGAACCGCCCCCCTGTAGCCAAGGCCGCGTCTTGAGATCCTGCGCGTTCCAGGTTCGCGCGTGAAGTCTGGCGAGTTCGCTGATCAATTGCGTCGCGATCATGACGGACACAGGCTCTGTCGCATCGCGAAACAAGGCATTTCGCGACAGCAAATCCTCCAGAAGCAAGAACGAGCGGCCTGTTCCGGCCTCGACCGAAGCTGCGTAGGCGGTCGGTATATTATTCTCGAGCAATCCTGCGATTTCGAGATAGAAATGCGCTTCCGCCGCGTAGACGAGCAGCATGTCATGGGTGTCGCTATGCGCTTCAAAACCGTTCTTGAGCCACATCGTCGGCGGCAAACGATGATGATGGCCCGCGTCATTATAGCTCAACAGAAGGCGGGTCTTGGTGGACGTCCCGTGAATCTCCGTGCCGAGAAACACTGAGGTTACGACTGTCCCGGGATAGCGCGCGCTCAATATGCCGGTCAGCCAGTCCGGCGTGATCTCGGCGATATGACGCGGAACAGAGAATTGGCCATCGGTTCCCATCAAGTCCACTCCACCTTTCTTGAACCCGCTCGTACGGCGGCGGTGCCTCTCCACGCTTTGCACGCGTTGAAGAATGCTGGACTATTTCCTGATTCGGCCAATTAGTCAAGAATTGAGGACATTTGTCCTAAAATCATTTTGCCACGGGCCGATATCGGTGGAAAAACAGGCATCCGAAAGGCCGTCATACGGTCGAATATGAAACGATGGGCGAGAAGGAGCATCGGATAATGCAGCGAGTCCTGGCATTGCACGGCATTCATAATTTCCGCGATTATGGAGGCTATTCCTCGACCGAAGTGGGAACACTTCCGCTGGGACGGCTCTATCGCTCGGCCCAACATCTGGGTGGCACCGCGGAAGATCTGGCGGTCGTCGCGACACTGGATCTCGGCGCGGTCGTCGATCTGCGCAGCCCCTCCGAGCGGGAGGCCGCCCCATGTCCTCGTCGAGAGGGATTTGCCGCTACAGTATATCGCATCCATTCGGCGTCCGCACGCGCCGCGCCACATCTCGCGACCCACGCCGATCTACGAACGGCCGAAGATGCCCGCGAAGCGTTGCGCAGGGCATATGCGGCAATGCCATTCAGTCCCTCTCTTATCGAGGGGTTGCGCAACTATTTCGCCTCGCTGGCGGATACCGGCAGAACGCATCTGGTCCACTGCATGGCGGGCAAGGATCGCACCGGATTGGCCGTAGCATTGCTCCACACCATGCTCGGCGTTCATCCTGATGATCGGCTCGCCGACTATCTCATGACTGATCGGATAGGCAATCAGGAAAGCCGGATCGCCGCCGGCGCCCGCGCCGTTCAGGCTGCCTTCCCCCGCTTGAACGACGCGGGCGTGAGGGTGATGATGGGCGTCGATCCGGTCTATCTCGATACCGCGTTCGCCATCATCACCCAGCGCCATGGCACATTGGCATCCTATTGCGCAGATGTGCTGGGAGTAGACAGGTCAAGGAGACAGGCGATCATAGCCAGCCTAAGCCGTTAGCCCATGGCCGCTGTCGGCGCCATGCGCATGCCCGCGCCCAAACGCGAAGCCACCTCCCGAACGCATGCAGGTTTCAGGGTCAACCGCCTGTAAATCGCCTGCCGTCCGCCGCCATTTGCACCAGCAAGGCGGACGGTTCGAGCGTCGGATCGTCAAAGGTTCGCAGACCATCGACGATTTTCTGTAGACCGACGGTATCGGCCCAGAACATGGGGCCGCCCGTATAGACCGGCCAATTATAGCCGAGCACGGCGGCCACGTCGATGTCCGACGCGCGCAAGGCTATGCCTTCTTCCAGAAGCCTCGCGCCTTCGTTGACGACGGGATAGAGCAATCGGGCGAGAATGTCCTCGTCATCGATATGCCCGATGGGCGCGATATCTTTTTCGGCCGCCACCGATGCGATGACTTCTGGGAGCACAGCAGCCGGGCTGGGCCGCCGCGCCTCGTCATAATCGTAATAACCGCCATTCTGCTTCTGGCCGAGCCGCCCCATCGCGACCAGATCTCCCCCTACCGTTCGTTCAACAGAACCCCGGCCGATCACGTCGAGGCCGACAAGATCCATCATTGCAAAATGGCCCATGGCAAAACCATAATCGAAAATCGCCTTGTCTATCCGTTCCGGCGAGACGCCCTGAAGCATCAACCTATCTGCCTGACGGCCGCGCTTGGCCATGATCCGGTTCGCGATAAAGCCATCGCACACGCGGCTCAGCACCGGCACCTTGCCGATAGTCTTGGCAAGCTTCATCGCGGTGACGATCACGTCCGGCCGGGTCTGCTGACCGCGCACCACCTCCACCAGCCGCATGACATTGGCCGGCGAGAAGAAATGGAGTCCCACCACCCATTCGGGCCTGCGCGTGGCGGACGCGATTTCGTCAAGATCCAAAAAGCTCGTATTGGATGCCAGGATGGCCCCGGGCTTGACGATCGCATCCAGCTTCCCGAACACGTCCTTCTTGATGGCAATTTCTTCAAACACCGCTTCGATCGCCAGATCGACATCGCTCAAAGCGTCGAGCGACAGCGCCGGAGTGATCGCCGCCATCCGCGCCTCGACCTGATCGCTTCTGATCTTGCCCTTTCGGGCGCTATTCTCGTAGTTGCGCCTGATGACTGCCAAGCCGCGATCAAGCGCATCCCGGCTCGTCTCGACCAGCGTGACGGGCAATCCGGCGTTCAGAAAGTTCATCGCGATGCCGCCGCCCATCGTACCGGCACCGATCACGCCCACGGATTTGATCGGAAGCGTTTCTGTCTTCGCCGGAATGTCGGGTATTTTTGCGGTGTCCCGCTCTGCGAAGAAATAATATCGCTGCGCCTGGCTTTCGATGGAAGGTTCGAGTTCCAGGAACGATGCCCATTCACGCTTCATGCCCTCCTCGAAGGGGAGGTCGACCGAAGCCTCAATCGCCCGGACGATATGCTCGGGCGCCTTGAAACCCCTGAAGGCGCGCGCATTTCGGGCGCGAAATTCGTCGAACAGCGCAGGGTTGGCACGCGCCGGTTCCAGCTTGTCCTGTCGGTCGCGAATGCGCACCGGAGGCTTGTCAGCGATGGATCGCGCAAAGGCCACGGCATCCTCGCGCAACCTGTCCTCGCCCGCAAGCGCGTCCAGGATACCGCTCCCCAATGCTTCGCGTGCGCCGATCTGGCGCCCGGAAACAATGAGATCCAACGCGGCCTCAACGCCCACAACGCGCGGCAACCGCTGCGTGCCGCCCGCGCCCGGCAGCAGGCCGAGATGCACTTCGGGCAAACCCATGCGCGCAGAGGGCACGGCGATCCGGTAGTGGCACACCAATGCCAGCTCCAGGCCGCCGCCCAACGCCGTGCCATGCATCGCGGCGACCACTGGCTGCGACCCATTTTCTATCACGTCCAGCACGGTGGCAAGGTCTGGCTCCTCCAGCGGCCGACCGAACTCCGAAATGTCCGCCCCCGCAAAAAAGGTGCGTCCACGACACAAGAGCACGATAGCCTTCACATCTTCTCTCCCGGAGAGAGAGTTGAAAGCGTCGAGCAGGCCGCGACGAACGGCGATGCCCAGCGCATTGACGGGCGGAGAATCGATCTCGACAACACCAATGCCATTCTCGACCGCCCAGCTAGCGATATCGGTCATCTGAAGCCCTTTCCTATTCCTTATGGTGCCGGCCCGGCCGGTTTATTGCCCCCGGAAGGCGGGCTTGCGTTTCTCCCGAAAGGCAGCGACGCCTTCCAGAAAATCATCGGTCCGGCCGGCATTCCTTTGCGCCGTTCTCTCGGCAATCAGGGCCGCGTCAAAGCCACTGTCGAGCGCCGCCCAGGCAAGCTTCCGGATCATGCCGAGGGATGCCGGCCCACGCGCCATATCCTCGGCGATCGACAAGGCGGCCTCTTCCACCTGCGCATCGGGGACCACCCGATTGATCAGGCCCCAGTCAAGCGCCTGCGCCGCCGGGAGGCGCGACCCGAGAAGCATCAGTTCCATCGCGCGGGCGCGGCCGATCGCCTGTGCGAGCAGATAGGTAGCGCCGCCGTCCGGAACGAGGCCAATCTTGCTGAAGACCTCGTAGAAATAGGCCTGCTCCCCCGCGACTATCAGGTCGCTCGCCAGTGCGAGGCCGCATCCGACCCCCACGACCGGCCCTTGCACCGCGCAGACGATCGGGATCGCCGACGCGCGCATTTGCAAGAGGATCGGATTGGTAATCTCTTCCAGCGATTCCCCGACATCGCGTTCGGGATCGGCAAGATCGAAAGTCGCATCGGCAAGGTTGGCCCCTGAACAGAAACCCGCTCCTGCGGCGCACAACAATATGGAACGCGCCTCATCCTCAGCCTGCTTCAGCGCCTCGAACAGTTCGTGCGCCATTGCGAGGGTCATCGCGTTGAGCGTGTCCGGATCGTTCAGCCGAATGACCGCGACCCGATTGATCACCTTGTAATCGACATGTCTGTAAGTCACGGTCGCCTCCGTCACCGCGGGGCCATGCGGATGCCACCGTCAAGCCGGATGTCCTCACCGTTGAAATAGCCGTTTTCCAGAAGGTGAACCGCCAGCATGCCAAAATCAAGGGTGCGGCCCAGTCGCTTGGGGAACGGCACGGTCGCGGCGAGCGCATCACGCACCGTCTGCGGCAAGGTTGCGAGAAGAGGCGTATCGAAAATGCCGGGGAGGATCGTGTTCACACGGATTCCCTCGCTCATCAGATCTCGCGCGATAGGAAGCGTGAGGCCTACAACGCCCGCCTTCGACGCAGAATAGGCCGCCTGCCCCATCTGCCCATCTTCCGCCGCGACGCTGGCGGTATTGACGATCGCCCCGCGTTCACCATCCTCATCAGGATCAAGAGTCAGCATGCCCGCTGCCGAATGGGTAATGCACCGAAAGGTGCCGATCAGGTTCACCTCGATCACTGTCTTGAACATGTCGATCGGGAAGGTCTTTATCTCTCCGGTGTTCTTGTCGCGGAACGCTGTTTTACTGACAGGCCCCATTCCGGCGCAATTGACCAGAATCCGCTCCTGACCATGAGCCGCCCGCAAGGAGGCAAAGCCGGCGGCCACCGCTTCGTCGGAGGTGACATCGGCCTGGGCGAACGCCCCACCGATTTCAGCCGCGAACGCTTCGCCCAGTTCGGCATTCATGTCGAGAATCCCGACCTTGACACCCTTTTCTGCCAATAAGCTGGCGGTCGCCGCGCCAAGTCCCGAAGCACCGCCCGTAATGACGGCAGACATATCCTTACCGAGTTTCATAGCGTTTCCTAACAATCTTCCGGCGCAATGGTCAGGCGAAGGCCCTCCATCGCATCTGTGATGGGAATCTGGCAGCTCAGCCGCGAATTGGGCTGACGATAATGGCTGCTGCCAAGCAGATCATTCTCGTCGTCCGACTGAGGCGGAAGTCTGTCCAGCCATTCATCGGGCACATAGACATGGCAGGTCGCGCAGGAGCAACTGCCGCCGCAGAGCGCCAGCAATTCGTCGAAGCCATTGTCCCGGATTGCTTCCATTGCAGATATGCCATCGACATCGAGGACGCGCTCGACTCCGTCGAGGCCGGTTACGAAGATTTTCGCCATGGTCGATCTCAAAGCGCTTCGACGATGGTCACATTGGCGACGCCGCCGCCCTCACACATGGTCTGGAGTCCATAACGCTTGCCCCGCGCCCTTAGCGCATGGACGAGTGTCGCCATCAATTTCGTGCCCGAGGCACCGAGCGGATGTCCGAGGGCAATTGCGCCGCCATGAACATTGAGGCGCTCCGGGTCGGCATCAACGCCCTGAAGCCAGGCAAGAGGCACGGGCGCAAAGGCCTCGTTCACCTCATAGAGGTCGATATCCCCGATGGTCAGGCCGGAACGGTCCAGCGCGCGACGTGTCGCGTTCAGCGGTTCCTCCAGCATGATGACGGGATCGCCGGCGGTGACAGTGAGATTGTGAATGCGCGCGAGCGGCTTGAGTCCCTGCTCCTTGAGCGCCCGCTCGCTGACAATCAACACAGCCGAAGCGCCATCGCAAACCTGACTGGCATTGGCAGCGCTGATCTTGCCGCCTTCCTGCAACAGCTTGACCGACCCGATCGTTTCCAGCGTCGCGTCGTAGCGGATGCCCTCATCCGCAATATGATCCTCAGTCCCCCCATCGGCGCCGCTTATCTGAATTGGCAGGATCTCCTGCCGGAACGCCCCGCCGCGCGTGGCCGCAGCCGCCTTCTCATGACTCGACAAGGCAAAGCGATCGAGATCTTCGCGGCTGAAACCCCATTTATCCGCGATCATCTGGGCACCAGTGAACTGGCTGAACGTATCGACGCCGAAGCGCCCTGTGATCTGCGGCGTCCAGGGTCCGATTCCCACTCCCGCCGACTCCGCCAGAGTCACCGGACTGAACATCGGGACACGCGTCATCGATTCGACGCCAGCCGCAATAACCACATCCTGAGTGCCGGACATGACCGCCTGAGCCGCAAAATGGATCGCCTGCTGGGAAGATCCGCACTGTCGATCGATCGTGACGGCGGGCACGGTTTCGGGAAGGCGCGAGGCAAGCACGGCGTTGCGCCCGATGTGGGAACTCTGCTCACCGACCTGACTTACGCAGCCCATGATGACATCGTCGACAGTCCTCGGATCAACACCGCTACGGTCGATAATTCCATTGAGCGTTTCCGCCGCCAGTTCGGCAGGATGCCAATCCTTCAGGCGACCGTTGCGCCGCCCCCCTGCTGTTCTCAAAGCCTCAACGATATAGGCCTGCGCCATCCTGCTCTCCTGGATTGCCGTGGACGACTCCGCCCACTCTAGTACGTTCGTCCCGTTTATTAGGACATACGTACCTATAATGACAAGAGGTTTCCAGCATCGCTTCGCAAGGATATGCGGATTTTGCTGCCCGAGATCGCGCAGTCCACCCCTGGCCACATCCGGCAGCAGGAATGACGTGACTGAAATGAGGGAATCGGCGGTGAAAGTTTAACAGGCCGCTACGGGCCAAGGCGCTTGTCGTCCCGGGTTGACGCGCCCGCGCGCTTCAAGCGTCTCCCGCCCGACACGATCATGCGTTATCCAGCAGCACTCTTTTTCGCGCGCTTCGGTTTCGACGCGCGGAGACTTTCCGCTTCCGGAATCGGAAGACCATGCGCCAACAGGATTTCGCGAACCCATTCCGAAGTCGGTCGTCGCGCCATGGAATCGCGAAGACCTGCGCCGAGCAGAGCGCAGTAAAGCGAATCGGCTTTCAACGCCGCCTCTTCGACATCGCAATGCGTCACCAGTTCCACGAAATAGGCCGCGCCGCGGGCGGCCAGTTCCTTGGCCGTGCTGATATCGCCGATCCGCAGGCTTCGGGCCTGATACTCGAACCATACCATCGGTGCGTGTCGGGTGCCGAATTCATCGGCGGCGCGGGCACTGTCGCTCGTGCGCTCGATATAGGCATAGGTCGCCGCCCAGAGCGCGCGAATCGGATCATCATATTCCGCCGCCGCCTGCTGCACTTCCCCCAGAAAACGGTCGATCACGCGCCGAATCGCCAGATCCAGAATTTCGTCGATGTCGCGAAAATAATAATGGATCGAAGAGGTGGAAAAGCCGCATTCAGCGGAGATTGTCCGGGCCGTGCACGCGTGAATGCCATCGCGCACCATCAGGCGACTCGCGGCCTGAACGATCCGGTCTCGCTTCGCGACCTGATTAGGACTCCAGTCCTTGGGTTTCATCAGACTGGGTTTGGGATTCACGGCCATCGCGTTGCGGACACTCCTTAAGCAGCAAATAATTCTCCTAACATGGTAGCTATCGACTTGCACTGCTTGCAAGGTGCTCAATCGCACTTTCCGGTTGGCTTCTCCCCGCAACGACATGCCATCTCAAGGCAGCGCATTGAAAGGCACATCCTTATCCACCCGCAGATCGGCAGGCAGCCCCAACACACGTTCGGCTATGATGTTGCGCAGAATTTCGTCAGTCCCGCCCTCGATCCGGGTGGCGGGAGATCGCAGCAGCATCGTCTGGAAACGAGCATCCGCCCAGGGTTGATCCATCCCCGACAACAAACCCGACGCCCCTTGCAGATCGAGCGCATAGGCGGCGATGTCCTGCATCATCGATGCGGCGACGAGTTTGCCGATCGAACTTTCTGCTCCGGGAAGTTCGCCGGGGGCCAGTCCGCCAACGAGCCGCAAGCCGGTTATACGCAAGCCGCTATCACGCGCGGCCCATGCGGCAAGCTTCGCCCGGACCTCCGGATCGTCTATCGCGCGCGCCTCCCCGAGCGGCAGATCGCAACACAAATCGAAGAGCGCATCGAACCCTGTGGGCATGCCAGTACCGTGCGACAAGCGTTCGTTCATCAATGTGGTCAGCGAGACCTTCCAGCCATCGCCCGGCGCTCCAAGCCGTTGGGCGTCCGGTATTCGCACGCCGGCAAGGTAGACTTCATTGAATTCGGCGCCGCCGTCAGCCTGGTGAATCGGTCGAATTTCGATCCCGGGAGAGCGCATATCGACAAAGAACATCGTCAATCCGCGATGCTTGGCGACCGTGGGGTCCGTCCTCGTCAGGAGCAAGCCGAAGTCCGAGAAATGCGCGCCGCTCGTCCACAGCTTCTGACCGTCGATCACCCATTCGTCGCCGTCACGAACCGCCCGCGTCCTGATGCCGGCGAGATCGGAACCAGCGCCCGACTCGGAGAAAAGCTGACACCAGATTTCCTCGCCGGAGGCGAGCGGCGCCAGATAGCGCGCCTGCTGCTCTTCGTTGGCGAAGGCCATCAACGTTGGACCGCACATATTTTGACCGATGAAGAACAGGTGGGATAAATGGCCGAAAGGCCCCTCCTCCTGCTTCCATATGACCCGTTCGATAGGGCTGGCGTCCCTCCCCCCGAAGCGGCTCGGCCAATGGATACAGGCCCATCCGCCTTCAGCCTTCCGCGCCTGCCACTTGCGCGACTCCCGCAGCAGGTCGGCATTGCGCAAGGCATTGGGGGCAAAGCCGAGGGAGCGCAGTTCCGCCTCCAGCGCGCGGGGCGCGTTCTGCGCGATCCAGTCGCGGGCAATGGCGCGAAACTGTGCTTCGTCCGGTGAATCGTTGAAGTTCATGCCATCACTCCCCGGCCTGCCTGTCGTTCAGCCCGCATCGCCTCGACGAATTTCTCCTGCCACGGCCGAATGCCGCCCAGCGCAAGCGCAAGCGCATGGGCGCGCCGGTAATGAAAATGGCAGTCCAGTTCCCAGGTGAAGCCGATCCCGCCATGAACCTGGATCGCATTGGCCGCACACAGCCGATAGGCTTCCGTGGCAGAAAGCCGCGCGATCGCTGCCGCCTTCGGCAATAGGTCCGGTGCTTCCGCCATGGTCCAGGCCGCGTAATAAGCGTTCGAACGCGCAAGCGTTGCGGCGACATACATGTCGGCCAGCAGGGCCTTGACCGCTTGGAATGTTCCGATCGGGCGACCGAACGCCTTCCTGTCCTTCGCATAGGCGGTTGCCATCGCCAACATCTGTTCCGCTCCGCCGACCTGCTCAAACGCGGTGGCCACCGCAGCGCGCTCCATGACCCGTGCCACCACGTCGATCGAAGCACCGGGCAATGGCTCTGCGGCGACGGCGCTCAGTTCGATGCGAACGGCCGGCTTCAGGGGATCGAAAGTCTCGACGTTCGACCGGATTACGCCGGCTGAGGTCATGTCGATCAGCCATGCTCCCTCAGGCGTCGAGAGAATGAGAAAATCTGCATGGCCTCCGTCCTCCACGACCGGCAGGACGGACGATAATCTTTCGCCGGACATTTCCGGCGCCGGGCCTTCAGCATAGGCGCCGATGGCGCTTCCGTTCGCCATGGACGGCAACCAGCGCTCCTGCTGCACCGCCGTTCCCGCCCGAACGAGCATTTCAGCGGCAAAATAGACGGACGAACTCCAGGGGATGCGGGGCAGCATGCGTCCCATCTCGACTGCGACGACGCAGAGTTCCAGCCCATCGAGTCCAAGCCCGCCGAACCGCTCGGGAATCATGATCCCGAGCAATCCCATGTCCGCTACGCCGCGCCACAGATCATGGTCATAACCCGCCGCATGGGAAGCGAGCGACAACCGCATTTTTTGAGAGGAGGCCTGTTCGGCGAGCAACCGTCGCGCCGCCTCGCCAAACTGCTGCTGCTCTTCGGAAAATTCGAAGTCCATAGCTACTGACCTTCCTGCGCCCGATCGAATGTATCCGGCAATGCAAAGCGAGAGAGCGTCCTGCGCCCTTCCGGCGAAATCGGACGCGATCTTCCATGCGCCATCCACACCTTCGTCGTGGCGCAGGTCGCAAAACTCCGACCCGCCGACGACAGCCACATCTTCACCTCGAAGGAACTGTTGCCGACACGGCCGATCCCCCCTGAGATCGTCACGATCGGCGTCCACAACAGTTCCGCCGCGAAGTCGATCTCGATCCGGGCGATGACCTGTTCACTGAATCCATCCGGCCCGCCCTGCTCTATCAACCCGGCCTGAAACCGATTGCGGCCCTGATTAAAAAGAGCGGAGATAGTGACATTATCCACATGACGCAGATGCCGGATGTCGTCCGGGACCGCCACTTCCATGGTCCAGGGGCATCGGGCGACGCTGAAACCGCTTTCAGATGCGCGTACCATATTTTTCCTTCGCCACCCGGCGCATGAGTTTACCTGCCGCATTGATCGGCAACGGCTCGTCCGTCAGGACGATCTGCGTCGGCTTCTTGAGATTGCCGATCCGCGCGCGCGACCACGCCATCAGGCTCTCGACATCGACCGTCGAACCAGCGCGCGCGCGCACGACGGCCATCGGCGTGGCGCCCCACTCGGGATGCGGAACGCCGAACGCCACAGCCTCGACGACATCGTCATGCGCGTTGAGTGCGTCCTCGATCTCCGATGGCGCGATGTTGAACCCACCCGAGATGATCATGTCGTCGAGCCGGTCGACGATGTGCAGATACCCCTGTTCGTCCAGCCAGCCGAGGTCGCGGGTTCTAATCCAGCCATCGGGCGTGATCCGTTCGGCGGTTGCTTCCGGATCGCCGTAAATGCATTGCATCGCGCCCGGCCCGAACCCGACGACCTCGCCGATCTGACCCGTCGGCAGGATAGTCCCGTCCGCATCTTCGATCCGGACACGGCTGTTTTCCGTCACCCGCCCCGCCGTCGTCAGATAGGGCCAGGCGCCGCTGTCATCGGGACGATGGTCGTCCGGCCTGAGGCTCGTGATCGGCACGATTTCCGACTGGCCGTAGGACTGCGCCAACACCATGCCAAAGGTATCCAACGCCTTTCTGATGAGATTCTGCGGGATTGGCGCCGCCCCATATATGATGCGCCGTATTGACGACAGGTCGGTAGTCCCACACGATGGCGAAGAGATCAGCCGCTGAATCATCGTCGGCACCAGAAACAACGTCGTGCAACGATGGCGTTGAATCCGCTCCAGAGCGACTTCGGGATTGAAACTGCCCGGCATCACGGCATGCGCGGCGCCAGCGGCGATGAAAGGCCAGACGAGGTTGCCGGAACCATGGGAGTAAGGCGAAACCGCGAGATACACATCGTCCGGCCGCACTGGCGGCGTAACGGACAACACCTCCTCATTCGCGAACCAATATGCCCGCCGGCTATGCGCGATGGGCTTGGGCATGCCGGTGGTGCCCGCAGAGAAACGCACGATATAGGTCGCGTCCGGATCCTCCGGCAGCGCCGGGTCGCGATCGGACGCCTGGGCGAGGGCCTCCTCATAGTGAACGGCGCCCCCGGGAAGCGGCCCATGGCCCCGCCGCACCAGCACGACCTTGATGCGGACCACGTCTTCAGGCTCGAGAGCCGCGTGCAACGCGGGCCAGCAGTCCGCGTCGACAATCAGGGCACTGGCCCCCGCGCGGCGCATCATATAGGCCTGCCGGGCAGAATTGTCCTGCATGTAGAGCGGCGAGCGCACGAAATTGCCGAGGGCGACCGCGGTCAATTCCTCCAGCGAAGTCAACCCGTTGACCCCGAGAGAGGCAATTCTCGAACCAGCCGGCACACCGGCATCAGCGAGAAGATTGGCCAAACGACAAGATCGGGCGAACAGGTCCGCAAAGGACAGCTCCCCCTCGCCGGACAGGATCGCGGGCCGCTTGGCATGGACCTTCGCCGCGTGCCGCAGCGCTTCGTTCATCATCAGTGCACCCTTTCCACCAGTTGCGCCGTTGCGCATTTACGGACATACGTCCTAATAGATAGGACATCAATACTAATTTAAAGAAACGGGAAGCCGACGGGTGACTCGCAAAAAGAGGATCGCAGGCCATGTTCGAATCGATAGACTATCGCGTCGTGGATGAAATCGCGACAATCACGCTCGACCGGACGGAACGGCTCAACGCTTTCACGAAAGAGATGGCCGCCGAATTCATCGGCGCGCTCGATCTCGCCGATGCGGATGAGGGAGTGCGGGCCATTATAGTGACCGGCGCGGGCCGCGCCTTCTCTGCCGGCGCCGATTTGACGCTCGGGCAGGCCGGGATGGTCGGCCCTGAATCCGAAGCAGTGGAACGCGATTTCGGCGGACTGATGACGCTTCGCCTCTTCGACTGCGTCAAACCCGTGATCGGCGCGATCAATGGTCCGGCCGTCGGCGTCGGCGCTACGATCCTTCTGGCGATGGATGTGCGCCTTTGCAGCGCGCGGGCGCGGTTCGGTTTTATATTCGTGTCGCGCGGCATCGTTCCGGAATCGGCTTCCTCTTGGTTCTTGCCGCGCATTGTCGGCATCGCGACCGCCCTTCGATGGTGCATGTCGGGATCGGTTGTTTCGGCCGACGAAGCCCATGCGTCCGGGCTGGTGTCTCGCGTCACGACAGAAGAGGAATTGATGGCAGCGGCACATGACATGGCCTTGAGCTTCAAACGGGGCGCACCTGTTTCGGTGGCACTGACGCGGCGCATGCTATGGACCATGCTGGGCGCATCGCATCCTATGGAAGCGCATCGCCTCGACAGCCACGCATTAAAGGAGCGAGGCGCGGCGGGGGACATACAGGAAGGCATTTCCTCCTTCCTCGAAAAGCGCGCCGCGTGCTTTTCCGATCGAATCGAAGACGCGCCGATTGGCTCGCTATTGCAGCCCTGGCATCCCGGGCCGTTTGCATGAGCATCGATCTGGCGGGCAAGGTCGCGCTTGTGACCGGGGGCAATCGCGGCATTGGATTTGCCGTGGCCGACGCGCTTTCTCAGGCCGGAGCGACGGTCGCCATATGGGGCAGAGACGAAGCGGGCAACCGAAGGGCTGTCGATCGCTTGCTTCGAAATGGACACAGGGCAGTCAGCGACGTCGTGGATGTGACGGACGAGGATGCCGTCGAGCGCGGCGCCATGCGCCTTATCGAGCGGCTCGAACATATCGATTCCGTTTTCGCCTGCGCAGGCATTCCAGGCCGGGCCACCCCCTTTCTCGATCAGCGCCGAGTGGATTGGGATGCGGTTCTTTCGGTCAATATCCACGGGCTGGCATCCACCATGCGCACCGTCGTACGGCACATGATTGCCGGTGGCCGGCCCGGCTCGCTCGTCGGCTTCGGCAGCCTCGCAGCAGAACGGGGCGCGGCGCAGATGCAAGCCTATGCCGCGAGCAAGGCCGCCACGGCGGCAATAATGCGCGCGCTAGCAGTCGAATTCGGCGCACAGGGCGTTCGAGCGAACATAATCGTTCCCGGCTGGATCGACACGGGAATGGCAGCGACCTCCGGCCTCGGCCCCGATCATGACAGGATCGCTCGTCGCACGCCGGTTCGGCGCTGGGGACGCCCGGCCGACCTCGCATCGCTGGCCGTCTATCTCGCAGGAGACGAATCGCATTTCATGACCGGAACCACCCTGGTGATCGACGGCGGCTTCAGCATCAGCTGAACCGATGGCGGGATTCCACAAGCGGGATCGATGGAGGCATTCCTGCCCTGAAGATAGAATTACACTGGACTCAGCGAACAACATTAGGCTATACGTCCGATAAATAAGGACACTAGTCCTATAATTCAGCTACAGGAGATTGCCTTGAACGAATGGGCGGATTTTCACAGGCCGGCTTTCCGCGACCAACGATGGCTGGAGACGAGCTGGTTTGGCTTCTGGATCCCTGAACATGGCATCCGGGGCCATGTGCGCGCGGCCTTCCGCACCAATCAGCAGGTCGTATTCTCGATGGTCAATATCTATTCGCGCGGTGGCGACGTGCTCGACATGGATTTCTTCGACAGTCAGATGCATGTGCCCCTCGATGGATCGGCCCGTTATTCGGATTTTTCCCTGACCAGCGGCATTTCCTACAAGGGGCATCCGGCTCCGGACGCCTATACGGTCCGCTTCCATTCCCGCTGCAAGCGCGTCCAGCTGGATCTGGAATATGAGGCGCTGATGCCGCCCGCCGACCTCACATTCACCACTCTGGCCGACGGACCGGCGGGCTTCGCAGCCTTCCATCGCGAATCCGCGTCCGACGTGCCAACGGGGCATATCGACCAGACCTTTCGCGTGAAGGGCACATTGGTGATGGACGGCGATGTCTATGATGTGGATTGCGTTTCGAACCGTGACCAGTCGTGGAGTCCGCGCGCCGAATTCAACAGCCTGCCAGGCACCTTCGACAATTTCCATTTCGGCGAGGAAATGACTTTCTCCGCACAGGCGCTTGAACGGCCCTATGGCGTCGCCAGGGTCAGCCAGGCCTATATTCTGATCGGCAGCGATCTGCGTCGTGTCAAACGCGCAGACGTTACCTATCGCCGCACCGGCTTCGTAACGGACAGCATCCATTACGACATCGAGGATGAAACCGGAGCCACCCATGTGATTGAGGCAGACACATCCTATGCCATAACGCAGGATCAGGGTTCCAACGGCATCACCGTGATGAACTACTGCATTCCCCGCTGGAATGGGAAGGAAGGCGTGGGCGAATGCATGTGGCACTGGGACATTCCGGAGATCCAGCGCATCGTGCGCGCCGCGCGAAAGACCGCAGCGGATCTGAGCGTGGCGGCAATTTTCGACCGCCTCGTCGGCGACCCGGGCCTGTTCCCCCACAAGATCAGGCCCGCCCGCCGATGACCGCCGCCTGTCCTCCCGAACCGCTTGGCAGCACCATAGAGGCCTTCGTGCGTGCGCGCGTCCCGACAGGCGCCGATGCATTCCGCTACAAGCTGCTGTCCGGCGGCAATTCGCATATCACCTGGCGGGTCGAGACTGGCGGCAACGACGGTGATCTGGTCGTGAAGATCGCGCAGCCCGACGGCCCTCTCGCCCCCTATGATGTCGCGCATGAAGGCGAGATGATGGCGCAGGCCCATGCGGCCGGCGTTCCTGCGCCCGCGCTGATCGGGCACCTCCAGGACGGGGACTTGCAGTTCCTCGTGATGCGGGCGGTCGAGGGCGAAGCGCCCTCCATCTGGGAAGTCCAGAATTGGCTCGCCGATCGCCCCGACACCGATCGGATCGGTATCGGCCGCAGCCTGTTGTCCATCCTGCCGGCACTTGCCGACGCAACGCAAAGCCGCGCGCGCCAGAGTGACATTTACGCCGCCTATCTCGACGGGCTTGTCCATAACCTCGAAGAGGCGACCGCAGGGGTGATGGTTCTGCCACCCACGATCCGCGCGGCGCAGTCCTGGTTGATCGATCGCCTGCCGCAGATGGAGGCCCCGCCGACACTGTGCCATGGCGATTTTCGCATCGGCAATGCCGTGTTCCGGGATGGCGGCATCGTCGCGATGCTCGACTGGGAACGGGCCATGACCGGTCATCCGCTCCATGATCTCGGCTTTCTATGTTTGCCGGGCATGCGTGTCGGCGACCGAATCTGCGGCGTCCTGACACAGGACGAACTCGCGGAGGCATGGCTCGCAATTACCGGAGACGACCTTGATCTGAAGGCCGCCGCCTATTTCAAGATCGTCGCGATCTTCGGAGAAATCTGCCTCATGGTGCGCGCCCTCGCCCGCCTCGCGACCGGGAATGGTCGGCTGACCGGGGTACGCCCTCTTCCGCTCGTCGCGAACCTGCATCGCGATCTCGTCAAATCTATCCGGAGGTGGGACAATGGCGACTTTAATCTCTGAACTGGTCCGTGTCCTGTCGCAGGCTGCCTCGACCGAACTGCGAGCGCGAGCAGATGGAACGCCTTTGTCGCGAGCGGAGATGCTGGCGGTGGCCACTTTGAACGAATTGTCCGCTGTCTACCTGACGGAATCGACGCCGCCCTCCCTTCCTGCCGGAGAAATCGACTGGGCTGCGCTGGAGGCTATCGCTCAGTTCGACGCGGACCTGATCGATATGGCGCGCAGGAAGCGAAAGAGGGCGGCCTAGCGATTGCTATTTCAGGACACTTGTCCTAAATTTGAGAGAAGAATCGAAACGAGCGTGTCGCGCAACCCGAAGGGTTCGGATCGCTACCGACTTGCCCGTTAATTTAAAACAGGGCGCCATAGGGCGCGAGAGAGGAGTGAACAGATGAGCAAGATGCCCGGCTTCCCTCATGATGGATTTCCGGAAGGCTGGTTCGGGGTGGGTTGGTCAACCGACTTCGAAACCGGAAAGCCGGTATTCGTCCGCTATTTCGGACGCGACATGGTCATCTATCGCGGGGAGTCCGGGCGCCTGCTCGCTACCCACGCCTATTGCCCCCACATGGGCGCCCGACTTGACGTCGGCGGCAAGGTCGACGGCGATTGCATCATCTGTCCCTTCCACGCATGGAAATGGGATGCCGAAGGCAAGAATATCGACATTCCCTACGCCGAAAAGACGATGAAGGCCAAGCTCAAGACCTATCATGTGGTCGAGAGCGGCCGCATGGTCTGGATGTGGAGCAGCTGGCGATCGGAAAACCCGCTTTGGGATGCGCCTGCGCTCGGATTCCTCGATGACGACGCCTATTTCTGGGACAATGATGCCTCTCGCCGAAAGTGGGACAACATCCGCCTGACACCTCAGATGGTGGCGGAGAATATCGTTGATGGCCCGCATATCGAGTTCGTCCATCTCGCGGCCGAAGGTGGCCATATTGCCCAGATCAAGATCGATGGCCCGGTCTTCCACGTCGAGGTCGATCAGACCTTCCGTACTGGCAAAGGCCCCGTGCTGGGCAAGACCTTCAACGACTCTCTGGGGGTCGGCACGCAGATTTCCAATATGCAGTTCGGTGACTACAAGGTGGTCAACGTCCTTGCCACCACGCCGATCGAGGAAGACCGGTGCGATATGCGCGCCAGCATCTTCATCATGCTTCCCCAAGGCATGGCCGCGCCGCAGTCCGCCTCGGACCTGCCCGAGAAGTTGCAGAAACTTATTCGTTCCCACCTCGATTCGCAGGAACAGGACATCCCACTATGGGAAACCATGATCTACGAAGCCCACCCCCTCCTCGTCGCGGAGGAGATTCAGGGCCATGTAAAGCTGCGCCGCTGGGCCAAACAGTTCTATCAGTCCGCTGCCGCATAAGGGCCACCGGCTGAATGAAAAGAACGGCATTCCGACCGAATAAAGCAGCAGAGAGGATTTCATTGTGCGGACAGGAAGCGACAATCTCGAGGAACGGCTCCTCGCCTTCATCGGTGATCCGGCAGCACGCATCGATCCATATCCATTTTACCGGGAGATACGCGAACGGTCGCCTGTCGCGCAATCGCCCGACGGCACTTGGTGGGCATTCGATTATGCCAGCTGCGCCGCGTTGACCCGTGACAAGAGTTGGTCACACGAAAACCCGGCGGCCGCAACCGCGAGGGGGTGCCCGATGGGCATGGCGCGGTCGATGGTCAGCCAGATGGTGTTGTTCCGGGATCCGCCCCATCACACGCGTTTGCGCGATCTCCTGGGCCGCATTTTCATTATGCCCGCGGCCGAGAAGAAACGGGGCGAGTTCCGGGCGCATATCGAACAGGTGCTGGCCGATGCCAGCAAGGCCGGCCATGTCGATTTCAAGGAAGGGGTGGCTCGCATCGTCCCCATGTACATGATCTGCGATATCCTGGGTCTGCCGCAGGAGCGCTACGAGGATCTGGTGCGCTGGTCGAACAGCTATGCCTCGATGCTGGGTTTCGACGTCACTGCGGAGATGGAAGCGGCGGCTGATGAGGAGTTCAGGCAATTCTTCGCCTATCTCGCCCCGACCATAGAGGCGCGGCGCCAGGAACCCCGCGAAGACCTGATCAGCGAATGGGTTGCGGCCCATGCGCGAGGCGTAATGGATGAAGATGAAATTCCCAGCTATGTGCTCTTCACGCTGGTAGGTGGACAGGCGACGACCACCACCACCATGACGAACGCGCTCTATACGCTCAAACATCATCCCGATCAGTGGAGCAGGCTATTGGCCGACCCGGAAGGGCTGAAGCGCACCGCGACCGACGAGGTGCTGCGCTTCGAGTCCGCAGGGCGCGCGCTGGTTCCGCGCTGGGCGACGCAGGATACCGAACTGGGCGGCGTCATGATCCGGCAAGGCGAGATGGTGATCGGGGTCGAAAGCGCCGCCAATCGCGATCCCAGCGTCTTCGCCGATCCTGAGACGTTCGACATCGGGCGCACGCCCAACCGGCACCTCTCTTTCGGCGGCGGCATCCACATCTGTCCCGGCCAGTTCGCCGCGCGCGTAGAGATTCAGGAAGTGCTGGCGGCGATCGCAACCTATTATCCGAACATCGAGATCGGCGAACCGCGAGAGTGGCTGGACGAATGGATTCTTCGTGGACTGACGGACCTGCCGGTTACTTTGGGTCCGCGGATCGAACGACGGGCCGCAGCCTGAACACCCAGGCATCGCGCGAAAAAGCGGGAACCGTTTTTCCGCTGGAAACGATGCGATACCCGATAGCCGGAGCGCGCGGCTTGCGTCCCATTCAACGCAGCGCGCTCCAGCCGAAAGCCTCTATTTCTCCGTTCTCAACACTGAAGGATTCCTTATGTCAGACCCGAAGGATATGTCTGCCATCGTCACCGGTGCGGCCGGCGGAATCGGACGAGCGACCAGCGAACTGCTGGCGTCCACCGGCTGGCGCGTCCTGGCCGTCGATCGCAACGCCGAGATGCTGCAATGGACAGAAGGCCATTCCGCCATCAAGAGCATGGTCGCCGACATCGCCGATGAGGCGGATAATATCCGCATCGTGGAGACAGCCGAGCAGGAATTTGGCGGCGTGGACTCCATCATCCTCAACGCCGCCCTGTCGCTGAACGGCGGCATAGAGGATTTCCCGATGGAGGATTTCGACCGCATGGTCGCGGTCAACCTGCGCGGCACGGTCATCGGCATTCGCGCCGCCATCCCGGCCCTGCGCCGGCGCGGCGGTGGATCGATCGTGGTTACGGCATCGACACATGGTCTTGCCGGCGATGCCAACTTCTGGGCATATTCCGCCACCAAGCATGGCGTTGTCGGGGTGGTGAAGTCTGCCGCGCGGGAACTGGGCTGGGAAGGTATCCGGATCAACGCCGTTTGTCCCGGCCCCACCCGCGCCACAGGACTCAGCACTGATTTCGAAGTGCAGGCGCCCGACGTTTTCCACGCTCTTGCCAGGAACGTACCCATCCAGCGATGGGGTGAGCCAAAGGAAATTGCCGCGGCGATCGCCTTCCTGGCAAATCCCGCGTCCAGTTTCGTGACCGGCATAGCCATGCCGGTCGATGGCGGTGGCATGACAGGGTCCGGCTTGCTGCCGCCCAACACCGCACCCACCCCTGCCTAAGGACCAGATGATGCGAGCAAGTTTCGAACAATATAGCGCAGCCTATTCGGATTTCGTCGAACTGACCCGCTCCGACGACGGCATATTGGAGGTGCGGCTCCACAAGGATGGCGGCCCGGCTATTTTCGATGGTCGCATGCACATGGCGATGGGCGATCTGTTCGAGGATATCGGGTCGGACCCCGCCAACCGTCTCGTGATCTTCACGGCCACCGGCGATCGCTTTCTCATGAGCAGTGACATGGACATGTCGATCATGGAGAAATTCCTTCCCTATACTCCGGGGATGCACTCCGTGATGATGCCCGAGAGCATGCGCCTCATCGAGAATTATCTGAAGATCGAGGTTCCGGTAATCGCTGCGATCAACGGCCCTGTGACAGCCCATGCCGAAATCCCCGTTCTTTCCGACATCGTGCTCGCCAGCGACGACACCTATTTCGCCGATACCTTCCATTTCCAGAACGGCGTTGTGCCGGGCGATGGCGTGCAGGTGATCTGGCCGATGATGATGGGCCTCAATCGCGCCCGCTACTTCCTGATGACGGCCGAAAAGATCTCCGCCCAGGAAGGGCAGCGCCTGGGCTTCGTCAACGAGGTCATCCCGCGTGACGACCTGATGCCGCGCGCCTATGCCCTTGCCCGGCTCTTGCTTCAGCAACCGGATGTGACGCTTCGTTCGACCCGGCTGCTGTTCACCCGCCCGCTGAAACGGGCGATCGCGGACGATCTGCCGTTTGGTCTGGCTCTTGAAGGGTTGGGCAACATCCATCACTGGCCCCTTTCCCTGAAGGCATGAGGCGCTGATGCCCACGACAGTTCGTGATGGCCTCACTCTGCACTATGACAGCAGAGGCGATGGGCCAGCGGTGATCCTGCATCATGGTCTGGTCGCCGATGCGCGCGGCTGGGACATGATCGGCCTGCCCGATGCGCTGGCGGCGGCCGGCGCGCGGTGCATTGCCCTCGACGCAGCGGGGCATGGGCGATCCGATCCCGCCCTTGGGGAGCGGGTGGGTCTCGCCGCCCGCGCGGCCGATGTTCTGGCCGTGGCGGACGCCTGCGGTGTCGAGGATTTCCACTATGTCGGCTATTCGATGGGCGCATGGATCGGCACCGGCCTCGCCCGCATGGCGACGGGTCGCGTCCGTTCCATGCTGTTGTCGGGGTGGGATCCGGTGGATGGCACGCGGCGTTTCACCCGTTTGACCGAAACGGCGGCCCGCAACGAGGAGTTTCTCGGCGTGATCCGGGCGCTGACGGAAGGAGTGGGACGCAAGCTTCCCGCGCCCGAGAGGATTGAAGGCTATATCGCCACATATGAACGTCTTTTCACGGAATTACCGTCGATCGCCTACATCAATGGGCTTAGTTTTCCGTTGATGATGGCGGTGGGGCGCGATGATGCCTACGCCGAAACGGTCGAATATGCATGCGAATCTCTCGACGTGAAATGCGAGTTGCTCTCCGGCGATCATGTCACCGCCTTCTTCGACCCGGCCTATGCGCAGGCCATCACGCAATGGATCGCTGCCCGGATATCGGGTGACTAGGACGTGATCGGCGCACCGACTTCCGGCCCTTTCGGGAATATCATCGACCGCTTGCATATTCCCGCCATGGCTGCGCCGATGTTCCTTGTGTCCACGGTCGATCTCGTCATCGCACAATGCCGCGGCGGCATCATCGGTTCGATGCCGGCGCTCAACGCCAGAACGACCGATCTTCTCGACTCGTGGCTTATGCGTTTGATCGAAGCGCTGGGCGACGCGGATGCGCCTTTCGCCATCAATTTGATCGTGCACGGCAGCAACCGCCGCCTCGACGCAGATCTCGCGCTTTGCGTGAAGCATCGAGTGCCCATCGTGATCACGTCGCTGGGCGCGCGCAGAGAGGTCAATGATGCGGTTCATAGCTATGGCGGCCTTGTCTTCCACGATGTCATCAACGATCGTGTCGCACGCAAGGCCATCGAGAAAGGGGCGGACGGGCTAATCGCAGTCGCCGCAGGCGCTGGCGGTCATGCTGGAACGCTTTCGCCCTTTGCCCTCGTGGCGGAGATACGGCGTTGGTTCGATGGTCCGATGGCCCTCTCCGGATCGATATCGACAGGTGAAGCCATAGCGGCCAGCCGTGCTCTGGGGGCCGATCTCGGCTATATCGGGACAGCATTCATCGCAACCGAGGAAGCGGGAGCCGATCCCGAATATAAGGACATGATCGTAAGGGGATCGGCGGAGGACATCATTTACTCCGATCTGTTCACCGGCGTCCATGGAAACTATCTGCGCCCCAGCATCGTCAGGGCAGGGCTGGATCCAGACGCTCTTCCAGCCCGTGAAGAACGGACTTTGGATTTCGGCGCACCGGGCAGTGATGCGAAAGCATGGCGCGATATCTGGGGTAGCGGACACGGCATTGGCGCCGTGACAGACATCGTTCCATGCGCAGCCCTCATCGAAAGACTTGCTTTGGAATATCGTATAGCCATTCAACGGATGGTCGATGGGGAACAACGCCGGTGATGGGCACGACATCTTCCGGACTTGTTCCCAAGGTGACGAGCCGTGCTATGGCGGAACCATCGACGGACATGTCCCGGATCAGCGCACCGATATATTCGATGACATGGCCCGTGCCACCCGCAGCGATCGGTGGTCGGTACGCACTCAAAACCCTGCCTGTGATGCGTAGTGCGTCGAAGGCCTGCGGCGTGGTAACTTAATCGAGCAGATGGAGATCAATCCACAGCAGCGCCATGCCATCGTCTCGCTCCGCAATACCATGTTCGTCCCAGACCTTCTCGTATAGCCTTCGCCATCCTGGCTAGTTTCGCAGGATTCAAGGAAGTTCGGAAAGCGTACTGAAATTGTGCGAACCGGGTGAGCGCCT
>JBFWKI010000020.1:0-64797 GCA_050252755.1 Sphingobium sp.
CCACTGTTCGAGGTCCCGCCGCCAATCCTCTTCCATCGCCAGCCTCCACAAAAGCTGGCTCCCTATGAATCACGCATTCCTCCGAAGGGGAATCCCAAAAATTACACTTCTGCCAAAGTAGTGCTAGTATCGTCGGGTTTGGCGGCCGCATTCGGGGCGCGCATCCTCCATTTGTCGCGATTGGCATTTGCGGGCGCGTTTTTTTGCTCTAGGTTCGCGCCATGATGCAAAGAGCGTGTCCCAAGGCGCGCCAACCAAGGGGGTTTCATGTCGGTGTCTCCTGCCCAATATCCCGCGGACGGCAAGGGCAATCTGCTCGGCCATCCCAAGGGGCTGTACATCCTGTTCTTCGCCGAAATGTGGGAACGTTTTTCCTATTACGGCATGAGGGCGTTGCTGGTCCTCTATCTTACCAAGCATTTCCTGATGTCGGACGGCGAATCCGGCATGGTCTACGGGGCCTATACCAGCCTTGTCTATATTACGCCGGTGATCGGCGGCTATCTGGCCGATCATTATCTGGGCCAGCGCAAGGCGGTGCTGTTCGGCGGCATATTGATCGCCATCGGCCATATTTTGCTCGGTTTCGAGGGGACCGGCGGGCAGGGCGGTTTCGCCATGGACATGTTCTGGCTAGCCCTCGCCTTCATCATCGTCGGCACCGGCTTTCTGAAGGCCAATATCTCCGCCATCGTGGGGCAGCTTTACCCGCGCGACGATGTGCGGCGCGACCCGGCCTACACGATTTTCTACATGGGCATCAATGTCGGCGGCATGATGGGGCCGATCATCTGCGGCATATTGGGTGAAACCGTGGGCTGGTCCTGGGGGTTCGGCGCGGCGGCGATCGGGATGCTGGCGGGCATCGTCGTCTTCGTGCTCGGCAAGCCGCTGCTGCTGGGCAAGGGCGAACCGGCCGAGCCGCAAAAGCTGGCCGAGCCGGTCTTCGGGCCGGTGTCGCGGGAATGGGTGATCTATCTCACCTCCATGCTCGCCGTGTTCGGCGTGGCGTGGCTGGTGCAAAATCATGACGCCGTGGGCTGGCTGCTGCTGCTCTGCGGCGCGGGGGCCGTGGCCTATCTGCTGTGGGAAGCCTTTGGCCGCATGGACAAGATCGACCGCGACAGGATGCTGGCCGCGCTGTTCCTGCTGGCGCTCAACCCGCTGTTCTGGGCGTTGTTCGAGCAGGCCGGGTCTTCGCTGAACCTGTTCACCGACCGGCATGTGGACCGTCATTTCATGGGGTGGGAAGTGCCCGCCTCTGTCTTCCAGTCGATCAACTCGCTGTTCATCATCCTGCTCGCGCCGCTGTTCGCCGCGCTGTGGGTGATATTGGGCCGACGCGGGCTGGAACCCTCCACCCCCGCGAAATTCGGGCTGGCGCTGGTGCAGGTCGGGCTGGGCTTCCTCGCGCTGGTGGCGGGGGCAAGCTGGGCAGGGCTGGAAAATGCGACGCCCGCGATCTTCATCTTCCTGCTCTATCTGCTGCACACCATGGGCGAACTGTGCCTTTCCCCGGTCGGTCTTTCGGCGATGTCGAAACTGGCCCTGCCGCGCATGATGGGCCTGATGATGGGCATCTGGTTTCTCGCCACGGCGGCGGGGGATTTCATCGCGGGGCTGATCGCCGCCAATATCGGAACGAGGAGCGAGGGCGCGACCGATCCGATGCTGGTGACGCTCTCCGTCTATGAATCGGTGGGATATTGGGGCATCGGCATCGGCATCGTCGTGCTGTTGCTGGCGCCGTTCGTGAAGCGGTTGATGCACCTTGAGAAGCTGCATTCCGACTGATGCGGGATCAGGCGGCGGGGGCTTCCGGCACCTGCCCCCGTTCCGGTGGTTGCCCTTGCTCCGTCCGCTCATCGAGGGTCGCGGTCACGGCCATGTCCATCGTCACATTGGCGAGCGTGCGCATGATATCGGGAAAAGTCTCCACCGCGACCAGCAGGCCCAGCGGTTCGATCGGCAGGCCCATGGCAAGGCAGATGGGCGCGATCGAACTGATGAAGCTGATCGTGCCGGGCAGGCTGACCGACCCGATGGTGGTGACGGTGGCGACCGCGATGCCCAGCGCGATCTGCCACGGGCTAAGCTGCACCCCCAGCCAATGCGCGATATAGAGCGCGACGCCAAGGTTCATCGCCGGGCCGGTCGCGCGGAACAGGGTGACGGCGACCGGCAGGATCACCTCTGAAACGGGACGGCGCGTGCCCAGTTGATCCAACCCCTGAAGCATGGCGGGCAGGGACGCGAGCGAGGATTGGGTGGATATGGCCACCGCCTGCGCGGGAACGGTGGCGCGAAAGAAGCGCAGCGGCCCGATGCGCGCGCCGAATATCGCGAGCAGCACCGCGCCGATCCAGATTGCGCCGCCGGTGAGGATCAGCACCGCGACATAATGGGCGAGCGCGCCGAAGGCGGCCGCGCCGGTCGTCTGGCCAAGGCCAAAGGCGAGAGCCAGCACACCAATGGGGGCCAGCCACAATATCCAGCCGATGACGAGGATGAGCGCATTGGCCGCCGCCTCGAAAAAGCCGGTCAGCACGGTGCGCTGGCCCTCTGGCAGGCGATTGACCGCAAAGGCGAAGGCGAACACAAAGACGATGAGCGGCAGGATCGCCCCTTCCGCCGCCGCCGCGAAGGGGTTGGTCGGCACGATGCCGCGCAGAAACTCTCCGATCGAGGGGATATGCTGCGCCTCCTGCGGCCGTTGCAACAGGGCGTGCAGCGCCTCTGTCGCCCCGGCGGGAATGGGAAAGAGCGCGGTAAGGGCGGGGACGAGCATCGCCGCGATCAGCGAAGAAAGAAACAGCAGGCCCAGCATCATCGCCACCGCGCGCGCGGCCAGCCTGCCGCCGCGTGCCGCCTGCGCGGTCTGGGCGATGCCGGTTATCAGCAGCGCGATGATAAGCGGGATGACAGTCATGCGCAGGGCATTGAGCCAGAGCGTGCCGGTAATCTCGGCGGCCTCCCGCCAGAAAGGCGGCGCATCGGGCGTCATCATGCCCAGAAACAGGCCGAGCAGCAAACTGCCGAGGATCAGAAAGGCCTTGCGCATAATCATCCCGATGCAGGAGGAAGCATCGCAGGGATTTATTCGCCGATCCGCCTGCCGCAAAGTCTTTTCGCTTCCCGCCCTTTTCGCTATGGCCGCCCTGATGGCTTGAACTGGGCGAGGAACAAGGTGGGCACACGCACATATTTCGGCACCGACGGCATTCGCGGGCGCACCAACGCATGGCCGATGACCGCCGAACTGGCGATGAAGGTCGGCATGGCGGCCGGCACGCATTTTCTGCGCGGGGATCATCGCCATCGCGTCGTCATCGGCAAGGATACGCGCCTGTCGGGCTATATGGTCGAAAATGCGCTGGTCGCCGGTTTTACCTCCGTGGGCATGGACGTGGTGCAGTTCGGGCCGATCCCGACGCCCGCCGTGGCGATGCTCGCCCATTCGATGCGGGCCGATCTCGGCGTGATGATCTCCGCCAGCCACAACCCTTTTTACGATAACGGCATCAAGCTGTTCGGGCCGGACGGCTATAAGCTCTCCGATGAGGATGAACTGAAGATCGAGGCCCTGCTGAATCAGGATATCGCGCTCGCGGCCTCTCAGGATATCGGCCGCGCGCGGCGTGTGGAGGATGCGCGCGGGCGTTATATCCATGCGGTGAAATCCAGTTTTCCCGCCGATCTGCGCCTTGACGGGCTGCGCATCGTGATCGACTGCGCCAATGGGGCGGCCTATCAGGTGGCGCCCAGCGCGCTGTGGGAACTGGGCGCGGAGGTGATCGCCATCGGCGTCACCCCCAATGGCACGAACATCAACGAAGGCTGCGGATCGACCGCGCCCCTCTCTTTGCAGGAAACCGTGGTGACGGCGGGCGCGGATATCGGCATTGCGCTGGATGGCGACGCCGATCGCCTCATCATCGTCGATGAAAAGGGCAAGGTGGTGGACGGCGACCAGATCATGGCGCTGATCGCGGCGGGCTGGGCGAAGGAAGGGCGGCTTTCGGGCGGCGGCCTTGTGGCGACGGTCATGTCCAACCTCGGGCTGGAACGCTTTGCCGGGCAATTGGGGATCGACCTCGTGCGCACCAAGGTGGGGGATCGCTATGTCCTCGAAAAAATGCGCGAGGGCGGGTATAATGTCGGGGGCGAGCAATCCGGCCACATGATCCTTTCCGACTATGGCACGACCGGCGACGGCACGGTCGCGGCGTTGCAGGTTTTGGCGGCGCTGGTGCGATCCGGCAAGACGGCAAGCGACCTGCTGCATCAATTCAACCCCGTGCCGCAACTCCTTAAAAATGTGCGATTTTCCGGCGGAAAACCGTTGGAGGCGGAGGCGGTGCAGCGGGTCATCGCGCAGGCCGAGGCGGAATTGCAGGGAAGCGGTCGCCTCGTCATCCGCCCATCCGGGACGGAGCCGGTCATTCGTGTGATGGCCGAAGGCGATCGCGACGATCAGGTGCGCGACGTGGTGGAGCGCATCTGCGCCGAGATCGAGAAGGCGGCCGCCTGATGCTCGACATGCGCCCTGATTGCGAGCGGTGCGGCGCCGACCTTCCCGCCGATGCGGGCGGCGCGTTCATCTGCTCCATGGAATGCACCTTTTGCGCAGAATGCACGGAGGATATGGACGACCGTTGCCCCAATTGCGGCGGTGAACTGATGGATCGCCCCGCGCGGACGGGGAAGCTGCTGGGGCAATATCCCGCCTCGACGCAGCGGCATCACAAGGGATGAGCGAGGGGGCTTCCATCGGCCGCGTTCTCGTCATCGCCGGGTCGGACAGCGGCGGCGGCGCTGGGATACAGGCAGACATCAAGGCGATTACCGGCCTTGGCGGCTTTGCGATGACGGCGATCGCCGCGCTCACCGCGCAAAATACGCGGGGGGTGACGGCGGTGCATCCGGTGCCGGTCGATTTCGTGCTGGCGCAGATGGACGCGGTGATCGCCGATATCGGCGTCGATGCGGTCAAGATCGGGATGATCGGCGGCCCGGATATCGTTCATGCGGTGGCGGACCGGCTCGAAGCGATGCCCGGCGTGCCGGTGGTGTTCGACCCGGTGATGGTGGCGACCAGCGGATCGGTGCTGGCGGACGAGGCGACGATCGCCGCCTTCGGCCGCTTGATGCGCCGCGCGACGCTGACCACGCCGAATCTGCCGGAACTGGCCGCGCTGGGCGGGGAAGAGGCGGTGCGTGCCTTCGGCTGCGCGCTGCTGGTGAAGGGCGGCCATGCGGAAGGCAGCGAGATTACCGACCGGCTGATCGAAGCCGACGGCGAGCAGCATGTCTGGCGCGACAGCCGGATCGAGACGCGGGCCGATCATGGCACCGGCTGCACGCTGGCGAGCGCCATCGCCTGCGGTCTGGCCGAAGGACGGCCCCTGCCCGAAGCGGTCGAGCGCGCCCGCGCCTATGTGCGCGCCGCCCTTTCCCGCGCGCCGGGGCTGGGGGCGGGGCGCGGGCCGATGGGCTTTCCGCTGGAGCCTTTTCGCCCATGAGGATGGCGGACCTGATCGCCGGCGTCGATGAGGCCGGGCGCGGGCCGCTGGCGGGGCCGGTGGTCGCCGCGGCGGTGATCCTCAACCCCGCCGATCCGATCGAGGGCCTCGACGACAGCAAGAAACTGACCGCCCGCCGCCGCGCCGTGCTGGAGGTGGAAATTCGCACCCGCGCCCTACATGTCGGCGTCGGCGTGGCGAGTGTCGAGGAAATCGACGCGATCAACATCCTTCAGGCGACCTTCCTCGCCATGACCCGCGCCGTCGAGGCGCTGGCCCTCGACCCCTCCGATATATTGGTGGACGGCAACCGCCTGCCCAAATGGCGATACCGCGCGCAGGCGGTGGTGGGCGGAGACGCGCTGCACCCCTGTATTTCGGCGGCCTCCATCATCGCCAAGGAGGAACGGGACCGCTTCATGACGCAGGCGGCGGGGCGCTATCCCCATTATGGCTGGGCGAGCAACAAGGGCTATGGCAGCGCGGTGCACATGGCGGCGCTGAAGGAACATGGTCCCACCCCGCTGCACCGGCGCAGCTTTGCCCCGGTTGCCCAATTGATATTGCTGTAGAAAATTTTTTCCTCGCGGCGCGTCGGGTGAGTCTTTCCTGCAACAGCACATCATGTTGAGTCTACCCCGGCCCCGACGACTCAATATGTCGTTATTGGGGCGCGACTCGCCGCAAGAGGCGGGAATCTTCGACATTGTTAACCATTGTTACCGCCCTTGACGCGGAGTCGCCAAAGACTCATGCGGGGTGTTCTGACATATCGGGTCTGGCAATTTCGGGGGGGGGGTGAATATGGGTGTCATGGAGCGCGTCGGTACGCGAAAGCGCAAGACTGTCGCCGCACCGCAAGTCACGGTGGAGGCCGATCGGCTGATCCGCGGCGACTGCATTCCCGAAATGCGCAAGCTGCCTGATGGCTGCGTCGACATGATCTTCGCCGACCCGCCCTATAATCTCCAGCTTGGCGGCGATCTCAATCGCCCGGACGGCAGCCATGTCGATGCCGTGACCGACGATTGGGACAAGTTCGACAGTTTCGCGGCCTATGACCGCTTCACCCGCGATTGGCTGGCGGAGGCGCGCCGTATCCTGAAACCCAATGGCACGATCTGGGTAATCGGCAGCTATCACAATATCTTCCGCGTCGGAGCTACGATGCAGGATCAGGGTTTTTGGATCCTCAACGACATCATCTGGCGCAAGGCCAACCCGATGCCCAATTTCAAGGGCACCCGCTTCACCAATGCGCATGAAACGCTGATCTGGGCGAGCCAGAACGAGAATGCGCGCTATACCTTCAACTATCGCGCGATGAAGACGTTGAACGACGAACTTCAGATGCGATCCGACTGGGTGCTGCCGATATGCGGCGGGCAGGAACGGCTGAAAAAGGGCGGCACGAAGGTCCACCCGACGCAAAAGCCCGAAGCGCTGCTCTATCGCGTGATGCTGGCCTGCACGAAGCCGGGCGACGTGGTGCTCGATCCGTTTTTCGGCACCGGCACCACCGGCGCGGTGGCGAAGCGGCTGGGCCGCAAGTGGATCGGCATAGAGCGTGAGGACGGCTATTGCGAGGCCGCGCTGGAACGGATCGAGGCCGCGCTGCCGCTCGATGAAAGCGCGCTGTCCATCATGCAGAGCGCCAAGCAGCAGCCCAAGGTCGCCTTCGGCACGCTGGTCGAAACCGGCTATATCGCGCCCGGCACGGTGCTGACCGATATCAAGCGCCGGTGGAAAGCGGTGGTGCGCGCCGATGGATCGTTGCAGGGGGAGGGGCATGACGGCTCCATCCATGGCGTCGGGTCGAAGGTGCAGGGCGCGCCGTCCTGCAATGGCTGGACATTCTGGCAGATCGAGACGAAGGATGGGCTGAAACCGATCGACACGCTGCGCCAGACCTATTTGCTCGCGACGCAGCCCTGATCTTGCAGGCAGAAGGTTCCATGATCGACCCGTCCTTGCTCGAACCCGACACGAAACTTTACCTGCGGCCGATCTGGTTCGCGGAAAGCCCGGTGGGGCTGGACGGGCGCACGGCGCGCATGGGCGGCGGGCTGATCTGGTTTCAGGGCTATGAGATCACCGCGCGAAAAGGCGGCGTGATCCAGCGGGACCGGGTGACGGTCGCGGATTTCGACGGCTGGTGTTCCTATCTGGTGGAGCCGCTGGCGCAGCGGGTGCGGCAACTGGTCGCCAATATCGCGTCCATCCGCGCCCCGCTCGCCATGGGGCAGCGCATGATCCGCTTCGACGTGCCGCAGGTCATGGGCATATTGAACATGACGCCCGACAGCTTTTCCGACGGCGGCAAGCATATCGACGATCCGCAGGCGGCGGCCGACAGCGGCTTTGCGATGATGACGCAGGGCGCGGCGATCGTCGATGTCGGCGGGGAATCCACCCGGCCCGGCGCCGACAAGGTGTGGGAAGGGGATGAGATTTCCCGTATCGTTCCGGTGATAGAACGTCTGGCGGCAAGCGGCACGCCCGTTTCCATCGACACGCGCAAGGCAGGCGTCATGGAGGCCGCGCTCGCGGCGGGCGCGGGGTTGGTCAATGATGTGTCCGCGCTGCTGCATGATCCGCGCAGCATGGAAGTCGTCGCGACGGCGCAATGTCCGGTCGTGCTGATGCATGCGTCGGCGGTGGGTGAAAACCCGCATGATAACCCTGTTTATCAGGATGTTGTCACCGATGTTTACGATTGGCTGGAAGAAAGGATAGCGGCCTGCGAGGCAGGGGGAATCGCGCGGGACAGGATCATGATCGATCCCGGCATCGGCTTCGGCAAATCGGTGCAGGACAATCTGGCGATCATGAACCGGCTGGCGATGTATCAGGCGTTGGGCGTGCCGTTGCTGCTGGGCGTCAGCCGCAAGCGCCTGATCGGCGCGCTGTCGAACGAAGCGACGGCGCAGGAACGGCTCGGCGGATCGCTGGCGCTGGCGCTGCGCGGCATCCAGTCCGGTGCGCAACTGTTGCGCGTGCATGACGTGCCGGAAACAGTGCAGACCGTGCATGTCTGGCGCGGCCTGCGCGATGCCGCGCTGGTGAGCGGCTAAGGCATCTTCGCATTTTCGCGACGGGACGGGAGCAGGCAGGCAGCCTCCCTCCCTCCCGCTCAGGCGGCGTTATCGATCCCCAGTTCGGATAATTTCCGGTACAGCGTCGATCGCCCGATGCCCAGCCGCCGGGCCACCTCCGTCATCCGGCCGCGATAATGACCGATGGCGAGGCGAATCACGTCGGCCTCTATTTCCGACAGCGGCCGGATATGGCCGTTGCTTTCGAACAAGGTCACGCCATTGGGGCTGCTGACCGGACGCGGGCGCGCAATATCGGTCGCGCCAGCCTTGTCGTCACGCAGGGCGAGGGTGATTTGCGCGGCGATCTGCGGGAAATCGAAAGAGGTTAGCGCTTGCCCCTCGCACAGCACGGCGGCGCGAAACAGCACATTTTGCAACTGGCGCACATTGCCGGGCCAGCTATGCTGCATCAGCAGGGACAGGGCCTCCGGCATGATGCTCAGGCTGCGCATGCCGGGCTGATCGGCGAGGCGGGCGAGCAGGTGGCGGGCCAGCGCTGGAATGTCGCTCTTGCGGTCGCGTAGGGGCGGCACGCCGACATGCATGACGTTGAGGCGATAATAGAGATCCTCGCGGAAACGCCCGGCGCGGACTTCCTCCTCCAGCACCTTGTTGGTTGCGGCGATCACCCGCACATCGACGCGGTGCGGGATGCGCGCGCCCAATGGCTGCACTTCGCCATCCTGCAACACGCGCAGCAGCTTGACCTGCGCGTCGAGGGACATTTCGCTGATCTCGTCGAGGAAGATGGTGCCGAGGTCGGCATCGACGAATTTGCCGGTCTGGCGATCGAAGGCGCCGGTAAACGCCCCGCGTTCATGGCCGAACAGCACCGATTCGACGAGATTGGCGGGGATGGCGCCGCAATTCACCGCGACCATGCGGTTGCGGTGCCGGGGGGAGGCGGCGTGAATCGCCTGCGCGATGACTTCCTTGCCGACGCCGCTTTCCCCTTCGATCAACACCGGAACCCGCGTGCGCGCGGCCTTGGCGGCGATGGCAAGGGCGGCGAGGAATTGCGGCGCGCTGCCGACGATTTCGTTGAACGCCAGCGGGGCGGTTAATTTTTCCGTCAGCGGGCGCAATTCCCCGATTTTCGTGCTCGACCTGTCCAGCGTGGCGTTGAGCGCGGCGAGCAGCCGGTCGGGCGCTATGGGCTTTGCCAGATAGTCGCTGGCCCCGGCGCGCATGGCCTCCACCGCATCGCTCACATCATTTTGGGACGTCAGGACGAGCACCGGCATATCGGGCCGCCGCTCGCGAATCTGGCGGATGATGTCGGCGGGCTTGATCGTGGGATTCCATTGATCGATAATTATTGCATCGAGGCGCATGCCCTCATGCGTGCCCAGCACCGAAAGCGCCGCCTGCTGATCGCTGGCGAACAGGGTGCGCCAGCCCGATCGCGCGGAAAGCGCTGAAATCAGCCTTTTTTGTGCCGGCTCGTCATCTATGAGCATCAGCAGGGGGGAGCCATCAAGAGCCATTCACAATCCTCGTCAGTCGAGAACCTGCCTAACAATGTCGGGTAAAAAGCCGGTTAACCTGTTACATTTGAGGATATTGCTTTTGTTGATGCCTTGTACCTTGCCCAACTTGCACCTAAAGGTTCTGGCGATTGTGAGTTGTTGTGTTGGATAATCGCAGGCGTTCGGGGAATGAGGGCGTCAAACCATCATCAGGCATGAGGATCGACAATGGTATCAGAGAAAAACGACATGCAAATGGCCGAGGCGACCTATAATGGTTTCATCAGCTTTGCGAAATGGGGCACGATTGCGGCGGTGGTGATCACTGCCTTTGTGATTTTGGTGATATCCTGAGGCAGGTTTGGCTGAGGGATGACTGATTGAGCGGGACCGGGACGAGGGGGGAGGAACACTCTTGAAGATAGCGGTATTGAGTGAACAGGCTTCGGGGGAGCGCCGTGTGTCGGCGACGCCGGAGACGGTGAAGAAGTTTATCGCACTGGGCGCAACGGTTTGCGTGGAAGCGGGTGCGGGCGTCGAGGCGTCGATTGCGGATGCGGATTATGCCGCTGCCGGGGCCACGGTCGGCCCCCGGACAGAGGCGCTGTCCGGCGCGGATATCGTGCTGGGGGTGCAGGGGCCCGATCCGGCGAGTCTCAATGGGACGAAGCCGGGCGCCTGGGTGGTCGCGGGGCTCAATCCGTTCGGGGATCGGGCGCGGGTCGATGCCTATGCGGCGGCGGGTCTGGAAGCGCTGGCGATGGAGTTCATGCCGCGCATCACGCGGGCGCAGTCGATGGACATATTGTCGTCGCAGTCCAATCTTTCCGGCTATAAGGCGGTGCTGGACGCGGCGGGCGCCTATGACCGGGCCTTCCCGATGATGATGACCGCGGCGGGCACGATTTCGGCGGCGAAGCTGTTTGTCATGGGGGTCGGGGTTGCCGGGCTTCAGGCGATCGCGACGGCGCGGCGTCTGGGCGCGCAGGTGTCTGCGACGGACGTGCGCTCGGCGACGAAGGAACAGATTGAATCGCTGGGCGCGAAACCGATCTTCGTCGAAAATGTGCAGGGCATCGAAGGCGAGGGCAGCGGCGGCTATGCCACCGAGATGTCGGAGGAATATCAAAAGGCGCAGGCGCAACTGGTATCGTCCCACATCGCCAAGCAGGATATCGTCATCACGACGGCGCTCATACCGGGGCGCCCTGCGCCGCGCCTCATTTCCGATGCGCAGATCGCGACGATGAAGCCGGGCAGCGTGATCGTCGATCTGGCGGTCGAGCAGGGCGGCAATGTCGAGGGCGCGGTCGCGGGCGAGGTGGTCGAGCGCCATGGCGTGAAGATCGTGGGCCATCGCAATGTGCCCAGCCGGCTTGCCGCCGATGCGTCAGCGCTGTTCAGCCGCAACCTTTATAATTTCCTGTCCGCATTCTGGGACAAGGACAAGGGCGGGCCGGAACTGGATGACGAGATCGGCAATGCGATCCGGCTGACAAAGGACGGCAAGGTCGTCCATGAGCGGTTGCTTTCCAACTGAACAGATAACCCCGGCCCAGCCGCGTGGCGGGCCTTTTCCACAGGGGGACAAGATGGACTTTATTTCCATTCTTTCCATTTTCGTGCTGGCGTGTTTCGTCGGCTATTATGTCGTCTGGTCGGTGACGCCGGCCCTGCATACGCCGCTGATGGCGGTGACGAACGCGATTTCCTCGGTCATCATCGTGGGCGCGCTGATCGCGTCGGCGGAGGCTGGTGAGGGTCTGGCCAAATGGCTGGGCCTGGCGGGCGTGGTGTTTGCCTCGATCAACATTTTCGGTGGCTTTGCCGTGACGGAACGCATGCTGGCCATGTACAAGAAGAAGGAGCGCAAGTGATGCACGAGGTCGCTTCTCTTCCCTGGCCGGTGGCGCTGGCCTATCTGGTGGCGGGGATATTGTTCATCCTCGCGCTGCGGGGGCTGTCCAGCCCGGCGACGAGCCGCCGGGGCAACCGGTACGGCATGGCGGGCATGGCGATTGCGGTCGTCACGACCATCGCCACGCATAAATTTCTGGACATGGCGGAAATATTGGGTGCCATCGTCATCGGCGGGGTGATCGGTTTCGTCATCGCCAAGCGTATTGCGATGACGGCGATGCCGCAGCTTGTGGCGGCGTTTCACTCGCTGGTTGGCATGGCGGCCGTGGTGGTGGGCGCGGCGGCGTTTCTCAGCCCGCTGGCGTTCGGCATCGCGGACCCGGCGACCGGGGAGATATTCTCCGCCAGCCGGATCGAAATGGGGCTGGGCGTGGCGATCGGCGCGATCACCTTTTCCGGGTCGATCATCGCCTTTCTGAAACTCAACGGCAATATGTCGGGCAAGCCGATCCTGCTGCCGGGACGCCATGTTCTCAATCTGGCGGTGCTGGCGGGCATATTGGGTCTGGTGGCCTATTTCGTGACCGATCAAAGCCCGTGGGTGTTCTGGACGGTCACGGCGCTCAGCTTCGTGATCGGCTTTTTGCTCATCATCCCGATCGGCGGGGCGGACATGCCGGTGGTGGTGTCGATGCTCAACAGCTATTCGGGCTGGGCGGCGGCGGCCATGGGCTTCACGCTGCACAATACGGCGATGATCATCACCGGCGCTCTTGTCGGCAGTTCGGGCGCGATCCTTTCCTATATCATGTGCCGGGCGATGAACCGCAGCTTCATCAGCGTGATCGCGGGGGGCTTCGGCGCCGATGCGGGCGCGGGCGACAGCGGCGAGGCGAAGGAGCAGCGCCCGTGGAAGCGCGGATCGGCGGAGGACGCGGCGTTCCTGATGGAACAGGCGGACAATGTCATCATCGTGCCGGGCTATGGCATGGCAGTCAGCCAGGCGCAGCATGTGCTGCGCGAGATGACCGACCTGCTGCGGGAGAAGGGCGTTTCGGTGAAGTTCGCGATCCACCCGGTCGCGGGCCGCATGCCCGGCCATATGAACGTGCTGCTGGCCGAGGCGAACGTGCCTTATGACGAGGTGTTCGAACTGGAGGACATCAACAGCGAGTTCGGGCAGGCCGATGTCGCCTTCGTGATCGGCGCCAATGACGTGACCAACCCGGCGGCCAAGACCGACAAGACGTCGCCCATCTACGGCATGCCGATCCTCGATGTGGCCAACGCCAAGTCGGTGCTGTTCGTCAAGCGCTCCATGGGCGGGGTCGGCTATGCCGGCGTCGATAATGACGTGTTCTACATGGACAACACCATGATGCTCCTCGCCGACGCCAAGAAAATGGTCGAGGAAATCGTCAAGGCTCTCGCCCATTGAGGTGGTGATATCCCTTCCGGCCTGTGGCCGGAGGGGATGATGACAACAGTATGATGATAAAAAGGGGGCGCGCCAGCAATGGACGCGCCCCTTGAAGTGCCGAGGAGGAGAAGGCGTGGGAAGACGCCTCCAACAGGAGAGGGGAGACCTCGTTCCTGTCAGGAACCGGAATAGGATAGCGGCCCGTAACGGGCGTTGATCTGGGTCAATATAGGCGAATTATTTCAGGAAGGTGGTGACGGCCTCGGCAAAGCGGGCGGGCTGATCCAGCATGATGGCGTGGCCGCTGGGACCGATGCCGCTCAGACTGGCGGTGCGCGCCTGCGCATAGGCGGATCGGTAGCGCTGCTGCTGGTTCGCCGCCATTTCCTTGTCGGCGGGCAGGGCGTAAACTACCTTGAGCGGACGGGTGAGCGCGGCGAGGCGCGGCGTCAGGTCGATCTGCGCCAGTTCGGTCAGCGCCTGCGCGACGACCTGCGGGTCGCTTCCTTCCGCGCCGGGCGTGTCCATCACCATGCGGGCGAGCAATTGGCGCCCGGCCTTCGTACCGGACAGATAGCCGTTGAGTTGCCCCGCCAGATAGCCCAACCCCTGCGCCGTCCCGCCCAGCATGGCGGCGCCTTCGGGCAGCATGTCCACGACCATCAGGCGGTCGATCGCCAGATCGCGGCGCAGCGCCAGCATCATCGCGAGTATGCCGCCCATGCTGTGCCCGATAATCACCGGCGCCTGTATATTCCCCGACGTGAGATAGCGGGCCAGTTCGTCCACCAGTGACGAAAGCAGCGGCCCGGTGGCGTTGGCGCCAGCGGGCATATGGGCAAAGCCTGCAATGTGGACAAGGTGCAGCCGATGGCCGGGCAGGCGCGCGGCCAGCCCTTTCCAGATATCCGGGCCGCTGGCCAACCCGGCGATGAGCAGGATATCGCGCCCCTTCGGCCCGGCTGTCCCCTGTTGCGTCACCGTCAGCCGTTTCGACGTGAAGGCGGCGGCAAGGGCGCGTCCGGGCAGGGAAAGGCTTGCGGTGGCGGCCCCGGCCATCAGGGCAAGGCCGGATATCAATATTGTACGGCGGTCGCTGTCGCTGGAATTTCGGGGCGCGGTCACTATATCTTCCTGATAGGGCATGAATGAAACAAGTGGATTATTTTTGCTTTGGTTTCGCGAATTAACGCAAGAATGGAATCATTCGTCGCATTAATGCTTTCGCGAAAATGAAAAATCCGGCAGAATCCATAGCAAGAGCAAAGGGTTCCGTCATATTTCGTCGCTATATCGTGATACGGAAAGCGTCGCGATACGGAAAGTCGGATGAGCGGTCGCTGAACCATTAGGGTGATGGGGAATATGGAATATCGTCGGTCGGGCGGAATGATTATAAGACGCAAGGCGCCTTCCGGGTCGCACCGGGCAAGACGAAGCTGGGCCAAGGGGCTGGTGGTTTCCGTGCTGCTGACGGGGTGCGTTGCCGATGCGTCGGTCAACCATCGTCAGGCGTACAGCCCGCCGCCAGCCGCCGCGCCTGCGCCGCCCGCAAGGGCCTATGCACCGCCTCCGCCGCCGCAGCCCCGATCCGTCGCGCCCGCCGCGCTGGCCGCCAATATCGCCACATTGGGCCGCAACTTCAACGGCATCGCGGCGATTTCCGTCCGCCGGGTGGATGCCGATTGGGAGGTCGCCTATAATGGGTCGAGGCTGATGCCGCAGCAGAGCGTGTCGAAGCTGTGGGTGGCGATGACGCTGCTCGATGCGGTGGATCGCGGCAAGCTTTCCATGCAGGATGCGGTCACGATCGGGCAGAGCGATCTGACGCTGTTTCACCAACCGCTCGCGGCGATGCTGAAAAACGGCAGCTATAAGACCAATCTGGCGGATCTATATCAACGCGCGATGCAGCAAAGCGACAATACCGCCAATGACGCGGTGCTGCGCCGGGTTGGCGGGCCGGAGGCGGTGCGTTCCTATCTGGCGCGGCGCTTCATCGCCAATATCCGCTTCGGGCCGGGCGAGCGCCTGCTCCAGAGCAAGACGGCGGGGCTGGCGTGGGATCAGAAAATGTCGATCGGCCGCAATTTCTATACGGCGCGGGCCAATCTCCCCCGATCGGTGCGCGAAAAGGCGCTGGACGATTATCTGGCCAACCCGCCCGATGGCGCGGCGGCCAGTTCCATCACGCTGGCGCTGGCGAAGCTGAAACGCGGGGAAATGCTCTCCACCGCGTCGACCAATTACCTGCTTTCGACCATGGCCGGGGCGAGGACCGGGCCGCAGCGCATCAAGGGCGGGGTGCCCGCAGGCTGGAGCTATGCGCACAAGACCGGCACCGGGCAGGATTTGGCGCCGCGTTCCACCGGCTATAATGATGTCGGCGTGATGACGGCGCCCGACGGCACCAGCTATGCCGTGGCGGTGATGATCGGCAGCACGACTGTTCCCATTCCCGAACGATGGGCGCTGATGCAGGGCGTTTCGCGCGCGGTGGCGGCCAGCCACCGGAAATGATCGGGCCGGGCGGAGCATCCACCCGTCCGCCCGCCCGCTCATACGCCCGCCCGCAGGCACGTGCCATCGGCGATAGCGGTTTCTTCGCGGCCTACGCGCTGCTATCCCGTCGCGCATGAGCAGCCAGAATCATCTCTATCTCGTCGATGGCAGCGGTTATATCTTCCGCGCCTATCATCAACTGCCCCCGCTCACCAACCGGCACGGCCAGCCTGCCGGGGCGGTCTATGGCTATACGACGATGCTGTGGAAACTGGCGAGCGACCTTCACAAGGCGGACGGGCCGACCCATATGGCGGTCATCCTCGACAAGTCGAGCAAGACCTTCCGCAACGATCTTTACGATCAGTATAAGGCCAACCGCCCGCCCGCGCCGGAGGATCTGGTGCCGCAATTCCCGCTGATCCGGGAGGCGACACGCGCCTTTTCCCTGCCCTGCATCGAAGAGGAAGGGTATGAGGCGGATGATATCATCGCCAGCTACACCCATGCCGCGCTGGCGCAGGGGTGGAAGGTGACGATCGTTTCGTCCGACAAGGATCTGGCGCAACTCATCCAGCCGGGTGTCGATATGCTCGACACGATGAAGAATGAGCGGCGCGCCGATGAGTATGTGATGCAGAAATTCGGCGTCACGCCCGACCGGCTCGGCGATGTGCTGGCGCTGATGGGCGACAGCGTGGACAATGTGCCGGGCGTGCCGGGAATCGGCCCCAAGACCGCGGCGAAACTCATCACCGAACATGGCGATCTGGATGGCGTGTTCGCCGCCGTGCCGTCGATGAAGCCGTCCAAGATGCGGGACAAGCTGATCGAGCATGAGGGGATGGCGCGCCTGTCCCGCGAACTGGTCGAACTGCATGGCGCGGTGCCGCTGCCGGACCCACTGGACGACCTGCTGCTGAAGGAAATACCGCAGGAGCCGTTGCGGGCGTTCCTGACCGATCAGGGCTTTAATTCCCTGCTGTCGCGGATCAGGACGGCGCCGCCGGAAGAGGGCGCGGCGGGAAGGGATTCAGCCGCCGCCGCGCCGGGCCGGGGCGCGAGCGCGCCTGACGCTGCCGCCGTGGCGCAACCGATGCCGCTCGACCTGCCGCCGATCGATCATGGCCTGTATGAGGCCGTGCGGGACGAGGCGGCGCTGGATCGCTGGATTGCCGATGCCGTGGCGGGCGGGCTGGTGGCCGTGGATACGGAAACCGACGCGCTCGACGCTATCGGCGCGCGGCTGGTGGGCATCAGCCTTGCGACCGCGCCGGGTAAGGCATGCTATATCCCGCTCGACCATGTCGGCAGCGACATGTTTTCCGACCGGCCCGATCAGCTTCCCGCTGCGCTGGTGCTGGGCAGGCTCAAGCCCGTGCTGGAGGATGCAGGCGTCCTCAAGATCGGGCATAACCTCAAATATGACATGAACGTGCTGGATCGCGCGGCGCGGCAGGCGGGGCTGGAGGGCATCGTCATCGCGCCGTTCGACGACACGATCCTGCTCAGCTTCGATCTGGAAGCGGGCAAGGGGCTGGGCGGCCATGGCATGGATGAGGCCGCGAAACTGCATCTGGGCCATCAGTGCATCAGCTTCAAGGATGTCGCGGGCACGGGCAAGAAGCAGATCAGCTTTGCCGAAGTGCCGCTCGACAAGGCGACGGCCTATGCCGCCGAGGATGCCGAGGTGACGCTGCGGCTGTGGCAGATGTTCAAGCCGCGCCTGCATCAGGAGCGGGTGACGCAGGTTTATGAACTGGTGGACCGCCCGCTCGTCCCCGTGATCGCGGGAATGGAGCGACATGGCATCAAGGTCGATCGCGATCATCTGTCCCGCCTTTCCGGCCAGTTTGCCGAAGGGCTGGCCGGGTTTGAAAAGGAAATTCACGATCTGGCGGGGCAAAGCTTCGCGATCGCCAGCCCCAAGCAGCTGGGCGAGATATTGTTCGACAAGCTGGGCCTCAAGGGCGGGAAGAAGGGCAAGACCGGGGCCTATTCGACCGATGTGACGGTGTTGGAAAAGCTGAAGGCCGAAGGGGCCGATATCGCGGGCAAGGTGCTGGACTGGCGGCAATTGTCCAAGCTGAAATCCACCTATACCGATGCGTTGCAGGCGCAGATCAACCCGGTGACGGGGCGCGTCCATACCAGCTATTCCCTGTCGGGCGCGCAGACCGGGCGGTTGTCCTCGACCGACCCCAATCTTCAGAACATCCCGATCCGCAGCGAGGCGGGACGCCTTATCCGGGACGCCTTCATCGCCGAGGAAGGCCATGTCCTGATGTCCGCCGATTATAGCCAGATCGAACTGCGCCTTGCCGCGCATATGGCGAATGTCCCCGCGCTCAAGGAAGCCTTTGCGCGGGGCGAGGATATTCACGCCGCCACCGCGCAGGAATTGTTCGGAGAGGTCAATCGCGACACCCGCGCGCGGGCCAAGACGATCAACTTTTCGATCCTCTACGGCATTTCGCGCTGGGGGCTGGCGGCGCGGCTCGAAATATCGCCCGATGAGGCGCAGGACATGATCGCCCGCTATTATGACCGCTTTCCCGGCATCGGCGTCTATATCAACGAGACACTGGAAAAGGCGCGGGCCAATGGCTTTACGGAAACGCTGTTCGGCCGCAGGACATGGTTTCCGCGCATCAACGCCAAGATCCAGCATGAGCGGCAGGGGGCGGAACGCGCCGCCATCAACGCGCCCATTCAGGGGACGAGCGCCGATATCATCAAGCGGGCGATGGTGCGCATGGGACCGGCCCTCGCCAAGGCCGGGCTGACGCAGGTGAAGATGCTGCTTCAGGTGCATGACGAACTGGTGTTCGAACTGCCCGAAGATCAGGTGGAGGCCGCCGGAGCGGTCATCCGCGAGGTGATGGGCCATGCCGCCGCGCCGCTCGTGCAGATCAGCGTGCCGCTGGTCGTCGAGGTGGGATCGGGCAAGAGTTGGGGCACGGCCCACTGACGCGGCCCAGTGACAGGGCCAGCTGACAGGGGCCGCTGACAGGGGCGGGCCTTCCCCTGTTATCGGTCATGCCGGGCGGTTTTTGACGCCGATCAAGGACGGCGCGGGGATCGATCGTCACCCTTGGCTTTTGGGACCACGGGCAGGCGAACGATCATGGATGCACCTACTACGCCTTATGAAATGCTTGGCGGCTCGGCGGTCGTCATGGCGATTGTCGATCGCTTCTATCGGTTGATGGCGGAAGAGGCCGGCTATGCCGAGTTGCGGGCGCTGCATGCGGAGGATCTGACGCCGGTTCGGGACGGGCTTGCCGGGTTTCTCAACGGCTGGCTGGGCGGGCCGCGCGACTGGTTCGACCGGGGCGCGTGCGTGATGTCGCTGCACCGCGCGATCCCCGTTTCGCAAGAGGTGGCGCGCCAATGGGCCGAAGCCATGACCCGCGCGATCGCCGATCAGCCGGGGCTGGATGAACGGCTTTCGGTCGCGATGACGGAACGGCTGGTCCAGATGGCGACGGGCATGGTCAATGAGCCGGAGATGGCGCGGGGCCGCGCGGCGGGCTGAACGATTGGCCGCTTCCCTCCGGCGGCGCTTTCGGCCGTGATGGCGTGGGCACGCGGCCGGGGTGACTGTCCCGGTGCTGGATGGTCTGTCCGCAACTTCCACTTGGTGGAAATCCCTCCTGCCTATACACAGAAAAGAGATCGGGCGAAGGCCTGAAGGCGCAGTGGTGGCGGGCGGACCATGGGGGAAGCCGGCCCATCGGGGGGTCTTGCGCATGACGAGACAGGGCGTAGGCGAGGCGGCGGAACTATCCGATGCGGCGGAGGCGGAAGTCCGGCATCGGTGCGGTTATGGGTGCGTCCGCTGCGGGGTTTCCATCTATGTCTATGCGCGCCTTCCCATAACGGACGCGCCCGGCTGGCAGGCGCCCGCCACGATATTGCTTTGCCCGGAATGTTTCGCGCTGTTGCGCCGTCACCCGCTTCAGCCGGAACATTATGCCGCGCTGCTGGCCCGGCCGGTTCTGCGCGACCCGCAATTCGACCGGCAGCATTTGCCCCATGGGGCGGTGCTGCCGGAAATCAGCGCGGGCGGGAACCCGGCCATTCATGCCGTCTCGGTCCCCCTGTTGTGCGGCGATCAGGCGCCGCTGATTTTCGCGCCGCCCAACAGGGGATTGGGCGCGCTGCGCATCAGCATCGCCTTGTCGGGGGCCGATGGCGTGATGCGCCCGGTCATCGACGCCAATCGCTGGCATCCGCAGGAAGAAGGCTGGCGGTTCGCGCATCGGGGAGGGCGCTATATCGTGGAATCGGATCGGTCCGATGCGCGGGCGGAACTGCATTGCGTGGCGCCCGATCGCCTTGTCATCACCCATTTGCGGACCCGGTGCGACGATCATGACATCGAATTGACGCCGGACTGGCTGGAGGTGGATGGCGAGCGCAGCCGCAACGCCATCATGGGCGGGCAACTGGTCGGTTATCGAATCTGACCGGTGACGGCACGGGGGGAGAATGTTGCGAAAGAGACGAGCGGGCGGCAGGTCAGCCCTGCGCGGCCTCTTCCCGATGGCGCGCCGACAGGATGTAATTCAGCTGAACATGGTCCCCGATGCGAAAGCCCCGGCCCGGCGTGAATTCGATGCCGCGCATGTCGGTCACTTCCAACCCGGCCTCTTCCAGCAGGGCGGTCAATTCTTCGGGCCGCAGGAATTGTTTCCAGTCATGCGTGCCCTTGGGGATCATGCCGAGGCCCTCGCCCAGCGTAATCATCGCCAGTCGTGACAGGCGCGTGCGATTCGGGGTGGAAAGGATCATCAGCCCGCCGGGCGCCAGCGCATCGGCAAGCCCGCGCAGGAACAGCGCGGGGTCCGTGACATGCTCGATCACCTCCATCGAGGTGACGAGATCGAATCCTCCCGGCATGCCTAGCGATTCGATGCCGGTGGCGCGATAGCCGATGGCTAGACCCTGTTTTTCCGCATGATCGCTCGCCGCCGCGATATTTTCCGCCGCCGCGTCGATGCCCGTCACCGCCGCGCCCAGCCGGGCCAGCGGCTCGCACAGCAACCCCGCGCCGCAGCCCACGTCCAGCGCCCGGCGGCCCGAAAGCGGCTTCATCGCGTGGGGATCGGTGGCCCAATGGCGGTCTATGGCCTGACGGATATAGGAAAGACGCGCCGGGTTGAGTTTGTGCAGCATCGCGCTGGACCCCTTGGGGTTCCACCAGTCGGCGGCCATTTCACCGAAATGCCGGGCCTCTTCGGGATTGATCGTGGTTGCGGCGTTGCTTGCCATATCGGTCCTTGCTCACTATAGCGGCGCGGTTTTCGCGGTGCGGTCGTTACCGGCCCGCCGCTTCCCTTTATACGCAACACAGGTCGGGCAGCAAATATGGCGCGCATCGTTATGAAATTCGGCGGAACCTCCATGGCGGGGATGGAGCGGATTCGCAATGTGGCCGCTCGCGTCAAACATGTGGCGGAACAGGGCCATGAAGTCGCGGTCGTGGTGTCGGCCATGGCGGGCGAAACGGATCGCCTCGTCGGCTTTTGCAAGGAAGCGAGCGCGCTTTACGATCCGGCCGAATATGACGTCGTCGTCGCCAGCGGCGAACAGGTGACGAGCGGGCTGCTCGCCATGACGCTGAAAGCGATGGGCGTGAATGCGCGAAGCTGGCTCGGCTGGCAGATGCCGATCCATACCGTGGAATCGCACAGCAAGGCCCGCATCCATACCATCGAGACGGAAGCGCTGGGCGCAGCCATGTCCTCGGGGCAGGTGGCCGTCATCCCCGGTTTTCAGGGGCGGATGGAAAATGGCCGGGTCGCCACGCTGGGGCGCGGCGGCTCGGATACGTCCGCGGTGGCCGTGGCGGCGGCGCTCAAGGCGGATCGCTGCGACATCTATACCGATGTGAACGGCGTCTATACCACCGACCCGCGCATCGTCAGCCGCGCGCGCAAACTCGACATGGTCACTTATGAGGAAATGCTGGAACTGGCCTCGGTCGGGTCCAAGGTGTTGCAGACCCGATCGGTCGAACTGGCGATGAAGGAAAAGGTGCGCGTTCAGGTGCTCAGTTCCTTCGATGACCCGACGCAGGAAGAATTGCCCGGCACGCTGATCGTCAGCGAAGAGGAAATGGAAGCTCAATTAGCGAAGGATTCCACCATGGAACGTCAGCTCATCACCGGCATCGCGGCCGACAAGAACGAGGCCAAGATCACCATCACCCGCGTGCCGGATCGTCCGGGCGCCGTCGCCAACATCTTCGGCCCGCTGGCCGAGGCGAGCATCAATGTCGATATGATCATCCAGAATGTTGGCCGCGACAAGGGCGAGACGGACGTGACCTTCACGGTCCCCGGCGCCGATCTGGCGCGATCCATCGACATATTGGAACAATCGAAGGACGTGATCGGGTTCAACCGCATCATCCCCGACACGAAGGTTTCCAAGGTTTCCGTCGTCGGCGTCGGCATGAAGAGCCATGCGGGCGTCGCCGCCACCATGTTCAAGGCGCTGGCCGAGCGCGGCATCAACATCCTTGCGGTGGCGACCAGCGAGATCAAGGTGAGCGTGCTGATCGACGAGGACGAGACGGAACTGGCGGTTCGCGTGCTGCATTCGGCCTATGGGCTGGACGCGGAAGAGGCTGCCTGACGCATGGCGAGCGCTCGGTTGCGGGAGCTGATGGCGCGCGGCACCGCGCTGCTTGGGTCGGACGTGGCGATCCTATGCGGCGCGATGAGTTGGGTGTCGGAGCGGCATCTGGTGTCGGCGGTCAGCAATGCGGGGGGCTTTGGCCTCATCGCCTGCGGGGCGATGACCCCGGATCTGCTGGACGCGGAAATCGCGGCGACCAAAGGGCTGACGGACCGGCCCTTCGGCGTCAACCTCATCACCATGCATCCGCAATTGATGGACCTGATCGCCGTGTGCGCGAAACATGGCGTTGGTCATGTGGTGCTGGCGGGCGGTCTGCCGCCAAAGGGCAGCATCGAGGCGATCCGGGAAAGCGGCGCGAAGGTCATCTGCTTCGCCCCGGCGCTGGCGCTGGCGAAGAAGCTGGCGCGGTCCGGCGTCGATGCGCTGATTATCGAGGGCATGGAGGCGGGCGGCCATATCGGCCCGGTCGCGACCAGCGTGCTGGCGCAGGAAATTCTGCCGGTGCTGGCCGATGAATTGCCGATTTTCGTGGCGGGCGGCATCGGTCGCGGCGAGGCGATTGCGGGCTTCCTCGAAATGGGCGCGGCGGGCGTGCAGCTTGGCACGCGCTTCGTCTGCGCGACGGAAAGCATCGCGCACCCCAATTTCAAGAAGGCCTTTCTGCGCGGCAATGCCCGCGATGCGATCGCCAGCGTCCAGATCGACCCGCGCCTGCCGGTGATCCCGGTGCGCGCCCTCAAAAATGCGGGGACCGAGGCCTTTACCGCCAAGCAGCGCGAGGTCGCGCAAATGCTGGATGACGGCGTGGTGGACATGGCTGCCGCCCAGTTGGAGATCGAGCATTTCTGGGCTGGCGCGCTGCGCCGGGCGGTAATCGACGGCGATGTCGAAAATGGTTCGGTCATGGCGGGGCAGTCCGTCGGCATGGTCGCCAAGGAACAGCCGGTCGCGGAAATCATCGCGGAATTGCTGGAACAGGCCGGCGTGGCGCTCGATCGGCGCTGACAGGCGGCGGACGTAAAGGCGGAGGCCGGGGCAGGGGGCCGGGCAATACCGGCTTCCCTTGCGCCGGACCGTGAAGAAAAAGGCTTCCGGCAGCAGGAATTGCATCGCGCCGCCCAAAGTCATGCGGCGAATATTTTGCGGCGCACAATCCATGCCGGGCCATGTTCTCAAGCGGTTGGAAAGATCCTGTTCGCAAGCCCGTCCAACAGATGTCGGAAATGGTCCGAAACCATAGTTTTCCGCCAAGGAAAACTTGGCAGCGCCCCGGTATTTCTGTTAGCGGTGGTATATGATGTCTTCGTCCGCCGCCGTCGCTGCCCGCCAGATTTTGACCCGCCTGCATGAGGTTATGGCGTCGCGCAACGGCGCGCAGGCAAAGCTCAACAAGGTGGTCGAGATCGTCGCGGATGAACTGTCCAGCGAGGTCTGCTCCATCTACCTGTTGCGCGAGGGCGTGCTGGAACTTTATGCGACCCGTGGCCTGAAGCAGGAGGCGGTGCATGTCACCCGGCTGGCGCTGGGCGAGGGGCTGGTGGGAACCATCGCCCGCAATGTCGAGACGCTCAATCTGGCCGAGGCCGCGACCCACCCCGATTTCGCCTATAAACCGGAAACCGGCGAGGATATGTTCCACAGCTTCGCGGGCGTGCCGATCGTGCGGCGGGAAGATGCGGTGGGCGTGCTCTCGGTGCAGCATCTCGACCCGCATCGCTATGAAGAGGTGGAGATAGAGGCGCTCCAGACCGTTGCGATGGTGCTGTCCGAACTCATCACCAATGCCGGGCTGGTGGATGAGCAGCCCGGCGACCTGCGGGTGGCCGATACCCAGACGCAGATCGTGAACGGCTTGCAGCTGGTGATCGGCATGGCGCGCGGTCAGGCGGTCTATCATCAGCCGCGCATCACCATCGAACATACGGTGGCCGACGATGTCGAGGCGGAGCGGCAGCGCGTCTATTCCGCCTTTGCCCGGATGCGCGAGCAGATCGACAAGCTGGCGGGTGCATCCGAATTCGGCGTCGACGGGGAACATCAGGAAGTCATCGAGACTTACAAGATGTTCGCCTATGATGAGGGCTGGGCGCGCCGCATCAATGAGGCGATCGACAGCGGCTTGACCGCGGAAGCGGCGATCGAGCGCGTGCAGCAGCGCACCCGCATGAGGATGCGGCAGATCGACGATCCCCTGCTGGCCGACCGGATGCACGATCTTGAGGATCTCGCCAATCGCCTGTTGCGGATCGTGTCGGGGCAATTGGGCACGGCGGCGCAACTGGGGTTGCGGCAGGACGCGATATTGATCGCCCGCAATCTCGGCCCGGCGGAATTGCTGGAATATGATCGCCGCCGCCTCAAGGGCGTCATATTGGAGGAAGGGTCGCTGACCGCGCATGTCACCATCGTCGCGCGGGCCATGGGCGTGCCAGTGCTGGGCCGGGTGAAGAATGTGCGGCATCTCATCAATGAAGGGGATGTGATCCTGATGGATGTGGGCGAAAACCGCCTGTTCATCCGCCCGTCCTCCGACATGGAAGAGGCGTTCGACAGCAAGCTGGGGCTGACGCAGAAACGCCGGGCCGCTTTTGCCGCGATGCGCGATCTGCCGCCGGTGACGAAGGACGGCACCCGTATCGAACTGATGGTCAATGCGGGGCTGCGCGACGATGTCGCCGCGCTCGACGTGACCAATGCGGACGGGATCGGCCTGTTCCGCACGGAGTTCCAGTTCCTCGTGTCGGCCACCCTGCCGCAGCGGGAAAAGCAGCAGCGGCTCTATCGCGACGTGATGGACGCGGCGGGCGATCGTCCGGTCATTTTTCGCACGGTCGATATCGGGGGCGACAAGGCGCTGCCCTATCTGCGCAACGATGATCAGGTGGAGGAGGAAAACCCCGCCATGGGCTGGCGCGCCATGCGCCTCGCGCTCGAACGGGACGGGTTGCTGAAGGCGCAGGCCCGCGCCTTGCTGGAAGCGGCGGCGGGGCGGACGCTGCACGTCATGTTCCCGATGATCTCCGAGCCGTGGGAGTTCGACGCGGCGCAGGTGATTTTCGAGCAGCAACGCCAACTTCTGATCCAGCGGCGCAAGATGTTGCCCGCCGCGATCCGCTATGGCGCGATGCTGGAAGTGCCCGCGTTGGCCGAGGTGCTGGATATCTTGTTGCCGAAACTCGATTTTCTTTCGATCGGCACCAATGACCTGACGCAATTCCTGTTCGCGGCGGATCGCGCCCATCCCAAGCTGGCGGAGCGGTACGACTGGCTGAGCCTTGCGATCCTGCGCTTTGTCCAGCGCATCGTGCGCGCCTGCGAGGCCGAAGGCGTGTCGGTCGGGGTATGTGGCGAAATGGGGGGGCGCACGCTGGAGGCGATGGCGCTGATCGGTCTGGGCGTGCGGCGCCTGTCGATCACGCCCGCGTCGATCGGGCCGGTCAAGGCGATGATCCGATCCCTGCACCTGCCGCAACTCAGGGAGCATGTCGCGGCGATGGTGCAGGATATGTCCGTCGATCCACGGGCCTCGCTGCTGGCCCATGCGGCGGCGGCGGGGATAGAATTGAACTGACGGGAAAAGGATTTGCCGCCCGGTTTTCGCATTTCGCGCAGTAAATCGGGGCGGGCGGGGTGAAATATACAATGTCGGGCAAGCGATCGTTGACAGTTCTGCTCATGACATGAAAGAACGGCATCCGGGCCATGGTAAATTTTATTTGCCGGAGGGGCTGTTACAATCATCATCAGGTCGCATGGGCGGCCCCCGAACAGGGGCGACGGAATGAACGAAGATACCGAAAAGGCTGAAACCCCGGACCCGGTGGAAAGCGCCGATCGTCCCGGCGCCCTGCTGCGGCGCGCCCGTGAGGCAAGGGGCATGTCGCTCGCCGATGTGGCGGAGGTGACGCGCATCGCGCAGCGCCAGTTGGAGGCGGTCGAACGCAGCGACTTCGGCGCCTTGCCCGGCACGCCCTATGCGGTCGGTTTCGCCCGCGCCTATGCTCGCGCCGTCGGCGCCGATGAGGTCGAGGTCGCGCGCGGCGTGCGTGAAGAACTGGGCGCGCTGGGCGAGGTGGATCGCTATGAGGCGTTCGAGCCGGTCGATCCCGCCCGCATCCCGCCGCGCAGCCTGGCATGGGTCGCCGCCGGCATCGCGGTCCTGCTCGCCATCGCCTATGGCGTGTGGCGGACGCAGTTCTTCACCGCGTCCACCGATGAGGAAATCTCCGATCTCAACAATCGCGCGACGGCGGCTCAGCCCCCGGCGGTTCGGCGCACCATCGCGGCTCCTGCCGCCCAGACCGGTCCGGTGGTGCTGACCGCCAATACCGATGTATGGCTGCGCATTTACGATCAGGCGGGGGAACGCCTGTTCGAAAAGCAGATGAGCAAGGGGGAAAGTTTCACCGTCCCGCCCGAAGCCAATAATCCGATGATCCTCACCGGGCGGCCCAATGCGCTGGACGTGACCGTGGGCGGAACGCCGGTGCCGCCCTTGGGCGCGCCCGAAAAAACTATTTCCGACGTGCCCGTCAGCGCGGCGGCCCTGCTGGCGCGTCCTCCTGCGGGAGAGGCGGCTGCCCCTCCACCCCCGCGTCCGACGGCGGCGGCGCCTGCTCGTCCTCGTGCGGCCACCGGGGCGGCGCAAGCGTCGCAACCTGTGCAAGCGTCGCAAGCGGTGCAACCGGCGCAGGCGCCCGATATGGCGGCGGACGGAGAGTAGCGCGAAGGATCGGCGGGACGGGATTGGGCGAAGGGCAGGCTGGCGGAGGCCACGCGCTGCATCCCGCCGAACAGCCGCTTTATCGAGATGCTTTATTTTTATGCGACGCCGTTTATGGTGAACGCGCAATGATTTTTTGAGGATAGCAATGCGTCACACGCTTACATGCTTCACGGCCATCACTTCGATCGCGATGGCAGGGATATCGGCCATGACCCCCGCATGGGCGGCCGATGGCGCCCCGGTCGAAGCGCGGGTGGACCGGCTCGAAAAGGAAATGCGGGCGGTGCAGCGCAAGGTGTTCCCCGCAGGCGTGCCGGTGCAGCCGGATATCGTGACGCAGCCCACGGTCAGTCAGGCGTTGCCGTCCTCCACGCCGGTCAGCGATCTGATGGCGCGGGTCAATTCCCTGGAATCGCAACTGGCGAGCATCACCGGGCAGGTGGAGCAGAATAGCTATAAGCTGAAACAGCTTGAGGACCGGCTGGAGCAGATGAAGGCGCAGGCTGGCTCGGCCCCGCTCGCCGCCGCGCCTGCCGCTTCGGCTCCCGCAAAACCGGCGGCGTCGGGCGCGCCCAAGGTCGCGCAGACCGAGGCCAGCGAGACGCGCAAGGCCGTCGTGGGCGCGATCGAGCGGCCCAGCACCGGGGACGCCGCCAACGACGCCTATGTTTATGGCTTTCGCCTGTGGGAAGCGAAATTCTATCCCGAAGCGCAGGAGCAGTTGAAGGCGACGGTCGAGAAATATGGCACCGCCTCGGTCGGCAGCCGCGCGCAGAATTTGCTGGGCCGCGCCTATCTGGATGACGGCAAGCCCGCGCTGGCCTCGGTCGCCTTTTATGAAAATTATCAAAAGCGCCCCACCGGCGATCGCGCTGCGCAAAGCCTCGCCTATCTGGGCGATGCGTTGATCCAGCTGAAAAAGCCGGCCGATGCCTGCAAGGTTTATGGCGAGCTGGAAAGCTCCTATGGCGCGACGCTCGGTTCTGATCTGCGGTCGATGATGGAGAAGGGCCGCACCCGTGCCAAATGCGGAGCCTGATCCGTCGGTCGAACGGTTCAGGAAGGATATCGCCGCGCTGATCGGAGAGCCTCCGGCAGGTCATGCCGGGGCCGGGACCGGGGCGGAGGCGCGGTTCGCCGTGGCGGTATCCGGCGGCCCGGACAGCATGGCCCTGCTATGGCTGGCGGTGCGGGCTTTTCCGGGGCAGGTGCAGGCAGCGACGGTCGATCATGGGCTACGGGCCGAAGCGCGGGCGGAGGCGGAGATGGTCGCCCGTTGGTGCCGCGATGAAGGCGTGCCGCATGCGATTCTCTTGCCCGATCGACCGATTGGCGGCAGCGTGCAGGCCGCTGCCCGCGCGGCGCGCTACGCCCTGTTGCATCGATGGCGCGAAACGCAGGGGTTGGGCTGGCTGCTAACCGCCCATCATGCGGACGATCAGCGCGAGACGGTGCTGATGCGGCTAAACCGTTCATCGGGCGTAGGGGGGCTTGCCGCCATCCGGGCGCGCAACGGCGCGGTGCTGCGCCCGCTGCTGGGCTGGCGCAGGGCCGAACTGGCCGCGATCGTCGCGGCGCGGGGGCTGCCTTGCGTCGATGATCCCAGCAATCGGGATGAGCGGTTCGATCGGGTGACGATGCGCAATCACCTTGCCGGGGTGGAGTGGATCGATCCGCTCGCGGTGTCCCGCAGCGCGGCGGCCTGCGCCGATGCGGAGGAGGCGCTCTGCTGGATGGTGGCGCAACTGGCGCGCGAGCATGTCGAATCGGACGGACAAGGCGGCTTCGCGCTCAGGCGTTGGGATTTTCCGATGGAAATGCAGCGCCGCCTTGTTTCGCATATGCTGGCCATGGCAGAACCGGGGGCGGTCGCTCCACGCGGGAATACACTGGATCAGGCGCTCGCCCGGATGCGCGCCGGGGAAAAAGCCAGCATCGGCAACTGGTTGTTATCGGGTGGCCCGATATGGACGGTGCGCCCGGCGCCGCCGCGCCGCCGCTGAGGATCGCCGCTGTGTCGCCATGGATGATTTTAGTCACGCAACTGCGGCCATGAAGCCATTGTCATTTGCGTCCCATGCCCTATCTTGGGTGGGATGAAGAGGTTAAGATGAACGACGACAAGGAACCTCAGGGCAATCCCTGGATGAAAAGCACGATGATCTGGGTCGGCGTAATCGCCGCCCTGTTGCTGGTCGTGTCAATGGTGGACAGCCGCAATGCGACCACGGCGGGGACCGGGATTGCCTATTCCGACTTCCGTACGAAGGTGCAGGAAGGTCAGGTCAAGGAAGTCTCCGTCGCGCCGGACCGGATTGCAGGCACCCTCAACAATAATCAGAAATTCTCGACGGTTCCGGTCAATGATCCGGGCCTCACCACGCTGCTGGACGATTATAACGTCAAATATAGCGGCAAGGCGGAGGAGCAGCCCAGTTTCTGGATGATCCTGCTCTATCAGTCCTTGCCGTTCCTGCTCATTCTGGGGGTGGCCTTTTTCGTGCTGCGCCAGATGCAGAAGGGCGGCGGCGCTGGCGGCGCGATGGGCTTTGGCAAGTCGAAGGCGAAGCTGCTGACCGAAAAACAGGGCCGCGTGACCTTTGACGATGTCGCGGGCATCGATGAGGCGCGCGAAGAGCTGCAGGAGATTGTCGAGTTCCTCAAGGACCCCGGCAAATTCGCCCGTCTGGGCGGCAAGATCCCGAAGGGCGCGCTGCTGGTCGGCTCTCCCGGCACGGGCAAGACGCTGCTGGCGCGCGCCATCGCGGGTGAGGCGGGCGTGCCGTTCTTCACCATCTCCGGTTCCGATTTCGTGGAAATGTTCGTCGGTGTCGGCGCATCCCGCGTGCGCGACATGTTCGAGCAGGCGAAGAAGAATGCGCCGTGCATCGTCTTTATCGACGAAATCGACGCGGTCGGCCGCCATCGCGGCGCGGGTCTGGGCAATGGCAATGACGAACGCGAACAGACGCTGAACCAGCTTCTGGTCGAAATGGATGGCTTTGAATCCAACGAAGGCATCATCATCATCGCTGCGACCAACCGCCCCGATGTGCTCGATCCGGCGCTGCTGCGTCCGGGTCGCTTCGACCGTCAGGTCGTGGTGCCGCGCCCCGATATCGAGGGCCGCATCAAGATCCTCGAAGTGCATATGAAGAAGGTGCCGCTGGCCCCGGATGTCGATGCCCGCGTGATTGCGCGGGGCACGCCGGGCTTTTCCGGCGCCGATCTCGCCAACCTCGTCAATGAGGCGGCGCTGATGGCGGCGCGGCGCGGCAAGCGTCTCGTCGCGATGAGCGAGTTCGAGACGGCCAAGGACAAGGTGATGATGGGCTCTGAACGCAAGTCCATGGTCATGACCGAAGACGAGAAGAAGATGACCGCCTATCATGAGGCGGGCCATGCGATCGTCGCGATGCATGAACCGGCGTCCGATCCGATCCACAAGGCGACGATCATCCCGCGCGGCCGTGCGCTCGGCATGGTGATGCGCCTGCCGGAGCGGGACAGCTACAGCTATCATCGCGACAAGATGTACGCCAACCTTGCCGTATCCATGGGCGGCCGCGTCGCTGAAGAAATCATCTTCGGCTATGACAAGGTGTCCTCCGGCGCGAGCGGCGACATTCAATATGCGACGAAGCTGGCGCGGGACATGGTCACGCAATGGGGCATGTCCGACAAGCTGGGGCCGCTGCAATATGAGGAACAGCAGGGGGAAACCTTCCTCGGCTATTCCCAGTCGCAGCGCGTGCATATGTCGAATGAAACGGCCAAGGCGATCGATCAGGAAATCCGGTCCATCGTGGAAAGCGGCTATGACCGGGCGACCAAGGTGCTGAACGAATTTCAGGATCAGTTGCACCTGCTCGCCAATGCCCTCCTGGAATATGAAACGCTGTCCGGCGAAGAGATCAAGACGCTGCTCGACAAGGGGGAAATCACCCGCGACGACGGCACGACGATCAAGCCGAGCGTCATTCCGGTGGCGGGCACGTCCATCCCGCGTGCCGGGCGCCGTTCGGGCGGCAATCTGGGCGGCCCGGCCGCGCAGGGGGCGTAACAGGCAGCATCGGCGGTCTGGTTGCTGATGGCCGGAACCGGACGGGTCTCTGGCCATCGGGCGGGAACGTCGGATCAAAATCGGGAAAGCCCTGCTCATTCCGGCGGATGAGCAGGGCTTTCTTTATCGTCTCATCCTTGCATTGGGTGGGGATCGTGTCACAAGGAAGCTGGTAAGGGAAGAATCGCACCGGTGCGGGCGATCATGAAAGCGGGACGTTGAATGAAGAAATTGGGGTTGATCGGAGGATTGAGCTGGGGGTCTACCGCTCGATATTATCAGATCATCAATGAAGGGATCGCCCGGCGAAAGGGTGGGCTGCACAGCGCGCCGCTGGTGATCGAAAGTCTTGATTTCGCGGCGATCGCAGCTTGCGCATCGATGGAGGACTGGGATTGCGCGGGTAGCCTGCTCGTCGATGCCGCCCGGCGCCTTCAGGCCGCAGGGGCCGAGGGGCTGATGGTATGCGCGAACAGCATGCACACCGTCGACAAACATATCATCGACGCCGTCGATATACCGTTATTGCATATTGCCGACGCGGTCGGCGCGCGCATGAAGGCCGATGGCATCAAAACCGCCGCCATCATGGGCACCCGCAATGTCATGGGCGAGAAATTCTATCGGCAATGTCTTGTCTCCTACGGCGTGTCCCTGCTGCCGCCGGATATGGAACTGGCCGAAAAGGTGGACCGGATCGTTTATGAGGAACTGGTCCACGGCAAGATCAACCGCGAATCCGAACGCGTGATGAAATCGGAACTGGCCGACATCGCCAAGCAACAGGTGCAAGCGGTGGTGCTGGCCTGCACGGAACTGGAAATGATCGTGGATGTGAAGGCGAATTTGCTGCCGATCTACGATTCCATGTCCATCCACGCAGAGGCGGGCGCGGATTTTATCCTGAGTTGAGACTGTTCACCCGGCAAGGCAAAGCCGGGCGGACAAGGCCGACGGATCGCGAAGATAGAGAATAAGGGGTGAGGGCGCAGGCATTCACTCTTTTTGCTGTTCTCCCCATGTGCGATTTTGCGATGAGAGGGAGGTCGCGCCCACCAAAAGAAAAGGGGCCGGAAATCCCGACCCCTTCGCTTGCATATAGAGTTGGCTGACCGATCAGCGCTTCGAGAACTGGAAGCTGCGGCGGGCCTTGGCGCGGCCGTATTTCTTGCGCTCGACGGTGCGGCTGTCGCGGGTCAGGAAGCCTTCGCTCTTCACGGCGGAGCGCAGCGCAGGCTCATATTTGGTGAGCGCCTGGGCAATGCCGTGCTTGACCGCACCGGCCTGACCGGAAAGACCGCCGCCCTTGACGGTGCAGATCACATCATATTGGCCTTCGCGCTCCGTGACCGAGAAAGGCTGGTTGATGATGAGACGCAGCGTCGGACGCGCGAAATAGATTTCCTGATCGCGGCCATTGACCGTGACCTTGCCAGTGCCGGGCTTCACCCATACGCGGGCGACGGCATCCTTGCGGCGGCCGGTCGCATAGGCGCGGCCGAACTGGTCGATTTCCTGCTGGCGCAGCGGGGTTTCGGAAACAACCGGAGCGGCAGGCGCGACGGGCGCTTCTGCGACGGCGGCTGCCTCGGCGGGCGCGCCGGTGGTCAGGTTGCCCAGATCGGAAAGGGACTGACGATTATCGGTCATTATGCACCCACCTTGTTCTTGCGGTTGCGGGAAGCGATGTCGAGCACTTCCGGGTTCTGGGCTTCATGCGTATGGTCCGCACCCGCGAAAATGCGCAGGTTGCGCATCTGCTGACGGCCCAGCGGGCCACGCGGGATCATGCGTTCGATCGCCTTTTCCAGAACGCGCTCCGGGAAGCGGCCTTCCAGAACCTTTTGCGGGGTGATCGCCTTGATGCCGCCGGCATAACCGGTGTGCTTGTAATAGACCTTGTCGGTCAGCTTGCGGCCGGTGAACTTCACCTTGGCGGCGTTGATGATGATGACATTGTCACCACAATCGACGTGCGGGGTGAAGCTCGGCTTGTGCTTGCCGCGCAGGATGTTGGCAATGATCGAGGCGGCGCGGCCGACGACCAGACCTTCAGCGTCGATCAGCACCCATTTTTTTTCCACCGTCGCCGGGGTTGCCGGCTTGGTCGTTTTCATCAGCGCCTTCATGGCTCGAAAACTCCTGATTGAACATGAACTCCGCGCCGTCATGGCCGGAGAAGATGCGCGCTAATGACCTTCCGGGTCCATAAAGTCAAGCAAAAGCGGGGCGATTGAGGCGGGTAAAATAATACCTCTCAATAATCGGTCTGGTCGTTCACCCATTTCGCAAAGGCATGGGGCGCCCGCACGATGGGCCAGGAGAGGATAGCCGGAACCTCATAAGGATGCATCGCCTCGACACGCTCGATCAGGGCATCGGCCTGCGCGGCGGTGGTTTTGAAGAGGATAGGGATTTCGGTATTTTCCGTCAGCTCGCCGTTCCATTCATAAAGGGATGTGCAGGGCGCGAGGATATTGGCGCAGGCGGCCAGCCCGTCCGTGATGGCGGAGCGGGCGGCGGCGCGGGCGCTTTCCTCATCGGGAAAGACGGCGTAGACAAGGGCGATGCCGCTCATGCGACGAACTGCGCGGGCGTCTGGCGGCTGACGGCATGGGCGGCCCATGCGGTAGCGACGACGACCAGCGCGCCCACGCCCTGATGCGCTACGGCGAGGGGCAGGTCGATGCCGCTCATCACCGTGGCGATGCCCAATATTATCTGCGTTCCCACCAGCGCGTTGAGGGCGATCGAGGGCGCGCGATGGCCCGCCCTTTTTGCCTTGCGCGCGAGCAGGATCAGCATCGCGGCCGTGACCCATGCCCACCAGCGATGGAAGAAATGGACGAGATAGGGGTCGGAACTGATGGTCGCCCATAGCGATCCGTGCCAGCTTATCCCCTCCGGCACGAAATGATCGTTCATCAGCGGCCAGTCGCTCGCGACATAACCGGCGTTGAGGCCCGCGACATAGGCGCCCCACAGCAATTGCACGAACAGCACGAGCGCGGCGGTTATGGCAAAGGGCGCGATCCGGGCCGGGCGGGCAGCCGGGTTGCGGGACAGGGCCAGCATATCCAGCGCCGTCCAGACAAGGCCCGCAGCGATCAGCAGCGCGGTGAGCAGGTGCACCGCGAGGCGATAATGGCTGACGTCGGTGCGATCGACGAGGCCGGATGCGACCATCCACCAGCCGATCGCGCCTTGCAGGCCACCCAGCGCCAGCAGGATGACGAGGCGGAGGCCGTATCCGCGCGGGATCGCCCGTTTAACGGCGAACCACAGCAGTGGCAGCGCGAAGGCGACGCCGATCAGCCGTCCCAGCAGGCGATGCGACCATTCCCAGAAGAAGATGAACTTGAAATCCTCAAGGCTCATCCCCCGGTTGATCTGCTGATATTCCGGGATCTGTTGATATTTGTGAAATTCCTCCAGCCATTGCGCATGCGACAGCGGGGGCAGGGCGCCCGTCACCGGCTTCCATTCGGTAATGGACAGGCCGGATTCGGTCAGGCGGGTGATGCCGCCGACCACGACCATGATGACCACCAGCGCAGCCACCGAAAGAAGCCACAGGGCAAGCTGGCGGGGCCGTGCCGTGCCGCTGATCGGGGAAAAGGAGGATGAAGGTGCCATGGCGACGCCATGCCCCTCCCTCTTCCTCATTTCAAGCCCGGCCTTGGCCTGCGTCAAAATGACCCACGCGAAAATCCGGCGGGGGAAGATGATGATATATTGTATCTTTGACGATGAGGGTCTATAGAGAGTGCGCCTGCAAGGGAGTCTCCATGTTGAATTTCGCAAAAAACCGTGCGCGTGTGAATTTGGGCCGCGTCAATTTGGGCCGTGTGAATCTGGATCGCGTGGCGATCGGTCTTTCGGCCCTGTGCGCGGTGCATTGCGTGGCGACGGTCCTGTTGTTGGGCGCCTTGTCGTCTCTGGGGCATTTTTTCGCCGATCCGATCATTCACGAAATAGGGCTGGCGCTGGCGATCGCGGTGGGCGCGGTGGCGCTGGGCGCGGGCATGCGGCGTCATCGGTCCCTCGCGCCGATGGTGATCGGCGGGGTCGGCCTGTTGGTAATGGGGGCAGCGCTGTTCGTCCCCCATGGCGCGGGCGAATCTGTGCTGACGGTTATCGGCGTTATTCTGGTGGCATTGGCCCATTTGCTGAACATGCGCATTGGCTGCGGGCTGGAATGCGCCTGCTGAGGACGCCTCCCTTCCTGCCCGTGGCGTCTATCCGGCCGTTTGTCCCGGCGAGATGGTGCGGATGCGGTGGAGGCCGGGCCGTTCCTGATGGCCATTGAACAGGAATGAAAGCGTCTGCGACCGGGCGATCACCCAGCGATGCAGAAGATAGGGCAGCCCGAAAGCGACGAACACGATAATCGCATATTCCAGATAGATATTCGTCGCCGTGCCGAGGAAGGCGATGCCCAGGATCATCACGACAGGGTGGTGGAACAGGTAGATGGAATAGGTGGCGTCCGAAAGATGGCGGGTGAGGAAATTCGGCTCGCTCAGGAAGCGAAAGCACAGCGCGATCAATGTCTGCGACAGGCAGATCGCCGCGATGGGCTGAGCAATGTCGCGGACGGCCTTGCCGATAAACGCTTGTTCATGCTGGGTCACGGTGAAAACCAGATAGGCGATGGTGCCGATAGCCAGCGTCCACCCGTTCAGCCGCACAAAATCGGCCCGGAACCGTGCATCCCAGTAAAGCTTCGCGCCGATGAAGAAGGGGATCACATAATAAAGCGCCTTCTTGAAATCGACGATGCCCCACAGGGCTTCCATCTCTATATGCAGCAGGGCCGGGATCGTCCGGGCGGCCAGATAGATCAGGAGATTGAGCGCCGTGACGCCGATCAGAATATCCCGATAGCGATGGCAGGATTGAAATATCCCGGTCCCCCATTTCCACACCACAAGGCCGAGCAGCGCCGACAGGACGATAAGGGACGGGAGGAACCATAGATGGAAGATGTTGAACTGGTCCTCCCTTTCATAATAGGCGGCCCAGAAATCCCAGAATTCCTTGCGGGATTCATATTCCGAAATCATTTCCATCTGAAATAGCTGGATGGTGGCCAGCGCAGTGAGCAGCGGCACGCCAAGGCGCAGCGCGCGGCTCTTGCCCCAGATTTTCAGCCCCTTCTTTTCGATAATCAGGGCGGAAAGCAGCCCGGAGACGATGAAGAAGGCCGTCATGCGAAAGCTGTTGGAAAGGGAAATCATCAGGTCGAACATCCATGAATTGGTGCTCGAATGGATCCACCAGTCCTTCTTGCTCTCGTAAATATGGGCGGCATGATAGGGGATGCCCATCAACATGCAGATCACCCGGGCGCTATCGAGATAATAGAGCCTCAATTCCTCTGCCGGCGGCGGGATGCGCGGGGGTGTCGGCACTTCGTGCATCGGACCTCTGGAAGGATGAGGGTTGAAATCGTCTGGAAAGATGAGTTCGGAAAGGGACGGACAAGGCCTGTCCGCCGCATCGTTACAGAAGTGTGGGTGGAGGGATTATCGATCTGAAATATATTATCGATCGGAAATAGGGAGGGATGCCGTTGGCTGGCATGAGGAGGGAAAGCGGATCAGGCCGTTGCACCATCATGCGGTCATCGCGCCTGAATTTCAGAATGGACCCTCATGAGTTTCGCTTTCGAAACAGAGTTGATATGCTGCCATTACCCTTGCGCGGGATCGGGATCAAGAGATCAGTGATCGGTTGGTCCCGCCCCTGATGCCTTTCAGGGCCGATTGGCGCGCCGGAATGGGAGGAAGAAAGAAGGGCCGGAGCCGTCGGAGCGGCTTTGACGCAGGGCCTTCGCGCAGTTATGGAATCTTCCTATGCCAGAGCACGCCATTCCCGCCGGTGCGGTTGTTTTTCTGTTCAATCATGACGCCACGCACCAGCTTGCGCATACGGCGGGCATTTTGCGGGCCTTGGCGGAAAGGCAGCCGGATTTTCCGCTGATCTGCGCCTATGGGACGGATGCGATCGCGCGGGGCGTTCGCGATCATGTCGGGGAGGCGGCGGCGGCCCGCATCCTCTGGTTCGATCTGGCTTTGCCCCGTATCGGCGCGGTGATGCGCATGGTTAATCGCATTGCGCCGACCGAGCGGCTGGCCCGGCTGACCTATCACGCCGCCGAACTGAAAAAGGCCGCGCTGATCGTCACGCCGGAACGGACCTGCCTGCATCTCAAGCGCAAGTGGAAGGCGGAAGGCCCGCAGTTCATCTTCGTCCCGCATGGGGCGGGGGACCGGTCCGTCACCTATCACCCGGACATGGTGGATTTCGACGCCATGCTGGTGTCAGGCCAGAAGGTGGCGGACGAAATGATACGCCATGGCCTTGTGCGCCCGCAGGCCGTCGCCATCATCGGTTATCCCAAATTCGATCTGGTGAACACGGGCGCAACGACGCGCTTTTTCGATAATGATCGGCCGGTTTTCCTCTATAATCCCCATTTCGACCCCTATCTTTCGAGCTGGTATTCGCACGGGCATGCCATCATAAACTGGTTCGTCGCCGGCGCTGGGCGGGATTTCAATCTCGTCTTTGCCCCCCACATCATGCTCTTTCGGAAAAAATCGCACATATCCCCGGAATATAAGGTGATGAAGCGGCGGCCCGGCCTCGATCCGCGTTGGGAGGGGGCGGGCAATCTGCTTGTCGATGTGGATGGTCCCCGCCTGTGCGACATGAGTTATACTCTGGGGTCCGACGTCTATATCGGGGACGTCAGCAGCCAGATATATGAATTTCTGTATCGCCCGCGCCCCGCCTTTTTCGTGGATACGCATAGCGCGCAGGGCGAGGGGGAGCCGCCTTATCTGTCATGGCAGGCCGGGGACGTGGTGCGTTCGCCCGAAGAATTGTTCGCCCTTCTTCCCGCCTTTCGTGAGCGCGGCTGTTTTTATCGGCAGCGGCAGGAGGAGATATTCGATTACACCATGTCGTCGGGGGGCGGGCAAACCTCGTCAGAGCGGGGCGCGCAGGCGCTCATGATATGGCTGGAAAAGGGGGCCTTCGATAACGAGGCGCGCGCGGCGGGGGCGCAGGAGTCACGATCCTGACAGGCAGGAGGTGAAGATCGCGACCCATTGCGGCGTTTCGACGACGCGGCAGGATGCCTTGCGGATCGCCGCGACGCCATCGGCGGAAGGCACGATGCGATGCGGCGGCGGCATGGTGGCGCGATAGCTTTCGGGCAGGACGCCGGTTTCCAGAAAGCGGCGATCGAACACCAGAAGGCCAACGCCATATCGCTGCACATCGGTGGCGATGCGGGCGGGGTGGCGCAGATCGCCCATCATCATGGAGGCGCGCAGCCCTGCCTGATTTTCCCGGTGATAGCGGCGATGATAGGGGATGTCATGTTCCGTGCTGGCCAGAATGGCGCGGCCGGTCTGGGCGGGCACCGCAGACAGATCATCCGCTATTCCCGCGATGCGCGTGGTGGGCGGGGTGCTGGCGATCAGCGCGATGAGATCGGGATTGTCGGGATGCGTCAGCCGCGTCTTGGGCGTGGCGAACAGGGCGAGTGCGATGACCGCCGCGCCGCATGCCGCCAGCCGAAAGACCGCGCCGGAATGGCCCAGCCGATCGGCCATATAGTTCCACAGGCCGCCCAGCCATAGGCCCAGCGCGCAGCTTCCCATGATCAGCAATATGGGCTGGCTGTATCGCGCGGGCAGGTGGAAGGTGAACGCCAGCATCGCGGTAAAGACATAGCAGACCAGCGCTGCGGCGAGGCTGTAGGGGAACAGCCGCCATGCCGTGTCGGTTTCGCCGCCTGTCGGTTCATTTCGGGCCGGTTCATTGCGTAGTTGCCCGGCCCGTCCTTGCCCCGTCTGTCGCCGTTTCCGGACATAGGCGATCCACAGGCCGATCATCGGCACGAGGGTCAACAGGGCGTTCACCAGCAGGCGCGGGTCCGCATTGCCCTGACAATGGACGATGGCGGGCAGGAAACCGATCCGGGGCGAGCATATCCACGCGATATGGCCATCCGGCCCGACGATCTTGCTCCGCCCATCGGGGGTTGCGAGGCTGAAGACCTGCCCGACCTCCTGCAAGCGCAGGGTCGGCCCCCAGTCGCCCAGTCCTGCCCTGAAGAACAGGCCCGCGCCCAGCACCAGCAGGGCCGTCGTTCCCAGCAGCGCGATCGGGCGCCAGCGCAGGTCCAGCCGCAGCGGCCAGCGCCAGTTCAGCAGATGCAACGCGAAAATGCCCAGGCCGGTGATGGCGGGCGCGGGGTAGACGATGCTCGACATCAGCAGGCCCGCGATGGACAGGTCATGCCGTCGCGTTGCCATGCCCAGCAGCGTCATCAGGATGAGGGGCGAGGCAAAGGCGCGCGGCGTGCCGGAGAAGATCGAATCATTGTGAAGGATTGCGGCCATGATGCACAGGGCGGCGAAAAGCTGGCGCGAGGGATCGACGGTGAAGCATCGGGCGAACCGCCACGCCAGCCCGGCGCAGGCCATGATGAGCGGAAAGGCGAGCAGTTTGGAAAGCAGGACGGGGCCTATGCCCAGCGCGCTCGCCCCATAGAGCAGGCCGCGATAGAGCGGCGGCGCGGTCTGTTGCCAGTAATCGGCCAGAAAATTGCCCGGCATGGCGGCGGGATCGGCTATCCTTGCCGTCCAGCTGAGGAACTGGCGCGCATCATCCGCGATCGTCCATGCAGGCCCGGCAAAGGCTTCCATGCCATAGCGCGCCAGCGCGAGCAGGATCAGCCCGCAAAACAGGGCCTTGGGAAACGAGGCCCCCCGGAACAGCGCCGGGCGCGGGTCCGCCCCATGCATCATGCGGGGGATAGCCCCGTATCGTTGCGATGGCGCCAGTAATCGCGCATGAAGGGCGCGCCGGCAATGGCGGGCAGGAGATAGCGCGAGGTGGCGAGAACGCCCACCGCCGCGCCCGCCGCCGGGGACAGCCAGCCCTGATACAGGTGGATGATGGCCGCGTCACGGCTGCCGATCCCCGCCATGGTGAAGGGCAGCAGCCCGGCCAATATCGACAGCGTCGCAAAGGCCAGATTGTCGATCAGCGGAACGGCGGCCCGCACCGCCTTGGTGAACAGCCAGAACTGGCACAGATGCCCCGCCCAGATCGCCACCGAGAAAAGGATCGTGGACATGGCCCGCGCCCTGCGGGACCAGAACCAGTCGATCATCGCCGTCCATTCGCTCATGAAATCGGTCAGCTTCGTGGCGATGCGCGAAGGCAGCCGGGCGATCAGCCAGAAAAGCGGCGCGCGCGCGAGGGGGAAGGGCGCCATCATCAGCGCAAGTAGGACAAACAGGCCCGCGACCGCCGCCGCAAACAGCCACAGCAGCCAGTCCGTGCCCGCCGTCCAGAACAGGGCGAACATCCCCCACAGCAGCAGCGCGGCCATATCCATCATCTTTTCGAACACGACCAGCGACACCGCCCGGCCCGCCGGGAAGCCATATTTCCGGGCCAACACCCAGCTTTTGGCGATGTCCCCCATTTTCGACGGCAGCACGGCGTTCAGCGTCGAGGCCGACAGGATCAGCCGCAGCGAGGAGCTGAAGGGGATGGGGGACCGGCTGAGCATCGCGAACCGCAGCGCCGTCGCCAGCGTGAGCGGCACGGCGGCCAGCAAGCTGGCGGCCAGCCACAGGCGGTCGGCATGGCGGAACACCTCTATCACCCGGTTGGCGTCGACGCTCCACCAGATGACGATCAATATGCCCAGACTCACCGCGAGGCCGATCAGCTTGCGCATCAGGCGGCATCCCCGGCCGGGACCAGCCGCTCCACGATCAACGGATCGCCCGGACCGAGATTGGCGAGGAGGGGGGTCAGGTCATGCCATGGTTGCAGATGGTTCGCCTGCCACACCCGCGCCATGATGGTGGTCGATGAGGTCTGAAACCCGGCTATGCCGATCAGGGTGATATCCTGCCACCCCTGTTCCGCGACGATCTCGTCCCGGATGACCCAGCCCGCGCCGTTCCAGCGCAGCGAGCGGTGGAACCGGAAGGGAGCCTCCCGGCGGCCCGTGACCAGTATCTTTTGCAGCAGACGCCTGACCAGATCGGGGAAAAACCGTCCAAGGGTAATCATCATGCAACGCAATATGACCGATTTTACCGGGGTCAGGAGCGTGGCCTTGGCCCATGCCATGCTCCCGGAGACGGAGAGGCCGTCCGCGTCGCGGGTGATCGCATACTCCCCCGCGAGATGTTGAACGGCGGCTTTCCCTGTCCGCGTGTGAATGGCAATGCCGCTGTCGGCCAGCGCCAGCCGCGCGCCGGAAAATATCTGAAAAGCGCCGCCCTGATGCATTCCGCAATAGAGCGATTGCCCGCCCCTGCGGTCGATCAGCAGCCCTGCGCGGGGGAAGCAGGTGACGCTAATGTCCGCCTGATTGTCCGCTTGCGGCTGGTCCGGCGATGGCCGTTCGTCGCGCCATTCTGACCAGCAGAGCAGCCAGCTCCACAGATGATGGCCGATGATATGGTCGTCGGCATAACAGGGTGGGCCATCGCCCGCGAATAGCGCGAGTGCGCGATCGTTGATGGCGGTCGCCTCCGGCATCCAGTCGGCGGCGATCTCGAAACCATGGGGGAAGAAATTCTGCGTGCCCCGGCTGGTGTAAGACCCGCCGACCGTGCCGTCGGGATGGACGAAATGCGCGAAGAAGCCGATGGCCCGCCCGCAGGCGGCGCGCAGGCCCAGATCCGGCCTGCGGCGATCGCTGTCCGCCATCAGGCCGATCGTCAGGCTGAGATAGCCGGGGTCCGCGCCGCCATATTCGTCGAACCATCCTTCCTCGTCCTGCCACGATAGCAGCCGCGCTGCCCGCGCCCGCAGCGGTTCTTCCCATGCCTCTCCGTCGAGGGCCGACATGCGGATGAGGTTGGCGACGATCAGCGCTTCATGATTGGACAGGCGGCCCGATTCCCGGTGCGTCGCCAGCCAATGGGCTCGCCGCCGGAAGAAATCCCGGATTTCCGGGTCATCCTGCACGCCGATGATCCCGGCCGCCTCAAGGCAGGCGAGCAGGGAAAAGGCGGCGGCCCCGGCGGCGCGCTCGAACGGATAATAATCATCGCATGATCCATCCGGGTGGGCCGAACGGGCGGCGAAACGGATGCCTGCCTCGATGAAGTCGCGGATCGCCGGCGCCTGAAAATAGGGGTTGCCGGGAATGTCGAGCGACCATGCCAGCGCCAGCGGATAGACGAATTCCTGGCTCATCCCGCAGGGGAAATCGATCATCCGGTAATGCCAGAAAATCCGGTCGAAACAGCCATAGGTGCGGCTGACCGGCGTGCGGTCCAGCAGGGTGAGGATCTTGGGTATCTCGGCCAGCGCGTGACGGGCGAGCAGATCGCGCGGCGATATCGTCACAGGACGCTGCCGTCGGGCCGCGTGTCATGGCCGGGCGATCGCGTGTCGCGCATCCGCAGCTGCATGTCCTGCATCATGCGCCGGGTGATGAGCAATTGTTCGCCCAGAAGGCCAGCGGTCCACATCAGCATCGCCAGCATCAGCAGGCAGGACGCGGCGACCAGGCTGGGAACATGGGCACGCTCCGTCCCGCCCGCATAGAGGACCATCCAGCGTATCACCAGCCCCGTCCCGATCAGCAGCGGCGCGAGGCTCAGATAAAAGAAGGTCATCCACGGCTTGTAGATGAAGAAGGTGCGGATGATCGATCGTATGGATCGCCAGATATAATTGCGCATCGACCGCAGCAGCCGCGAAGGCCGGGTTTCGCCGTTCACGCGGATCGGCACCGATGTGATGGGGATGTTGGACAGGCCCGCCTGAATGATGGATTCCAGCGTATAGGTATAATCGTCGAAAATGTTGATCTCCAGCGCGGCCGTTCGCGAAATGGCGCGAAAGCCGCTGGGCGCGTCATGGATATCCGCCTTGGAAACGATCCGCACGACATTGGTGCCGAGCCGTTGCAGCTTCCGCTTGACCCACGAAAAATGCGCGATGGTGGAAATCGGCCTGTCGCCGATGACCATCTGGGCGCGGCGTTCCAATATGGGCTGGATCAGCAGCGGGATGTCATCGGCATTATACTGATTGTCCGCATCGGTATTGACGATGATGTCGGCGCCCTCGGCAAGGCAGCGCTTCAGGCCCGCCATGAACGCATGGGCAAGGCCGCGATTGACGGGCAGGTCGACGATATGATCCACGCCATGTTGCAGGGCGACCTCTACAGTCCGGTCGGTGCTGCCGTCATTGATGATAAGCCATTCGACTGTGTCGATGCCGGGAATATGCCGTGGCAGAGCGGCCAGTGCTTCGGGAAGAGAGTCTTCTTCATTGAGGCACGGGATCTGTATTATCAGCTTCATATGTTCCGCTCGCCTGTTTGGCAATTGAACCGGGGGATGAGATGCAATAACCCCGAAGCGTCATTTCACTTCTTTGTCAATCGTCGATAGGGGCATCGATAGAGGCATCAATACGAGCATCGATAGGGGCGCCGTGGCGGAGCGGTGCCCCAATTCTCCGGGGGCGAGAGGCTTGGTTCCATCATTTTCCATCGCGATCTACCTGTATGAACCCAGCGATGGGGGGCTGGATCGTGTCGCGATATTGCTCGCCAATTATCTGGTGGCGCAGGGCGTCCGGGCCGAATTGTGGATGGCGCGAACGGAAGGCCCGCTGGCGCCGCTGATCGCGCCCGAGGTGCCGGTGCGGCAGGTTCCCTCCGCCTCGCGGGCGCGGGCGCTTTCCATGCTGGGCCAGTTGCCCGCCCTGCGCGCGATGGTGCGGCGGCACCGGCCCGATATCTTCTATTCGGCGGGCAATCAGAGCAACCTGCTTGCCGCCTGCGCCGCGCTGGGCCTGCCCACGCGGGCGGTGGGGCGCATATCCAACCCCATCGTTCGCCCCGGCACGCGGGGACCGGGCGCATGGCTGCGCCGCAAGCGGTTTCAGGCCACGGCATGGCTGAGCGGCATGACGATCGTTATGGGGCAGGCCGATGCCGATCTGCTGGCGGGGGGGTGTCCCGCCGTCGGCAGGAAGGTCGCTCTTTTGCCCCGGCCCACGGTTACGCCCTTGCTGTGGGATGCCGGTGCGCGGCGGCGGGAGCGGCGGCAGCAGCGCAGGTCTGGCCCGGCGGGGGCATCCGTGCGGGAATTGCTGGCGGTGGGGCGGCTGGTGGAACAGAAGGACCATCGCACCATGCTGGCCGCGCTGGCGATGGTGCGCGGGCAGGAGTGGCGGCTGCGCATCGCGGGGCAGGGGCCGCTGCTCGGTGAATTGCAGCAGCAATGCCGGGATCTGGGCATTGCCGACAGGGTCGAGTTCATCGGCTTCGTGAGCGATCCGGTGGCGCTGGCGGAACTTTACGCCAGTTCCGATATCATGGCGCAGGCCTCGCGCTGGGAAGGCCTGACGGCGACCGCGATCGAGGCGCTGGCCTGCGGTTGCCAGATCGTCATGACGGATTGCACCCCCAATTTGCGGGAAATCATCGCCAATGCCGGGCAGCATCCGATGGTGCCGGTAGGGGATGCCCCGGCTTTCGCGGCCGCCATAGAGCGGACGATGGCGACCCCGGCCGATCCCGACCGCGCGCGGGAGGCCGTATCGCCCTATGCCGTGGATGCGGCGCTGGCCGCGCACTGCCGGATGTTCGCACGCCTTGCTGGCGCAGAGGCGGCGGGCCGAGGCTGATGGACGGACGGACCTATCGCAGATAAATACGCACGGCCGCGGCGCGCATCACGAAACCGGCGAATGCCGCGATCAGCACCGAGAGGGCCGTGCCCGCCGCGCCGAAGGGCGGGAGCAGCACCAGCATCAGCGCGGCGAGGACCACCGCCTCTATAATGCGGACCAGCACCGATAGGCGCTGCCGGTCGATGGTCATCAGCAGCGGGTCGAAGCCGACGCCCGCCATCTCTATCGCCGCCGCGCAGCCCAGCAGCAGCAACAGGATATAGGCGGGCAGATAGGCCGGTCCCGACATGAGGAGCAGCAGCCATTCGCCCACCAGCCACAGCATCAGCACGATGATGGACGCGCTCACCACGGTAAAAGCGCTGATCTGGCGGATGAGGCGGCGCAGTTCGGCATGGCTGCCCGCGCCGCCCGCCTGCACATGGCTGCGCGTCGTTTCAGAGAAGATGGCGCGGGACATCAGTTGCGAGAAGGTCGTCATCGCATTGCCGAGTTGCGCGGCGAGCCGATAATAGCCCGCCTCCGCCGTTCCCACGAACAGGCCCAATATGAAGATGGGCAGATTGGTGATGAGGGTCAGCAGGGTCAGGTTGAGATTGCTGGCCAGCAGGAACGGCACGATGCCGGGAAAATGGCGCTGCGCCTTGCGCGGCGAGACGGGGCGCACGGCCCCTATGCGCCCGCGCCCATGGCGGCAGGCCAATATCCAGTAGGTGCAGGAAACCGTCATTTCAGAGATCGCCCACGCGATCAGGAAACCCAACGGGGTCGGCATCAGCCACCATGCCGTCAGCGCGCCGATCATCCGCACGATCGGCATCATGCTTTCCGCCAGCGCGGCCGCCGCGAACTGATCGAGCAGGCGCAGCACGCCCACCGCGCTGGATCGGAACGCGAGCAGCACGACCGCCGCATAACCGAAGCCCATCCATGCGATATCCTGATCCCAGCCGAGCACCGGTCCCAGCCCGAAGGCGAGGCCCGCCGCAATGGCAAGGCCGACGACCGCGCTGAGAATGTCGATGGCCAGCGTCGATCCGATCAGCAGGCCCAGTTGGCCTGCCTGCTGGTCCTTCAGTGGCGCTTGTCCATATTTCACAACGGCCTGCCAACTGTCGAAGGTGACGATGCGGGATATGAACTGCGCGGCGGCGATGACCAGGCTGAATATGCCGAACCCCTCCGGCCCCAATGTCCGGGTGGTGATGGCCAGATAGAACAGGCTGAGGATCGCCCCGATGCCCTTGCTGCCGAGCAGCCAGCCGGTGTTGCGGGCGATATTGGCGAAAGGCCCCTTGCCCCCCGCGAGGCCGGACACCCATGTTCTTGGTGATCTGATCATCAGGCCTATTTCCCGATCGTCTCCTCAAAGCCAAGCGAAAAGAGCAAATTCGCGCGGAAGGCAACAGGCTGCAACCGGCTTTTTGGGTGGCCGCCATGGCCGATCGAAGGGGCGGGCGGGGCGGCGATGTGCGTTAGTTGCGAGGCAATCTCAGACTTTGCGCTATTGATGTATTTGGTTTCAGGCGTTAGCAGGCACCTAAAATTCAGGGAGTTTTTGAGTCATGGCTTCGTTCACGCTTCCCCAGAACAGCAAGATCACCGGCAAGGGCAAGGTGCACAAGGCGGAGGGAGCCTCAAACGTCAAGAAGTTCAAGGTCTATCGCTACGACCCGGATTCGGGTGAAAATCCGCGTTATGACATGTTCGAGATCGATCTCGACACCTGCGGGCCGATGGTGCTGGACGCGCTCATCAAGATGAAGAACGAGCAGGACTCGACCCTGACGTTCCGCCGGTCCTGCCGCGAGGGCATTTGCGGTTCCTGCTCGATGAACATCAACGGCAAAAATGGTCTGGCCTGCACCACCGCGATCGAGGATTGCAAGGGCGAGGTCCGCATCACGCCGCTGCCGCATATGGATGTCATCAAGGATCTGGTCCCTGATTTCACCCATTTCTACGCGCAATATGCGTCGATCCAGCCTTGGCTCAAGACCGTTTCCACCACGCCTTCGGGCAAGGAGCGCCTCCAGTCGCCGGAAGACCGCGAGAAGCTGGATGGGCTGTATGAGTGCATCCTGTGCGCCTGCTGCTCGACAAGCTGCCCCAGCTATTGGTGGAACAGCGACAAGTTCCTCGGCCCGGCGATCCTGCTTCAGGCCTATCGCTGGCTGGCCGACAGCCGCGATGAAATGACGGGCGAGCGTCTGGACGAGCTGGAAGATCCCTTCCGCCTCTATCGCTGCCACACGATCATGAATTGCGCCAATGTCTGCCCGAAGGGGCTGTCCCCGGCCAAGGCGATCGCCGAAACCAAGAAGATGATGGTCGAGCGGGCGCTCTGATCGGGGCTGGCGGCATGATGGGCGGACGGTCGGATGTCCTTGCCTGACTCCGGGTCTGACCCCGGGCGGATTCGGTCGGCCGATGGCGGCGACGGGAACGGGCAAGGCTGGCGGCTGTTCGATTTCCGGGGCAGCGGCACCTGGCCGGACCATTGGCCAGCAGCGGAATATCGGCGGGAGACGGACAGGCTCGTCCGGTTCCGCCAGATGCCGCCCGAAACGGCGGTCAATCATTTCGGCACCCTGCATGGCGCGTTCCTTGCCGGGGTAGCCGAAAATGCGCTCGGACTTTTTCTGGCGAAGGAAGGCCAAGGCCCAGTACCCGCAGTCACGGTTTCCCTTTCGCTCGATTATGCCGCGCCGGGCAAGGCGGGGATGCTGCTGGAAGGAGAGCTGGAATTGATCCGCGACAGTTATCATATGCAGTTTTTGCGGCTGACTCTTTCGCAGGACGGGGCGCCTGTCCTGCACGGCAGCGGCATCCTCAAGAAGCTGAAATCGGCATGACCTCGATCCTGAATCGCTATAACCGGCTGGTGGCGGCGGGCGAGTTGCGGGAAGATGTCGATCAGGCGGCGGCGGCGGCGCGGCTGTCGGTGCTACAGGATGAACTGGAGGCGGTGCCCGCGCGCGGCTCGCTGCTCTGGAAGGTGCTCGGCAAGGTGCCCGATGCGCCGCGTGGCCTCTATGTCTGGGGCGGGGTCGGGCGCGGCAAGTCCATGCTGATGGACCTGTTTTACGACAGCGTGCAGGTGCAGCGCAAGCGGCGCGTGCATTTCCATGAATTCATGCTCGACGTTCATGCGCGGCTGCGCGATGCGCGCCAGTCCGAAAATGGCGATCCCATCGCGCCGGTGGTGGCGGCACTGGTCGAGGAGGCGCGGCTGCTGTGCTTTGACGAGATGGTCGTCAACAACATGGCCGATGCGGCGATCATGTCGCGGCTGTTCACGGGGTTGCTCGAAAAGCGCGTGACCATCGTCACCACGTCGAACCGGGTGCCGGATGACCTCTATAAGGATGGCCTGAACCGGCAATTGTTCCTGCCCTTCATCGATCTCATCAAGCAAAAGCTGGATGTGATGAGCCTCAACGGCCCGGTGGATTATCGCCGCGACCGGCTGGGTAACGCCCGATTGTGGCATGTGCCCAACGGCCCCGAAGCCACCGCTGCGCTGTCGGCGGCCTTTTTCCGCCTCACCGACTATTCGGTCGAGGATCGCGCCAAGGTGCCGGGCGAGGATATTCAAGTGCTGGGCGGCCGGACATTGCATGTGCCCAAGTCGCTGAAAGGGGTGGGGGTGTTTTCCTTCAAGCGGCTGTGCGTCGAACCGCGCGGCGCAAGTGACTATCTGGCCATCGCACGGCACTTTCATACCGTCATCATCGTCGGCATTCCTGTGCTGGGACCGGAAAAGAGAAATGAGGCCGCGCGTTTTGTCACACTGATCGACGCTTTATACGAATATAAGGTCAAGCTGCTCGCCAGCGCGGACGCGGAGCCGATGGTGTTGTACCCGAAAGGGGACGGCGCCTTTGAATTCGAGCGGACGGTTTCGCGCCTGATGGAGATGCAATCGGACGATTATCTCGCGCTGGGACATGGCGAAAGTGCGGAAGCCGGCTAGGCTTTCTCTTTTACTATTGCATTTGCGAATTAGTTGCAATAATAAATGCTCCGATTGAGCATTCGGTGTTGAATCCTTAAGGAAATGGGCCTAAGCGAGCACAGTTCATCTCGCCGGCAGCGACCGGCCTTGAAGGAGACTGACTGCAATGGCTCGCAAGAAAATCGCGCTGATCGGTGCCGGTAATATCGGTGGCACGCTGGCTCATCTGGCCGCCGCCAAGGAATTGGGCGACGTTGTTCTGCTCGACGTGGCCGAAGGCATTCCGCAGGGCAAGGCCCTCGACCTTTCCCAGTGCGGCCCGGTCGAAGGCTTCGACTCGGCTGTCACCGGCAGCAACGATTATGCCGCGATCGAAGGCGCGGACGTCATCATCGTCACCGCCGGCGTCGCCCGCAAGCCCGGCATGAGCCGCGACGACCTGCTCGGCATCAACCTGAAGGTGATGAAGGCCGTGGGCGAAGGCATCAAGCAGCATGCTCCGGGCGCCTTCGTGATCTGCATCACCAACCCGCTCGACGCGATGGTGTGGGCGCTGCGCGAATTTTCGGGCCTGCCGCACAATATGGTCGTCGGCATGGCGGGCGTGCTGGATTCGGCGCGTTTCCGCACCTTCCTTGCCCAGGAATTCGAAGTTTCGGTGCGCGACGTGACCGCGTTCGTGCTGGGCGGCCATGGCGACACCATGGTCCCGGTCGTCGAATATTCGACCGTCGCGGGCATCCCGATCCCCGACCTCATCGAAATGGGCTGGTCCACCAAGGAAAAGATCGACGCCATCGTGCAACGCACCCGTTCGGGCGGCGGCGAGATCGTCGGCCTGCTCAAGACCGGTTCGGCCTTTTATGCGCCCGCCACCTCGGCCATCGAAATGGCGCAGGCCTATCTGGGCGACCAGAAGCGCCTGCTGCCCTGCGCGGCCAATCTGACCGGCGAATATGGCGTCGATAATCTCTATGTCGGCGTGCCGGTCATCCTTGGCGCGGGCGGCGTTGAAAAGATCGTCGAAATCAAGCTCAAGGGTGAAGCCAAGGCCAATTTCCAGCTTTCCGTCGACGCAGTGAAGGAATTGCTGGAAGCCTGCAAGGGCATCGAGCCGAGCCTCGCCTGATCTTCTTGTCCTCGTCCCGGCAAGTGGCGGCCGGGACGAGGAATGATCTTCCAATGCCGCACCACCTGAAAATGGGGTAAGCATGTCCATCCTTATCGACAAGAACACCAAGGTCATCACGCAGGGTATGACCGGCGCGACCGGCACCTTCCACACAGAGCAGGCGCTCGCCTATGGCACCCAGATGGTTGCGGGCGTGACGCCGGGCAAGGGCGGCACCACCCATATCGGCCTGCCGAACTTCAACACCGTTGCCGAAGCGAAGCATGCGACCGGCGCGGACGCCAGCGTCATTTATGTTCCGCCGCCATTCGCCGCGGACTCGATCCTTGAGGCGATCGACGCGGAAATCCCGCTCATCGTCTGCATCACCGAGGGCATTCCCGTGCTCGACATGGTGAAGGTGAAGCGCGCGCTTTCCGGGTCCAAATCGCGCCTGATCGGCCCGAACTGCCCCGGCGTGCTGACCCCCGGCGAATGCAAGATCGGCATCATGCCCGGCAACATCTTCAAAAAGGGCAGCGTCGGCGTCGTCTCGCGCTCCGGCACGCTGACCTATGAGGCGGTGTTCCAGACCTCGAACGCGGGCCTCGGCCAGACCACGGCGGTCGGCATCGGCGGCGACCCGGTCAACGGCACCAATTTCATCGATGTGCTGGAATTGTTCCTGGCCGATGACGCGACCGAAAGCATCATCATGATCGGCGAAATCGGTGGCAATGCCGAAGAACAGGCCGCCCAGTTCCTGAAGGACGAGGCGAAGCGCGGGCGCAAGAAGCCGATGGCCGGTTTCATTGCGGGCCGCACCGCGCCTCCGGGGCGTCGCATGGGCCATGCCGGCGCGATCGTTTCCGGCGGTCAGGGCGGCGCCGAAGACAAGATCGCGGCGATGGAAGAAGCCGGGATCAAGGTCGCGGCCAGCCCGTCCGAACTGGGCACCACGCTGCTGGAAGTCCTGAAGGGCTGAATATTTTCAGAACCTTCCGGCGCGCGGGTGCGTGCCGGAAGGTCTTCCGTCCCCCGACTGCACGCGGGACTCATGGGCGAAGGATATGAACATGGGCTATGAAGGCCAGGATTTCGAAGGCGGGATGGAAGTGGAGCAAAAGCCGAGTTGGGAACGTTCCAACTGGCCGCTGACCTCCACGGATGATCTCACATCCGCGCTGGACCCCACGCAGATGCAGGTCGCGGTCAAGGCAGCCGCGAAATCGACCGGCAAGGCCCTGTCGGAAAATGAGGTGGTCGAGGCCGCCGCCGACAGCATCCGCGCGATGATGCTGATCCGCACCTATCGGGTGCGCGGCCATCTGGCGGCGAATCTCGATCCGCTGGGCCTTTCTCACCGCGAACTGCCAGCCGACCTGACGCCGGAATATCACGGCTTCACCGGCGCGGCGCTCGATCGCAAGGTGTATGTCGGCGGGGCGCTGGGCGTCGAATGGACGACCGTGCGCGATCTGGTCGAAATCCTGCGCGCCAATTATTGCGGCAATGTCGGCCTTGAATATATGCACATCGCCGATGTGGGGGAACGCCGCTTCCTTCAGGATCGGATGGAAGGCGCCGACAAGGAAATCATCTTCACGCCCGAAGGCAAGAAGGCGATCCTGTCCAAGGTGATCCACGCCGAGCAATATGAGAAGTTCCTCGGCCGGAAATATGTCGGGACCAAGCGGTTCGGGCTGGACGGCGGCGAATCGATGATCCCCGCGCTAGAGGCTGTCATCAAATATGGTGGTCAGCTCGGCGTGCGCGAGATCGTCTACGGCATGGCGCATCGCGGCCGCCTCAACGTGCTGGCCAATGTGATGGCCAAGGGCTTTCGCGTCATCTTCCACGAATTTTCGGGCGGCACCGCCAATCCTGAGGATGTCGGCGGGTCGGGCGATGTGAAATATCACCTCGGCACCAGCACCGATCGCGAATTTGACGGCATTCAGGTTCATATGAGCCTCGTGCCCAACCCCTCGCACCTTGAAACCGTGGACCCGGTGGTGCTGGGCAAGGTTCGCGCGCAGCAGGTGTTCCGCGACGATACCGGTCCGGGCCAGCATGTGCAGGCTCTTCCCGTGCTCATCCATGGCGACGCGGCGTTTGCGGGGCAGGGCATCGTGTGGGAATGCCTCGGCTTTTCGGGCATTCGCGGCTATAATACCGGCGGTTGCATCCATTTTGTCGTCAACAATCAGGTGGGCTTCACCACCTCGCCGCAATTTGCGCGGTCCTCGCCCTATCCGAGCGACGTCGCCAAGGGCGTGCAGGCGCCGATCCTGCATGTGAACGGCGATGATCCCGAAGCCGTCACCTTCGCGTGCAAGCTGGCGATCGAATATCGCCAGACCTTCCATCGCGACATCGTGATCGACATGTGGTGCTATCGCCGCTTCGGTCATAATGAGGGCGACGAGCCAAGCTTCACCCAGCCGTTGATGTATAAGGAAATCCGCAAGCATCCCCCGGTCAGCGACGTCTATGCGGCGAAGCTGAAGGCGGAAGGCGTCGTGGATGATGGCTTTGTGAGCGGGGTGACGCAGCAGTTCGTCGATCATCTTGAGCAGGAGTTCGAGGCCGCCAAGACCTATAAGCCCAATCATGCCGACTGGTTCGCCGGTCGCTGGTCCGGCCTGCACCAGCCCGCCGATATCGAAACGGCGCGCAAGAATGTCGAAACGGCGATCGAGAAGAAGCTGTTCGACAGCCTTGGGCGGACGCTGACGACCGTTCCTGACGATGTGAATATTCACAAGACGTTGCGCCGCATCCTCGATGCCAAGGCGGAAATGTTCAGGAGCGGCGCGGGCTTCGACTGGGCGACCGGCGAGGCGCTGGCGTTCGGCAGCCTGTTGTCGGAAGGCTATGGCGTGCGACTGTCCGGGCAGGATAGCGGGCGCGGCACCTTCAGCCATCGTCACAGCGTATGGGTCGATCAGGATACGGAGGACAAATATATTCCGCTCTCCACCGTGCGCCATGGCCGGTTCGAGGTGTATGACAGTCCGCTTTCGGAATATGGCGTGCTCGGCTTCGAATATGGCTATGCGATGGCCGATCCCAAGAGCCTCGTGATATGGGAAGCGCAGTTCGGCGATTTCGCCAATGGCGCGCAAATCATGATCGACCAGTATATCGCCGCGTCCGAAGCCAAATGGCTGCGCGCCAACGGCATCGTGATGCTGTTGCCGCACGGCTATGAAGGGCAGGGGCCGGAACATAGTTCGGCGCGTCTGGAACGCTATCTCCAGCTTTGCGCGGAAGGGAATATCCAGGTCGCCAACTGCACGACGCCTGCCAATTATTTCCATATCCTGCGTCGCCAGATGTTGCGGCCATTCCGCAAGCCGCTCATCATCATGGCCCCCAAGTCCCTGCTGCGCCACAAGGAAGCGGTCAGCAAGGCCGAGGATTTCGTGGGCGATAACCATTTCATGCGCATCCTGTCGGATACCAATCCGGCGGCGGACAAGGATACGCGCCGTCTGGTGCTGTGCAGCGGCAAGGTCGCCTATGACCTGATCGATGCGCGTGACGATGCCGGCGACAAGAATATCCAGATCGTGCGTATCGAGCAGCTCTATCCTTTCCCGACCGAAGCGCTGGCGATCCGCCTGAAACGGATGACCAATCTGGAAGAGGTCGTCTGGTGTCAGGAGGAGCCGAAGAACAATGGCGGCTGGTTCTTTGTCGAGCCTTTTATCGAGGAAGCCCTGAAGCAAGCGGGCAAGGCCCCGATGCGGGCGCGCTATGCGGGGCGCAAGGCGTCGGCTTCGCCTGCCACGGGCCTCGCCAAGCGTCATGTCGCCGAACAGGGCGCGCTTATCGCCGATGCGCTGGGTCACAGCGTTCGTACAGAAATCAAACGTCAGCAGAAGGGTTGATCCCGTCATGGCAACTGAAGTCAAGGTTCCCGTTCTGGGAGAATCCGTTACCGAAGCAACTGTCGGCGCATGGCTGAAAAAGCCGGGCGACGCCGTCGCGATCGATGAGCCTATCGCCAGTCTGGAAACGGACAAGGTCGCGGTCGATGTGCCGTCGCCTGTCGCCGGTGTTCTGGGCCAGCATGTCGTGGCCGAGGGCGATACCGTGAATGTCGGCGCGGTCATCGCGATCGTGGAAGAAGGCGCGACGGCTGCGGCCAAGCCTGCGGCGGCGGCATCGGCCCCTGCCGCTTCTACGCCTGCTCCCGCTCCCGCCGGGGCGGCTGCTCCTGCTCCGGCTGCCGGGGGCGCTGCTCCCGCCGCTGTGGAGGAAGGCGGCGCGGTGACGCTGTCGCCTGCGGTGCGCCGTCTGGTGCTGGAACATGGCCTCGATCCCAGCCGGATCAAGGGCACGGGCAAGGACGGCCGCCTGACCAAGGATGATGTGATGGCCGCTGTCGCGGATGGCACGGCCAAGGCGGATGCCGCCGCCGCTGCGGCCCCGGCCGCTGCCGCCGCTTCCGGCCCGTCGCGCGCTCAGGAGCGCGTCAAGATGACCCGCCTGCGCCAGACGGTCGCCAAGCGCCTGAAAAGCGCGCAGGAAACCGCCGCCCTGCTCACCACCTTCAACGATGTGGACATGAGCGCGGTGATCGAGGCGCGGGCGAAATATAAAGACCTGTTCGAGAAAAAACATGGCGTCCGTCTGGGCTTCATGGGCTTTTTCACCAAGGCCGTGTGCATGGCGTTGAAGGATGTGCCGGCGGTCAACGGCCAGATCGAGGGCGACGAGATCGTCTATAATGATTTCGCCGATATCTCGGTCGCGGTCAGCGCGCCCAATGGCCTGGTCGTGCCGGTGATCCGCAATGCCGAGGCGATGAGCGTCGCGCAGGTCGAAAAGACCATTGGGGATTTCGGCAAGCGCGCCAAGGAAGGCACGCTGACCATGGACGATATGAAGGGCGGCACCTTCACCATCTCCAATGGCGGCGTGTTCGGATCGCTGATGTCGACGCCGATCATCAACCCCCCGCAGTCGGCGGTGCTGGGCCTGCACCGGATCGAGGATCGCCCGGTCGTCCGCGATGGCCAGGTGGTCGTGCGCCCGATGATGTATCTGGCGCTCAGCTATGACCATCGCCTGATCGATGGCCGTGAAGCGGTGACGTTCCTCGTCGCGGTCAAGAACGCGATCGAAGACCCGACCCGGTTGCTGATCGACCTTTGAAATCTTGAACCGGTCCGGCCCGGACACAGGACGGGCCGGATCTTCCCTGATATATAAGAGCGGCCCCTGAAGGGATTATGAGACAGGCTCGGGGGAACGGAGTGCGACTATGGCAGAGTTCGATTATGACGTTCTGGTGATCGGCGCAGGCCCCGGTGGCTATGTCGCGGCAATCCGCGCGGCGCAACTGGGCCTTAAGACCGCATGCGCGGAAAGCCGGGAAACGCTGGGGGGCACCTGCCTCAATGTCGGCTGCATCCCGTCCAAGGCGCTGTTGCATGCGTCGGAAAAATATGAGGAAGTTTCGGGCGGCCTGCTCGCCAAATATGGCGTGAAGGTAAAGGGCGCGGACCTTGATCTTGCCGCGATGATGGCGGAAAAGACCAAGGTTGTCGGCAGCCTGACCGGCGGCATCGAATTTCTGTTCAAGAAGAACAAGGTCGATTGGCTCAAGGGGCTGGCCAGCTTCACCGGCGCGCACAGCGTCGATGTGGCGGGCAAGACCGTCACCGCGAAGAATGTCGTCATCGCCACCGGTTCTTCGGTAACGCCGCTGCCCGGCGCGGAGATCGACAATGACAAGGGCGTGGTCGTCGATTCCACCGGCGCGCTCGCGCTGGCGAAGGTTCCGCGCCATCTGGTCGTGATCGGCGGCGGCGTCATCGGGCTTGAACTGGGTTCGGTCTGGCGTCGTCTCGGCGCGAAGGTCACGGTGGTCGAATATCTCGACCAGATTCTGCCCGGCATGGATGGCGACGTGCGTAAGGATAGCGCCAAGCTGTTCGCCAAGCAGGGCTTCGACATCAAGACCGGCACGAAGGTCACGGGCGTCGATGTGAAGGGCAAGAAGGCGACCGTCAGCATCGAACCGGCTGCGGGCGGCGATGCGGAAAAGATCGAGGCGGATGTCGTGCTGGTCGCGATCGGCCGCAGGCCGAACACCGATGGCCTTGGCCTCGACAAGATCGGCCTTGCCACCAACAAGCGCGGCCAGATCGAAACCGATCATGATTTCGCGACCTCGGTTCCCGGCGTCTGGGCGATCGGTGACGTGGTGCCCGGCCCGATGCTGGCGCACAAGGCCGAGGATGAAGGCGTCGCGGTTGCGGAGAATATCGCGGGCCTGACCGGCATCGTGAACCATGACGTGATCCCGGCGGTCGTCTACACCCATCCCGAAATCGCCAGCGTCGGCCTGACCGAAGAGCAGGCGAAGGAAAAGGGCAAGGTGAAGGTCGGCAAGTTCCCGATGCTCGCCAACAGCCGCGCCAAGGCGAATGACGATACCGATGGCTTCGTCAAGATCATCGCGGATGCCGAGACGGACCGCGTGCTGGGCGTGCATATCGTCGCGTCGGTTGCCGGCACGATGATCGCGCAGGCGGCTCAGGCGATGGAATTCGGCGCAACGTCCGAAGATATCGCCTATACCTGCCACGCCCACCCGACGCACAACGAAGCGGTGAAGGAAGCGGCGATGGCGGTGCGGGGCAAGCCCATCCATATGTAAAGGCGCGCGCCTCTGCCTTGAAGCGAGCGGCCGGATGATGACCCGCTATTCCTGAATGGCCCGTCATCCCTGAACAGGATTGCCGAAAGGGCGTGAGACTGACCCCATGGGTGAGTGTCGCGCCCTTTCCGTTTTCTGATTGAGGGCAGGGCAGGGCAGGGAAGGGCGATGTAGCAGCGTCCTGCTCGACAGCGGAGCGCTGGCCGATTAGGGATTCGGGTCATGACACCCGCGAATATCCCCGTTCCGACAGAGTCGCTGCTTACCGTGCTGCATATCGTGGGCACGGCGGTGTTCGCGACGTCGGGCGCGCTGGTCGCGGCGCAATTGCGCTTGACCCTCGTGACCTTCGTGTTCTTCGCGCTGGCGACCGGCGTGGGCGGCGGAACGGTGCGCGACCTGTTGATCGAAGCGCCGGTTTTCTGGGTGCATGACCCGACGCTGGCCATCGTCTGCTGCGCCGCCGCGCTGCTCGTCTGGCTGACGCCGGTGCGCTGGTGGAGCCCGCGCGCGCTCGAATGGCTCGATGCGGTGGGGCTGGCCGCCTTTTCGGTGTTCGGCACGGCCAAGGCGATGAGCTATGGCGTCGATCCGTTCATCGCGGCGCTGATGGGTATTTTGACGACCTGTGTGGGGGGCGTCATCCGCGATTTGCTGGCCGGGCAGCCTTCGATATTGATCCGCCCGGAAATCTATGTGACGGCGGCGGCGCTGGCGGCGGGGCTGTATCCCCTGTTGGTTTTTTGCGGGGTATCGACGGCGATCGCGGCGTGGGTAGCGGCGCTGGCGGGCTTTGCCTTGCGGGCGATCGCGATGACGAGGGGTTGGGCGCTTCCCGCCTATGACGCCAAGCATAAGGGCGAGCCGCGTCCCTAAGGGATGGGCGCGCCCACGCTGCGGTCTTTCGCTCCGGCTTAACCTTCTTCGCAAGGGCGGGGGAGAGGCGGTTATCCCCCCGCGCCCGCCGACCGTCCGTTCGGCCCGGTCAGCCTTTCCACGACAGCAGGGTGAGCAGCCACCCCGACGCCTCCCGATCCCGCGCAAAGGCCGGGGCGGCGGGGGAATAGGGCGCGCAGGTCAGGCAAGTGGCCTGCATCGCCGCTCCGCGCGTCAGCAGCCGTGCATCATGCAGCGCGCGCAAAAGCATCTGCTGTTGCCGCTCGCCCTGACGGCCCAGCACATCCTTGCCCGCAACCGATCGCGCGGCGTGGAGGGAGCGCTTTTCAATCCACTCCTCGATAAATTGCGTGAAGCTGTCCACCTTGGGTTCGATATGATAGGGCCGCGCCTTGGCGGGATCGAGCCGGGCGAGTTTGGCCGCCTCCGCAATCGCCTCTTCCACCCCGCCATAGCCATCGATCAGGCCGATCTGGCGCGCCGTGCCGCCATCCCAGACCCGCCCTTGCGCGATGGCGTCCACCTTGTCGGGCGCGGTCTTGCGCGCCGTTGCGACAAGGGTGAGGAAGCGGCGATAGGCATCCTCCACCCCCAATTGCGTGACGCGCCGGAATTCCGGGCTGAACCCGCCCATCATGTCCGGCTCGCCCGACAGCGGGGTGGTGCGGATGCCGTCGGTGGTGACGCCGATCTTCGCCAGCATCCCCTCGAAACTCGGCAATATGCCGAATACGCCGATGGAGCCGGTGATGGTGGAGGGTTCCGCAAGGATGCGATCGGCCGCGGTCGATATCCAATATCCGCCGCTCGCGGCGACATTGCCCATGGAAACGACAACGGGCAGCCCGCTCTGCCGGGCCTCGACGATCGCCTTGCGGATGCGTTCGGAGGCGAGCACCGACCCGCCCGGCGAATCGACGCGCAGCACCAGCGCCTTCAGCTTTCTGGCCGCCAGCGCATCCTGAAGCTGCATGGCGATGCTGTCTCCGCCTGCCGTGCCGGGACCGGCCTCTCCATCGACGATTTCGCCCGCCACGGTCAGGACGCCGATTTCGCCGTCATTGGCGGGACGCCGGGCGCGGATATATTCATCGAGATTGATGGCCGCGAAGGCGGGGCCTTCCTTGCCGGAATTCTGCCCCGCAAGCGCCGCCACGCGATCTTCGAAGGCGGATTCGTCGCCCAGCTTGTCCACCAGTTTCGCGTCGATCGCGGCCTTGGCGAGATCACCCCGCGTCGCTTCCACCGCCGCTACCGGATCGGCGCTATAGGCGGCGATGCGCGCGGCGGGACGGGCGCGGGACACATCGGCGTTCCAGTTCTGCCAGAGATGATCGGCCAGCGTCTGATCGGCCTGCCGGGCTTCGGGCGACTGGTCGGTGCGCAGGAACGGCTCCACCGCGCTTTTATAGGTGCCGACGCGGAAAATATGCGTCGTCACGCCCAGCTTGTCGATCAGGCCCTTGAAATAGAGTTGCGACCCGCCCGGACCGAGCAGCGCCACGCCGCCCAGCGGGTTGAGCCAGATTTCGCCCGCATGCGCGGCGAGTTGATAGCCGTCATCCTCATAGGCGGTGGCATAGGCCAGCACCGGCTTTTTCGCGGTGCGCAGGGCGTCGAGCGCCTTGCCGACGCGGGTGATGGCCACCTGCCCGCCGCCCCGGAAACCATCGAGATTGAGCACCACGGCCTTCACCTTGGGGTCGGACCGGGCGGCCTCCAGCGTCATGACGATATCGCGCAGCCGATATTCGCGCACGGGGACTTCTGTACCCATCAGCAGCGATGTGGGATCGGCGCGCCGGGGCTGCTCCACCAGATAGCCGTCCAGATCGACCAGCAGCGCGCCTTCGCGCGTGCTGACCGGCCGCTCCCCGCCCGACATGCTGAGTATCGCATAAAGGCCGCCGAAGAAGAGCAGCAGGAAGCACAGGACCAGCACGTCCTTCACCGCCATGAGGAAACGCCAGATTGCTTTCAGAAACGCCATGAACGGCCCCCTTTCCGGGAATGGTGACGCCCACAGGGCTAATGCGGCGCGGCATTTATCGCAAGGGAAGGTGAAAGGAGAAAATTTCTTGCGCCCACCCCTTGATCGCCCCGAACCATGTCCCATATGCACCCTCGCTGGCACTCTCTTATCCAGAGTGCCAAGGGTAGTTTGTCTGGGAGGATGTTCTGGTTATCACCGTTGCATCCGGCGTGTGCCGGGTCGGGCGGGCGGTCAGGATTTTCTCTCGATTTGAAAAGGGAAAGGCACATTTATGGGATTTCGTCCTTTGCATGATCGTGTCCTCGTTCGCCGCGTAGAGGCCGAGGAAAAGACCGCTGGCGGCATCATCATCCCCGACTCCGCGAAGGAAAAGCCGCAGGAAGGCGAAATCGTCGCCGTCGGCACCGGTTCGAAGAGCGAAGACGGCAAGGTCACTCCGCTGGATGTGAAGGCCGGTGATCGCGTGCTGTTCGGCAAATGGTCGGGCACCGAAGTCAAGGTCGATGGCGAAGACCTGCTCATCATGAAGGAATCGGATATTTTAGGTGTTGTCGCCTAAAGCCGACGGGTTGGGCGTCATCGCCTAAAGCCGCCTTATTCCAAGACTTTAAGTTCAGAAAGCAGAGGTAGATACCATGGCTGCAAAAGAAGTGAAATTCTCCCGCGACGCCCGTGAACGCATCCTGCGCGGCGTAGACATTCTCGCCGACGCGGTGAAGGTGACGCTTGGTCCCAAGGGCCGTAACGTCGTCATCGACAAGAGCTTCGGCGCGCCCCGCATCACCAAGGACGGCGTTTCGGTCGCCAAGGAAATCGAACTGAAGGACAAGTTCGAGAATATGGGCGCCCAGATGGTCCGCGAAGTCGCTTCCAAGACCAACGACATCGCCGGTGACGGCACCACCACCGCGACCGTTCTGGCGCAGGCGATCGTCCGCGAAGGCATGAAGTCGGTCGCCGCTGGCATGAACCCGATGGACCTGAAGCGCGGCGTCGATCTGGCCGTTGCCAAGGTTGTCGAGGATATTCAGGCCCGCTCGAAGCCGGTTGCCGGTTCCAAGGAAGTCGCGCAGGTCGGCATCATTTCGGCCAATGGCGACAAGGAAGTCGGTGAGAAGATCGCCGAAGCCATGGAAAAGGTCGGCAAGGAAGGCGTCATCACCGTCGAGGAAGCCAAGGGCCTCGAATTCGAACTCGATGTCGTCGAAGGCATGCAGTTCGACCGTGGCTATCTCTCGCCCTATTTCATCACCAACCCGGAAAAGATGCAGGTCGAACTTCAGGATCCCTATATCCTGATCCACGAAAAGAAGCTGTCGAACCTCCAGTCGATCCTGCCGATCCTCGAAGCGGTCGTGCAGTCGGGCCGTCCGCTCCTCATCATCGCGGAGGACATCGAGGGCGAAGCGCTCGCCACTCTCGTCGTCAACAAGCTGCGTGGCGGCCTGAAGGTTGCTGCGGTCAAGGCTCCCGGCTTCGGCGATCGTCGCAAGGCGATGCTGGAAGACATCGCGATCCTGACCAAGGGCGAACTGATCTCCGAAGATCTCGGCATCAAGCTGGAAAACGTCACCGTCGGCATGCTCGGCACCGCCAAGCGCGTCACCATCGACAAGGACAACACCACCATCGTCGATGGCGCGGGTGAAGCCGATGCGATCAAGGGCCGCGTCGAAGCGATCCGCACGCAGATCGAAATCACCACCAGCGATTATGACCGTGAAAAGTTGCAGGAACGCCTGGCCAAGCTCGCTGGCGGCGTTGCTGTCATCAAGGTCGGCGGCGCCACCGAAGTCGAGGTGAAGGAACGCAAGGATCGCGTCGATGACGCGCTGCACGCGACCCGCGCCGCGGTTGAAGAAGGCATCGTCCCCGGCGGCGGCACGGCGCTTCTCTACGCCACCAAGGCGATCGAAGGCCTGACCGGCGGCAATGAAGACCAGACCCGCGGCATCGACATCGTTCGCAAGTCGCTGACCGCTCTGGTTCGCCAGATCGCCAGCAATGCGGGCCATGACGGCGCGGTCGTTTCGGGCAAGCTGCTCGACCAGACCGACACGTCCTTCGGTTTCAACGCTGCGACCGACACCTATGAAGATCTGGTTTCCGCCGGCGTGATCGACCCCACCAAGGTCGTTCGCATCGCTCTCCAGAATGCTGCCTCGGTCGCCGGTCTGCTGATCACCACCGAAGCGAGCATCGCCGAACTGCCGGAAGACAAGCCCGCCATGCCCGCGATGCCGGGCGGCATGGGTGGCATGGGCGGCATGGACTTCTAAGTCCAGAACCGCTTCTGCGAAGAAAAAGAGCCGGGGGCGTGAGAGCGCCTCCGGTTTTTTATTGTTTTTCGGACGGAACGGGATCTTTCGGCGACGATCTTCATTGACGCTTATACAGGACTTGCGCATCAGTTATGAAACAGGCTGACAGCGCGGTTCGCGGATAGGCTGGTCGCGGATAGGCTGGCGGTCGGGTTCGCGAGCAAGGGGGGCATGACGTGACGGCGCAGGGAGTGACGCAGGGCATAGCGGGGGAAACCGATCTCGCCACGGCGCTCAAGACCGCGATGCGCGGTTTCGCGCAGTCCGTCGTCATCGTCACCACGATTGACGACAAGGGCGGGCGCTATGCGATGGCCGCCACCGCTGTCACCCCGCTCAGCATGGACCCGCCCTCCATGCTGATCTGCGTCAACCGCACCGTTTCCTCTTATGCCATATTGGAAGGCGGGGCCAATTTCTGCCTCAACATCCTTGGCGCCGGTCAGGAAGACATTGCCCGCTGTTGCGGCGGCGCGGCCAAGGGCGAGGATCGTTTTGCCGTCGGCCAGTGGGAAACCGATGATCATGGCCTGCCCTATGCCGTGGACGCGCAGGCGGTGATCGTCTGCCATCAGCGGCAGCGCGTTTCCCACGGTTCTCATGATATTTTCATTGGCGATGTGCAGTCGGTGCGCCTGTCCGGGACGGTGGACCCGCTGGTGTATCTCGATGGTGCCTATCGCCGCATCGGCCCCACATTATAAGAGTAGAGACAATGGAACAGCCACGGCTGGAGAACAGGATGTTCCTGCTGCTCCTCGGAGTAGCGACGCTGGCCTTTATCTGGCTGGTCCTATCCTTTTACAATGCCATTCTCTGGTCGGTGGTGGTCGCCATCCTGTTCGCGCCGATGCAGCGCGCGCTGGTGAGGAAATGGCCGGGTCATGTCAATCTGGCCGCCGCCGTGACCTTGCTCACGCTGATCGCGGTGGTCATCATCCCGATGATCCTGCTGGGCGGCGTGTTGTTGCAGGAGGCGACGACGCTCTATAACGGCGTGCAATCGGGGCGGATAGATTTCTCCGCCTATTTCCTTCAGGTGCAAAGCGCGCTGCCTGAATGGGCGACGCAGCAACTCGAACGGCTGGGCCTGACCAATATAGAGGCGATCCGCGACAAGATCGGCAGCGGGCTTGGCGCCAGCCTCGATACGCTGGCCACGCAGGCGTTGAATATCGGGCAGCGGGCCTTTTCCTTCTTCGTGTCGCTGGGCGTGATGCTCTATCTCACCTTCTTCCTGCTGCGCGACGGGCCTTTTCTCTCGGCGCTGGTGGTGGACGCCATCCCGCTTCATTCCGCGCAGCGCCGGGCGCTGGCGCAGAAATTCATCGCGGTCGTCCGCGCGACGATCAAGGGCAATATGATCGTCGCCATCGTTCAGGGCGGGCTGGGCGGCCTGATCTTCTGGGGGCTGGGCATTGGCGGCGCGATCCTGTGGGGCGTGTCGATGGCCTTTTTCTCGCTGCTGCCTGCGGTCGGGACCGGGCTGGTCTGGGTGCCGGTCGCCATTTATCTGTTCGCGACGGGGGCGACCATCAAGGGCGCGATCCTCGTTTTCTGCGGCATGTTCGTGATCGGCATGGTGGATAATGTGCTGCGCCCGATTCTGGTGGGCCGCGATACGCGGATGCCCGATTATGTGGTGCTGATCTCGACACTGGGCGGGCTGGAACTGTTCGGCCTTTCGGGCTTCGTCATCGGCCCGGTGATCGCGGCGCTGTTCCTTGCGGTGTGGGAGATATTCATCGTGCTGCGCCGGCCCGGCGTGACGCCCGATCAGCCCAACCTCCTGTCGAACTGAAGGTGAAAGACATGAAACGAGCCGGATTTTTCCTTGCGATGCTGGCCATGATGGCGATGCCGGGGCAGGGCGGAGCGCAGGAGGAAAGCGGGGCGGGGGCCGTTCCCGCCGCTGCGGTCCCCCCGGCGGCTTCGTCCCCCACCGCTTCGTCCCCCGCCGTATCCCCACCTCCGGCAGGCAGTGCGGCCGTGCCGCAGCAAGACGCGCCGGTTGCGCCGCCGCAACAGCCCAAACCCGCGACGGTGCAGGTCACTATTCAGACGGCGGAAGGGCCGATCGTGCTGGAACTGGAGAAAGAGCGCGCGCCCGTCACCACCGCCAATTTCCTGCGCTATGTCGATGCGAAGCTCTATGATGGCGCGACTTTCTATCGCGCGATCAATATGGCCGAGGATTTCGGTCTTGTTCAGGGCGGCATCACGATATTGAAGCCGGGTCAAAAGCTGTTCGCCCCCATCGCGCATGAGCCGACCAGCAAGACCGGCCTGTCGCACCAGACCGGCACCGTTTCGATGGCGCGGGCGGAGCAGGGCACGGCGCGGATGGATTTCTTCATCACCGTGGGCGACATGTCCAGCCTTGACGCGCACCCGGAAAATCCCGGCGACAATGCGGGCTTCGCCGCCTTTGGCCATGTCGTGCAGGGGATGGACGTGGTGATGAAGATCATGCGATCACCGATTTCCCCGACCGCGGGGGAAGATAACGGGATGAAGGGGCAGATGCTCGCCGCTCCGGTCGGCATCGTGACGGCGCGCCGGACGCCGCCTGCGGACAAGGCTGTGCCCTGATCCCTCCGTTGCGGGATTTTCCCCCATTGCAATTCCGGCCAAAGGCGGTGAACCTCCCGCCCGAATGACAAGGAGGAGCTTGCCCATGAGCAGCGAACGCAGATTGCACCCCGAAACCCTCGCCCTGCATGCGGGATGGCGGGCGGACCCGGCCACCGGCTCTGTGGCGCCGCCCATTTTCCAGACCACATCCTATCAGTTTCAGGATAGCGGCCATGCCGCGCGGCT
>JBFWKI010000021.1:0-63480 GCA_050252755.1 Sphingobium sp.
CACGATCTCAACTTCACGCAGCTTGCCGATAATCTCTTCCGGCTTGTGCTTCTTGAATGGCATTCAAACTCCCTTTCGTGGTCCAGACTATCATAGTCTCTGGGCCACTCCGCAGGGGGCAGATCAGGTGGAGCGTATTTCAAATCCATAAACCACATTAGAATCTTATATTTGTTAGTGACCCTGATGAAGCTGAAGTTCGTGCAACGCCAGCCGAACGGTGTGACGAACTTCAGATTCGGGTCACTAGTCCCGGCTTTGACGGTGCGCCCTGAACCGAGCGGCCTGCGTAAATCGTGCCCCCCAACAGGTGGGCGACCAGTCCTTGCGCCGCGAAGTTCAGGGCGATGCCCGCGACGCCGCCAAAGGCGGGCAGGCAATGACGGTGCGATGGAAGCCCTTTGCCTGCTGCTTGCAAGAGCGCAGTTGGTTCGCGTGAAGGCAGGCCGTCGATGATCGCGGCGACCGTCATCCTAGGCCAACGAGAAGCGGCGCGGACCGATAGCCCGCGCCGCTGCATGGAACTTCTACAGGCTCAAACGGAAGATGAATCGTTACTCGAGTCAGAGGTTTTTTTGCCTGTCTCGTCCAGCTTTTCGAGTTGGCGTGATGCCCAGTTGCGGCCGCCAAGGCCGAAGGCCAAAGCCCCCGCGACGGCGCCGCCGATCACCAGGGCGCCGAACGCCAACTGCACGATTTCCTCGCCGACACCCATGAACTGGAGGCCCATGAAGGTGAACAATATGGTCGCGGCCCATTTGACGATGCTGGCTGCAAGGGTAGTCTCACCGGCACCGCCGATCAGTCGTTCCAACAGGCGGGCGATCAGGAAGCCGGCGATAATCACTGTCGCACCGAAGACAACCCGGCCGCCCAGTTCCAATACACGATCGAGGATCGCGGTCAGTTCAGGAAAGCCGAGCAACCGCGTTGCCGCGATGGCAAAAAAGAGGATTATGGCGACCTGAGCGACGCGGGCGACCACAGCCGATATAGTCGCACCCTCGGGAAGAATCTCGGTCGCGCCCACGGCACGATCCACCCCCAGGCCGGGAAGAATTTCCTTCATTATCTGTACGACGAACCGCGAAACGAGATAACCGACACCAAGCAGAAGAGCGGCACCGATGATCCGGGGAATGGCCTCGAGGATAAGCCGCAGCATATCGCTTGCAGGCGCCGAGATGCTTGCAAGATCGAGCGCATCGAGCGCGAGGATAGCGACCGGGATGATGATCAGGACATAGACGATCACGCCGATAGTCTTGCTGATCTGGGAGTTGCCCGTCAGCGTTTCCGCCCCGCCGCGATTGACCCATTTGTCGAAGGATACCGTCTGCAACCCGGTGATCACGATATCGCGAACGATCCGCGCGACCATAGTCCCGATAAAGAAGATCAGCCCTGCGCCGATCAGTTTCGGGACGAAGGCCATGACGCTGTTGAGCAATGTCTGGACCGGCGCCATCACGCCGCCGAGATCGAACACCTGCAAAACCGCCAGCAAGCCGAAGAGCCAGATGAGCAGCGAAACAATTTTGCCCAGAGAGCTACCGAAAGATTCGCCGGTGGAAGTGCTTCGTCGGAAAATCTCTACCGTGTCGACCAGCTTTGCAAATGCCCATTTCGCAGCCTTCGCAAGCGCCCATGTGACAATCAGAATGAGCAGCGCTATGGCGACCTTCTCGAAAATAGCCATCGCTAGGTTTTGATCGAATACGTGATTTCCGACGTACACTCGTCATCTCCCCTTGTTGAAACCATGGAGAGGCTATCATCCTTCTCGTAAATTGTGAATTTTTCATTCCCCGACAGGCCCCCAACATTCGATCTCTTGGCCTGAGTGATGCGCGCGAGAAGGGTCGGATCCAATGGAACCGACGTTTCACAGAAGCGTCGATTTATCTGCTCCCATATCGGAACACCCATGTCGAACCACCTTGCCGGCCCTTCAGAAAGCCCTTTTCCTCAGCCGACAAGTCGATCCGTCCGCTCTGTCTCGCGGCAGCGACCTTGCTCAAAGGCATCCTGTCCGGGCGCCCTCTCCGGTCGGGGAAGTTCAATCCTCGAAAATCGCGACCGCGCGGGTCCATCCGGCCGATGCGCCCCTGATCTTGTGGGGGAAGCAGGAAATAAGGAAGCCGTCGCCGGGCAGAACCTCCAGATTGTGCAGCTTTTCCAGATGGCAATAGCCGATGTCGCGGCCCGCCTTATGCCCTTCCCAGATCAGCGAGGTGTCGCCGGTCTGCGCGACCTTGCGCGCCGTATGGCTGAACGGCGCGTCCCAGCTCCATGCATCGGTGCCGGTCACGCGGATGCCGCGTTCCAGCAGGTACATGGTCGCCTCATAGCCCATGCCGCAGCCGATATTGACGAAATCGGGGTTGCCCACGGCCATGCCCGCAGCCGTGTTCACCAGCACGATTTCCATCGGCTGAAGCGCATGGCCAATGCGCTGCAATTCCGCCTCCACATCCGCCGCCGTCACCACATAGCCATTCTCGAAATGGCGGAAATCCAGCCTCACGCCGGGTTGGAAGCACCATTCCAGCGGCACCTCATCGATGGTGATCGCGCGGGCGCCGCCGTCCATCGTGGGGTGATAATGCCACGGCGCATCCAGATGCGTGCCATTATGGGTAGTCAGCCGCACCGTTTCGGCCGCCGCGAATCCGGCCTCGTCGGGCAGGTCTTCGCGGGTCACGCCGGGAAAGAAATGCTGCAACTCCGTCATCGTCTCGCCATGCGTCTGATAATCGATATGCGGCCGCATGAACGGCGGATCGGTAATCACGTCATTTTCAAGATAGATCGACAGGTCGACGAAGCGGCGGCTCATGCGACATGGCCCCCCAGCGTGTCCGCGAACCAGTCGGCGATGGCGTCGCGGCCATAGGCCATATTGTCGGCGCCGACATGCTCGACGCCCCCTTCGCGGGCGGTGAAGATCTTGAGTTCGGCCCGTGGGCTGTTGACGAGTTGCGCATGGGCCTGATGCGCATAATCCACGCTGATCTGCCGGTCCTGCGCGCCATGGGTGACGAGGAAGGGCACCTTGATGCGATCCATATGGCCGTTGAGGTTCATGTCCGCCGATTTCGCGTGGAAATCCTCCATATCCTGCGCGCCGAAGGCCCACATCACATGCGCCCAATAATGCGGCACCGGATTTTCGCCCTCCCTTCGTAGGCGCTTTTGCTGCACCTCGGCCCAATTGTGGTTCGCGCCCCAGCAGGCGCCGGAGGCGAAGCGCGGCTCATAGGCGACTGCGCGCGGCGCGAAATGGCCACCCAGCGAAATGCCGGTCATGCCGATCCGGGCGGGATCGACCTCGGCCTGCTGTTCCAGCCAGTCCACTGCCTTCGACGCCCAGTTCTCGCTGTGCGGATCGATCGGCAAGCCCTGAAGGCGCAGCGCCTCCCCGCTGCCGGGCTGATCGACGCATAATGTCGAGATGCCGCGCCGGGCCAGCGCTTGGGGCAGGCGCGACCAGTAGAGCAATTCCTTGCAGCTATCGAGGCCATTGCAATAGACCACGACCGGCTTTCGCCCCTCCCCCGGCGCGCGCGTGAACAGCGCGGGCATGGTGCCGGCGGCCAGCGGAATTTCCACCCGCTCCCGGTTGATCCTGCCCAGCGCTGTCGATCGGTCGAACGCCTCGCGCGCGCGCGCATAGGTTTCCTGACGGCCGGGATGGCCATGGCCCTGCATCCGTTCCCCGGTGAACATATAGAGCGCGGCGCGTTCCAGCTTGTCGGAGGCGGAAAAGGCGCGGCCCTTCGCCTCGTCCTCCTTGGCAAGGTCGATCAGCTTGTCCGCCATCGCCACCCATTGGGCCATGAACTGCGGCGTGCCCGCGTCCGCGCCCTTGGCGGCGGCGTCCCTGATCGGCTGGCACATATCGACGATCTCGCCGATCTGCCCGCCGCTTTCCATCGCGATCGCGACCGAGAGGTTCCAGATATAATTGGGGAAATATTCAAAAAGAGCCATGGTTCAGGCGTCCACTGCAACAAAAAGGCCGGGATTGGGATGCGGGTGGGGCAGCGTTTGCGGGCCGCCCGTGCCGATGCCCCACTGGTCCATCACCAGCGGCGCGGGGGTGTAGACGGTCGGCTCATGCGTCGCGAAATCCACCATTTCGAGGTCCGCCGTATATTCGGCGACGAAACCGGCGGGCGTCACGAAATAGCTGAAGGTGTTATTGCCTGCCGTATGGCGGCCCGGTCCCCAGCCGATATCGATGCCTTTCACCTTGAGCCGGTGCGCGCCCCGCATCATGCCGTCGACGCCTTCCATGTCATAGGCGACATGGTTGAGGCAGGGCGGCCCCGGCAGGATGGCAAGGCGGTGATGGGCGTCGTTGCACCGCAGAAACCCCATGAAATCACCGAGCCAGTCCGAAACCCTGAACCCCAGAACATCGGTGAAGAACCGCATCAGCGCATGATGATCGGGCGAATGCAGCACGATATGGCTGATCTTGACCGGCACCCCGTCCCAGCGGCCGATCTCCCGCTTCGTGCCGCGCGCCACATCGCTGGAAATCTCCAGTTGCAGGCCGTCGGGCGAGAAAAAGCGAAAGCCATAGCCGCCGCCCGGCGTGGCAAGGTCATGCGGATCGCTGACGATCCGCGCGCCCGATGCCCGCACCTGTTCGCACAGCGCATCGACATCGGCGCGGCTGTCGGCCGCCAGCGCGATCACATCGATCCGGTTTTCGTCCGCCTTGCGCAGCCGCACGACATGATGTTCGTCATGCCCCTGCGCCTTGAACCATGCCATGCCGTCATCGCTGGGGACGGGATCGAGGCCCCACACCTCTTCATAAAAGGCTTTTTCCGCTTCATAATCGGTTACGCCATATCCGACATAACGGATTTCGGTCACTCGGCTCATCTCGGTCTTCCTTCAGATCGGTTGCGCGATCACCGCGAACATTTCGGCTGTTGCTTTTGCCGGATCGATCTCCGGCCCCTTGCCCAACTGGCCATGACAGATCGCAAGGCTGGATCGCACGATATAGGCGCAGCGATCGAACCGCCGGTCATGATAGGCGGTGAGCGCGGCCCCGATATCGTCATGGCGGGCCAGTTCCTCGGCCAGCACGAGGCTATCCTCGATCGCCATGCCCGCGCCCTGCCCCAGATGCGGGGTCGTCGCATGGACCGCATCCCCCAACAGGACGACACGCCCCTTGTGCCACGGCCCTTCGATCAGCATCGCTTCCAGCGGGCGATAGACCACGCCGGCATCATCGGTGATCTGCCCGGCCAGTTCCCGAATGGCGGGCGCGCACCCCGCCAGCTTGCCGCGCATGACCGCCGCCAGCCCTTCGCGGGGATAGCGGGGATTGCCCGGCTCCGGCGTCGTCACATACATATACATCCATGCATCGCTGAACGGCATCAACCCTGTATGGACCGGGCCGTTGAAGGTCCGCAGCGCGTCCATGTCCGCCGGACGCGGGAAATTATATCGCCAGACGCCCTGCCCGGTGAATTCGGGCTTCCCCGCTTCGGGAAAGAGCATCGCGCGCGTCTGCGAATAGACGCCGTCCGCGCCAATGACGAGATCATAACGCCCCTCGCTGCCGTCGGAAAAGCGGACATGAACCGCCCCCCCTTCATCGCTGATGCTCCGGGCGGTGAGGCCCAGACGCACCTTCGCCCCGGCGGCCAGCGTCCTGTCGCCCAAGACCTTGTGCAGGGCGGGACGGCCTATGCCGACACAGGGCGGATAGCCCTCCGCAAGGCGGGGAGAGGGTATGCGGGCGATCCTGACGCCGTCCACCCCGAAAATCTCCACGGCGTCGAACGGGACGCCCGCCGCCAGATAATCATCCAATATGCCCAGAGCCGCCACCGCGCGCACGACATTGGCCTGCTGGATGATCCCCACGCCGTACACCGCCCAGTCCGGGTCTTTCTCGATCACCTCCACGGCAAAGCCATGTTTGCGCAAGGCAATGGCGGAGGTAAGTCCGCCTATGCCGCCGCCGATTATCAGGATATTTGCCGTTTCCATCTCTCTCTCATACCCGTGCGCGGAGCGCGGGACGGGAAAGGAAAGAAAGCCAATCCCGCGCTTCCGGCATCCCCCTCCCGCCTTGTGGACCCTGCCTCGGGGACAGGATGGCGGGATGGATGATGAGCCGACAGTGCTCGCAGCCTCTTACATATAATTCAAATTGTTATTTTATATGGAAGATCATCAGTTTTATGAATGGATTGCCACCCGCCCCGAAAGCGGGCCTTTTCCTCGGGGCACAGCGCGACGCCCCCGGCGCCAGCCCGGCGGCGCCAAGGGATATAAGGGCCGTTGCCCAAGGCCGTTTATGTCAGTCTTTCGCCTTGCGGATAATGCAGCGGAAGCCGACATGGCTGGTCGGGCTGTCCACCGGTTGCGGGTGGCGCGCGGCGGGGCGGTAGCGCTGGCAATAATTGGGCGCGCACAGATGCGACCCGCCCTTCAGTACCTTGCGCGAAATCAGGATATCGGGCGTGCAGGGATCATGGCTCCCCCCCTCCTTGCCCCCGCGCGGATTGGCGGGGATGCAGCATGCGCCCTTGAACGGCTTTTTCTGGATCGAGGGCAGGCCCCACCAGTCCGCAGTCCATTCCCAGACATTGCCGATCATGTCGAACAGGCCGTGGCCATTGGCCGGATAGCTCCGCACCGGCGAGGTCCGCTCCCACCCGTCGAGCAACTGGTTGGCGTAGGGGAAATTGCCCTGCCAGTAATTGGCGAGCATCGCGCCATCGGGCGCCAGTTCGTCGCCCCATGCGAATTCCGCCCGGTCCAGCCCGCCCCGCGCCGCATATTCCCATTCGGCCTCGGTCGGCAATTCCTTGCCCGCCCATTGCGCATAGGCCTCCACATCCTGCCACGAAACCTGCACGACGGGGTGATCCTCCAGCCCCTCGATCGAGCTGCCCGGTCCCCATGGATGGCGCCAGTCCGCCCCGAAGGAGAAACTCCACCACTGGCTGAAATCATTCATATCGACCGGGCCGCGCGTGCGCTGGAACACCAGCGATCCGGGCTGCGCCATTTCGGGCGGCATGCCGGGATAGTCCTTCGGATCGGGCGCGATCTCCGCAAAGGTCACATAGCCGGTCGCATCGACGAAGCGCTGAAATTCCCTGTTGGTGACGGGAATCTCGTCGATCCAGAACGGATCGACGCTGACCTGCCGCATCGGGGCTTCCTCCGGGTAAAAACGGTCGGAGCCCATATAGAAAGAGCCGCCCTCCAGATAGTGCATCCCCTTCAGGCGCTCATCCTGCATTTCCACGGTTTCGGCCATTCCTGTTGCTTCCCGATGATGGTTCGACTCATTTGCGGGCCAAGGCATAACAGGGATAGAGCGCCCCGCACAATGCGGACATGCCCCGGTCACGCGCCCTCCCCCGGCCGGGCATGAGGGCCGTTCGCCTTATTGCAGGCGGGTTTCCAGCGCCATCATGATCCGCAGCGAACATAGCGCGCAATCCAGCGTGGCCGCCGCCTGTTCCGGGCATTCGAAACAGGCCGGGCGCGGTTTGGAACCATTGAGCAGGTCGAGCAGCAGCATCTCGTCATCGGAAACCTGCTGATCCGCACCGATCGTCAGCGGGCGGCCCAGCGCGCCTTCATAACAGCGCATCAGGCTATCCAGAACCGGCGCCAGCATGGTGCAGCCTTGCGAGGAAAGCAGGGAAGCAAGGTGCGGCTGGATCGGCTGACCATCATCCTTCGCCATCCGCCAGCAGCGGGTCGCCCCGATCAACAAGGCGGGATAGGCCGCCGTCGATGCGGAGAGGGGCGGAAAGGTTTCACAGGTCATTATTCGGTCCTTACACTATGCTTTGCGCCCCTTATTGATAATTATTCGCAATAATAACCAATGGCGCTGCATTTGGCAAGCCGGTGAACCGCATTTTATCGAAGTTCGAAACCACCCCGCCGCGCCGCGTCCTTCATGCCGTCAGGCGGGCCGGGCGAACGTCACCACCAGCATATCGCGCCATCCGCCCGCCTTGGGCTGGCCCGGCTGCTGGCTCGCCCTGATCTGGCTCGTTTCATGAAGCACCGCCCGGTCATCGAGCAGCAGGGCTTCCCCCGCCCGCCCCAAGGTCAGCCGCGCCCGTTCGCGCCCCTGCCGATCCGTGATCCGGGTTTCCCCGCCCGTGATATTCCGCCCGCCGACAAAGGCGATCAACACCCAGTCCCGGCCATCGGCGTGCAGGCCTTCGGGCGTGGGCAGCCCCGGATTATCCGGCTCGGCCACGATCCGAAACTGGTGGACCTCCACCTGCCAACCGGCATCGGCCGCCAACCCGTCACCGGTGAAGAGCGCCACCGCACGCCCGATGATCCCGCCCAGACAAGGGCTGGCCGCGATCTGCTCGTCCATCGGGGCGAACCATCTTTCGATTCCGCCGTTCAACCGATTATAATGCCGGTCCTGATAATGGGGTTGATGCGGCAGACGCCTCAATGCCCCGTCATGCCAGTGAAAGGCGGCGTAGCGCCGTCGCCGGTAGCGTCCGCCATCGGCCATATAGTCATCGAGCGGCAGGTCGTTCCAGCTATCGGCAAAGGCCCGCCATTCGCCCTTGGCCTGCCCTTCGCCCTTGGCCTGCCCTTCGCCTTCGCCGCCCTCCTCCGGCCAGACCGGATCGAGCCGCACAAAAGCATCCCGGCGCAGCGTGGCCGACGCAGCCGCCGCCTTCTCTTCGGCCTGCTCCTTCTTTCGGGAAGCACAGGCCGGATCAGGGGAAAGCACATGACGCATGGGATGGGATCGGTTCACTCTATCGAATTTGGCCTTCGCGCTTGCTGTTTCAAGGAGAATATCCCTGTTTCATGACACCGCCTGTCAGGATATCACAAGATATCGAAGATCGCGGCCTATGTCCCCTGGACCTTTTGCCCTCTATTTCATGCCCCGGTCGCGCATCAGCCCTTCCTGCGCGACGCTCGCCACCAGTCGTCCCGATCGGTCGAATATCTGTCCCAGACTCAAGCCCCGCGCACCGCCTGCCCATGGGCTGTTCGTCGTATAGAGCAGCCAGTCCTCCACATCGATGTCCTCATGGAACCACAGGCTATGGTCGATGCTGGCGGCTTGCAGATCGAAATCGCCATGCGGGCGCAGGGCCGTGGTGATCATCGCGAAATCGCTGGCATAGGCGGCAAAGGCGCGGTGCATCCATTGCTCCCCCGGCACCGGCGCGACCGTCCGGAACCAGAGCGACAGCTGCGGCTCCGTCGGCGCCTGCTCGCAAAAGGGAGGGATGCCGACGCAGCGCACCTCTATCGGGGAGGGGTCGAGAAAAACCCGGTTGCTGATCTTGGGCTTATATTCAGGATGTTGCGCCAGATAATCGGGGATGTTCAGCAATTCCTCCGGCATCGGCACATCGGGCATGGTCGGCTGATGGGCGCGCCCCGCCTCGCGGAGATGAAAGGACGCCGCCAGATTGAAAATCACCCGCCCCTGCTGAGAGGCGACCACGCGGCGGTTGGAAAAGCTGCCGCCATCGAAATCGGCCTCGACCCGATATTCTATTTCATGATCCTCGCTGCCGCCGCGCAGGAAATAGGAATGCAGCGAATGGATCTGACGAGCCGGATCGACCGTTTTGGACGCCGCCGCAAGGGCCTGCGCCACCACTTGCCCGCCATAGACGCGCCCGACGCCGCCCCGCTTGCGCGCGCCCCGAAACAGGCGATCCCCCACCGGCGCCACATCCAGCAAAGCCGCCAGTTCATCCACCAGATCCTGTCTCGTCATGCCGCGTTCCTCCCCGTTTCGCTTTTCCCGCACATCATCCCTCACACCTCTTCCGCCATTGCATCATAAACCACGCGCCGAAAATCCTCACGCACCCGCGTCATGCCCGAAGGCATGAGCTGCGTCATCACCAGACCGATCATTCGGCGGACCGGGTCCAGAAAAAAGCCCGTCGAGACTATCCCGCCCCAGAACCATGTGCCCACGGAACCGGGCAGGCCGGCGCGCACCGGGTCGAGCAGCACCGCGCCGCCCAGCCCCATGCCGACGCCTGCGCGCGGGGTTTCCGAAGGCGGCACGGCCCCTTCCCCCACAAGGTCGCCCCCTCCCGGCAGATGATTGCGCAGCATCAGGTCCACGCTTTGCCGGGACAATATCCGCGTGCCATCGATCTCCCCGCCCCGCAGGATCATGGTGAGAAAGCGGTGATAATCCCGCACGCTCGACACCAGCCCGGCGCCGGTGGAAACGCTCTTGGGCGTGATCCGCCACCGGCTTTGCCCGCCCCTGTCATACAGGGTTGGCGGCGCGCCCTCGCTTTCCATGAACCAAGCGTCGGTCAGCCGGTCGAGGCATTCCGGCGGCACGACGAAGAAGCTGTCCTTCATCCCCAACGGCTCGAACAGCAGGCGGTGGATCGCGTCCTCCGCCCGCTGCCCCGTGGCCCGTTCCAGCACCACGCCCAGCAGATCGATCGACGCCGAATAATGGAACCGCTCACCCGGCGCAAACAACAGCGGCAGTTCGGCCAGCACCGCGGCATATTCATCCCCGGTCCGGCGCTGCTGGAAATTATCCAGATTATGAAGCGCATAGGCGCGGTCCAGCGCGGATTCGCCATGGATGGAATAGGTGAACCCGGCGCTATGGCGCAGCAGGTCGAAAATCGTCATGGCACGCTCACAGGGGCGCGAGAGGAAAGCGCCGTCGGGATCGACCTCGCCGGTCCACAGGGTCATCGCCGCCATTTCCGGCAATAGGCGGGCAACCGGCATGTCCAGCGCCAATCGTCCTTCCTCCACCAGCTTCAACACGGCGGCGATGGTGACAGGCTTCGTCATGGACGCCATGCGATACAGGGAATCGCCCGTCAGGGGCGTGCCGTCCGCCCTCGCATCGCCATGGCATCGGTCGATCAATATCCGCCCATCGACCGACAAAAACAGGTGCAGATGCGATAATGGCCCGTCTGTAACATATTTGCCACAGAGTTGATCTATGGCTTTCGACAAGCGCCGATGCGACCGAAATTCCTGCATTTCCATGGGTTAGACATGGAACAGGACATGGTTTCAGGCAACCGCTTATTCCCACCACCGTTGCATTTGATGCACTTGCATCACCCCCTTTTGCGTTTGAGGAAAGGGGGAGCCATCATCATATGCGCACTCAACGCACCATAAAGCAAAAGAAGAGGATCAACGGAGGCGTTCAAAGGAGTAGTGCAATGAAGAACCTTTCGGAGATCAGCTTCACCGTGTTTGCCGGTGTGATCTCGCTCAGCGCGCCCGCGATGGCGTATCTCAGCCTCTTCGGCTGATTTTGCGATTATTTGAAGACACCCCCTCTTTATATACTGATTAGCCCCTGATCTCCCACGGTGGAGAACAGGGGCTTTCTTTTACAGTGTCCTGATCTTTGAATTTCAGGCGCATCATGATATAAACATTGCCACGAGACATGAGCATCGTGGCGTTGGGCTCATAACCCTGAACGTTTCGGGCGTTAGCGCGGGGGCGTGTCTCATTTCTCCGAACTAACCGGCCCCAGCGGTCCATCGCTCGTTGCGGGTCACTAAGACGGCCGCGAACCCATGACCGTCATGCAGCATCCATTCTTACTTCGGGTCTTTCAGGCCGCCCAGTTTGACGATGTGGCGATATTGCGCCGCCGTCACCGGGGAAACGGACAGGCGCGACTGGCGGATCATCACCATCTCGGCAAGGGCCGGGTCCGCCTTCATCGTCTTGAGCGTCACCGCATGGGGCAGCTTTTCCACCGGCGCGACATGCACCGCGATCCAGCGCCCGGTTTCATCGGTGCTGTCCGGCGCGGCTTCATCGACAATCTCCATGATGCCGACGACTTCCAGCCCGATATTGCTGTGATAGAACAGGGCGCGATCGCCCTTTTTCATCTCTTTCATATGCCGCTGGGCGAGATGATTGCGCACGCCATCCCACTCCCCCCGCTGCTGCGCCACCAGATCATCCCAGGAAAAGGCATCGGGTTCGGATTTCATCAGCCAGTACTTCATATCATCCCTTTTCTCGCCCAGCGATCGGGCCGCCGCATCGCCCTGCCCCCTTGCACCAAGGGCAATAGCCGGATCAAGAGGCGCCGGGCAATGGCCGCCCATGGCGCCGCGCCAGCGGGCAAGCCCCCGCGCCTTTGAAAATGGGACTATAGGCGGAAAATAGGCGACGGACGAACAGGGCCTTTCCGCCAGACCGCGAAACGCCTTAGATGCCCGTCATGGTTCAGCACGACGCCCCGATTCCCGCTCTTTCGATCGAAAACATGCCCCTGCCGGATTTCTCCGCCGCACTGGGCCGCAGCTTTCGCGAATATGGCTTCGCCATCCTGTCCGATCACGGCATCCCGCAGATATTGATGGCGCAGGCATGGGATCTGACCGCCCGCTTCTTCGCCCTGCCCGAAGCCGTTAAACGGCGCTATCTGGTCAGCGGCGGCGCAGGCCAGCGCGGCTACACCCCCTTCGGGAAAGAGATCGCAAAAAACGCGCAGGCCCATGATCTGAAGGAATTCTGGCATGTCGGCCGCACCTTCGGCCATGACGCCGCGCTGGCCCGGACCATGCCCGCCAATATATGGCCCGATGCGGAATTACCGGAATTCCGGGCCTGCTTCACCCGGTTGTTCGAGGCTTTCGATGCGCTGGGCGCGCGGTTGCTGCAAGCCATAGCGCTGGATCTGGGGCTGGAGGCAAACTGGTTCGCCGCCCCCACCGCCGGGGGCAACAGCATTCTGCGCCTGTTGCATTATCCGCCGATCGCCCGCGATGCGCCAGCGCCCTCCGGCGCCGTTCGCGCTGGCGCGCATGAGGATATCAACCTCATCACCCTGCTGCTCGGCGCGGAGGAGGCGGGGCTGCAATTGCTCGACAGGGCGGGACAGTGGAGGGATATCCGCCCGCCGGTCGGGGCGCTGGTCGTCAATATCGGCGACATGCTGCAACGCCTGACCAACCATGTGCTGCCGTCCACCACCCACCGGGTCGTTAACCCGCCTGCCGAGCGTCAGCAATTATCCCGCTATTCCATGCCGTTCTTCCTGCATCTGCGCCCCGATTTCCTGATCGACGCACTGCCGGGCTGTGTCAGCGCCGCCCATCCCCGACGCTATGAAGCCATTACTGCGGACGATTATCTGAAGGAAAGGCTGCGCGAAATCGGCCTGATCAAGGACGAAAGCCAAAGCGCCGAGGCATGAAGGGGGCGTGAGGCCTTCACCGGCGTTCCTTTCGCTGCGCGGCAAGACATGCCGGTTGAAACGGGAATTGCAGGCGGCGACGGAATTGTCCGACCCCGATTACAGACTGCCCCGCGCCAAAGCAGGGAACCGCGATTCGCCCATCCGCTTGAAACCCAATCCTACGCAGAGGCCTCCGCTGTCATTCGGAAGCATGCCGCGCTTTGCCACAAACCGATTATTTATCCAGAGTCGGCAAATCAGACCGACCATCATCCCAAAGGGCAACACGACCGGCGCTCCAAACCCGTGCACATCTGCCGATCCGCCGCCCGGAGGGAGCCTTCCTCCCGCACGAATCATGCATCAGAAGCCCGACCCGGAACATGCCCCGGATCAGCGAGAACTCCTCCGGCTTCAACCTTGCCGCATGATGTTTCCCCTTAACGGGGAAACGCCCGGATACCCATGCGCGCCATGAACGAAGGAAATAACCAGAACCTTCGGGATCGAGCCATTTTCACCCGAGATCGATTGAAAATTGAGCGGCGCAATTCCGTCCCGCACCGCATCGGGGGCCAGCCGACACCTCTGGCATCTGGAGTTCCACCGCCATATTCTTGTGACTTTTCTCTGCCGTTCGCGCCTGTTTCCTAGGAACGGATGCAGGGCGCGAACTTCACGCCCATCTCGTCGCCGCGTCAGGAAACAAATGTTTATGTCGTTTCCGAAAAATCCAAACCGCAACTGGGCGCGAACGATGTCCTGCTTGTCATCCAAGATGATTTCTGCATCGGTGGCGCTACGAAGCGCCTAATTCGGTAGGTATCGCAGGGGGTGAGTATAGTGTTTTCGGTTTTGTTGTTGGCTGCGACAGCGGCGGCTTCGCCCGCGTGTCAGAAACTCCAGTATGAGTTTGTGCAGGACGAATACCGCTGGGCTGCTAACCATGACTTAGACCAAAGGTTGCTCGACATTGCTGAGGAGCTGGACCGAAAAATGGCGAACAATCGGGTAGTCAACGAACGCCGAGCTGCGCTGTTAGCAACTGACACTGAATACCGTGAGAAGCTGAACACGATCATCACGCTACTGGTTGCCAATAAATGCATCCCGCCTGATCGCGCTCCGACGTGGTTCACATACAGCGACAAAAATCCCAACCGGGTGATGCCGGATCGGGAGAAGATTAAGCCGAAACAGTAAGACGTCGGGGGCTTACATGGACACTACATCGAATTCGGTTTAAAGCGCAGGCAAAGGAAAATTGACGAGGGAACATCCGGCGCGGCCATCATTGCGTCCGGTTTCTCACGGCGTGAAATCAGCCCCAAGGATGAGGGCAAAAGCCCGCGTACAGCGGGAGGCTGTGGCGCGGGACGATCGGCACGGTCCAATAAGGATGACCGCAAAAGCCCGCGCACAGCGGGGCTGAACCGTCATCACGGTTCCATTCCCTCTACGGCATAAGCGCAACCGGGGGCCTTAGACCGCCACCGTTCCCCAGCGGACATCGACCGACGATCAGCCGGAGATCAACGTCCGCACCGCGTCAAGAGCGGCCTGCGCCTCCCCGCCATCAGGGCCTCCGCCCTGCGCCATGTCGGGACGGCCGCCGCCCCCCTTGCCGCCCAGTTTCTCGACGCCTGCCCGGACCAGATCGACCGCGCTGAACCGTCCGGTCAGATCTTCGGTCACGCCCGCCGCGATGGAAGCGCGTCCGTCCGTCACCGCGATCACCGCGGATATGCCCGAATTCAGGCGCTTCTTATTCTCATCGACGAGGCCGCGCAATTCCTTGGGGTCCAGCCCCTCGATCACCTGACCGATGAAGGAAATGTCGCCGATCGTCTCCGGCCCCGTGTCGGCCGCCGACGCCGCACCACCGCCAAGGGCCAGCGCCTTTTTCGCTTCGGCCAGTTCGCGTTCCAGCTTGCGGGTCTGATCGACCAAGGCCGTTACCCGCGCGGGCACATCCTCCGGCGTGGTGCGCAAGACCGAAGCCGTCGCCTTCAACGCGTCCTCGCGTTCCGACAGCCACAGCCGCGCCGCTTCGCCCGTCAGCGCCTCAATCCGGCGGACACCGCTCGCCACCGCGCTTTCGCCGATGATCTTGAACAGCCCGATATCGCCCAGCGCCCGCACATGCGTGCCGCCGCAAAGCTCCACCGAATAGCTGCCGTCGGCCTCCTGCCCCATGGACAGCACGCGAACCTCATCGCCATATTTTTCGCCGAACAGCGCCATCGCGCCCGCCGCGATCGCATCATCGGGGGTCATGAGGCGGGTCAGCACCGCGTCATTGCCGCGAATCTGCGCGTTCACATCCGCCTCGATCTGCGCGATCTGCTCCGCGCTCAGCGCATCGGGGTGCGAAAAGTCGAAACGCAGACGCTCGGCGGCCACCAGACTGCCCTTCTGCGTCACATGCCTGCCCAACCGCGCCCGCAGCGCCGCGTGCAACAGGTGCGTCGCGCTGTGATTGGCGCGAATGCGATTCCGCCGGGCGACATCGACGACCAGATGCACCGTGTCCCCGACGCTCACCTTGCCCATGTCGATGGTCATCTGATGGGTATGGAGACGGCCCAGCGCCTTGCCGGTTTCGCTGATCGTCGCAGACAGGCCTTCGAGGCTGGTCGCCGTGCCATTATCGCCGGTCTGGCCTCCGCTTTCGCCGTAAAAGGGCGATTGATTGGTCAGCAGCGTCACCGTCTCGCCCGCGCTCGCGCTGTCCACGCGCGCGCCGTCGCGGATGAGCGCGACCACCTGACCATCGCCACTGGTCGCGCCATAGCCGGTAAATTCGGTCGCCCCCAGTTCTTCGGCCAGATCGAACCAGATTTCGTCGGAGGCCTTTTCGCCCGACCCTTTCCACGCGGCGCGGGCAGCGGCCTTTTGCTCCGCCATCGCCGCCTCGAACCCGGCCCGGTCCACGCCCAACCCCTGCGCGCGCAGCGCGTCCTCGGTCAGGTCATAGGGGAAACCATAAGTGTCGTAGAGACGGAACGCCGTGCCGCCCGGCAGCACATCGCCCTGCTTCATCCCGCCCGTGGCCTCGTCGAGCAGCTTCAACCCCTTGTCGAGGGTCTGGCGGAACCGCGTTTCCTCGCGCAGCAAAATATCCTCGATCAGCGGTTGGGCGCGGAGCAATTCCGGGTAGGCATTGCCCATTTCCCGCACCAGCGCGCCGACCAGACGATGCATCAAAGGGTCCGCCGCGCCCAGCAGATGAGCATGGCGCATGGCCCGGCGCATGATCCGCCGCAACACATAGCCGCGCCCTTCATTGGCGGGCAGCACGCCGTCAGCGATCAGGAAGCCCGACGAACGCAGATGGTCCGCGATCACCCGATGGCTGGCCTTGTGCGCGCCGTCCGTCGCCATATGAGTCAGCGCGCCGGATTCGGCGATCAGCGCCTTGAAGGTATCGGTGTCGTAATTGTCATGCACCCCCTGCAAGACGGCGGCGATGCGTTCCAGCCCCATGCCGGTGTCGATGCTGGGACGCGGCAGGGTCAGGCGGGTTCCGTCCGCGCCCTGATCGAACTGCATGAAAACAAGGTTCCATATCTCGACGAACCGGTCGCCATCCTCATCCGGCGAACCGGGAGGGCCGCCGAAAATATGGTCGCCATGGTCGTAGAAAATCTCTGAGCAGGGACCGCATGGCCCGGTGTCGCCCATCGACCAGAAATTGTCCGACGTCGCGATCCTGATGATCCGGTCTTCGGGCAATCCGGCTATTTTGCGCCAGAGGGTGAACGCGTCATCATCGTCATGATAGACGGTGACGGTCAGGCGATCGGCCGGAACGCCCCATTCGCGGGTGATGAGCGTCCAGGCATGATGGATCGCCTGTTCCTTGAAATAATCGCCAAAGCTGAAATTGCCCAGCATTTCAAAGAAGGTATGATGCCGCGCGGTATAGCCGACATTATCCAGATCATTATGCTTGCCCCCCGCCCGCACGCATTTCTGCGCGGAAGCGGCCGTGCTGTAGGGGCGGCTTTCCAGACCGGTGAACACATTCTTGAACGGCACCATGCCCGCATTGGTGAACATGAGCGTCGGATCATTATGCGGCACCAAAGGCGCGGACGGCACCATCTCATGGCCCTGAGCCACGAAATAGTCGAGAAAGGAGCGACGGATATCGTTTGTGGATGTCATGACAAAAGCCGATTAGGCGAGACGAATATCCTAGACAAGCGCCAATATGCAACGGGCCTGTCGCAAATTGATCCGCCCCGCCCTTTTCCGAACCACCGGCCCCCACAGGGCTGGTTTTGCGCCGCCCTATCAAGGAAAGGCATAATCATGGGAAGCGCGCGATCAGGGAAGGTGCGACATCAGGAATCGGGGCGGGACGGCATGTCCCCCTAAGTTCCCGGACCATTCCGCAAACTGCCCCTGAACAATGCCCCCTGACCACTATCATGCCCGCCCGATCATGCCCGATCCTGTCGTCAGAGATCGTCCCCCTCTTCCGGGCCGGTCATCAGGGCTTCGGCCACATCGTCGGTCTTGCCCCTTATGGCCTGTTCCAGCCGGTTCATCAGCTCGGGATTTTCCTTCAGGAAAGTCTTGGCATTCTCCCGCCCCTGCCCGATCCGCACCGAATCATAAGAGAACCATGAACCGGATTTCTCGACGATCCCGGCCTTGACGCCCAGATCGAGAATCTCGCCGATCTTGGATATGCCTTCGCCATACATGATGTCGAATTCGACCTGCTTGAAGGGCGGCGCGACCTTGTTCTTCACCACCTTCACGCGCGTGGTGTTGCCGATGATATCGTCCCGGTCCTTGATCTGCCCGGTACGGCGAATGTCGAGACGGACCGACGCGTAGAATTTCAGCGCATTGCCGCCCGTCGTCGTTTCCGGGTTGCCGTACATCACGCCGATTTTCATGCGGACCTGGTTGATGAAGATCACCAGACAGCGCGAGCGGGAGATCGAGCCGGTCAGCTTGCGTAGCGCCTGGCTCATCAGCCGGGCCTGAAGGCCGACATGACTGTCCCCCATTTCGCCTTCGATTTCCGCGCGCGGCACCAGCGCGGCGACGGAGTCCACCACCAGCACGTCGATCGCATTGGATCGCACCAGCGTATCGACGATTTCCAACGCCTGTTCGCCGGTATCGGGCTGGGACACGACCAGTTCGTCGATATTCACGCCCAGTTTCTTTGCATATACAGGGTCGAGCGCATGTTCGGCATCGACAAAGGCTACCGTGCCGCCCACTTTCTGGGCCTCCGCAATGGCATGGAGCGCCAGCGTGGTCTTGCCCGAACTTTCCGGGCCGTAAATCTCGACGATACGGCCGCGCGGCAACCCGCCAATGCCCAGAGCAATATCCAGCCCCAGAGAACCGCTCGAAATCGCCTCTATCTCGATCTTTTCCCGACTGCCCAATTTCATCGCGCTGCCCTTGCCGAATGCGCGATCAATCTGGGCGAGCGCCGCCTCCAATGCCTTCTGTCTGTCCATAGTTCCTGTCTTCTTGCCGGAATCGATTAGGGTAAGCATTGCGGTCATGGGCTTGTCTCCTGCCAAGTGCAACCGGGCACTGGGATCAGGACCGTGTGTACCCTATTTGTTCCAACAGAACAAGAGGGGAACGAAATTCAGGGGATCAGGCGGAAAACAGCCGGATTATTCCGCCTCTCGTCCATTTCGGGTAGCGGTGATCACATCCGAAACGGCGCCGATCGTATAGGGCTTGGCCAGCATCGGGCGGTCGGCAAAAGGCCCGGGAATGTCGGAGGCCGACGCGCCGGAACTGAGGATATAGGGGATGTTGGCGCTGTCCAGCATCTCCGCGACGGGCCAGATTTCCTTCCCGTTCAGATTGCAGTCGAGAATCGCCAGATCAAAGCCGCCGTCCCGCACATAATCCTCCGCCTCCCCCACGGAAGAGGCGACGCCTTGCACATGATGGCCTAATGTCTGGAGGAAATCCTCCAGCATCATGGCGATCATCGCCTCATCTTCCACGATCAGGATAGAGCGCTGCTCCGGTGCAATCGCGGATGTCATGAAAAAGCCGATATCATTGAAAAGGAAGCCGATCCTGTAAACACACGCCCACGGCCTTTCCGCAAAGGGACGCCATGCGCGGTCATTGAAAAAACCCGTCATCGAAGAAAGTAGAGCCGCCCTTCCCCATGCGGAATGGAAACTTGCCTAAAAACAGTCCGACGGCAAGCGAAACCGCGTCGGCTGGTCGCACCTTGGTTACGCTTCGCCAGCCGTGCCCTTGCTCCCTTCCGCACGCGCCTGCCCTTCGGCATGGGGGAAGGCGGCCGCGACCGCTTCGGACAGTTGCGCCACCGAAAAGGGCTTGGGCAGGAAGGAGACATGGGCGATATCGATCGACTTGCGCAATTGCTCCTCCGCATAGCCCGACATGAACAGCACCGGCAGGTCCGGGTGGTTCCGGCGCGCCTCGCGCACCATGGCCGGGCCGTCCATGTTCGGCATCACCACGTCGGACACCAACAGATCGACGCGCGGCGCCCCGTTCAGCATTTCCAGCCCTTGTTCGCCATCGGCGGCGGTCAGCACGGTATAGCCCTGCCGGGTCAGCGCCCGCTCCGCCACGGCGCGCACCATGTCCTCATCCTCGACCAGCAGGATGGTTCCCGTCCCCCAGCTGGCGCGGCGCGGCGGCGGCGATTTGATCGTCGCCACCGGCGCTTCTTCGGGATTGGCGACATGCACCGGCAGATAGATGATGAAACTGGTGCCCTGCCCCGGTTCCGATTCCGCGAAGATATAGCCGCCCGATTGTTTCACGATGCCATAGACGGTGGACAGCCCCAGCCCCGTCCCCTTGCCCACTTCCTTGGTGGTGAAGAACGGCTCGAATATCTTCGTCACCATGTCGGGCGGAATCCCGATGCCGGTATCGGACACCCGCAGGCCGGTATAATCGGCGGCGGGCAGCACGGTGGAGCGCATATCCCGCACCTGCGCCGAGGATATGGAAAAGGTCTGGATGGTGAGCGTGCCGCCGCCGGGCATGGCGTCGCGGGCGTTGACGGCCAGATTGACGATCACCTGCTCCATCTGCCCCGGATCGGCGCGCACCAGCCCCAGATTGCGGCCATGGGTGACTTCCAGCTTCACATTCTCCCCGATGAGCCGGTTCAGCAGGTTGGACACATCGGCGACGATATCCGGCAACTGGATCACCTGCGGCCGCAATGTCTGCTGGCGGGAAAAGGCCAGAAGTTGCCGCGTCAGGCTCGCCGCGCGGTTGGAGTTGGACTTGATCTGCTGGATATCGTCATAATCGCTGTCGCCGGGCGTGTGCCGCATCAGCATCAGGTCGCAATGGCCGATGATGGCGGTGAGGATATTGTTGAAATCATGCGCGACCCCGCCCGCGAGCTGGCCCACCGCCTGCATCTTCGTCGCCTGCGCGACCTGCCGTTGCAGCCGCCCTTCCTCGTCATTGTCCTTCAGCGTCAGGACGACCGCCGCCTCGCCCAGCCCCCTCACGCCCGCGAGCGACAGGGGAACGGGTTCCTCCGGCCGGTTGCGCAGGCGTACCGCGATGTCGCCGGTCATTTGCGGGCCGACCGCATAGCGCCGCACCGCCGCGGCCAGCGCCGCCTGATCTTCCGCCACCACCAGATCGCCGGGATAGGCGGGGCGATGCCCCTCCGGCACATTGGCGGCGCGGGCGAAACTTTCGTTGAGGAACAGCAGCCGCCCGTCCCTGTCCGTCATCGCCAGGCCAAAGGGCATCAGCGCCAGCAACGCCTGAAAATAGGAAAGCGACGATCCCCCCGCCGCCACATTGCCGGGTTGATCGACCAGCAGGATGAGCGCCGGGCCATCGGGCTGGTCGGCGCGCAGCAACACGCGGAAAATCGCGATCGGCAACATGCCGGGCGCCTCCCGCGCGAAGAATATCCGCCCTTCCTCATCCCGGCGGAAATAGGCGGAAAGATCGCGCCCGGTCAGGTCCGCGTCCGATCGGCCCGATGCGCGCAGGACAAAGGCTTCATTGGCCCCCCTTATCCGCCCTTCCGCGCCGATGATCGCGGCCATCAGCCCCGCCTCGCCCAGCCCTGCGCCCATTTCCCCGGCCACCATGGCGGTGAATTGCTCGATCAGGCTGACCTGCCGCACGGGGCGGAAATGCCACAGCAGATAATCATCGGATTGGCCCGTGCGCGTCACCCGCACATCCGCCCGCAACGCCCCGCGGGAAAGATTGTCGTACAGCCCCTCCCCATCGCGCCACGCCGTTCGCCCGGCCTCGGCCAGCAGCGCCGCGCCCTCGCGATCGAGCGGCAGGGCGGGCGGCGCGGGATAGCCGGGGAACCATTCGCCATAAAGGTCGCTGGCGCACACCAGCCGCCCGCCCCGGTCGGTAACGGCGATCGCCATGCCGGACGCATTGGCCGCCGACCGCGCAACGGTCCAGTCCGGCGCGACCTCCCGCACCAGCGCGCCGGAACGCGTTTCGCCCGGCCGGAAAAGATGAACCAGCGCGCCCAGCCCCAGCAAGGCTGCGACAAAGCCCGCCGCCAGCGCCCAGTCATCCACCGCCCAGACGATCAGCGCCGCGCTCAGCACGGCCGCGCCGATCAGCAAGGCCAGATCGAACCGCCCGCTCCGGCTGGCCGCCAGCGACGTGATCTCATCCTTGTAGCTATTGCCTGCTGCCCCCGCCATATCCGACAGCCATTTCCCTTTTTCCGTGATCCGTCCGTGCATTGCGCATGCTCTATGGACCGAAGGACCACCTTAGCAAAGAGGCGGCAGGGGTGAAGCGAAAACTTGGCGCGACCAACGCCCGCGCTGGCCCCATTTCAGAGCATCGCGGCGAAAAGGGAGAACCGGTTTTCACGAAAAACAAAACGAGACGACGACAAAAACCCAGATCATGCGACCCGCGCCTGATGTAACGCAGCCAGTTCTAGCGGCGGCGGCGCGCCTTCCAGCGCCGTCCCAGATGCAGCTTCCATATCCAGTCGGATATGAAATAGCCGATCACGGCGGCCACGATGGATATCACCGCCAGCCCGAACAGCAAGGCGGGCGCGGCCTCTGAAAACAGCCAGCCGCACCATTCCCCGATGCTCGCATTGTCATGAAACAACGTCATGAAGCGCGAAATATCCGCATTGCGCCCCAGCGTAATATTGCCGACATAGACCGACGCCCAGAGAATGAACGGCGTGGTGGCCGGATTGCTGAGGAACGTCATGCCCGCGGCGATCGGGATATTGGCCCGGAACGGCAGGGCGAACAGCGCCGCCCCGGCGATCTGCACGCCCGGTATCAGCAGGAAAATCCCCACCAAAAGGCCCAGCGCCACCCCGCGCGGGACCGAACGGCGGGTAAAGCGCCAAAGCTCCGGCGCCAGCACCCGATGCGCGACCGGCGCAAGGATGCGGCTGTTTTCAAAGGATTCGCGGCTGGGGGCATTTTCACGGAACCAGTGGAGAACGCGGCTGGTCATCTCAGCCATGCTCCTTCAGCAGGCGGCTCTGCTCACGCTTCCATTCGCGTTCTTTGGTCGTCGCCCGCTTGTCGGCGGCGTTCTTGCCGCGCGCCAGCGCCAGTTCCACCTTCGCCCGGCCCTGCCCGTTGAAATAGATCGACAGCGGCACCAGCGTCATGCCCTTGCGCGCCACCGCGCCATGCAGCTTGGCGATTTCCCGCTGATGCATCAACAGCTTGCGCGGGCGCTTGGGTTCATGGTTGAACCGGTTGCCATGGCTGAATTCGGGGATATTGCTGTTGATGAGCCAGACCTGTTCATCCAGCACCTCGGCATAGCTTTCCGCGATGGAGCCTTCCCCGAAACGGAGGGATTTCACCTCCGTCCCCTGAAGCATGATGCCGGCCTCGAACACTTCGTCGATCGCATAATCGAACCGCGCGCGGCGGTTTTCGGCCACGGTCTTGACCTTCTTGAACGCTTCGGGTCGGGGACGGGCCATCAGTCAACTTTCTCCATCGGGGCGATATGGGAAGCGCAAGCGCCTTATACCAGCCCCGCGATCTCCAGCGCGCGATCGACCGCCGCCTGAGAGGACGCGCTCGGCCATGTAATCGGCAAGCGCACTTCGGCAGGCATGTCCGGGCGAACGCGGGACAAGGCATATTTGACCGGCCCGGGTGAAGAATCGCTGAACAGCGCGTCATGCAATGGATATAGCCTGTCCTGCACCAGCAGCGCCTCGTCCCATTCGCCCTTCGCCAGCAACGCCTGAAACTGCGCGCACAGGGCGGGCGCGACATTGGCCGTTACCGAAATGCAGCCCTTGCCGCCCATCGCGTTGAAACCCAGCGCGGTTTCGTCATTGCCCGAAAGCTGGACGAAATCCTCCCCGCAGGCGAGGCGCTGGGCGCTTACCCGGCCGAGATTGCCGGTCGCGTCCTTGATGCCGACGATGGTGCGAAACTCGCTCGTCAGCCGGTGCATCACGGGGACGCCGATATCGGTGATGGTCCGCCCCGGCACATTATAGAGGATGATCGGCAGGTCGCAATTTTGCGCCAGATGAGCAAAATGCCGGTACACGCCTTCCTGACTGGGCTTGTTGTAATAGGGCGCGACGACCAGCGCCGCATCGGCCCCGGCGGCCTGCGCGGCGAACATATGCTCCAGCGCGATCCGCGTGTCGTTGGAACCGCATCCGGCGATCACCGGCACGCGCCCGGCGGCCTGTTCCACGCAGATGGCGATGACGCGATTATGTTCCTCGACCGTCATGGTCGCGCTCTCGCCCGTCGTGCCGCAGGGAACAAGGGCGCTGCTGCCCTGCTCTATCTGCCAGTCCACGAACGCCCGGAAGGCTTCTTCATCCAGCGCGCCGTCCCGAAACAGGGTCACTAGAGCCGGAATGGAACCGGAAAACATGCAAAAACTCCTTCAAGCCCGATCATTCATCTGGGCATAAGCATCTTTATGCCATAGTCTGCCAATTGATGACCGCCAACAGGGATGCTTCGAACAAACCCATGTCCAGCTTATTCGTCAACCGGATCAAGGTTCGCCATCTTCCGCTTCTCGGCTTCCTATCAATTGCGTCGGTTGCAGTTGCGCAGATCAACAGCGGGCGCAAGGAAATTGTGCAGCCGCTTCCTGCGCAGGGCAGCGCCGACTGGAATGCCGCCCGCTCGACCGTCGCCCGGAACGCCGACAGCGCGATCATCGCGAGGGTGGACCAGTGGAAGCGGCTTCAGCAAAGCGACACGCTGGGTTTTGACAGCTACGCCTCGTTCCTGATGGCCAATCCCGGCTGGCCCGCAGAGGACCGGATGCGCCGTCTGGCCGAAACGTCGATCAACCCTGCCAGCTATAGCCCGGCCTCGGTCATCGCCTTCTTTCAACGCTTTCCCCCGCGCAGCGCGACCGGGCAGGCGCGCTATGCCCTCGCCCTGTCCGCGACGGGCCGGACCATGGAGGCGAGAGAGGCCGCGCGCGCCGCATGGCGAATGGGCGCCATGGCTCCGCAGGATGAGATGCAGCTGCTCTCCCTGTTCGGTTCCGCCCTGACGCGCGAGGATCAGGACAGCCATGTCGATGCCGCCCTGTGGCAGCGCAACAGCGCATCGGCCGAACGCGCCCTGCCCTTCCTTTCCGCCTCGGCCCGCCCCATCGCAGAGGCGCGCATCGCCCTGCAACGCAACGCCTCCGATGCGGCGGCAAAGATGCAGATCGCGGAATCCTTCGCGCGCGGCCACGCCGGTTTCATCGCGGACAAGGCGATGTGGCTGCGCGGCAATGGCAACAGCCTGCTCGCCCGCTCCCTGCTGGCAGGCAGGCCCACGCTTGCCGTCCGCCCCGCCAATGTCGAGAAATGGTATGAGGTGCTGCTGACCAACGCGCGCGCCGCCGCCAACGACAATCAGTGGACCACCGCCTATGACATCGCCAGCAAGCTGGAGGATGCCTATCCGTCCGGCACCGATGTCAGCCTGCGCCCGATCGGGGAGCGGGACGATTATACCAGCCTCGCATGGCTCGCCGGGACAAGCGCCTTCTATCAACTGGGCCGCCCGCGTGACGCGATGACGATGTTCGATCGCTATGCCTCGGCCGCCCGCTCTCCCCAGACCATGACAAAGGGATGGTATTGGGCGGGGCGCGCCGCACTCAACGCCGGAAATCAGGCGGAGGCGAATCGTCATTTCACCACGGCCGTTTCCTATCCCGATCAATTTTACGGCCAGTTGGCGCGGGAACGGATGGGCCATCCGATGAGCGCGCCCACCTCCCTTTCCCAAAGCGTGACCGTCAGCCCGACGGAACGCGCCGCGTTCGACAACCAGTCGCTCGTGCGCGCGGCCCGGGCGCTGGGCGTGCTGGGGCGCTGGCAGGACCAGAGCATTTTCCTGCGCGCCATCGCCGCCAATGTCACGAGCGATGCCGACCGGGTGCTCGCGGCCGATCTCGCCACGCGCATCGGCCGCCCGGATCTGGGCGTGATGGTCGGCCGCCGCGCCCGGCCGGACGGCAGCACACCCTATGCCGACCTCGCCTTCCCCAGCGTCGCCGTGCCGGGCAACCACACATCGAACTGGACGATGATCCACGCCATTTCCCGGCAGGAAAGTCAGTTCGACAGGGCCGCCGTCAGCCATGCGGGCGCGCGCGGCATGATGCAGCTCATGCCCGGCACCGCGCGGGAAACGGCGGGCAAGATCGGCCTGTCCTACAGCCTCGACAATCTCACCCGCGACACCGGCTATAATATCCAGTTGGGCAGCAGCTATTTCCAGCGGATGCTGAACTATTACCGGGGCAGCTATCCGCTGGCCGTCGCGGCCTATAATGCCGGGCCGGGCAATGTGAACAAATGGATCGCGGCCAATGGCGACCCTCGCCTGCCGGGGTCGGACATATTGCGCTGGATAGAGAATATCCCGATCTATGAGACGAAAAACTACGTTCAGCGCGTGCTGGAAAACGCGGTCGTCTATGATGCGATGCGGGCGCAAAAGAACGGCACGAAAATCCCCGCCGCGCCGTTGAGCTTCTATCTGGGCAAGCGCACGCCGGGCTGATAGACGCTCGGCGCATCATGCAAGGGAAGATCAACTATATCACGCCGCAGGGCTTTGCCGCCCTGCGCGCCGAATATGACCGGCTGTTGGGCGACGAACGCCCGAAAATCGTCGAGATCGTCAGTTGGGCGGCGGGCAATGGCGACCGCAGCGAGAATGGCGACTATCTCTACGGCCGCAAGCGGATGCGGGAGATTGACGGCCAGCTTCGCCGCCTTGCGAAGAAGATGAAGGACGCGAAAATCGTCGATCCGGCGCACCAGCCGGACAAGAGCCGCGTCTTTTTCGGCGCAACCGTCACCATTGCGGATGAGGATGATAATCAGCGCACCGTCACCCTCGTCGGCAATGACGAGACGGACAGCAGCGCAGGCCGAATCGGGTGGGACGCACCGCTTTCCAGGGCCTTGCGCGGCGCGGCGACGGGGGATTTGCGAACCGTGCGCCTGCCTGCGGGGGAACGGGAATATGAGATCGTCGGCATCAGCTATCCCGGCTGACCGCCCCGATTGAACCATGCGCGCCTCTGCTCGTTCCCCATGGATGCAGACCCCTCTTTACAAGGAGAGCACGTCATGCCTCGTGGAGACAAAAGCAGCTACACCGACAAGCAGAAACGCAAGGCGGAGCATATCGCCAAAGGCTATGAAGACCGCGGCGTTCCCGAAAAACAGGCGGAGGCTCGCGCTTGGGCCACGGTGAACAAGGAATCGGGCGGCGGCAATAAAAGCGGTTCGGGCCGGGGCAAGCCCGACACTCATATATCCTCCTCCCGCGGCGGCAAGGCCCATAAATCCGGCTCACCCGAACAGCGCAGCGCCGCGGCCCGCAAGGGATGGGTCACGCGGCGCAAAAACGCCGCCGAACGGAAGGATTAGGCTGGACAATCCATCTCCCATCGATTAGAGGCCCGCTCTGCATGTCGGGCTTTTGCCTGACAGGCGCCGTCCGAGACAGTCGGTGAAGGGAATTTGCCCTTCTTAATGCCCGGCCTAGACGGGGACAAGTTTCTTGCCGGTCACGGGCGTGTTGCACCGTTTCCGGCCCTGCCCCTCCTGCCCTTTCATGGGTCAGAGTGTGCGGTTGATCCTTACCCCTTCGGACTTTCGCGTATCTGCAGCAACGCAGGGACGTGATCCGGCCTGTTGGATGGTCCAGCAGGTCTTAACTGGAGAATGGCATGGATCGTACCCAGAAAGCTGAGCTGGTATCCGCGCTGAATGCCGTTTTTGGCGATGTCGGGGTTGTCGTCGTGACGCGCAACCTTGGCATGACCGTGGCCCAGTCCACGGCCCTGCGCCAGAAAATGCGTGATGCCGGTGCCTCTTACAAGGTTACGAAGAACCGCCTCGCCAAGATCGCCGCCAAGGACACGGCCTATGAGAGCATCAGCGATCTGCTGACTGGCCCTTGTGGTCTGGCCACCTCGGTCGATCCGGTCGCTGCCGCCAAGGTCGCGATCGAATTCGCCAAGACCAACGACAAACTTGAAATCGTTGGCGGGGCGATGGGCACCACTGTGCTCGATGCGGAAGGTATCAAAGCCCTCGCGTCGATGCCGTCGCTTGACGAACTGCGCGCAACGCTGGTCGGCCTCATGCAGGCACCGGCCACGAAGCTTGCCCAGATCACCCAGGCTCCGGCTGCGCAGTTGGCGCGGGTCTTCAACGCTTATGCGGAAAAAGAAGCCGCCTGAGCGTAACCCCAATAGTTTGTTTTCACTCTAATATCAGGGGCCACGCCCCGCCCAGAAAGGTAAATGGTTAAACATGGCTGATATTGAAGCTCTGGTCGAACAGCTTTCGGCTCTCACCGTTCTCGAAGCCGCTGATCTCAGCAAGGCTCTGGAAGAAAAGTGGGGCGTTTCGGCTGCTGCCGCTGTTGCGGTTGCTGCGGCTCCCGCCGGTGGCGCTGCTGCTCCGGCTGCTGAAGAGCAGACCGAATTCGACGTGATCCTCACCGGCGACGGTGGCAAGAAGATCAACGTCATCAAGGAAGTCCGCGCCATCACCGGCCTCGGCCTGACCGAAGCCAAGGCGCTCGTCGAAGGCGCGCCCAAGGCCGTCAAGGAAGGCGTGAGCAAGGCGGAAGCCGAAGAAGTGAAGAAGAAGCTGGAAGAAGCCGGCGCGACCGTCGAACTGAAGTAATTCAGTTCCGCGAAAGCGGTTTCTTTCGGATATTTCCGAAAAAAGGGAGGGCGGCACCCGCATGGGGCCGCCCTTTCTTTTGGACCATGAGGCGGCTTGCAGACACGCAATCGCGCGAGGGCGGCCTTTCCGCCCCACAGACAGATACTCCGCCGTTCGCCCTTTTCCGCCCGCCCCGCTATGTCCGGTGCGCTATGCCCGGTGCGTTACGCGATCTGCGCGCGGATGAATGTCGCACGCTCCGCAACCGTCGCAAGAGGTAGCGGGACAAGTTCATACCCCAGCCCGGCATAGACCTCCACCATCGCATGATGCGTGGCTTCGGCTTCCGCCAGGGTCTGCTTGCGTTCCCTATCCTGAGCGAAGATCGCCGGCCAATGCGGGGCAAGGAATACGCGTCTGGCATAGCGTCGTATTCCGGCGGCCCGGATGATGAAATCCGGCACAGCCAGCCCGCAGCACCGCAGATAGCCGATCACATCGGGAATAGCCCGATCGAAGAGGACCGGGCCGTGCAGGGCTTTCGCCTCTCGATAGGATCGCATCTCCCACGCCAGCATCAGAGCGGCGAAGGCCTCGCGGTCCGCCCATGGCAAGGCGTTGCCGCCTATGTCCGTCTGGTCCTGTATGATGGCGCGCCCAGCTTCCGGCATATGGGAAAAACCCTCGGCAGCAAGCGCGTCGATCAGGCTGCTTTTCCCGGAGCCGGGTCCGCCCGTAATGATATGGAAGCGTTCGGTCATCTTCGGTGGCGCTCCTATTCGTTGAACCATGGCTTGCCGATCCTGAATGCCGCATCGCGGAGAGGCAGGCATCTCCCCCTATAACGCCGCTCATCACATCGGCTTGCAGCCTGAAGCAGGAAAAGCAGGAAGCAGCCATCGCCCTTTCGGGCGACGCCATCGACGAAATGATGGGAAAAGCGAGCGCCCGGTTTGCCCTTCCGGTCACGGCCCGGTCAAGCCCCGGCCAAGCGGTCCAAGGCCAAGGCATGACAGTGCGCACGTCCCGTCCTGACGCCCATCCCATTCCGCGCCCCGCAAACGAAGCCGGTGACGGCCCGGAATATACATATAAGCGCAATTCGCCCCGGCGTCCGGCGCTGGCAGGCATACAGGACGGGCAGGGCAAACGAACAGCGCCACCCCGACGCACCGTCAAAAAAGGCGGGAAAAGGCATCGCGCCCCTCCCCGCCTTTCTCATTCCTTCGCGCGAAACCGCCTTATTCGGCGGCTTCCATCGCGGTGCGATCGCTCAGCGGATGCTGAAGGCGCGTGACCATTTCCTTCGGGCAGATCTGCCAGAAATGATCGCGCCAGCGCGACCAGTCCTCCAATATGCTGGCGGACCATTTGCTTCCCGTCGCGGCGACATGCTGCTCGATCAGGTCGCGCAGCACGCTTTCCCAATGCGCGCTGTCGAGGCGCTGCCACAGGATGCTTTCGCCATTGGCCTTGCGCGCGAAGCTGTTGTCGACGTCCAGCACGAAGGCCATGCCGCCGGTCATGCCCGCGCCGAAATTGGTGCCGACCTCGCCCAATATGACCGCCGTGCCGCCGGTCATATATTCGCAGCCATTGGCCCCGCAGCCTTCGACCACGACCTGCGCGCCGGAATTGCGAACCGCGAAACGCTCGCCCGCCTGCCCCGCCGCGAACAGCCTGCCCGCCGTCGCGCCATAGAGCACGGTGTTGCCGAGGATGGTATTATGCTGGCTTTCCAGCGGGCTGGAAACCATCGGCCGCACCGCGATGATGCCGCCCGAAAGCCCCTTGCCCACATAATCGTTCGCATCGCCAAACACTTCGAGCGTCACGCCCTTGCACAGGAACGCGCCGAGCGACTGGCCCGCCGACCCGCGCAGGCGGATATGGACATGGCCGTCCGCCAGCGTGGACATGCCGAACTTCTCGGTGATGCGGGCCGAAAAGCGGGTGCCGACCGCGCGATGGGTGTTGCGCACCGTATAGGTGAACTGCATCTTCTCGCCGCGTTCGAACACCGCATTGGCGTCGGAGATGATCTGCGCGTCGAGGCTGTCGGGCACATCGTTGCGATGGGCCGGGATGTTGAACCGGCGCAGCTCATCCGGCGCATCCACCTTGGCGAGGATCGGGTTGAGATCGAGATCGTCCAGATGATCCGCGCCGCGATTGACCTGACGCAGCAATTCCGTGCGCCCGACAATCTCGTTCAGGCTGCGAACGCCCAGGCAGGCCAATATCTCGCGCACTTCCTCCGCGATGAAGGTCATGAGGTTGATGACCTTTTCCGGCGTGCCGGTGAACTTGGCGCGCAGGCGTTCATCCTGCACGCACACGCCGACCGGGCAGGTGTTGCTGTGGCACTGACGCACCATGATGCAGCCCATGGCGACCAGCGACAAGGTGCCGATGCCATATTCCTCGGCGCCCAGAATCGCCGCGATCACGATATCGCGTCCGGTCTTGAGGCCGCCGTCGGTGCGCAGCTTGACCCGATGGCGCAGGCCATTGAGGGTCAACACCTGATTGGCCTCCGACAGGCCCATTTCCCACGGCAGCCCGGCGAACTTGATGCTGGTCTGCGGCGACGCGCCCGTGCCGCCGACATTGCCGGAAACGAGGATGACGTCGGCATGGGCCTTGGCCACGCCCGCCGCCACCGTGCCGATGCCCGCCTGGCTGACCAGCTTCACGCAGACCCGCGCGCGCGGGTTGATCTGCTTGAGGTCATAGATGAGCTGCGCCAGATCCTCAATCGAATAGATGTCGTGATGCGGCGGCGGGGAAATCAGCGTCACGCCGGGCGTCGAATGGCGCAGGCGGGCGATGAATTCCGTCACCTTGAAACCGGGAAGCTGCCCCCCCTCGCCCGGCTTGGCGCCCTGCGCGACCTTGATCTCCACTTCCTCGCACGCGCCCAGATATTCGGCGGTCACGCCAAAGCGGCCGGACGCGATCTGCTTGATATTGGAATTTGCGTTGTCGCCATTTTCATAGGGCCGAAAGCGCTTCTTGTCCTCGCCCCCCTCACCCGACACCGCCTTGGCGCCGATGCGGTTCATGGCGATGGCCAGCGTTTCATGCGCTTCGGGCGACAGCGCGCCCAGCGACATGCCCGGCGTCACGAACCGCTTGCGGATTTCGGTGGTCGCCTCCACCTCGTCGATCGGCACGCCGTCATGGGCATAGTTGAATTCCAGCAGGTCGCGCAGATAGACCGGCTGCAAATCCCGCACACCGCGCGAAAATTGCAGATAGGTCGAATAGCTGTCGGTCGCCACCGCCGTCTGGAGAAGGTGCATCAACTGCGCGCCATAGGCATGTTCCTCGCCGCCATTGCGCTGACGGTAGAAACCGCCAATGGGCAGGCGCGCCACCGCGCTGTCATAGGCCGCCTCATGCTTCAGGCAGGCGCTATAATGCAGCGAGGCATAGCCTTCGCCGGAAATCTTCGACGGCATGCCGGGGAACAGGTCGTTCACCAGAGAGCGGGACAGGCCCACCGCCTCGAAATTATAGCCGCCGCGATAGCTGCTGATGACCGCGATGCCCATTTTGGAGATGATCTTCAGCAGCCCCTCATTGACCGAGACGCGATAGCGGTCGATGCAGGTATCGAGGTCGAAATCCCCGAACAGGCCGCGCGCATGGCGATCCGCGATCGAGGCTTCGGCCAGATAGGCGTTCACCGTGGTCGCGCCGACGCCGATCAGCACCGCGAAATAATGGGTGTCGAGACATTCGGCCGACCGCACGTTGATCGACGCATAGGACCGCAGGCCCTTGCGGACGAGATGCGTATGCACGGCGGCGGCGGCAAGGACCATGGCGATGCCGAGGCGGTCCTCGTCGATATGCTCGTCGGTCAGGAAGATTTCGCTCTGCCCGGCGCGCACCGCCTGTTCCGCCTCGTTGCGGATGCGAGCGATCGCCGTGCGCAGCCCTTCCTGCCCGCTGTCCACCGGATAGGTGCAATCGATTTCCGCGACCGCCTTGCCGAAATAATGCTTCAGCCGCGCCCAGTCGGCGGAGGTCAGCACCGGCGAATCCAGCACCAGCACATGCGCGTTCTGCGACCCTTCCTCCAATATGTTGGCCAGGTTGGAAAAGCGCGTCTTGAGGCTCATCACATGCCGTTCGCGCAGGGAATCGATCGGCGGGTTGGTGACCTGGCTGAAATTCTGGCGGAAGAAGTGGCTGATCGTCCGGGGCTTGTCGGAAATGACGGCCAGCGGCGTATCGTCGCCCATGGAGCCGATCGCTTCCTTCGCATCCTCGACCATCGGCGAGAGGAGCAGTTCCATGTCCTCCAGCGTCATATTGGCGGCGATCTGCCGCCGGGTCAGTTCCGCGCGGGGGTAGACGGTGCGGCCATCTTCCTTGATGACCGGCAGGTCGCCCATCGTGCGGAACCCCCGCACCAGTTCGCCATAGGGACGCTCGCCCGCGATCCGGTCCTTGATCTCGCGATCGTCATAAAGCGCGCCTTCGGCCAGATCGACGGCCAACATCTGCCCCGGCCCCATGCGGCCCTTGCGCAGCACGGTGGATTCCGGCACCACGACCATCCCGGCCTCGGACCCGACGATCAGCAGATTGTCGTTAGTCAGCGTATAGCGCAGCGGACGCAGCGCATTGCGGTCCACGCCCGCGACCACCCAGCGGCCATCGGTCATCGCCAGCGCGGCGGGGCCATCCCACGGCTCCATCACGGAGGCGAGATAGGTATACATGTCCCGATGCGGCTGCGGCACGTCGTCGCTGCCCTGCCAGGCCTCCGGCACCAGCATCAGCTTCGTCGTCGGCGCGTCGCGGCCCGCCCGGCAGATCGCCTCGAACACCGCGTCGAGCGCCGCCGTATCCGAAGCGCCCGCCGGGATCACCGGCTTGATATCCTCCGACCGTTCGCCAAAGGCGAGCGAGGCCATCTTGATCTCGTGGCTCTTCATCCAGTTGGTATTGCCGCGAATGGTGTTGATCTCACCATTATGGGCGAGCGTGCGGAACGGCTGGGCCAGCCACCATTGCGGGAAGGTGTTGGTCGAATAGCGCTGGTGGAAGATCGCCACCCGGCTTTCGAACCGCTCATCCTGAAGATCGGGGTAAAAGACCGACAGCGATTCCGCGAGGAACAGCCCCTTGTAGATGATCGAGCGGCACGACAGAGAGCAGACATAGAAATCATTGATCTGCGAGGCGACCGCCTGCTTTTCGATGCGGCGGCGGATCAGGTAGAGATCCTTTTCAAATTCCGCCATGTCCATTTCTTCGGGCATCGGCCCGGCGATCAATATCTGTTCGATTTCCGGGCGGGTGGCCTGCGCCTTGGTGCCGATGACCGACACGTCCACGGGCACCTGCCGCCAGCCATAGATGGTGTAGCCTGCCTCGATGATCTCGCTTTCGACGATGGTGCGGCACTGTTCCTGCGCGGAAAGGTCCGTGCGCGGCAGGAATATCATGCCGACCGCCAGCCGGTTGGGCAGCGGCTTGTGGCCCGACGACGCAATCGCATCGTCGAAGAAGCGCACCGGCAGGTCCACATGGATGCCCGCGCCGTCGCCGGTCTTGCCATCGGCATCGACCGCGCCGCGGTGCCACACCGCCTTCAGCGCATCGATCGCGGAAACCACGACCCGGCGCGAGGGCTTCCCATCCGTCGCGGCGACAAGGCCGACGCCGCAGGCATCGGATTCCAGATCAGGACGGTACATGCCGTCACGGGCGATCCGTTCACGCTCCGCAGGGCTGGCCATGAAGCTCATCTGCCCGGTCATTGCTCTGTTCCTTCTTCATTCGTCTCTTGATAGGGATAGACCGCCCCAGGCCTGTCCTTCAGTTCTTCTTCCTTGACGCCCAATATGCTCGCCAGCCGCTTGCGTTCCGCGTCGGAAAGATCGCTGATCTTGCGAGGCGGAGGCAGCGCGTCGGTCGCCTTTTTCGCGGCCTCGACCAGCGCGGGCATCTGCTGCATCATTTCCGGCATCAAGGCCTGCATTTCGCCCATGATTTCCGGGTCCATGAAAATGCTCATGGATTCCCCGGCATATTTACCACCGGTCGGCGTGGCGAAAAAGGCATGAAGCTGCCCCAGTTCGGCAATCGAGAATTTGCGCGCATAGGCGCGGGTCAACGCATCGCGCACGCGCGGCTCGAACCCGTCCATCAGATCGACCATGCCCGCCATCATCGCATCCATGCCGCCCTTGGTCCGTTCCCGGTAATGCGGATCGATGATCGCGGACATCTCCGCCAACGAGGCCTGATCCATCGTCGCGACCTGATCGGCCGGAATGCCGCCCAGCCGGGCCAGATCGGCGATGGGCATCTTCATGACGCCATCCATCATGCCGTCCATCATCCGGGTGAAATTCTCACCCATCATGCGCCGATAGGTGCCGGCCGGAAACAGCTTTTCGACCACCGGGCGCGCCGCATCGATCTGCGCGCGGTCCAGCGGTTCGGCGGCGGCGGGTGAAGCCACGGCGGGCGAAGCAGCGGCAGGCGCGGGCTTGGCCTGCCCGGAACCGGCCTGCGCGACCGGCGCGAGAGCGGTCAGGGCCAAGGTCAAGGTCAGGGCGGCGGGCGCGACAAGGCGGCAGACGTTACGCTTCATGCGACTTCCTTTTCCCGGACGCTGACGGCCGGCAGCGCCTTCAAATAGCGGTGCATATGGTCGGTTACGTCGCGACCGTCGCGAATGCCCCATACCACCAGCGAAGCGCCCCGCACGATATCCCCGGCGGCGAACACGCCATCGAGCGAAGTCATCATCGTCTTGTGATCGACCCGCAGCGTCCCCCAACGGGTGACGGAAAGATCCTCCGCGCCGAACAGCTTCGGCAGGTCTTCCGGTTCAAAGCCCAAGGCCTGCACGACCAGATCGGCCTGCAAGCTGAACTCGCTGCCCGGATCGGCTTCGGGCGAGCGGCGGCCCGATGCGTCGGGCTGCCCCAGCCGCATCCGCGTCGCCCTGACGCCGGTGACATGCCCCGCCCCGTCGCCTGCGCCTTCAAAGGCGACCGGCGCGGAAAGCCAGACGAACTCGACGCCTTCTTCCTCGGCATTCTGCACTTCGCGCTGGGAACCGGGCATATTGTCCCGATCCCGGCGATAGAGGCACTTCACCGATTTCGCGCCCTGACGAATGGCCGTGCGCACGCAATCCATCGCGGTATCGCCGCCGCCGATGACGACGACATGCTTGTCCTTCGCCATCAGGCTGCCATCCGCATGTTCCGGCACGTCATCGCCAAAGCTGGCGCGGTTGGACGCCGTCAGATAATCGAGCGCCCTGACGATACCCTTCGCCCCGACGCCCGGCGCCTTGATATCGCGCGCCTTGTAGACGCCGGTGGCGATCAGGACCGCATCATGCTTCTGGCGCAATTCTTCCAGAGTCGCATCGCGGCCGACCTCGAAACTTTCATGAAAGACGATGCCGCCGTCCTTCAGGCGCTGGACGCGGCGCATCACCACGTCCTTTTCCAGCTTGAAGCCGGGGATGCCGTAGGTCAGCAGGCCGCCTGCGCGATCATGCCGGTCATAGACATGCACATCATGCCCGGCGACGCGCAGATATTCGGCCGCCGTCAGCCCCGCCGGACCCGCGCCGATCACGCCCACCGACCGGCCGGTCGCCTTGCCGGGCGCCAGCGGCTCGACCCAGCCTTCCTTCCAGGCGGTGTCGGTGATGAACTTTTCCACACTGCCGATGGTAACGGCGCCATGGCCCGAAAATTCGATCACGCAATTGCCCTCGCACAGCCGATCCTGCGGGCAGATGCGACCGCAGATTTCCGGCATGGTGGAGGTCGCGTTCGACAGTTCATAGGCCTCCCGCAGCCGCCCTTCGGCGGTCAGGCGCAGCCAGTCGGGGATGTGGTTGTGCAGCGGGCAATGGTTGGAACAATAGGGCACGCCGCATTGCGAACAACGGGATGCCTGCTCCTCCGCCTTGTCGATCACGAAGGTGCGGCTGATCTCGTTGAAATCATGGGCGCGATCCTGCGCCGTGCGCTTGTCGGGATAATCCTGCCGCGTGCCGACAAATTTCAGCATGGGGTTATCACCCATAATATTTGCTCCTGCGCCAATCGAATGTGGGGGCTTGCCCCGCCCATAAGCGATCAGGGCGCAGGAGTCACGCGAATTTTACGATATAGGTAAAAGTTCCTTACCTGTTTTTTCGTCTCACTCTCTTGATAATGCCTCGCAACAATATTGTCGCGCCAATATATGTCCTTTCCGGACCTATTTAAGCGCAAGCCATATCAAAGCCGCAGTTCCCACGACAATCCGATACCAGGCGAACGGCCCGAAACCAAAGCGCGACACCATCGCCACAAAGCCCTTGATCACGGCCATCGCCACCAGAAAGGACACCACGAAGCCGATCGCGATGTTGCCGAGTTGGTCCGGCGGCAGGCTCGCCCCTTCTTTCATCAGGGAATAGGCGCTGGCCGCCACCATGGTCGGCACCGCGACGAAAAAGCTGAACTCCGCCGCCGTCTTGCGCTCCACCCCCATCAGCAATGCGCCCATGATCGTCGCGCCGGATCGGCTGACCCCCGGCACCAGCGAAAGGCACTGCACCACGCCGATGCCGATGGCCGTGCGCCATTTCATCCCCTCGACGCTTTCCGTCGTCACCTTCTTGCTGATCCGCTCGATCACGAGGATGGCGATGCCGCCCAGAATCAAGGCCCATGCGACGATCGCGGGCGCCTCCAGCATGGAGCGAACCGCCGAATAGGCGATCGCGCCGATGACCATCGACGGGAAAAAGCCGAGAAATATGTTGCGGGTGAACGCCCAGGCCCCGGCGTCGCGCGCGACCAGCCCCTTGATGACATTCAGGAACCGGTGCCAATACACCACCACCACCGCCAGAATCGCGCCAAGCTGGATCACGATGTCGAAGGTCTTGCTGGCCTCGTCATGATAGCCGAGCAAGGCCCCGGCCAGCACCAGATGTCCGGTCGAGGAAACCGGGATGAATTCCGTCAACCCCTCGACAATGCCGAGGAGGACCGGCGTCACGATATCGCCCGCCATATCGTTCAGGCCTTCACACGGCTGGAAAACCGCCCATGTTTGCGATAGCTGACCAGCCAGCCATCCGCGACCGCGCCCAGCGGCGTGGGCGCGACCCCCAGATCGCCCAGCCCCTTCGCACCGGCGCTCACCACCGTGTCATGCGCCAGCATCTTCCATTGGTCGCGCGTGATCGGGGAGAAGGGAATCATCGACAGCAGCGCTCCGAACGCATCGGACATGGCGAGAATGGTGGGCTTTTGCCCGCTATGACTGGCCACGAAGCGGTTGATTTCCATCATGCTCATCACCTGCGCGCCACCCAGTTCAAAGGTCTCCCCCGCATGGGCCGCGCTGTTTTCCACCGCCTCGGCAATGGCGCGGGCGACATCGACGACATAGACCGGCTGGAATTTCGTTTCGGGCGCCAGCACCGGCAACACCGGCCCCAGCCGGGCCATATTGGCAAAGCGGTTGGTGAACTGGTCTTCCGGCCCGAAAATGATCGACGGGCGAATCAGGATGGCATCCGGGCAAGCGGACCGCACCGCCTGCTCCCCCTGCCCCTTCGACCGCCCATAGGCCGAATTGCTGTTCGCATCTGCACCAATGGCGGAGATATGGACCAGCGTGGCGATGCCTGCATCGGCCACCGCGCGGGCGACATGGGCCGCGCCCTGATGGTTGATCGCGTCCAGCTTGCCATCCAGCACGGCGACCAGGTTGACGACCGCATCCGCCCCGGCGACCGCGCGCGCCACGCTGGGCGCATCGGTCACGTCGGCATGGACGAACTGCGTCTGCCCCAGCCCGCCGAGCGGTTTCACCCTTATCGCCTTGCCGGGGTTTCGCTCCGCAACACGCACGCGCATCCCCTTGGCCAGCAATTCCTGCGCGACATATCGTCCCACGAAACCACCGCCACCAAATATCGTCACCAGCATGATGCTTTTTCCCGTTCCTTGATTGAGGATCACAGCCATTTCCGGCGCATGGTCGCGCCCTGCCCCCGTTCAATGCACCAGAGCGCAAGATGAAACAATGCCCGTTTTCTGCACTGCGAAAGGGATTTTGATTTTTTTCCCAATTCGGCGTTGACAGGAATCCACCCGACAGCTAATTGCCGCGGCCTACCCCGTGCCCAGATGGCGGAATTGGTAGACGCACCAGCTTCAGGTGCTGGCGATCGCAAGGTCGTGGAGGTTCGAGTCCTCTTCTGGGCACCATTTACCTTTCCCAAAAGATCCCGCAGAGATCGACAAAATGGCAGATTTCTGCCATTTATAAGCCTCACCGATCCCGGGATGTCCCATGCGATTTCAGACCATCCGGGGCCATTTGGTGCCATGAAGTGGGCCGTCGATGGCCCCACCGGATTTGATGGCACCACGGCTCTGCAGGTCTCTTCGTCAAACGTCTCCCGGGACAGCCGAGGAGATTCGCCGTGCCGCTCAAAGACCTCCAGATCCGTAACCTCCGCCCGACGGAGAAGATCACTCAATATGCCGACGAAAGGGGCCTCTATCTGGAGGTCCATCCGAACGGGTCGATGCTGTGGCGCTATAAGTATCGCTATTTCGGCAAGCAGAAACGCCTAGCCTTGGGCCGCTATCCCGATGTAGGTCTTGCGGCCGCCCGGCGACGGCGAGACGAGGCCCGGCGGACGTTGGAGGCGGGCACCGATCCGTTGGCTGAACGTAAGCATGAGAAATTGGTAGCTGCCTTCAAAGCGGCGAACGGCTTCGGGGACATCGCCAAGGAATATATCGACAAGATGGTGGCCGAGGGGAGAGCCGACACGACCACCACCAAGGCGAACTGGTTGCTGGAGCAACTGAAACCGATCGCTTCCCGGCCGATCGCCGATCTCAAGCCGCTGGATGTGCTCGCCGCGCTCAAGCGCCTCGAAGCGAATGGGAAGTATGAAACGGCACGACGATGCCGGTCATTCGCAAGCCGTGTCTTCCGCTATGCCGTTGCGACAGGGCGGGGCGAGACCGATCCGACTTCTCTCCTGCGTGGCGCGCTGATCGCTCCGAAGACAACTCATCACGCCGCGATCCTGGAACCGGACCAGGTCGGGGAACTGCTGCGTTCGATCGATGGCTATTCGGGTCATGCCGTGACGCGGCTTGCGATGCAGATCGCGCCCCATGTGATGGCTCGGCCCGGGGAATTGAGAAAGGCGACGTGGCCGGAGTTCGATCTAAGCGATGCAGTCTGGAATATCCCTGCGGAACGTATGAAGATGCGCCGGCCCCATAGCGTTCCTCTATCCCGTCAGGTGCTATCCTATCTACAAGAGATGTTGCCGCTCACTGGCCCAGAGGGTTTCGTATTTCCGGCATTCCACACGTCATTGCGTCCGCTTAGCGAGAACACAATTAATCAGGCTTTCCGCCGCATGGGCTATGCACAGGGCGAAGTGACCGCGCATGGCTTGCGGACGACTGCCTCGACCCTGCTCAATGAAAGCGGTGAGTGGAGTCCGGATGCGATCGAACGCTCTCTTGCTCATGCGGACGCGAACAGCATTCGCGGTATCTACAACCGGGGGCGCTATTGGGAGGAGCGCGTCTCGATGCATCAATGGTGGAGCGACCATCTCGACAACCTGCGGGAGTCAGCAAACAAGGAAGCGTCTGGAGCGATGGTCCGGGCGATCGCGTGAGATCAATCGGCGCGGTAGCCCGTGGGATCGGCTATCCACCGATTGACGGCTGACTCGTGCCAGCCAGCGCCATGGATGCTTATCTTTATCTGGCGAGGGAAGGTTTCCCCGCTGACCGGGCATAAGGTGCAGTTCATGGTTCCACCTCATATTCGGCCGGGATGTTTTGCGCCCGATGTCCAAGCTGCTTTTGTCGCTCGACGACAGAACCATGAAGCCGTGCGCCCTGCGGAATGCGTCGTCGTTCGAACAGGGGAAGGCTAATGCCGAACAATGAGGGACGCAACGAGCCTTCAGGCTTTCGACGCGGCAAGAATTCGAGGATCGACCAACCAAACGTCATAGTATCGTGAGATCTATCCAGCACGTTCGGCGCAACATATTTGGCTCCCTCTTTGGAACCCATGACGATCGAGTTGACGCTCTGTTGACGGAAGCCAAGGCCACATAGCCTGGCGCGTTCGATCATCCATAGGAGCGGCACTTTGCACAATGCGCTGTCCGCCTCGGGATAGCCGCCACCTACGTCGCCATGTCCGCCAGCGAACCAGACTTCCTTCACGTCCTGAGTCTGCGCTGCCGCACTGTTGAAAGGGTTGCCCCAATATTGCTGATCGGCCGGCCAAAGCTGCGGCCGAAACATCGTTCGTTTTTCATCAATCGCTACAGCATGTGAAACCGATTCGACGCTGCTATTCCTGCTCGTGAACGCGTGCGACTTCAGTCGTAATCCATTTCGTCCGCTCTCGATGACCGACCCGACGGTATCAAACAAGCCGAGCATCCGGATCGGCGGTCGGTCGGGATTGAGAATGCGTTCATAGAGACGCACTTCGGCAAAGGCTTCCTGCTTCTCATCCTCGCCGATCGACTTGTAGGCTCGATACGCATATTCGAGCAGATTGAGGTTGCGCGGTTCGATCAACCCCACCGCATGGATGAACCCGGCCAACACGCGCGCAGAATAGGCGCCGCGGCTGAACCCGAAAATGAATATGCGGTCGCGTTCGACCTGTTCGGCACCTTTGCGCTTGCCGTTGTCGTAATTCTCAACAAGGAAGCGGTAGGCTTCCTTCACATTCTGATCGAGCCCCCATCCGGTCATGAGGCCCCAGACTTCGTGCGTTTTGCGCCAGAAGCGCGACCAGGCACCTTCCGCGCCGAACGTCCCAACGCCCGGATCATAATAGACAAGCTGCTCCGCATCCTTGGTGAGAACGCCATAAAGACGCAGGATATTGGTGCGATCGCACTCGATCTCGTTCGACGTGCCGTCCAGCAGGATCACGATGTTCTTGGGCATGGCTGAACCTCCCGTATTTTGCGGTTCTCGCCAGGGAATGGCTGCGTTGGCGCATACACCGTATTTCCTGGTCTCACGCTCATTGCAGAACCCCGATCGTGAGTGCCGGAACGAAGCCTTTCTCGCGCTGCTGATCGTAGATGCGAAGTTCCGGGTCGGCTTTGGGCATCCATACCCTACCGGTTTCCACCGCCAGAGACGCAGGCAAAGCGGGAAAAACGTGGACCGTTACAGTGTCACCGTGACGCGCCTTGATCGCATCGAACAAGGACCGAAGTGCCTTGCGGTAAGCTGCTTGATCTTCCGGGCATCGCACGATGTCGTTGTGCGGTGCGCCGGCGCACAGGCTCCAGATCGCTGCCTCTTCTCCCAGCACCCGCTTGATCCGGTCATCGGTGATGGTCGCGCTGACACCGAGCTTCAGCGCCACAGCGCCCGTGCGATCCCTGGCGGGTTCATCCCTGTGGTAGCGAATCGTGGGGCAGTCGCGCTGCCATGCCCAGGTTGCGGGCTCACGGTGGCGCTGATGCACAACCATGGGGACGATATCGCACAGGAGCCGGCCGAGTTCGATCAGCAAGGGCTGGGGCGCCAGCGCGAAGACACTCAGGTGGCGAACCTCCTGACGCTCGATCCGGCCACCGACACGCGCGGCGAAATTGCGCTGCATATTGACCTGCTGCAGCGCCCAGAAAGCTGGGTCGGCGTCGGTGAATGCATGGCCGGTCATTTCCAGATCGATCGTCTGCTGGCTGGCCGGGTGATGATCGGGCGGCATCGCGGTGAAAATGGCGCGCGTGGAGACCAGGGCTTCGTTCGTGCCGATACTGGCGCCGAACCGCAGAACATGGGATGCGCGGTCTTCGTCGATCCCTGCCAGCAGCGCTACCCGCGCCTCATGCTCGGCTTTCATCGCCAATAGAAGCGGTTCGGGATGGCCATCCAGATCATCGACGTCGATCAGCTTGTGATGGACCGAACACAGGAGCATCAGATTATCGAGGCTTTTGGCCAGCCTGGGCGAACGGACCGGGTCGCCGCGCGGGCCTGTTGCGCTGTCAGCCACGATATGGGCGATGAATCCGAACAATGCGTCGTCATTGCCAGAGATCAGGTCACCGACGAGATCCTGATTACAGCCGCGATACTGGCAGCGCCCGGCGGCGCGCGCCCAGAGCGCCGATTGCACCTTCTGCGGGGCTTTGGTCTTAGCCACGGGCCACCTCCACATGACGGCCACTTGCCGTCCATTTTCCGGTCGCGCGCCAGCCTTCATAGGCGGCCAGCCATTCGATGGTCCAAGGCACTGTCGTTTCCGCGACAAGATCGGCCGGCGACCAGTCCCCCGCCTCAGGGTCCAGGAGACATAGTGTCACGCCGCCATCGGCGCTGTAATAGACATGGGGTAGCCGGCCTTCAGGATCTCCCCGACGTGGCCGTAGGGTCGGTGAGATGATCGAGACGCGCGGCTGTAGGCGCCCAGCGTCAAGATTTTCGATGAGCATCGGTGCCCGGTAGAGGATGCCGATACGGTAGGTCTGAAGCAGCGGTCGCACTGGCCCCTCCCACATGGCGGTATCGGCTTCGCGCGCGACCAGGGCGAGCCCGGGCCAGATGGCCCGCATCGCCTCGATCTGCGCGTCGATGCCAAGTACCATGGTCAGCGCCGCTCGCCCATATTGGTGTGCGCGCGTGCTGCGACCGGCGCGAGCGCGCTTGCTCCGATGATGATCGCTGGCGCGGCCGGGGTGAAGAGGCCTCCCGTACGGGTATAGCCTTGCTGGCGGGCCTGCACCTGCTGGCCAAGCCGCTTGTTGAAAGCATCGACCGAGCGGGTCACGACGCGCTGGCCGAACTGTTCGCGCAGCCAGTCCTGAAGGTCTTCCAGCTGCATGCCGCGTTCGCGGGTGGCCTGGAGGCCATCAGCCAAGGCATTGAGCGCGCTCGCGTAATGCTGCTGTTGGGACAGGTTCTCCGGCCAGCGATCGGTGAAACGTTCCTCGTAAAATTCAGGATTGGGCACATCGAGCAGCTTGTTCTGGCATGCCGCCTGATCGATTGCCCGCGCCGTCCAGCGCGCCTGACGCATGACCATGTCGGCAAGGCCCATGCCCGGCATGGCCGCATGGCCCGCATGACAGGACAGCATGACCGACGGCGGCATCCGGCCAGACGCGTCCGCATACAGGATATTGCGATGGCGCTTGATCAGCTGAAGCGCGACCGTCGTGACGCTCTTGACGATGAGTGGAGTCTGATCTGGCACCTCCTCGACTTCGGCAGCGTCGAAGGCAAAGCCATGCTTGGCATAGAGCTCACGGTTGAGCGCGATGGCAAAACGCTCTTCAATCGGAGTGCGATTATTATACCAAGTGCAAAAGCCATAGGCGTTCATCGGCACATATCGATGTTCGTTCGGACATCCCTGTTTGGCGTGAGCGATCACGCCCTCCTTTTCCTTGACGGCAAGGCGGCGAGCCGGCGTCACATCGAGGTGCATGCCATCGGAATAATAGAGCGTTATGCAGCGGGTCTTCCGTTCGATCCGCGATACGGGATAGTCCTTGAGTGCCTGCTCGAGGAGGTCGAGCAACGCTTCCGGACCTTCATTGCCGCCTAGAATCTCGGCCACCGCATCGAGGTCATATTCATCGTCGGTGCCGCGGGTGGAAATGGTCGCATCGATCGCCATCGAGCCTTGAGGATAGAAGCTCGACACCCGCCCTTTGAGTGGGCTGCCCGGGCGATCTATATAGCGGCAGACCGCCTCATAACGTTCGACGGCCTTGGCATGGAGGCCGGGAGAAAGCTGAAGATTGACCGCGATTTCGGCCAAGATTGCATCGAGCGGGTCACCAAAGGGATCTTGCGGGCGCCCATCCCCGCGGAAAACATTCATGGCCATCATCTACTCCAAAATCCCTGAGCCTCATTGCGCGATCGTTGTTGACCACAGTTCTGATTCGTCGTACAAAAACCTACCAATTCGTAGGCAATGAGAGCCAAAAAAGTGCCGCCTGAGCAGCCACATCGACCCTACGATAACGTATATAGTAGATGCTTGTCAGGGTAGTGTCAAGAATGGATGAGTTGGAGAATCTTTTTGCGGAGCGGCTTTTCGCTGCACGCGAGTTGCGCGGGCTTAGTCAAGCGGAGTTGGCCAAAATGGCTGGCCTGCAGCCTGCCGCTATCGGACATTTTGAACGCGACCGGCGAAAGCCGTCCTTCGCCAATGTGCGCGCATTGGCGCGTGCGCTCAACGTTGCGTCCGACTATCTTCTTGGGCGATCAGAAAGCATCGAAGGAGCGACGACTGCGTTTCGCGATGAGGATAAGCTCACCAACGCCGACCGCGAACATATTCAGATGATGATTGACCTTATGAATCAACGGAAGGCGCAAAAGGAAAGATGAGCAAGTTTCGGCTGAATTGGGCGAGGAGGTGCGGCGAGCAAAAGGCTGCAGAGTATGATTTCACTACCTTTCCAATTGATCCTTTTGCGATTGCGGCAAGGGAAGATATTCATGTTGAGGCAAAGCCACCTGACATGGACGGGGTTAGCGGCGGCATTATTCTTTCTGATGAGAACGTCGGAATTTTCTACTCGACAAAAATTGACAATGACGGATTTCAACGGTTCACTGTGGCCCATGAGCTCGGCCATTATTTCTTGGAAGGCCATCCCGAACAGATACTTTCAACATCGCCTATCCACGTTTCAAGAGCCGGATTTACGGAAGGTGGTTCGTCAATTGAAATTGAAGCAGACCATGCCGTGCATGAACTTCTCCGAAGACCGGCAGTCGTCGGAGAGGACGAAGTTCTCCTTCACGAAATGCACCTCGATGCCGAGATCGTCGACGATCGCCCAGTCCTTGATGTTCCGGTAGAGCCGGTCGGTCTTCTCGACGAGCAGGATGCGGATGCCCGGATTGCGGCGAAGATAACGCAGCATTTCCCCGAACGCCGTCCGCCCGGCCTTGCGGGCCGTCTCGACGTCAATATGACTGCTGGCAATCGCTAGCCCATGGAGCGCGGCATAGTCTTCCAGCAGCGTGATCTGCGCCGGGATCGAATAGCCTTCCCGCTCCTGATCCCGCGTGGATACGCGGGCGTAGAGCACCGCCTTGCGGGAACCTGATCCCTGCGATCTTACCTTGTTCTTCCTGTATCGATTTGCTGCTTTTCTTGGTCGCGCCAACGTTGCTTACTCCTTGATGTTCTCCTCCCCAGACGGGAGGGGCGCACCCAAAAGCAGAAACGAAAAACCAACGCGAGGCGATGTTTGCCAGAATGGCTCGGGCTGGAAGTGGCCTGAGGCAAGGTCTATGTGAAGGGGAGGGGCTTGCCGACACAGCGGCGCAAGCTCATGTCAATTGAACGCGATAGTGACACGAACCGCAACATTGAATGACGGCTGATGCCACGAAAGGGGCCATGAGAAAAACCAAATCGGTTTTATAAATTAATTTCAATAATATATGTATAGAATGTGATTCCTCTTCTGGCACCATTTTCCTGTTCGCGCGCAACCGCGCCGACGGCTATAGTCTCCCCAGCAATTCGCCGAAATTTTCCGCGCCCGTCCGGGGATATCCGCCCATGCCATAGAACGGATCGGCGCCACGTCACGCTCTGGAGACAGGCCGATATCTCTCACTCTTCCCGGTCATCGGGCGATGGAAGGAATTTTTTCCGTCCATCGGCACTATAGGCGTGATCCGATGCGACGGAACCGTTCAGGATATGGGACTGGATGATATCATCGACCGCCCCTTCGTGGACGCCGCCATAATAGATGTTTTCCGGGCAAAGCTGAATAACGGGCGCGAGATTGCATGGCCCCAGGCAACTGGTCTTGGCGCTCATCATCCCCTCCCCTTCGGTGCGAAGGGAAAGGCGGGCCTGCTCGTTGCGCAAATGGCCCCAGATGATCGGCGCGCCTGCCGCCGTGCAGGGGCCGCCATGGCAGACGAGAACGCGCCGTTTCTGCGCGGGCACGATGGAGCCTTCCCGCGCCTTGGGCGGCAGCGGTTGTTCCGGCGACTGTTCCTGCGCGCCGCGAATGGCCGCGCCGAGCAACAGCGCCATTTCCGGCAAGCCTCCAAGGGAAGGCGCAATGCGGATGGCGGGCCAGAACCGCCCATCCTGCTTGCGCCAGCGGTTGATCGATTTGGTCAGCCAGACGCGATAATTGGGTTCGGCCGGCAGCATGACCGGCACGATCAGCACCGAAGAAACGCCCATATCGGCCAATTTCAGCAGCTCCCCGCGCAGGGATGGCTCCCCCTGCTCCGAAAAGGCGAAATGGGCGGCGGCTACGCCCTCCTGCTCTGCGGCCAGCACGGCAAGATGCCGCATTTCGGCAAGCGGAACCGCCGCGATGGCGGAGCGGGCCAGCAGCAGCACGACGGGGGCTTCTCCGCTCATGAGCGCGGCTCCACACCCAGTTGCGCGGCGATCAGCCTGCAACAGCGGGCGCGGTCGGCGGGGTCGTGGGTCCAGCAGGTCATGACGATTTCATCGGCGCGATAATCGGCGGCCAGCGCGGACAGCCTTTCCCCCACAGGCGCAGCGGCGCCGACAAAGGAATAATCGAGCGTCCGTTCGATCCGCTCCCGCTCGGCGGGCGTATAGGCGATGGCGGCGGCGGCCTCCGGCGATATCATGCCGGCACGGTCCCCGCGATCCAACTGTATCCGCCAATGGGCGCGGGGACCGTAGAGCCAGCGCGCCTCTTCCTCCGTGTCGGCCGCGAGCGCCCAGACCGACAGGGCCACGATCGGATCGGGAAAGCGGACGCTGGGCCGGAAATTCTTCCGATAGGTTGCGACGGCTTCGCGCGCCAGAGAATGATTCTGATCGTGGGAGATGTTGAAACAATAGGGCAGGCCCAGCGATGCGGCGAGCGCCGCGCCACGCGGGGAACTGCTGAGAATCCAGGGTTCGGGCTCCGTTGGCGTCGCGGGAAAGGCCCTCACCTTGGGATGGGCCGGCGGGGCGCGATCCGACAGCCAGCATAGCAATTCGCTCACCGCTTCGTCGAATGCCGCCGCGCCCGCGCCCGCACCGCGCAGCGCAAGGGCCGCATCGATGCTGCCTCCGGGCGACCGGCCAAGGCCCAGATCGATCCGCCCCGGCGCCAGCGCCTCCAGCATGCGGAACTGCTCCGCGACCTTGAGCGGGGCATAATGAGACAGCAGCACGCCCGCGCTGCCCACGCGGATATGCGCGGTCGTCATGGCGATGGCCGCAGCCAGTATTTCCGGCGCCGAACCGATATTGGCCGGGCTGTCATGATGTTCGGCAAGCCAATAGCGACGAAACCCCAGCCCCTCGCACAAGGACGCGAAAGCGACCGTGTCGCGGATCGTTTCGCCATGGGAAACGCCCTCGACGGCGGGCGACTGGTCGAGAAAGGATAGCGCGATCATTGGGCCTCCATGGGCAGGATGGCAGGGATTCCGCCGATTTCCCCGATATGCGCATCCACGCCGAAAACATCGCGCAACCGGGCGGGGGTCAGCACGGCGCGCCAGTCGCCCACCGCCACCAGCCGCCCTTCCTTCATAAGGGCAATCCGGTCGGCAAAGCGCGCGGCCGCGCCCAGATCGTGAATCGCCATCAGCGCGCCGATGCCCTTATCATCGACCAGACGGCGCACATGGCGCAGCGCTTCGAGTTGATGGCGAAGGTCGAGCGCGCTGGTCGGCTCGTCCAGCAGCATGTACCGCGCGTCCTGCGCCACCGCGCGGGCGATCAGGACACGCTGCCGCTCCCCGCCGCTCAGGACATCGAAGGGGCGCGCCGCCAATGACCCGAGGGCGAAGCGCGCCAGCACCGCCTGCACAAAGGCCTTGCGATCCGCCGCGCTCTCGCGATGCCGGTGCGCGGCACGGCCCAGTTCCACCATTTCCGTGACGTTGAGGCCCAGCGTCTCGCCGCTTTGCTGCGGCACATAGGCGATGGTGCGGGCGATCACCTCGCGGCTCAGGCGCGTCACCGGGCGGCCATCGACTTCGACCATGCCGCTCGTGGGTTTCCATATGCCGCCAAGGCAGCGGACAAGGCTGCTCTTGCCCGCGCCATTGGCGCCGAGCAGGCAGAGCAGTTCGCCGGGCGCAAGATGGAGATCCAGCCCGGCAAGCAGGCTATGCGATCCGCGCTTGAGGTGCAGCGACCGGGCCATGAGCGTCATGCCGCCCGCCCCCTGCGCCCCAGCAGCAAATGCAGGAACAGCGGCACGCCCAGATAGGCGACGACAATCCCCACCGGCACGGTGACGGGCGCAAACATCATCCTGCCCGCAAGATCGGCCAGCAACACGAGCAAAGCGCCAGCAAGCGCGGAAAAAGGCAAAAGCAGCCGGTGATCGCCCCCGATCAGCAACCGTCCGACATGGGGCGCGATCAACCCGACAAAGCCGATCACCCCGGCAAAACTCACAATCGCCGCGGTCATCAATACAGCGGCGATCGTCACGATCACGCGGCAGCGCATGACCGCGAAACCAAGCGAGGCGGCGACCTCGTCACCCCCTGCCGCAAAGGCGTTGAGCGCCCAGGCCTGCCCCCAGAGCAGCGGAAATGTCGCCATGAACAGGAGGCCCGTCACCACCACCGCATCCCATGTGGCGCCGTTCACCGATCCGAATGTCCAGTGGACGATCACCGCCAATTGCTGCTCCGTCGCGACGAACTGAAGGGTCGCGGTGAGCGCGCCGAACAGATAGGACAGCCCCACCCCGGCCAACACCAGAACCGTGCCGCTGATCCCGCGCAGCGCCGCAAGGCCAAGGACCAGCCCCGCGCAGGCAAGGGCCGATGCAAACGCCGCCCCGACCAGCGGAACATGGCTGGCCGCGCCGAGGTCGCTCATCGTCAATATCGCCACCGACGCGCCGAAACTGGCGGCCGGGGAAATGCCGATCGTATAGGGACTGACCAGCGGATTGCGGGTGATGCCCTGCATCGCTACCCCCGCGCTTGCCAGCCCGGCCCCCGCGATGATCGCGAGCAGGGTGCGCGGCAGGCGCAGGCCGGTAAGGATCGCCATGTCCTGCTGAACGGGGACGACGTTCCCCGATGACGGCAGGACCGGGGCGATCATCGCGCCAAGGACGTCACCGACGCCGATCTGCGTCACCCCCTGCATCGTCGCATAAAGGGCAAGGGCCACCAGCAGCAATGCCGCGCCACCGATGAACGATGCGGAGCGCGCGCGGATCATTGGGGAAAATCCGCCAGCCGCGCGCTATAGCCGCCGGGCGCGGGCACATTCTGGAACCGCGTCAGCCATTGCGCCATCACCGCATCGGGGTCCACATCGCGGAAACGGTCGGGATAGAGCCATTTGGCGACCTGCAACGCGCCGATAATCTTCGAACAGCCGCCCGCCAGATAATAGGACATATGATAGACCTGCCGGTCGCGCACGGCTGGCAGGGCGGCGAAACCGGGACGGTTCGCGATGGCGGTCAGCACATCGCGGGAAAAGCTGCGCGGATGCGGCGCATATTGGCCCGGCTCCAGTTTCAGGATGACCTCCGGCGATCGGGCGATCACCTGTTCGGGATCGACGGTGAAGCCCTGCACATTGCCGCGCCCCTTGGTTTCGCCGTTGATCTTCACATCGCGAAAAATATTGAGGCCGCCGCCGGTTTCGATCATGTCGTGCCAGCCCGATCCGGGCAGCAGCGTGCGATAATCGCCGACTTCCTCCATATAGACCCGCTTGCGCCGGACGCCCTTCAGCCGCTCCGCCAGCAGATCGCGCCAATGGCGATAGAAGCGGTTGAGATCCTCCGCCTGTTGCGGCCGCTCGAACAGCGCGCCGAGCAGCGTCACATTCTCCTCATGCTTCAGCACATCCCACGCCGTAACGACCGCGACCGGGATGCCCAGCGGCGTCAGGATGCGATCCGCCTCGGCCCAACTGCCGTTGCGCGGAATGATGACCAGATCCGGGCGCAGTGCGGCGATGGCGTCATAATTGGGATTGGACTGCCCCTGCCCGACGATCGCGACCTTTTCGAGGCCCGGCCAATAGGCGCGCTCCTTCGCGGTTCCGGCATCGATACCGGCGATGACCTGCGTACCTGCGATGGCCCGCACGAATTCGACATCATAGCGATTGAACACCGCCACCCGGCGCAAGGGCTTCCGCACGGAAACGCTGCGCCCCATATCGTCGCGAAACTCGAAATTCGCGGTCCCGGCGAGCGGCGGGGAGGCAGGCCCGCCGCGCAGCAGCACCACCCCCGCGATCAACAGGGCAAGAACGAACAGGAACAGGCCGATATGGGTGCGTTTCATGCGGTATCCCACCGAAAACCGGGAGGGAGAGAGGGAGGAGGCATCATCGCGCCTGCCCCCCTCCCCGTCGTTCAGAAGGCCATGCTGAGCGTGCCGGTATAGCTGCGCGGCGCACCCAATATCTGCTGGGTGCCATTGCCCGCATAGCTCGACACCGCATAAATCTCGTCAAAGACATTATCGACGCGGAAGTCGAGTTTCAGCCCCGGCGTCACCAGCCAACGAGCGCCCAGCGCCGTCACATCATAGGCGGGCAGCACAAAATTATTGGTGTTGTCGGTATAGCGCTTGCCCAGATATTGCCACTCCGCGCGCAACTGGATCGTCGGCGTGACGTCCAGGCTCGTGCGGACATTGGCGGTCTTTTCCGGCACGAATTGCGGGCGATTGCCCTTGAGCGACGTGCGCACCCCGCCCACCGAAGCATAGAAATCGTCGAACTGCGCCTCAAGGATCGTGCCATTGGCCACCAGCGACCAACCCGGAATCGGCGTCACCATCAGCGATGCTTCGATGCCCTTCGACGATTGCCGCCCCACCTGCTCGGTCTGGGTGAGGTTGCCCAGGACGGGAACCAGCAGGTTCTTCTTGACGATGCGGTAAGCCGCCAGCGTCCATTCGACCCGCCCGCCCAGATGCGATCCCTTGGCGCCCGCCTCATATTGGCGGCCCGGCGAAAGGTCGAACAATATCTGGGAGGCCGAAATGCTGGCGAGCGACGTCACCGGATCATTGGCGGTCGCATATTGGGCATAGAGCGACACGCCGGGCACCGGATTATAGACAATGCCCGCATTCCAGCCCGCGCCGTTGACGCTGTTGGGTTCGGGATCATTGGGGGACGCAGGCTGGCTGCGGCGCTCCATCCGGTAGCGATCCCATCTGATACCCGCCACGATGGACAATTGCTCGTTGAACTTCAGCCGGTCCTGCGCGAAAAAGCCGATCTGATCGACCGAGGCGATATATTGCGGGCGGCGGAACGTCGCGCCCGGCGCCTGCGCATAGGTTCCGGGGTCGAAATCGAACGCCGGTACGATGGTGGCGCCGGTATAGCTGCCATTGTCGCGCCGGTCATAGCGATTATGATTGATGTCGAAACCCACCACCAGCGCGTTTTCCGCCTGCCCGAAGCGGCTCTCTATCGTGGCGAACCCATGGTCGCCATATTGATGCTGATAGGCGACGATATCGCGATATTGCGACCGCCGCACCTGTTCGGGCAGCACATTGGTCGCAGGCAGATAGGTGTAGGTGTAATTCTCGAAATATTCGCGATATTGGTGGATCATATAGGCGTCGTTGCGAAAGGTGAAATTCTCCGACGGCGACCATTCCAGATTGATCCGCGCCCGGTTTTCCTCGAACCGGATGCGGGCGTCCGCCACATTATAATTCTGGCGGCGCAGGCGCTCATCGATCTTGCCATTGACCAGCGGCGTGCCCTCATAGCTGGTCGGGCGCGTGTCGCCATAATCGTCGATCACGCTGATCGCCAGCGTATCGGTCGCCTGAAAGCGCAAGGCGGCCGACGCGGCGAAACTCCGCGAACGGCCGCGGTCCATCCAGCCGTCCGACTGGTTATAGCTGGCGTTGAAACGATAGGCGACGCGATCGTTGACCGGGCCGGTCACGTCGAACGCCGCGCGCGTGGTGTTCCATGAGCCATAGGAGAACTGCGCCTGCATCCGGCTCTGTTCGGGATCGGGCTTTTTCGACACGACATTGATCGCCCCACCGATCGCCCCCGCGCCGTAAAGCACCGATGCCGGGCCGTAGAGCACTTCGATCCGTTCCACATTCCACGGGTCGAAGGGAAAGGTGATGACGCCGCCCGCATTGTAAAGCTGCATGCCGTCATAGGTCTGGGTGATCGAATTGACGCCGTAAAAGCCACGGGTGCTGAGCGCATTATTGCCCGTCCCCGGAAAGGGCACGGCGGAAATGCCGGGCGCGCGGCTGGTGGCGTCGGCGATCGTCTGATAGCCGAAATCGCGGATCATGTCGCCCGACAGCACGGCGACGCTCGCCGGGGTTTCCAATGCGGTGAGGCCCAGGCGCGTGCCTGCGGTCGAGGGCGTTTCAAGGCTGATGCCCGCCTGACGCTGGCCCGTCACCAAAATGGCGTCGCGATCATCGACCCGCGTGGTGGAGGACGTCTGTTGCGCCATGGCTCCCTGCGCCATGGCGAGCGACAGCAGGCTGACCGCCAGCGGGCGGAACTGCATATCAGTCATTATTTTTATTCTTCGTTCCTATCAAGGCGCCCGTCGCTGCGAAGCGACCGGGCGTTTTTGCAAGTTACGAACGGTCACACCCCGGTGACGGACACTATCCGCCACAGGTTGCAGCGACGGGCCACGGACGCACGAAAGCGGCCGATGGAAATCCATCGCTGCGGCCCAGCCGCACGTTCGCCGCTCAGACGGAGTTCACCGTGCCCCGGCCATTCCCTGGACCAAAGCAAGAGCGACCAGACGCCGGCAGGTCTCCTGGCTCACGGGTCATCGCTCGATGCACGGCCTTCCCAGACCTCGCCCGTTTCGGCGTCCGGTCCAGTGGCTGCGGCATGGGACGTTATGCCCTGCCGCGCTTGTGCATCGCGCTCACCGCTTACAGTTGCAGGGACAGCCATGGATTTGAGGAGGAACCCTCTCACCATATTCCCTATTAAGTCCCAATTCGGGACACCGACGCGATCCTGAACCGGTATAATCCCGGTTCGATCCAGCGCTTAGACAAAAGACCGCCCCTTGTCCATGGGGCGAAGAGGCGCGATTGCCGGTCAGCCCGGAGCGCGCCCGATGAGCCATGCAGACCGGTCCGCCGCCCCTTCCGGATGAACGGCCGCCCGATGTCCGCAGGCGCGAGCATCCCTGCATCGTCAGACAGCGGCGGCGTCGCGCCATTCCCCCGGCGGCACCCCGTCCAGCGTCCAGTCCCCGATGCTCCATCGCACCAGCCTCAGCGTCGGATGGCCGACAGCCGCCGTCATCCTGCGTACCTGACGATTGCGCCCTTCCCGGATCGTCAGCCTGATCCAGCAATCCGGCACGCTCTTGCGAAACCGCACCGGCGGATCACGCGGCCAGAGGGCGGGCGCGGCAATGCGTTCGACATGGGCAGGCAGGGTCCGGCCATCCTTCAACGCAACGCCTTGCCTCAGCCGGTCGAGGCTCGATTCTTCAGGCTCCCCTTCGACCTGCACCAGATAGGATTTCGGCAGCTTGAAGCGGGGATCGGCGATCCGCGCCTGCAACCGCCCGTCATCGGTCAACAGCAGCAGACCCTCGCTATCGAGATCGAGCCGCCCGGCGGGATAGACGCCGGGCAGGTCGATGAAATCCGACAGCGTCGGGCGCGGCGATGGCGATCGGCTGTCGGTGAACTGGGTCAGCACGCCATGGGGCTTGTTGAACAGGATCAGCCGCGACATGTCCCCTGCCCTTCCTCGCTGTCGAACGCCACGCTGCCCTGATTATACAGCGCCGCGATGAGGGCCAGCGCGCGGTCCGATTGCCCCCATTGCGGCTCCACCGGCAGGCGGTCGCGGGCGCAAAGCTGCTCCGCAAGGGCAATGGCTTCCCCCGCGCACTCAAAACATTGCCCATCGACGAACAGCAAAAGCGAGGCCGCGCCGTCCCGGATGAACGAAAAGCGGCTGGCCGGATTGCGATCGAGCGGAAGGCCTTGCGCCACCAGACGCCGCGCATCCTCCATCCCGATCGGCTCTTCGGGCCGCCAGTCCATATCGGCATATTTGGGCATGCTGTTATACTGGCCGAACCAGCGGGCGAAGGCATCGCGATCCAGCAGCTTCCCGCTGATCATCTCCCGCAGCCGCGCAAGGGCCGCCGCCGATATTTCGCCCGGATTGTCCTGCGCCTGCAAATCCGGGTCCGCATACCGGTCCTCATCCTGCAATTCATCCATCAGATGGTCGCACCAGTCGGCGATCAACTCGCTGCGGGCGGGCGCGCGAAAGCCGATCGAATAGGTCATGCAATCATCGCCCACCGCCACGCCATTATGCGCGAAACGCGGCGGCACATATAATATGTCGCCCGGTTCGAGCACCCATTCCCCGGTCGGCTCGAACTCCGCCAGCAGGCGCAGATCATCATGCGGCAACAAGGGCGTATCGGAATCGCAGACCCCGCCCACCTGCCAGCGGCGCTTGCCCAGCCCTTGTATCAGGAACACGTCATATTGGTCGAAATGCGGCCCCACCCCGGCTCCATCGGTGGCATAGCTGACCATCACATCGTCGATGCGCCAGTTCGGCACGAAGCGGAAAGGATCGATGAGCGCCGCCACATCCGGCACATGATGATCGACCGCCTGCACCAGCAGCGTCCACGGCGCCTTGCCAAGCTGGCCGAAACGCGTTTCGGGGAAGGAGCCATGTTCCAGCATCCATCCATCGCCATTTTGCTGGATCAGTCGGGCCTCGATGCCTTCCTCGCAGGCGAGGCCTGCCAGTTCATCGGGTTCGAGCGGATTGACCCATGACGCCCATGGATTTTTGATCAGCAGCGGTTGCTTTTGCCAATAGTCACGCAGGAAACGCTCGATATCCAGATCATTGAGTTGCATATATACTCGCGATGAAAAAAGGCAGGCCGCGCTACGGTGCCGCGCCGCGCCGCGTCGGGCGATGCGGGCTTGTCCTTCCGCCTTGGCGATATATGCCTCCGCTGTCAAAGCAGGCGCGTGCGCCCCGCGCGATCGGCTACCCGTCGATCGCCGGTTCCGTGCCATCGGCGGGCGGTTCGAGGGGAGGCATATCGGCGCTGGCCGTCGCCAGCAGGTCGATCAGCCATAATGTCGCGGGATCGCGGGCGCTGCGCTCGTGCCACAGCGCCCAATAATCGAAACCTGCAATTTCTTCCGGCGCCGGGATGCAGACAAAACCGTGCTGCCGCGCGAATTTCCGCGCCGCCCGGCTCGGCATGGTCAGGACCACCTCGCCGGAATCGAGCAAATCGGGGGTGGCGTAAAAATAGGGCGTGCGGGCGATGATGTTCCTCTCCACCGCCCTGGCGCCGAGGCAGAATTCGACATGATCGAAATCCCTGTCCCCGATCGCGATGCCGATATGCGGCCAGGCCAGATACTCATCGAGCGGCAAAAAAGGGGCATCCCGCCTTTCGACAAGCCGGTGGCCGGGCCGGACCACGCAGGAAAATGTCTCGCTGAACAAATATCGCATATGGGTCTGCGAGGGATCGGGCGTCAGGCCCGTTACGATCAGGTCGAGTTCTCCCGACACCAGCTTGCGGATCATGTCGCTGGAAAAGGCGGAAACCTCTATCACCGCGCCGGGCGCGGCGCGCGCCACCAACGGCAGGGCCGGCGAAATGACGGACAATACGCCGAAATCGGTGGAGGCGACGCGAAAGCGGCGGTCCAGCCCCTTGGGATCGAAATCATCGGGCTGAAGCAGTTGCGAAGTCATCGCCAGCCAGCCTTCCAGAGGCTTGGCCAGTTCCTCCGCCCGGCGGGTCAACTCCATCCCGCTATTGGAGCGGACAAGCAGCGGATCGGACAGAATCTCCCGAAGCTGGCCGAGCGAACGGCTCACCGAAGGCTGGCTCAACCCCAGCCTTTGAGCGGCGCGGGTGACGCTTTTTGTCTGGAGCAAAATGGCCAGAACCACCAACAGATTAAGATCAATGGATCGGATTATGTGCACATCACACCCCTGCTACTGAAACGCAATACTATGGGACGGAGCGGAAAGCAATTTAAGCGAACGAGCACCCGATGAGGGCGCGTGCTCACGAAAGGGCGGGAATATGCGCGCGCGTGGGATGGATGCATCTTATGCATCCGGGACATGATTTTTTGCATTTGCGAAAATCATGCCGCAGTGCGAAATAAATCCTGCCTTTCAGGCATCCTCTCCTAAAACTTTCAGGCCGGTCCTTGGACCGGCCATTTTTTTGCCTTGCGCCGTTCCCGCGCTTCAGGTCGAGGGCCTCCCTCATGGCGAAAGCGCGCATCAGCGCGCTGATCGATCGCGGAAAACGACACGCCAGAAACAACGGCTTCGGTCCCTTCCCGCACCGCGAGATGCATTGATAAGGGCAGCGCAAAACATCGATCATGACAGGCGCCCGCCTGCCTCCTAACGGGCAAAGCAACCCTCTCCCGCCAAGCGAGAGGCGAATTGACAATGAGGTGGTTGATATGAGCGATCCGTCGCTCAAGAACAGAACATCGGGATAAAGGCAGTGCCCGCATCAGACGCAGGACAATATCGACCGGGCGCTTCTATACATCAAGCGCATCGGCCCGGAAAGCCTGCGCAAATTCGCCAATGATGCGCGCCACGCCGCGCCATAGCGCCGGCGCTTTATCCTGTATCCAACTTACGGATATTGGAGCATCGCGCGAAAAAGTGGGAACCGGTTTCGCCAAAAACGATGCGATACCAAATAACGGAAGCGCGCAACTTGCGTCATATTCAACGCAGCGCGCTCTAGCCACGAATCTGCCATCGCGCCGCCAGCGCCAGAAGTTCGCAGTTCTGTTCTGAAATGGCGCACCTTGATGGTGCTACTTCGAACGAAATACTACAGATTCTCACTGAATGGAACACCTATCTGGAGCATGGTCCAGCGCGTGACCGTGGGGGGCCGCCATGCCCCTAGAGACGACTCCCCCGCTCAAACCTGAGTTTGAAAAGAGCGCCGATGGCGCTCAACCGAAGAAGCGCAAGCCGCCTTTCAGCCTCCGGTTCTCGGATGCTGATCGGGCGCGGCTGGAACACGACGCGGCAGGCATGTCCTTGGCGGCCTATGTCCGGTGGCGGCTTTTCGATCCCGAGAACAATGGCACCACGTTCATGGACGAAACGGTGACGCCCCATGAAGGTAAAATGTTTTTCGTTCGCGGGTTCATAGGCATGATTGCGCTGCCGGTCTTCCTCGGGATTGTGTTTGCGATCCTGGGCGAACAGATACCCTTCACATCACAATGGATTTGGCTCGCGGGGTTCGTGCTGGGATCGACCGGCGTTGAATACCTGATTTATCAGGAACAGCAGGAGCAGCAGGAAAAGGCGAAGGCTCAGGGCGCGGTCGTTTTGCCGCCATTGCCCGATCATCAGCCTTCAAAGCCCCACGTCACCCCCACGGTCGAGCCGGTAAAGCCGTTCCGCTTCGCCAGTTGGGAAGATGAGGAGCAAGGCCGATGAGACTGATCGGTGGCTTCATCCAGATATATCAATTCCTCTGGTCGCTGGAAGCGCACCGCGAACAGCGGCTCGCATGGCGTGATGCCGAAGAAGCGCGGCGGGCGCGCATCATAGCGGAATTCCGCGCGCAGGCGCAGCACTGCGCCATGATGGAAGCCAACCCGAGCGGCCAGCTTGGCCGCTCGGCCCTCGGCACACGCGAAACTCTTGAAAAAGGCGGTCTGTTATGAATTTACCAGCGCACACGCGCCGCTCAATCAAGCCCGGCATTGAGCTGGGCTTTTTTGATGGTGAGCCGGTCATCTATGACGGCACCGAACCTGTCGCCATCGACGCGCAGGCAGGTAAAGGGAAACTTACCCGTTTTCTCGGCGTCAATATAGTCTCGCCGCGAACGGCGCATCTGACAAAAATAATCACCGACCCAAAGGATGCCGAACTGGCATGGGTGTCGTGGAAGACTCTGGACCAGCAGGGCTATCGCGTCCTGTTCCTCAATCCCGGTCGCCTGCATGGCTATCCGAGCGAGACGTTCAACATCAACACCCGCCTGCTCGAAGTGGCCGCCGCGCCAGCGTTGCGGTCCCTCCTCTATGATGCCGCGCTCGATGCCGCATCCTATCTTGTTCCCGTTGATCCCGATGCGCGCAATCGGTGGATCCGGGCGCTGCGCGCCTAGAGCACAGGGCGGAGGCAACGCCATCCAGCCGTTCTTCAGCCCCACGAATGTATAATTTAGTTTGACATTTAAGCCGTCAAACTCCATAATCATACAATGTAAAACTTTTGGAGGCGATCATGGAAGCCACTTTGAAAATGTTCGGAAACAGTGTCGGCCTCGTGATTCCCAAGGTGTTACGCGATGCCCTTCATCTTGGGGCGGGCCAGACCGTTACGCTGGAACAGACTGACGGCGGACTGCTATTGAAACCAGCAAAGCAACGCCGCTTCACGCTGGAAGCGCTGCTGGCGGAATGTGACCTGACGGCCCCGATGCCGGAACCGTTGCGCGAATGGGACAACACTCCTGCTGTCGGACGTGAGGAATGGTAAGGGCGGCTGGTTTCGACCGTGGCGATATAATCCGGGTATCATTGAATCCTACCGTGGGGCGGGAATTGCAGGGCGATTTCCGGCCTGCGCTCGTCCTGTCGAAACGGGCCTTCAACGTGTTGGGTCTGACGCTTGTGGCCCCGATCACGCAAGGCGGTAACTTCTCCCGCGTGGCGGGCTTCACGGTGTCACTCGCGGCTGCCGGAACCGATACGCAAGGGGTCGTGCTGGTCAACGCGGTGCGGTCGATGGACCTACAGGAACGCGGTGCCAAGAAAATCGAGAAAGCGCCGGATTTCATCGTTGACGAGGTGCTGGAGAAGCTGGCCGCGATCATCGAATAGCAAGCCCCTATCCGAATATTGCGAAACGCCTAGACTTCGATTGTCATGCTGCCACCCGTTCAGCTTTCTCCATTGCGCTGCACCAATCGCGCTCCTGCCGGATCGTAGATATAATCCGTGATTGTGCCGTCCTTGATCCGTTCCACGGCGTCGTCCACGATAAAACGCGGCACAAGGAACCATTCACGCGGCACGACCGGATTACCGAAACGGTCCTTGATCTCGATGTCCAATTGCGCAAGCGCGAAGATACGGTGGATCAGGTTTTCCAGCTTCACGCGGTTGATGTTATAGAGCGTATAGGTGGCCACGACTTCCACCTCTGCCATGAGGAAAGTCGGATCGAGTTTCGCATTGGTGATGCGTCGTGTTACATCACCGCCGGTCACGCCGATCTTGTGCAGCACATCCCGGTTGGCGGCGACAAGCGGATGGTCTGACTTACTACGAAGGACGTAAATGGTCCCGCTCGCAATATCCTCATCATCGTTTTCGTCGGTGAACAGCGGGCCAGCGGTCGGCTCGGTGATGCGCCGTCCGGTCTCATCCTTGTAGAGCGCCCGTTGCAGCGAGCGGCGAAGCAGATTGCTTTCCGTCCCATTGGAATAGACGACGCGCAAACGCGCATCGGTTTCGCCGTTCGGTGCGCGGATGATATCGCCAACCTCTGCGACATAGGCAACCTGACCGCCAAGGATAAAAAACTGCCCGTCGATGATATCCGCCTTTAGGAATCCGGCATCCTTCACAAACTGCCGGGTCGTGCGGATGCCTGAATCAAGGTCAATCCGCACCTGCTCGAACAAGGGTTTGAAACGCTCGAAGTCAGGGCAATGTTCGCGGCTTGCGATTTCTTCGGCGGCGCGCTTTTCGGCGGTAGAGCGGACATGGCGAAGATCGGTGATTTCGGAATCCCCAGCAGCTCCGGCAAGTTCTGTCATGAGCGCGTCGATATCCATGTCATCGGCAGAGATAGGCGCGGAGATTTCCGCGCCGCTCAAAAGCCCCTGATGATCGAGCGGGCCGAGAAGCGAACGACAATCTTCCGACGCGCGAAGGCGGTCGAGCCGCACGGCATAAAGGCGCTCGAATATCTCGCGGTCTTCACCGTGCTGCGGTGCGCGGCCATGTTCATCGGTGAAACGCTGGATTTCTTCGAACCCCGCGATGATGCGTTCTTCGCGCGGGCCGCGTCCGACTTTCTTTTCCGGCTGGGCAAAATCCGCCAGTTCGTCGCGCAGGCCGTCAAGGTCAAGGTCACTCATAGCGGCCCTCATCCTTGAAGCGAACGAAAGCGGCAGCTCCTTCGGCCATGCGCTTCTCCCATGCATCACCCGAAGAAATAGAGGGAAGCCGTCCGCGTTCCTTCTTGAACTGGACTGCACGCACGGCAAGCTGCTTGGCTTCATCGGGTGTAAGGCTGGTGCGGCGCGCCGAAATGGCAGCCGCGACTTGTTTCAGGCTGTCCTCGCTCATGGTTTTCGCGAGAATGGCATAGGCTTCCTGAAACGGATTGATTCTGTCGATCAGGTCGATGTCGAGTTCACGCACGTCCATCGCGAATTTGCGAATACGCGCCGGAATAGAAGAAATAGCCGATATCGAGCGATTTCAGATACTCGTAGCCGTTTAGCTGCTCGTAATAGGTGTAGGTAACGGATTCAAAATTGGCCTCATCCTGCGGAGCAAGGACAGCCTCGGCGTCGCCACGGAAATAGCTGCCCGTCATGGCGAGGACATGCACCTTGTCGCGGGCAATGAACTCGCCAAGCTGTTTGCCCAGCACATTGTCGGGGTTGGCGGAAACATGGTGAAATTCGTCCACCGCGATCAGGCGGTTGTCGAACGCTTCCACGCCGAAACGCTCCACCGCAAAGCGGAAAGTGGCATGGGTGCAGACCAGCACCTTGTCGTCACTCTCAAGAAAAGCGCCGACGCTGTTGACCTTGCCACCATCCTCGCCGGGGGCGTTGCAGAGATTCCATTTAGGCGTGACGGTCCAGTCGGCCCAAAAACCGAATGTTGTCAGCGGCTCGTCTGCAAAGCTGGAGCCGATGCTTTTCTCCGGCACGACGATGATGGCCTGTTTCACGTCCTGATTGGCCAGCTTGTCGAGCGCGACGAACATCAGGGCGCGGCTTTTGCCGGACGCCGGGGGTGATTTAATCAACAGATATTGCTCGCCGCGCTTTTCGTAAACGCGTTCCTGCATCGGCCTCATGCCAAGCGCATTTGCTTTATTGCTGCTGCCGCTCTGGGCATAGGATACCGAAACGGATGGGACTTTCTTGTGGTCGATCATTGGTTGAGTCCCCCGCCTCCGTCGCTCACTTGGCGACGTGTTTGAAATTCATTGAGTTTATCTTGAAAGAATTTTTCTGTATCCCAGCCCCAGTCCCAGAATTTTTTTGGCGCAGCGGGAAAGTCAAACTCACTTCGCAACTCTTTGACCAAGTTTACTGACTCCAAGCCAAGATGCGCGTAGCCTTCCTGCCGGGCAGAAAACAGTTCATCATAATCGGGCGGGAAAGAATGATCTGCAACCGCACTTATATATCGGTCAGTTTCTCGTGCGGTGTTTGGTAAGGATAAGATGCGATACATCAATTTGAAGCTGATGCTTCGCCAATCTACATCGTGGGGAAATTCCGGAGGCTCTGGGCTTAGAACCTGTGGGTCATAATACTCCTCGCCCTGCTCGGTTCTTCCCGCTGGTCGGCCCTCAAGCGTTCCATCGTCGGTAACGACGGAAACACAACTCTGCGCATACTCATCAAGCACGGCAATAATCCGAACAGCCGCATATCGGCCATTGCCTCTCTGTGTGAATACGTGTGCCGCCAAATCCTTGAAGCTTGTTAGAATGCTACCAAGGATGACCCCGAGAAGCCCAATAATCGCTGCGCTCATGCCGCCCCCCTTGCTTTGGTTTTGGCGGTCGTCATCTTGGTATAAAGGTCGAACAGCTTCTCCAGCCGCTCGGTATCGTTGCGGAATCGTCGTCCGATATAGATGCGTTCCAGCACCTCGTCGTTGCGCTCATGCGCTTCGCGCAGGTCGGCGGGCATTTTACTCATGCCGTCCTTGACTTCGTAAAGCTCGGCGATGGTGGCCGGAAAATGAGCTTCGCGCGCTAATAGTATGTCCTCAGCGCAACGGGTCAGGTCAGCCTTGTTCTTTTCGGTCAGCGTGGGCACCGGAAAGGTATTCCAGCCGAGCGTGTTGGAATAGGAAAAATCAGTCCGCATCCTCACGCAAACCGTGCCAATCCATACCCAATGCAAACGTGACGCTATCACCGCCATGTTCCAGAGAGGAGCATCGTAGAGCGCAAACGCCTTTTCTTGGACGATGCAATTCGCATCGAGAAGGCCAACCGGAAGGAAGGGTCTATTCTCAGAACTCACTTTGGGAATTATAAGGGTGTGATCGTTCGCTGAAATTTGCTCTCTGAATTTATAGGGTGTTCCTGCGAGCTTTTGTGCAGCCTTATCTTGCGTGGCGGCCCGTCGCGCAGCCTCGACAGCCTGAAACTTTGAAGCGATTTGCGGAATGGCGAGCGCGTCCGATACCTCGTCATCCCGAATCCAAAGGCACGAGCGAGGCGAGGCGGCAATAAACTCCTTAGAGCCATAGAGTGGACGTATGAACCTCGATGCAGCGGGGCTTTGCTCAACAATCAACCGAGCCTCATCGTTCGAAAATATCAGAGCGGAACCATAATAGGGATGATTCCCGACCTGCATCTCCGTAACATCGGTCAATGGACGCGCTCGCGCCTCGACCTCCAAATTTACACCGGCAACGAGATAAGCATTTATGTTATCAACGCCTTTAGCCACAACCTTATCGTTGGCATCAACCGAATATAGCGTTCGTGTTCGGCCAGCATGGTTGGATATGCCGACTATGGCGACAGTCACACCGGCATTGTGGCTCGCGAGATTGTTCCACTTAAAAGAACCATAGGCGAAGGTGATTTCATGGCCTGTTTTAAAAATGAGTGGCCAAAGTATAGGAACCTGTAATCCTTGGCAGACAGAATTAGGTTTCGTGGACAAAGCTTGACTGAGTGACTCCCGGTTGATTCAAGGCTGCTTTTTGGGAGGCAGGCTTGGGCGAGCGGATTGGTGTGTCGGATGAAGAATGGACGCTGATCGGACCACTTC
>JBFWKI010000022.1:0-62278 GCA_050252755.1 Sphingobium sp.
AGCATCGACACGCCGATCGACGAACCGATGTTGCGGGTGAAACTGTACATGACCGCGCCCTCGGTCCGCAACGCCTGCGGCAAGGTGGCGAACACGATCACCGACAGCGGCACGAAGATCAGCCCGGTGCCGAAGCCCTGGACGAACCCGTAGATCGCCATCGTCCGGGCATCGACCGAAAGATCGATATCCGCCTGGAGGAACAGCGACCACGAGACGACCGCCAGCCCGCAGGCCAGCGATACGCGCGGTCCGACGATCGGAACCATGCGGCCGACCAGAATGAGCGAGATGATCATCCCCGCCCCCCGCGGAAAGCCGACGATCCCGCTGAACAGCGGCGACCAGCCGAGCAGTTGCTGCTGCATCACCACGATAATCGGCATGATGGCGAACGAGACGAGCCCCATCGCCGCGCTCAGGACCAGGCCGAGAGTGAGGTTGCGATCCTTGAACAGCGCCGGCGTGATGAACGGCGCGGAGGTCGTGAGCATGTGGACCACCGCGAACCACAGCGCGACCACCGCCACCCCGGCTTCGATGCATATCTCGGTCGACGAAAACCAGTCGAGCTGCTGGCCGCGATCGAGCACCAACTGGAACGCGCCGATGGCCAGCGACAGCGCGATGAAACCGAACATGTCGAAGCGCTGGGCCACGGTGCGGTGGTGCTCGGCCTCGGAAAACCACAGGCCGGTGAGGGCGATCAGGCCGACCGGCACGTTGATGAAGAAGACCCAGCGCCAGGTGAAGCTGTCGGTCAGCCAGCCGCCGATGGTCGGGCCGAACAGCGGGCCGACCATCGTGCCGACCCCGAACAGCGCCATGGCTCGGGCGGTTCGCTCGGGCGGGTTGATATCGACCAGGGTGGCCTGGGCCAGCGGGATCAACCCGGCCCCGAAAAACCCCTGGGCCAGCCGCGCGAACACCATGAAGCCCAGCGAATTGGCCGAGCCGCAGGCGAACGAGGCAATGGTGAAGCCCAGCGTTGCCGCCAGCATGGTTCGCTTGCGCCCGAACCGGGTCGCCAGCCAGCCGCCCAGCGGCATCGCGATCGCGGTGGCAACCAGGTAGGAGGTCAGCACCCAGACGATTTCTTCGGGGCCGGCGGCGAACGTGGCCTGCATGTGCGGCAGCGCCACGTTGGCGATCGTCATGTCGAGCGACACCAGCGTGCCGGCCGCCATCACCGAAAAGGTGATCAGCCGCCGTTGGGCCGGCGCAGGGTAGTAAGGTTCACTCGCCACGGGCCGCGGCGATCATCGTGTTTTGCATGCGCGGCTAGAAGAACTGCGCGCCCGCCAAGGTCAAGCCCCGACAGGGCTCGATCATGCTCGGGATGCCTCTCAGGCCTGCCCGGTCTGGCTGGCGAGCAGCGCCGGGTCGATCCCTTCAGCCTTCCACGCCCCGGTCCAGCGTTGCTCGGCCGGGGTTGCGAACAGGATATCGGGCCGCCCGTCGGCCACGTGCCAGCCGTGGTGGCGCAGTTCGTTTTCGAGCTGGCCGCCGCCCCAGCCGGCATAGCCGAGCGCGAACAGCCAGCGCGACGGGCCGGTGCCTTCGGCAATCGCGCGCAACACGTCGTGCGAGAACGACAGCGAACACAAGGTGCCCGCCGTGATCGTGCCCATTCCTTCCCAGTCGGGCGAGTGGAGGACGAAGCCGCGCTGCGGTTCGACCGGGCCGCCGAGATGGACCGGCGCATCCGGCGCCGCGCCGGGATCGATTCCGGCTTCCTCAAGCACCGCGCGGAACCGCAAGCCATCGTGAATTCGCCCGACCCCGATGCCGAGCGCGCCGTGCTCGTCGTGCATGCACATCGCGATTACCGCGCGGGCGAAGCGCGGGTCGAACATGCCGGGCAAGGCCAGCAGGGTGCGCCCCGCGAGATATTGCGTCTCGCTCATGAGGGCGACGATACGCCAATCGGTGCCCGAGCGGAACCGCGTTCGGCTGATGCGCGGAAGGGTACCGGAATGCGATTTCGCGGTTGCACAATCGTCTGCGTCGGCGCACGACTTGCGCAGCAGGAAGCAACGGAGTTCATGCGTGATCGAAGTGGTCAGCACCACCCCATTCACCGACCAGAAGCCGGGCACCTCCGGCCTGCGCAAGAAGGTGAAGGTCTTTCAGCAGCCCCATTATGCGGAGAGCTTCATCCAGTCGGTGTTCGACGTGCTGGAGGGCTTTGCCGGCAAGACGCTGGTCATCGGCGGTGACGGGCGGTTCTTCAATCGCGAGGTGATCCAGGTCGCGCTGCGGATGGCGGCGGCCAATGGCTTCGGCCGGGTGCTGGTGGGGCAGGGGGGCATTCTTTCCACTCCGGCGGCGAGCCATGTGATTCGCAAGTATGGGGCGTTCGGCGGGCTGGTGCTTTCGGCCAGCCACAACCCCGGCGGGCCGGACGAGGATTTCGGGATCAAGTACAATATCGGCAACGGCGGCCCCGCGCCCGAGGCAGTGACCGAGGCGATCTATGCCCGCACGCTGGCGATCGATGCCTACCGCACGATCAGCGCGCCCGATGTCGATATCGACACGCCCGGCAGGTGCGAGCTTGGCGGGATGACGGTCGAGGTGATCGATCCGGTTGCCGACTATGCCGACCTGATGGAGAGCCTGTTCGATTTCGCCGCGATCCGGGCGATGCTGGGCGATGGCTTCACCATGTCGTTCGACGCGATGAGCGCGGTGACCGGGCCTTACGCGAAGGAGATCTTCGAGACGCGGCTGGGCGCGCCGGCAGGCACGGTGGTGAACGGCACCCCGCTGCCGGATTTCGGACATCATCACCCCGACCCGAACCTGGTCCACGCGCGCGCGCTCTATGAGCGGATGATGGGACCGGACGCGCCCGATTTCGGCGCGGCTTCCGATGGGGATGGCGATCGCAACCTGATCATCGGCAAGGGGCAATATGTGACCCCGTCGGATTCGCTCGCAGTGCTGGCGGCGAATGCCCGGCTCGCGCCCGGCTATGCCGGGGGGCTGGCCGGAATCGCGCGGTCGATGCCGACCAGCGGGGCGGCGGACCGGGTGGCCAAGGGGCTGGGCATTCCGCTTTATGAAACGCCGACCGGGTGGAAGTTCTTCGGCAACCTGCTCGATGCCGGGATGGTGACGATCTGCGGCGAGGAAAGCGCGGGAACGGGCTCGGACCACGTGCGCGAGAAGGACGGGGTCTGGGCGGTGCTGCTCTGGCTCAATGTGCTGGCGGCGCGCAAGACCAGCGTGGCGGCGATCATGGCGGAGCACTGGGCGCAGTTCGGCCGCAATTATTATGCCCGCCATGACTATGAGGGGATCGCGAGCGAACGGGCCGATGCGCTGATGGCCGCGCTGCGCGCCAGCTTGCCGGACCTGCCGGGCCGCGCGACCCCGGCAGGCGTGGTGAGCGGGGCCGACGACTTTGCCTATACCGATCCGACCGATGGTTCGGTGAGCGCCCGCCAGGGTGTGCGGGTGCTGTTCGCCGATGGCTCGCGCGTGGTGTTCCGCCTGTCCGGCACGGGCACGCAAGGGGCGACGCTGCGGGTCTATATCGAGCGCTACGAGCCGGCCGGGGGAAATCTCGCGCTCGATACGGGCGACGCGCTGGCGCCGCTGATCGCGGCGGCCGAAGCGGTGGCGGCAATCCGCGAACACACCGGGATGGACCGCCCGAGCGTGATTACCTGACGGGCTGGCGGAACGGCCTGCGGGGCGACAGGACACGCAGCGTGCCGGCGGCAAGCCGGATCAGCGGACGTTCTGCCGCGGCGATGCGCGACCAGTCCACCCGGCGCGCGGCGATCCGCAGCGGGCCGGTGTCAAACCGGTCGGGATTGCCGTTGAGCGAATGATAATTGTCGCCCGGTTCGACCGCGTCCGGGCCGAGCCACTGCGGTTCGCCGGGCAGCGTGACGCCTAGCTTGGCGAGCGCGGCGGCCAGTGCGGCGCGCGGAGCGCGGCACAATTCGTGATAATCGACGCGGGCGACCTGATGGACCCGGGCCAGCAGCGCGGCGAACCGGTCCGCCTTCCACCAATCGAGCGCGGCGGCGCGCACCGGCATGCGCTGCATCGCCGTGCCGAGCCCGGGGTCGAACTTTACCGAGCGCCATGAGACGATCACGTCGGCCGGGTCGCGGTGGAGGTGGAGCACGGCGACGCGCGGATCGCAGGCGAGCAGCCATGCGCGCGGACCGGCCTTCGAACTATCCACCACCAGCGAACTGCCACTGACCTGCGCGATCGCATCGAACAGCCGGAACTGGAGCGCGAGGAAGCGCTCAACTTGCGGGTCTGCCCGCAGCGAATCGAGTGAAAAGCGGTGGCGGGCGATGAAGCCGCTGCGGCAAACCGTGCCCTCCAGGGCCAGCAGCTCCTCCAGCGTGGCGCGATCGAAGCCGGCTTCGGCGACGATCCGCCGCCAGCGGTCGTCAGCGGCGAAGGGCGCGCCGCACGAACAGGTGATCGCGTCGGCGGGCAGGCGCCACATGCAGTGCAGCTCGCCCACCGAGCAGGCGCCCGGGGCTGAATGAAAGATCCTTTCCAGCAAGGTCGACCCGCTGCGGCCCGACCCGGAAATGTAGATGACCTGCTTGACCGCACCCATGATTCCGCCCCGTCCGATGAGCGGCGAGGATAGGCGGCTTTGCCCGCAGCCCACGCGCAGATGCCGTCATTTCGGATGTAGTGTTCCAACCGCCGGCGGTTTGTGTGTCTAAGAGAATGCCGGTCATGTCTGCGCACCGGCTTCCCCTAATCGAACGCGAGCGCCAATCGGGTGGCGCCGGCGCTGTGGCAGGCGGCCGGTCGGCCACCGGGGCCATGACGGCCGGACCAGTCCCGGACGGGGCCACGACCGGAGCACGAGCAGGCGGGCGGGCCGATGCGGCGCGGATCGGCTGGCTCGATACCGCGCGTGGGCTTGGGATAATCCTGGTCGTGATCGGCCATGCCCTCGGCGGGATCATCGATTCGCCGCTCGGAGCCGAGCTTGATCCGTTTCGCCGCGCATTTTTCGCGATCTACACGTTCCACATGCCGCTGTTCTTCGTGCTGTCCGGGTTGCTGGTCGGCGCGCGGATCGGGCGCGGCGCCCGCCCGTTTCTGACCGGACTGCTGCCAACCGTGGTCTGGCCCTATTTCCTGTGGTCGGCGGCGCAGTTCGGAGTGATCTGCGCGCTGGGTTCACTGGTGAACCATCCCGGCGCAAACTGGCTGACGACGGTGCTTGCGCTCCCGTGGAAGACGGTTTCGCAGTTCTGGTTTCTCTACGTGCTGTTCTGGCTCCACGTGATCGCGGTGACCGTGCTGCCGCGCTTCGGTCGGGAAGGGCTGCTGCTGCTGGGGCTCGCGGCCAAGGCGCTGGCCGTGATCGTGCCGCTGCAGCCGCCGCTCAAATTCGTGCTGGTGAACCTGCTGTGGTATGCGATCGGGGTCTGGCTGACCCCGGAAGGGCTGCGCCGGCTGGTGGTTGAGCAGCCGTTCGCCGTGCGCGCCGCAGTGCTGCCCGCGCTGGCCGGTGCGACTATCGGCGCGACGTTGCTGGCGGTGGGGCAATATGCGCCTGACCTGCCGTTGGCCACTGCCGGGTCGGCGCAGATCGCCAATCTCGCCTGGCGCCTGCCGGTGCTCGCAGCCGCGATCTTCGGCATGCTGGCGGTCGTGGGGCTGGCCAGCGTGGCGGGCCGGGCGGCCGGCCCGCTGGCGCAGATCGGCCGGCTGACAATGCCGATTTTCGTGCTCCACGTGTTGTTCATCGCCGGGGCGCGGATCGTGCTGACCGAGCTGCGCCTGGTCACCGATCCGGGTGCGCTGCTGGTGCTGCTGGTGCTGGCCGGCGTGGCCGGTCCGCTCCTTGCCGAACGCGTGCTGCGGCCGTTGCGGCTGCAGCGATGGCTGGGTTTCTGACATGACCCACCCCGCGCCCGTTCTGGCTGCCCCCTCCGCGCCCACCCTGGGCTTGCAACTGAACGGCAAATTCCTCTCCGCCGCGCCGACCGGGGTGCACCGGGTGGCGGAAGAACTCGGCAATGCGCTGGCCGACCTGATCGCCGAAGGCCATCCGGCCGCGCGCGGTCTGGCGCTTGAGGTACTGTCGCCGCGCGATGGCATGGCGCGGGCGGGGGCGATGCGCAGCCCCGTGCGGATGCTGGGGCCGTTCGTGCATATTCCGTGGGAGCAACTGGCGCTGCCGCTGCGTCGCGCGCGCGGCCGGGGTGTGGGAACCGGCCCGGAGCGAGCTGCCGGGCCCGGTGGCGAGCCGGTTTTGCAAGCAGGGCCTGCCGCCCGGCCGAGGTGGGGTTCCGGGCAGAACCGGAGTCTGCCGCAGGGCCGCGCACTGCTGCTCAACTTGTGCAACCTTGGCCCGGTGCTCACCCGCGACGCGGTCACGATGATCCACGATGTGCAGGTGCTGCTTTCGCCGAAGTCCTACCGTCCCGCGTTTCGCGCCTGGTATCGCCTGATCCAGCCGCTGATCGCCCGGCGGCACCGCCTGCTGCTTACGGTTTCGGACTATTCACGCCGCCAGATCGTCGCGGCCGAACTTGCGCCCGCGGCCCGCGTCGCGGTGATCCACAACGGGGTCGATCATGTCCGCGCGGTGATGCCGGAGCCGCGGGTCGTCGCGCGGCTCGGCCTGGTGCCGGGCAGCTACGTGCTCGCGCTGGCGAACACCCAGGCGCACAAGAACATCGGTGTGCTGCTGCGCGCCTTCGCCGCGCCCGAGCTTGCCGGGGTCCGGCTCGTGCTGTTCGGCGGGGCCGACCGGGGTGCATTTGCAGCCGACGGCCATGCGGTGCCGGACAATGTCGTGTTTGCGGGGCGGGTGGAAGATGGCGAGCTGCGCGCGCTGATGGAGGCGGCGCTGTGTCTCGCCTTCCCCTCGACCACCGAAGGGTTCGGCCTGCCGCCGCTCGAGGCGATGCTGCTTGGTTGCCCGGCCGTGGTCGCGCCGTGCGGGGCCTTGCCGGAAATATGCGGCAAGGCGGCGCTTTATGCCCAGCCTGACGATCCGGCCGCGTGGGCCACCGCGATCGGCCGGCTGCACGATGATGCGGACTTGCGCAGGCACTGCGTGGCGGCCGGCCGCGCGCGCGCCGAGATGTTCACCTGGCGCGCTGCCGCTCTGAACCTGGCTGCGGTGCTCGGGCAGTTTCGCTAGGCGCGGAATCCGGACTTCGCACGAGGCGGGGCGACGGCGCGCGGCGACTGGATCAGAATTGCTCCGCGCCACGCCGTGTGGGCTGACGCCGGACCTGCCAATCGCGCGGCTTTCCGGCCAGCTCCGCGCTCTTGCTTCGGGAGCCTCGAAGCCTTCCAGGGCCCCGCAGGTGTGGTGGATGGCTTTCGGCTCGCAGTTGGCGTCGCCCGAAGGACGGATGCGCGGGGCGTCGTGGCCGGGAGGTCGCTCTCGCGCCATCCCGCTGCCAGGCGACCTGATCCGGAACGGAGGTAGTTTGGACCCGTAACCGCGCGAAACGAGGCATAATGCGCGCAGCGTCAACCCGCCCGCTTTGCCGGCAGCCGCTTGAGGGCTTTGCGAATGATCCGCCGATTTGTGCTTTCCCTGTTTCTGCCCCGGCTTCGGACGGCGCTCCTGCCGGCGTCGCTGCTGTTGCTGGGCGCCTGCGCTCCGGCCAATCTGACCGAACGCGCCAGCGTCGGTGCCTTTGAATACCGGATCGGCGCGGGCGACCGTCTGCATGTGACGACTTACGGGGAAGACCGGCTGACCGGCGATTTCGGGGTCGGCGCGAATGGCGCCGTGGCCTTCCCGTTGCTCGGTCCGGTCCAGGCTGCGGGCAAGACCCTGAGCGAGTTCAATGCCGAATTGCAGCGCCGGCTCGCCAGCGAGTTCATGCGCAATCCCCGCGTCGCGGTGGAGATGATCAACTTTCGCCCGGTCTATATTCTGGGCGAGGTCCAGCGCCCCGGCGAGTTTCCCTATGGCGAGCGCATGAGCGTCTATGCGCTGGTCGCCAAGGCCGGGGGGTTCACTTACCGTGCCAGCGAGAAATATGCCTATGTCCGCGCCGAGCACGAGACCGCCGAGCGCGCGGTGCGCCTGACGAGCGCGACCGCGGTCCAGCCGGGGGACACGATCCGGATTCCCGAGCGCAACTTCTGATCCGGCTTGCGGAAACCTGCCCGTGCGGGTCCGACGTTTCCGCCGCAACAGGGCATTTATGGTGAACGCAATCCGACCCTATGAAGATCTGGCGTGCCGGCCGGGCAATGGCTCCGGATTTTGGCCGGAGGCATTGCGCCCCCCGCTGCCGGGATCGGATGTTTCCCGGCAGGAGCTTGCCCGGCCAGATATTCCCCGGCCAGATATTTCACGATCGGAGCCTTCCCAAACGGACATTTCCCGATCCGATGTTGCCCGGCTGCGGCTGGCGTGGCGGGGTTCGGTCTGGGCGGGCTCTCTTCCTCGTGAATCTGCCGGGCTGCCTGGGCAGGCTGCCGAAATCGCGGTTCCAGCGAGGCCGCAACGCCGACTCAACCCCGGGATTTGCGCCGCAGCCGAACGGCGGCCGGGGCTGCTGCCCGAAGCTCCCGCCTGCGCGCTGTCCCGCGCCGGACCGGGCAGCGCGCCGGGCGCGGGCGTTATTCAACGCGCGAACCGCGCGGACTATCGGATGCTGCCCGCCGGACCGGACGGGGTGACGGGCCTTGGCGCAGCGTTGAAGCGCGCTTTCGACATCGCCTTTGCAGCGACCTTCCTGGCTGTCGCGCTGCCGTTCATGCTGCTGCTGGCGGCGGCGCTGCAGGTGGACAGTCCGGGCCGGCTGTTCTTCGTGCAGCGGCGGATCGGCCATCGCGGCAGGACGTTCCGCTGCATCAAGTTCCGCACCATGCGCGCGGACGCGGCCAGGGTTCTGGCTGAAACGCTGGCCGCATGCCCTGCCGCGCGCCGCGAATGGGCGGCAGACCACAAGCTGCGCGACGATCCGCGCGTCTCGGGCCTGGCCAAGGTGGTCCGCAAGCTGAGCCTCGACGAGTTGCCGCAGCTCATCAACATCCTGCGCGGCGAAATGAGTGTGGTCGGCCCGCGCCCGATCGTCGTTGCGGAAATTGCGAAATATGGGCCGCGCTTTGCCGATTACTGCGCGGTGAAGCCGGGCCTGACCGGCCTGTGGCAAGTCAGCGGCCGTAATGACGTGTGCTATGCACAGCGGGTGGACCTCGATCGGCAATACCGGCTGCGTGCCTCGTTCTTGTTCGACCTGCGGATCGTGCTGCGCACCATCCCGGCGGTGCTGGGGGCCAGCGGCAGCTATTGAACGCGAAGCCGCGCCGGGCGGACCGGGTGGGTGAGCGCCCCGGTGCATCCGCGCGCGCGGCGCCGCCGGGGCGCTATGCCGGTGCCTGGATTCCGGTGTCATGCGGGAACGGCGGAATTTGTGGGCCGGGAACGTGGCCTTCGGGGAACGGCCATCCGGGGAACTGCCCGGTCGGGAAGTTTCATGAGCGGTTGCGCTGGGAAGCGAAAACTGGTGCGTTCATGCGCATGGATCGGTTGCAACGACCGGTAGCGACAACGACGGCTACCCGCTGGGAGACCGGCCTGCTCGGGGCGGGGAGCACCAGAAAGGGTTTCGCAGCCGCCCTTCAGGCCAGCTCTGTTCGATGCCGGACATGCGCAAGCGGACCGGCCCGCCTGGCCTTGCGCCAAACGAACCTGCGGTGCACAGGGCCGGGCCGGGAGCTTTTGCTCGCTGGCTTGCGCGGGGGTGGCAAGCTGCTGCCCGGGAGAGCGCGCAATGCTGGCATCGCCCGGTGGGCTCGCGCGTTCAGACCGTGGCGACGGGCGTGACGGGGGAGCCGACCGCGCCCGGTAGCCGCAACGGCGGGGCGGTCAGCAGGCAGGCGGTGCGCCGTTCCTGCAGCAGCCAGCGCGAGAGTTCGCCGATCCGCCACAGCTCGCCCAGATGAATGCCGAGCTTGAACAGGCACAGCTCGTGGAGCGGCAGCATGGTGTGATCACCGGCTTCGTGATCGGCAAAGCCGACGCCTTCCACCGCCTGATTGTCGGAGCAGATGGCGACCAGGCCGGATTGATCGATCCAGTTGCGCAGCCGCTCGTCCCGGCCATCGAGGACCGCGCCAACGGTGTGCAGGACGTCGGAAGGCTGCTTCCCCATGCGCAACAGGGCATCGTCGAGCCCGGCGTGCAGCAACAGGAAATCACCGCGCCGCACTTCGACCCGTTGTGCCCGCATCGCCTGTTCGAGCATCTCGAAATCGACCCAGGTCCGGCCGGTGCCGAAGTGCTCGACGAGGCTCAGAACCACGGCGCGCCCCTGCGCGCAACTGGCCGCGAGGTTTTCGATCCCGAGCGCGGCGGCGCGCGGCGGATGGCCGTCTTGCGGGGCAATCAGGTGTTCGTCGGCGCGATAGCCGTTGTAATAGACGATTTCCGCGATGCCGTCGCCGTCCGCGTCGAACCGGGCACCCCAGTGGGCGAGCGAATCCCATTGGGTCGAATATTGGGTGTGAAGGACCACGCCATCATCGCAGACCACGCCGCGCGGCCGATCGGTGCCGATGCCCATCGGCAGGTTGTACCAATCGCCACCTTCGCCGTCGCTGGTGGAGAACAGGCGGGGGGCCTTGCGCGCTTCCGGTTGCGCGCCGCCGCCGGGATAGTCGAGCGGCAGGCTGAGGCAGAATGCCAGCCCTTCGCGCGCTTCGGCCAGAGCTTCCCGGCGGACTTCGCGGGTGATCAGGTTCATCCGTCCGAGCTGGTCGTCCGGGCCGAAGTCGCCCCAGTTCGAGCCTTCCGGGCGCGTGACCCAGCGGGGCTTGCCGGCGTTGCCCGCAGTCATCTAGCCGGCTTTCTGCTGCTGGGCCCGCGTGGACGGGCCGGCGGCGCTGCGGCAGTTCGCCGTTGCCGGCGACGTTTCCGGTAGAAAGGGACGTCCACACGTCATCGCTCGCTCTCCTGCAACCTGTGTTGCCTGCGCCGGATTGCCCGGCTGCCGGTACGGTATAGTGCGCCGCCGACCGGCCGCAACGCCTGAACCGGGCAAGCCCGGATTCCGGCTGCGCTGCCCCAATGAATTGTCGCGAAGCAGACAGGTTCGGCAGGCTCCGCACATTTTCGGCGGGCGGAATTGCCGGAAATCCAGGCTTTCCGCACATGGCACGCGTTTTGCTTTTGATTGGGGTGTGGGGAGAAAAACGTAAGTTGAACGACAAATTCGCAGGAGATTACCGTGGCCAACATAACGTTTTCCTCTCCCCGTATGTCTAACGACGTGACGGTCTATGCCGTCGCCGGGGATCGCGGGACCATTCTTGCTGTTGCCAAGCAGCACAAAATTCCGATTCCGTTCGATTGCCAGGATGGCGAATGCGGATCGTGCATCGTCGAGGTCAGCCATCTGGATGCCCCGACGAAATACAGCAAGTATGGCGTTTCCCTCACCGAAAAGGAAAAGGAAGCGCTCAAGCAACTCGGCAAGATCACCAAGGAGGAGATCTTCGAGGCCGAGGTCAACGACCTGCCGCCGCGTTACCGGCTGGCCTGCCAGTGCTTCGTGCGCAACGAGGACATTATGGTGCGCTTCGAAGGCGACGAGACCTTGCCTGCCCAGACCCCGCATATCACCCATGCGGCGCAGCGCTTCACCGGCGGGATCGAGATGGCTTCGGTCGAGGAGTTCCTCGGCTATGCGGTCAAGATCGAGGAAGACGCCGCGCTCCATTTTGACGGCCTTGCCGACAAGATGGCGGAATGTGGCAACGAGGAAGTGACCCGGCTGTTTCGCCAACTCGCCGCCTTCTCGCGGCTCCATCTGGGCGAGGCCAAGGCCCGCGCCGGAAAGCTCGCGCCCGATCTGGTGATCCCGCCCGACTATGTCTGGCCCGATCAGGTTACGCCCGAACGCACCTCGCTGATGGCGGGTGATCCGGCGTTGACCCGGCTGGATGCGCTCAAGGCGGCGCTGCAGGGCGAGAAGCGCGGCTATGAATTCTATCTGGCGGTGGCTGCCAAGACCAGCATTCCCGAGATCCGGGACATGGCGCGGGTCTTCGTCAGGGAAGAAGCCGAGCACGTGAAGATTCTCGAAGCGTGGATCACGCGTGAGGAATGGGCCGCTCAAAATCCCGAACCTCTGGCGCCCGAACCTCAGGCAACCGCGTAATCCCGTTCGTGCCCGGCCTCCGGTGGTGCGCATCCCGCGCGGATGCTTCCCACCGGAGGCGGACACGCATCAGTGCCCAGAGGACTTGCGATGGAAACCGTTGAAGAATTTCTCGCTCATGCAATTCAATTGGAGCGCGAGGCGGCCGACCGGTTCGGCCAGTTGGCCGTCGCCATGGAGACGAGCGGCAACCGGGCGGTGGCCAAGCTGTTCCACCAACTGGCGGAATATTCGCGGATGCATCTGGCCGACGCGCAGGCGCGGGCGGGCTTTCGCGATATCCCGCAACTCGCACCCGAACAGTTCGACTGGCCGGACAGCGAGAGCCCGGAATCGGCCGCGATCTGGGCGGCGGACCCGCTGATCGGAGCGGACGAGGCGCTTGAGACTGCCCTGGCCGCCGAGACGGCGGGCCTCGAATATTATGCCTCGGTGCTCGCGACCGCGACCGACCCCGAAATCGTTACGTTCGCCCGCGAGTTCGTCGACGAGGAGAGCGACCACGTGGCCGAGCTCAAGCGGTGGATCGCGGCGCGCAAAGCCGGACAGGCGGCGCCAGCCAACAGCTAGGGCCGGGACATCGAACATCGCGGCATAGCGTGCGCCATGCCCGAATTGCCGGAGAACGAACATGATCGCCAGTGCCGAGAAAGTGGAAGAAAAGCTCTACTTCGATCGCTTCGTGGTCGATGCGGGCAGGCCGCATATCAGCGTCAAACCCCATACGACGCCTTCTCCGGAATTGCGTGCGATGATTCATTTGTGCCCGGCCGGGTGCTATAGCGCGGGTACCGACGGGGTGGTTGAAATCTCGCCCGACGGCTGCCTTGAGTGTGGCACCTGCCGCATTGTCACCCGCCTGACCGGCGAGATCGAGTGGAACTATCCGCGCGGTGGCTTCGGCATCCTCTACAAGTTCGGGTAGGACCATGCGAACCATGCGCAGGCCGGCGGCGAGGTGACCGCAATGCGGAGTGACGCCCCCTTCGACGACATCGATTTCGGCGAGCTGCCGGACAGTGTGAACGAACTGCTGCAACGCGGAGTCGTTGCCCATCGCGATGACCGGGCCGAGGCGGACCGGCTGTTTCGCGCGGCACTGGCGCTCGATCCGGCGGCCCTGCCGACTTATCTGTGCCTCTACAAGATCCACACGTATCAGGGCAATCTGGCGGAGGCGCGGGCGATAGCGCAGGCCGGGCTGGCCGAAGCGGCGCGGCAGGCGGGATGGCCGGGCCCGTGGCAGCACTGGCCGGTCCTGCCTGCGCCGCCCGGCGGGCCGGGAAGATTTGCGCTCTATACGCTGAAAGCGCTGGCGTTCATCGCGCTGCGCGATAACCGGACGGATGATGCGTCCGAAATCCTCGCCGCCTTGCGCCGGCTCGATCCGGCCGGCGCGGTCGGCTGGCCGGTGATCGCCGCGCTGGCGGACGGGATCGGGGAGGCCGTGGCCGCATGAAGCTGATGATCGAGCGGCCTTATGTGGATGCGCTGGTCGAGGCCTGGCCCGAACTTTCGCCGCTGAGCGAGCAATTGCGCTTCGGCGAACGCGCCGAAGTCCCGGTCGCCCAGCTCACCGCCGAGCAGTGTGCGCATCTGGGGACGCTGTTTCGCAAAGGCGGGCCGGAAATGCAGCTGCGTGCCGCGCAACTGGCGACGCTGCGCGCAGTGCTGGACGAGGGCGGGCGGCGCTTCACGCCCAACGATCTGGAGGATTTCCTCGCGGCGCTGCTGCGCTATCTCCTTGCGGGTGGCATCCGGGGCTGGGTATTCAGCGCCGACGTCTCGCGCCGGCCGCTGCCTTATGTGGTCACCCGGATCGATTACACCCCCACCAACAACGAGGAATCGGGCAAGGTCTTTCTGGAACTGAAGGCCAATGCCAAGGGCAGCCTGGTCACCAATGTCATCCGCGTGACTGCCAGCGATATCGATGGGCGCACGGTGGGCGAAGTCTTCGTGGCCAAGGGGTTTCTCAAGGAAACGCCGGAGCTGATCGGGGCCTATGATGCCACCGCCAGCCGCTATTTCGACTGGCGCGGCCGCTATGGTGAGCAGTTTTCGGCGGCAGGCCGGGCGTTTTATGCCGAAGACCCGACCTCGCCGCGCCGCGATACCGACTGGGCGCGCAAGGATGTGGTGGTGCTTTCAGCGAGCGGCGGCAAGGCGCGGCTGGTCAACGACGAGGGCATCCTGACCGAGCGCGCGCTGACGCTTGACGTGCCGGGCGAGATCCTGGGTTCCTATCTGCGCCGCGCTGCCAAGAGCAACCAGTACGATAACGAGGACGAAGTCCGCGCGCTGGCCGAGACGATCCCGGCCGGAATGTTCACCGCCATTCCGGTGCACGCGCTGGTACTGATGTTCCACCTCGATCTGCATCACTACGTCTGGGTGCACGTCGACGACATGGAGCCTTATGCCTATCAGCCGGCGCTGAAGCAGAAGCTGGTGCTGCCGCCCGAGCAGACCGACCTGATCGATATCCTGACCGCCGAGATGGACGTGCTGATGGACGACATCGTCGAGGGCAAATCGGGCGGAACCACCGTGCTGTGCGCCGGACCGGCCGGGGTTGGCAAGACGCTGACCGCCGAGGTCTATTCCGAAATCATCCGCCGCCCGCTTTATCGCGTCCATTCAGGCCAGCTCGGGCTGAATGTCGCCCAGATGGAAGGGGCGCTGAAGGATGTGCTGACCCGCGCCCAGCGCTGGGGCGCGGTCATGCTGATCGACGAGGCCGACGTCTATATCAAGCGCCGCGACGACGACATGACGATGAACGCGGTGGTGGGCGTGTTCCTGCGGGTGCTCGAATATTTCAACGGGTTGCTGTTCCTCACCACCAACCGGGTGGACGATATCGACGAGGCGATCGTCTCGCGCTGTATCGCGCTCATCAAGTATCACGCCCCGGACGCGGAAGGGCGCCGCCGCATCTGGCAGGTGATGGTGGAACAGTTCGGCCTGGCGGTGGACGACGCGCTGATCAGCGAACTGGCCGAGGTGTTCCCCCATGCGACCGGGCGCGATATCAAGGGGCTGACCAAGCTGGTCGCCAAGTATTGCAGCCAGAAACAGGTTCCTCCGACGCTGGAGGCGTTTCAGCGCTGTTCGATGTTCCGCGGCATGGACATCGCGATCCCGGCTGCCGCGCAAGGAGTTGCAGAACCATGTTCATAGCGATGAACCGCTTCCAGGTTGTGCGGGGCGAGGAAACCGCCTTCGAGACGGTGTGGAAGAACCGCGACAGCTATCTCGATGCGGTGCCGGGCTTCGTCGAATTCCAGTTGCTGCGCGGGCCGGAAACGGAAGACCACACGCTGTTCGCCTCGCACACCGTCTGGCGTTCGAAGTCGGACTTCGAAGCGTGGACCAAGTCCGAAGCCTTCCGCAAGGCGCATGCCCGCGCGGGCGGAACCAAGCCGCTCTATCTCGGCCCGCCGCGTTTCGAAGGCTTCGAGGTCGTCCAGACGGTCAGCCGGGAATCAGCCCCAGCCTAGCTGGATCGTAGCCCTCTTCGCGCAGCACGCGGTTGACGACCGGCCGTTCCAGCATGAGGCGATAGTGCCGGGCCAGCGGCGGAGGCAGGGCGATACCGAGCTTGTCCGCCCAGAATTCGACATAGAACAGCACCGGATCGGCGACCGAGAACGCGCCCAGCGCATAGCCTTCATCCGGCAGGGTGGCGGCGACGATCTCGAACCCCTTGTGGACGATATCCTCGCCCAGTTGGCGAATCGCCGCCTGATCCGCTTCGTTGCGCGAGAAGCTGGGGGTGGTGAAAATCCGCGCGAACCCTTGTCCGTGGATCGTGCCGGAAACATAAGTCATCAGCTCCAGCGCCCGCGTTTCCTGCGCGAAATCCTGCGGCCACAATCCGGCGCGCGGCCTGCTGCGGCCCAGCCACCACGCGATGACCGGCACTTCGGTCAGCACGCGGCCATCGCCGAGGCGCAGCGCCGGGATGGTCGATTTGGGATTGAGGGCGACGTAATCCGGCTTGAAGTGGTCCCCGGCGGGGAGGTTGACGATCGTCACCTCGAACACTTCGTCCAGCTCTTCCAGGATGATGTGGATCGCGGTGGAGCAGGAACCCGGCGTCATGAAGAACGAGAGATTGGCCATCAGCGCCCGCCCGCCGCCAGCAGCAGCGCATTGGCCGCCTTCGAGAATTCAGTCCAGGCGGCGGCGATGTCGCGCAGGATGACCTGCTCGTATTCATGCGACGGTTTGTGTTCTCCGGGGAAATTGGACAGCGCGCAGGAGCCGGCGTTGGAGCGCATCACGTCTTCGATCAAGCCGGCAAGAAAGGCGCGAAAGGGCTCCTGGATCAGCGGCATCAGCGCCGACCGTCCGTTTTCGACCGGAACGTCGCGGGTGTCGAAGGGAATGTCGCCAAGCTGCGCGAGCGCGGCGGCGAAGACCGCCTCGACGGTTTCGAGCAGGGCCAACTGGGTGAGCTGGCCGCGCTGGTGCGTGCTGAGGCGGTGGGCGATGCGCCGTTCATAGACCGCCAGCGCCGGCTCGCGCTGCGCCTCGACCCATTCGGCGAATTGCGCGGTGCCGGTCTGGTTGGCCGGCGCGGCGGCCACGGCCGAACGCATCGCCGCCAGCGTCACCGCATTGAAGATCCGCTGCGCGGCGTCGAGCGCGCCTTCCATGTATCCCGGCTCGTGCGCGGCGGTCTCGGAGCCGCCGAAGTGGAGCTTGCCGCCCCAGTGCGGCTCGCGCAGCGCCGGGTCGGCCTTGGCGGGCTGGGGACGCGCCGGATCGCCCCGATCATGGTCCGAGCAGGTGGGCGGTTCGGCCGCCCAGTCATGATAGTGCAGTTCGCCCAGTTCGTATTCGGGTCCGAATACTTGCGCGACCTGATTGGCAATAAGCATCGGCAGGCCATCGGCAAAGTCGGTGCGCAGATCGGGCGACAGCGCGAGGAAGCCGCCCAGCGCGGGGTGCTCGCCGGTTTCATCGCAGGCGTCGAACAGTTCGGCCAGCACCGCCCGCTCGTTGCTGACGAACGCCGAGCCTGACAGCCCGTTATCGCGCCAGCCACCCGCCTCGTAACACAGCACGGCCTTGGCCGAAGCCGCCATCCACGTCGGTGTCTGTTCCAAACCCGACACGATGGCCGGCGCCAGTGGCGGCGAAAACGCGACACCGGTTGCAACCAGTCGCGGCGGAATGGCCAGCACGAGTTGGCGGGCCTCGATCTCGTCGTCACCGGCGGCGGTCTGCAGTCGCAGGCGCAGGTGATCGCCCGCGTCCCTGACGGCGGCGAGACGCTGGCCGAGCCGCAGGTGCGTTCCGGCGAGCCGGTCGGCCAGCGCCGCGATCAGCGCGCCCAGACCTTCGGCAATGCGGTATGCGCCGCCGTGGACACTATCCGAACCGGCCTGTTGCGGACCCAGATCGGGGTTGCCCAGGGTCAGGACTATCCCACTGTCATATTGCGGAAAAGCCCGCAGGCCGAGCCGTTCCATCAGCCCCCTGAACAGGGGTTGGGCATGGGGCCAGAACCAGCCTGCACCAAGATCGACGGCGAGCCCGGTCTGCGCGCTGGTGTGGGTCAGGATGCGCCCGCCCAGCCGTTCGCGCGCTTCGACCAGCACCACGGAAAGCCCTTGCCCCGCCAGCGCTTCGGCTACGGCCAGGCCGCACAGGCCGCCTCCAGCAATTGCAACATCATACATTTTTCCGGCCTCCGGGATGAGTTGCAACAGGCAATGCAAGAAACGGGGCAATTTGGATTTCGCGTGGCATGAAACTTGATTGCCCCGCTGGAATGGAAACAGTTTCCGAGCCCGACATCGAGCCGGCCGCGCGCGCCGCCGCGGCGGTTTTCGCCTATCACCGCCGCACCGCGCATCGCGCGGACGGCTATGCGCGGGGGCCGGAAACGCTGGACTGGGATGCGCAGCCCGATCCGTGGCGGATCTGGCGCGGGTGCGACCGGCTGGACCTGCCGCTGGTGTCCGACGCGCTGGATGCGCCCTATGCGGTGCTGACCGGCGAGGCATCGGTGGCGCCCGCGCCGTTTGGCGTGCCGTCCGTAGCGGCGCTGCTCGAACTGTCGTTCGGTTTGTCCGCGTGGAAGGAGGCCGGTCCGGACCGCTGGGCGCTGCGCTGCAATCCTTCGAGCGGCAACCTCCATCCCACCGAAGCCTATGTTCTGGCCAGCGGCGTGCCGGGCCTGGCGGATGGCGTGCATCATTATGACAGTCGCGGCCACGCGCTCGAACAGCGCTGTGCGGTGGATTTCGCGGGCGGGCGGTTCTGGATCGGCCTGTCTTCCGTGCTGTGGCGCGAGGCGTGGAAATATGGCGAGCGCGCGTTCCGCTATTGCCAGCTCGATATCGGCCATGCGGTGGGCGCGCTGCAGGCGGCGGCGGCGCTGCTCGGCTGGCGGGTGACGGTGCCCGGCCGGCTGGAGAGTTCCGTGATCGCGGGCCTGATCGGCACCGACCGGGCGGGGGACTTCGCCGGCGCGGAGCGCGAGGAAGCCGAACTGCTGCTGGCGGTGGACCTGGCCCGGCCCGGTGACGCGGCGGCGCAGGCGCCGGTTCCCGGCCCATCCGCGCAGTGGCACGGCGCGGCCAGCCTGCTCGACCCGCATCCGATGTATCGCTGGCCGGTGATCGACGAAGTCGCGGCCGCCACGCGGGGGCTCGGCACCGGCGAGGAGCTCCCGCTTGCCCGGCCGGCCCCGGTGCTGCCGCCGCCGCCGGCAGCGGCCGTCACGACCATCCTCACCCGGCGCAGCGCCCAGCGCTATGACCGGACTTACGCGATGCCGCTTGGCAGCTTCGCCCGGATCATCGACGCCGTTCGGCCCCAGGCCGGCAGCGGGCTGCACCTCATCGCCTTCGTCCATGCGGTCGACGGCATTGAGCGCGGGATCTATGCGGTGCCGCGCCCCGGCGCCGCCGGCGAACTGGAGCGCGCGCTCGATCCCGGTTTCGCGTGGGCACAAGTGACCGGCGTGCCTCGGGCGGTTCCGCTCCGGCGGCTGGTGACGGCGGATTGCCGCAAGCTGGTGCGCGCGCGGACCTGCCATCAGGCGATCACCGCGGACGGCTGCGTGACCTTCTGTCTGCTGAGCGATTTCGCGCCGCTGGTCGAGCCCAACCCGTGGGCCTATCGCGCGCAGCACTGGCAGGCGGGATTGCTGGGGCACCGGCTCTATCTGGAGGCGCAGGCCGCAGGACTTGCCGGGACCGGGATCGGCTGTTTCCTCGATGACGAGATCCACCGCCTGCTGGGCATCCGCGACGAGCGGCTTCGAGCGCTTTATCACTTCACGATCGGGCAGGCGCTGTTCGACGCGCGGATCGCCACCGGCCCGGCCTATGGCGAGCGCGGCCGGGCGGAGGCGCCGGTTTGGCCCTGATCCGCGTTGGCACAAGGGCTCGTAGGCCCGATTTCTGTCGCAAAGCCGCCATCGACAGCGCCCGGCATGCGGGCGGATTGTCGCTTTTGCCCCACGTGTGCCGCGCAATCCACGCGATCACGCGGGTGGCATACCCCTTGCGTCACCAGAATTGTGCGCAACCGGCCGGAGACAAGCCATGGATGAACTGTTCGTCATTTGCGAAACCCGCGATGTCCAGGAAGAGGAAGTGCGTGGATTTACCCTCGCCCGGCTGACCGACGAAGGCACCGAGCCGTGGCCGATCATCATCACCTGCAAGGGCGGGCGCTATTTCGCCTACGAGAACACCTGCCCCCATGGCGGAACCCGGCTCGATACGGTGCCGGGCGAATTCATGGACGAGGAAGGCAATTTCATCGCCTGCGGCAAGCACCAGGCGCTGTTCGACATCGATACCGGGCACTGCTTCATCGGCCCGTGCCAGGGCGAGAAACTGACCGCGATCGAGCTGATTATCGACGAGGGCGACATCTGCATTACCGGCGTGCCGCTGACCGACGAAGACGGGCTGGATATTCCCGATCCGGGCGAACATCCCGAGGTGATGATCACGTCGGACTGAGCTTCGTCCTGTCGTCTCGGCCGCCCTGACGCACTTGATGGCGCCGGGAGTTGCTCATTCGGCCTCATTTGCATAAAACAAGAAAATGAAGTTGCATTTGGGTGAGGATGCATGGCGGAGCAGGATATCAGCATGGCGCATCAGCCGGCCATTCGCATCGGCGAACCGGCGCCCGCATTCACGGCCCGTTCGACCGTGGGGATGGTGTCGCTCAGCCAGTACCTCGGCCGCTGGCTGGTATTCTTCTCGCACCCGGCGGACTTCACCCCGGTCTGCACCAGCGAATTCATCGCGCTGGCGCAGGCGGCCGACCGGTTCGAGGCGCTCGATTGTGCGCTGCTTGGCCATTCGGTCGACAGCCTGTTTTCCCACCTCGCCTGGATCCGGGCGCTGCACGATGATTTTGGCGTAACCATCCCGTTTCCGGTGGTCGAAGACCCCACGCTCGAGGTTGCGCGGGCGTTCGGGATGGTTTCGGCCGAAGCGGGCACGGCGGCATCGGTGCGCGCGGTCTATGTGATCGATCCGGCGGGGATTGTCCGCGCGATCACCTGGTATCCGATCGATGTCGGGCGCTCGGTCGGCGAAATCCTGCGGTTGGTGGCGGCGCTCAAGCGGGTGAGCGATGGTGCGGTGATCACCCCGGAAGGGTGGCAGCCGGGCGGCAAAGTGCTGGCCCATCCCGATTTCCACGCGGCCGACGTGCTCGCGAGCAGGACCGCTACCGGCTGGTTCTACAAGGAAATCGAGGGGGGCGGCCCATGAGTTTCGCTGCGCGGGGCGAGCCGGACGAGGCGGCCGAACTGTTTCGCGTGCTGGGCCATCCGCTACGTATGGCGATCATGCGCGTGCTGGGCGAAGGCGAACGGGCCGTCGGCGATGTCGCGGGCGCCACCGGGATCGTGATGTCGACGTTGAGCCAGCAGCTCGCCATCCTGCGCAAGGCTGAGCTGGTTCTCACCCGCCGCGAGGCAAAACAGGTGTTCTATTCGATCAATGACGCGGCGGTTGCGCGCGTTCGCGCTGCGCTTGATGCGCTGAGCCCGGTCGCCGCCGCACCGGCGCAGGGCATGGCGGCCCTCACCGGGCCGGGAAGCGGGCGGATTGGCGCGGCGATGTTTGCGCGGGTTCACCCCCGGCCCTAGCGCCTCAGAGCGAGAGCGCACAGTCCGCCAGCCGGTCGAGCCCGGGACGGTGATTGACCAGCACGAGGCCGGTCCCGGTTTCGCGCAGCCAGCCATCGAGATTGTCGGCAAGGCGGCGTTCGGTCGCGGCGTCGAGCCCTTCGCTCGGCTCGTCCAGCACCAGCCAGGCCTTTCCGGCGAGGAGTGCGCGCGCCAGTGACAGACGCTTGCGCTGTCCGCCCGAAAGCCGCGCGCCTTCTGCGCCAAGCCACGTTGCCAGCCCGCCCGGCATGGCGCGGACGGTATCGGCCAGGCAGGTGACTTCAAGCGCCGCCCACATTTCCGCCTCGGTCAGCCCGGGTTTCGCGAGCCGCAGATTATCCGCCAGCGTCCCGGCCAGCAGCGGGGCATCCTGTGCCGACACCGCAAATGCCTGGCGCAATACGTCGATCCCGAGGGCAGTGGTGTCGGTTTCGCCGAGCCATGTCCGCTCCGGCGCATCGCGGCGCAGGCCGACCAGATTTTCGAGCATCCGGGTCTTGCCGCTACCCGACGGCCCGGCAAGCCTGATCCGCCCGCCGGGCGCGACGGTGAGCGCCGCGCCGTTGGCGTGAAAGGTGAGGGCGGGAGCCGCGCCGGTCTGTTGCGGAGCGGCTGGCATTGTCGCGCGGGGCGGCAGGCTGGCCAGGGCGGCGATGCGCCGCAGCGCGGCCGTGATCCGCTCTCGCTGGAGGAGCGAGTGGGTCAGCCCACTCCACGCCTCGAACGCGCCCGCCCCGGCGAGCGCGGCGAGTGCCTGAACCGGCAAGGCTGCGCCGGTTACTGCCAGCATCCCGGCAATGGCGAACGCGGCGATGGTTAGCAGCAGGCCATGGAACAGCCCTTCGCGCCGGACGATCGCGAGGCGGGCATGATCGAGTTGCCGGGCATGATCCGCGAGGATCGCACTCGCCCGGTCCGCCTGTCCATAGAGCGCGAGTTCGACGCTGCAGCCGGCATATTCGACATAGAGTGCCTTCAGCTCCTGCAGTGCTTCGCCATGTTCGCGATAGGGCCGGGCGAGCAGGCGCGGGGCAAGGAAGCGGGTTGCCAGCAGCGTGACGGCGAGGCCGAGCACGAGAATGGCGGCGGCGGCGGGGCCGGCGAGCAATGCCGCCCCGAGGCCCGACAGGGCGCCGGCGGCCGCGGCCGTGATCGAGATGCGGCGGATCGCGAGATCTTCCAGCGCTTCGACATCGGAGCCGAGGTGCGCCGCGATCGTGCCGCCGCCGCGTGCGGCGATCTCGGCAATTTCGGCGCCGGCCAGCCGCGCGAACAGCCGGGGCCGCAAGTCGGCCAGAGTGAGCAGTGCCGCACGGTGGCCGAGCAGGCGCTCGAAATAGCGCGCCAGGGTGCGGACGATCGCGAACCCGCGAATCCCGGCGCTGGGCAGGAGGTAGTTGAAAGCCTGTACCGCAGCGAAACCTCCGGCGCCCGCCAGCGCCGCTCCGGTCAGGAACCAGCCCGAGATCGCGACCAGCGCTACGCCGGCCAGAGCGGCGGCGATACCCGCGAAAATGGCGGCGACAGTCGTGCGGCGCTGGGCGCGGCCGGCGAGCGCGAGAAGATCGGCCGTCATGCGATGGCGACTTCGCTGATGGCCTGGCCGATCAGGCCGGGATCGTGGGTGGCGACGATGACCAGCCGCGTTCGCGCGGCTTCCTGCAGCGCGGCCGCGACGGCGGCGGCGCTACCTGCGTCGAGGTCGGCGGTCGGCTCGTCGAGCAGCAGGACCGGTCGCCCCGAAAGAATTGCCCGGGCCAGGCCGATCCGCCGCCGCTCGCCGCCCGAGAGGCCCGAACCGGTGGGATCGATGATCAGGCCCGCGCCGCGCGCCTCCAGCAGTTCGGCGAGGCCGAGCCGCTCGACCAGTACGCGCCAATCGGCGCCCGGCCGGTTGGCGCTGCCGAGCAGGAGATTGTCCTCCAGCGTGCCGGGCAACAGGAACGGGCGCTGGCCGCTCCAGCCGATCTGGTAGTTCAGACTGCCGGCAGGAACGCTCTGGCCCGATGCCAGGATGCGGCCTGTGACCATCGGGGCCATGCCCACCAGCGCATGCAGCAGCGACGATTTGCCGGAGCCGGTCGCCCCGGTGATCACGTGCAGGCCGTTGGCCGGCCAGTTCGCGGTAAGAGGCCCGATGCTGCTGCCGTCATCATAGCGGACGACCAGTCGTTCGACCGCGAGCGGGGCTGCGTGGGCGGTGACTTGGGCCATGCCCGCGAGCAGCGCCTCGGCCCGATCCAGTTCCGGCGCGATCGCGCGGGCGGCAGCTTCGCCCTGCTGCTTGTCATGATAGGCCGCCGCCAGCCGCCGCATGCCGAGATAGAATTCCGGCGCCAATGCGAGGACGAAGAAGGCGCGGGTGAGGTCGAGCCGTTCCGGAGCGGGAAACGGGAGCAGGCCGAGCAGCGAGAACCCGCAGTAAACCGCGACCAGCGCGATCGAGAGCGCGGCAAAGAACTCCAGCACCGTGCTCGACACGAACGCGATCCGCAGCACCTGCAACGTCCGGTCGGCCACTTCGCGCGCGGCGGCGGCGATCTGGCGGGTGACGCGTTCCTCGGCGGCAAAGCCGACAATGGTGGGCAGGGTCCGCGCGCGATCGACGAACAGTCCGGTCAGCCGCGAAAGCGCGGTGAATTGCCGATCGGCTTCGACCCGCGCGGCATTTCCGGCCAGGACCATGCCGATGACAAAGGGCAGCAGGGTCGCCAGCATGATTGCCGCCGCCACCCAACTGGCGAGTGCGGCGAGCGCGGCGCAGACCAGCGGGGAAACGGCGGCGGAGGTGCGGATCGGGGCAAAGCGTCCGACATAGCCTTCGGCAACCTCGACATCGTCGATCGCGGTGCGCAAGTCTTCGCCGGGCAGACGCCCCCGGCGGTATCCGGTCGGCAGCAGCGCGGCGAACAGCCGGTCGCGCAGGCCCTGCTTCACCGCGTTGGCGGCGCGCTGGCCCTGGGCGGCGGCGCTTGTTTGCGCCAGCGCGCGCAGGCCGCCGCTGGCCGCGAGCGCGACCAGCAACAAGGGCGCCGGCGCTGTACCGGACGATGCGACGCCGCCGCCCAGCCACAGGGCGAGGCTGCCCGCGAACAGCGCCGCGCCGAGCATGTCCGCGCTCCACCACAGCGCGGCCCGCCGCACGGCCGGCGACTTCGTGTTGAAAAACTGGGCGGCTAGCACCAGGACATTATCCGACTGGACGGCTTGACGGTCAATTCATATTACCATATTCTTATATTCACACTTTCATTAAGCAAGGGGGTATCGCGAGTCGAGCCCCATCCGGCGATCGGCAAGTGAAAAGGGCACCATGATGGATATGGCCGTAGTCGAACTCTCGCGGTTTCAGTTTGCCCTGACCGCGATGTATCACTTCCTGTTCGTGCCGTTGACCCTTGGCCTGTCGTTTCTCCTGGTCATCATGGAAAGCATCTATGTGTTGACCGGGCGCCCGATCTGGCGGCGCATCACGCGGTTCTGGGGCAAGCTGTTCGGTATCAATTTCGTGCTCGGCGTGGGAACCGGCCTTACCATGGAGTTCGAGTTCGGGACCAACTGGTCCTACTACTCGCACTATGTCGGCGATATTTTCGGTGCGCCGCTGGCCATCGAAGGGCTGATGGCCTTCTTCCTCGAAGCGACCTTCGTCGGCCTGATGTTTTTCGGCTGGGACAGGCTTTCGAAGGTCGGTCACCTCATCGTCACCTTCATGGTCGCGCTGGGCACCAACTTGTCCGCATTGTGGATTCTCATCGCGAACGGCTGGATGCAGAACCCGGTGGGATCGAAATTCAATCCCGAAACGATGCGCATGGAAGTGACGGATTTTTATTCGGTGCTGTTCAATCCGGTCGCCCAGGCCAAATTCGTGCACACGGTCAGTGCGGGCTATGTCTGCGCTTCGGTCTTCGTGCTCGGCATTTCGGCCTGGTATCTGCTCCAGGGCAAATGGATCGGCGTGGCCAAGCGCTCGATGATGGTCGCGGCGGCATTCGGCCTTGCATCCTCGCTTTCGGTCGTCGTGCTCGGCGACGAATCCGGCTATGCGCTGACCGACAACCAGAAGATGAAGCTCGCCGCGATCGAGGGGATGTGGGAAACCGAACCCGCGCCTGCCGGCCTGTCCATCTTCGGCATCCCGGACATGGCCAACCATACGACCAACTACGAAGTGAAGATCCCCTATGTGCTGGGGCTCATCTCGACCCGGAGCCTGACCGGCGAGGTAACCGGCATCAACGAACTGGTGCTGAAGGCCGACGAGCGGATTCGCAGCGGGATCATCGCTTATGACGCGCTCGAACGGCTCAAGCTGAACCGCAACGACATCGCCGCGCGCGAAGCCTTCGAGCTGCATCGGGCCGATCTTGGCTATGCCTTGCTGCTCAAGCGGCACATCGCCGATCCGCGGACCGCAAGCGACGCGCAAATCCTCATGGCGGCGAAAGATACCATTCCCGCAGTGCCGGTGATGTTCTGGCTGTTCCGGATCATGGCCGGGCTTGGCTTCTTCTTCATCGGCTTTTTCGCGCTGGCCTTCTATTGCGCCTCGTCCTGCCAGTTCGAGCGGCGCTGGTTCCTGCGGGTGGCCGTAGCGATCATCCCGCTGCCCTGGCTCGCGATCGAGTTCGGATGGGTTCTGGCGGAAATCGGCCGTCAGCCCTGGGCGGTCGACGGGGTCTTGCCGACCTTCCTGGGCGTCTCGTCGCTGACGGTCGGCCAGGTCTGGGCCACGATCATCGGCTTTACCGCGCTCTATACGATCCTGGCCTTCATCGAGGTGCGCCTGATGCTGGCCGCGATCCGCAAGGGGCCGGTCGAGGCGCACGATCACGACACGCAGCAGCCAGCAGACCAGGGCGGCGGTTTTGCCCCGCTGCCCGCCGCATAAGGGAAGGCCCGTTCGATGCATATCCCCCTCGACTACGAGACCCTGCGGGTGATCTGGTGGGCGCTCATGGGCGTCCTGCTGATCGGCTTCGCGTTGACCGATGGCTATGACCTTGGCGTGACGACACTGCTGCCGTTTGTCGGCCGCACCGACGAGGAACGCCGGCTCGTGATCAATTCGATCGCGGCCCACTGGGAGGGCCATCAGGTCTGGCTCGTGCTGGGCGGCGGCGCGATCTTCGCAGCCTGGCCGTTCGTCTATGCAGTCAGCTTCTCGGGCTTTTACCTCGCGATGTTCCTGGTGCTCGCCGCGCTGATCCTGCGGCCGGTCGCGTTCAAGTATCGCTCCAAGCATCCCGATGCGGGCTGGCGCGCGCGCTGGGACTGGGCGCTGTTCGTCGGCGGACTGGTGCCGGCGCTGGTCTTCGGCGTCGCGGTGGGCAATGTCCTGCAGGGTGCGCCGTTCCGGCTCGATGGGGATTTGCGCAGTCACTATGAAGGCACGCTGCTGGGCCTGTTTTCGCCCTTCGCACTGCTGACCGGACTGCTCTCGGTGGCGATGCTGGTGCTCCATGGCGCAGGCTGGCTGGCGATGAAGATCGAGGAAGGCCCGGTGCTGGTCCGCGCACGCCGGTTCGGATCGATCGCGGCCATCGTCAGCATCGCGCTCTTCGCGCTGGGCGGTGTGCTGGTCGCCGGCGGCGGGATGGGCTTCCGGGTCGCCGATGCGGTCGATCCCGCCGGGCCGTCCAACCCGCACTATTCGGGGACTGTGGCGGCAGCCGGAGCCTGGCTCGGCAACTATGCCCGCTACCCGTGGATGATTCTGGCGCCGGCGCTTGGGCTGCTCGGGCCGGCGGCCGCCTGGCTGGGCATCCGCCACCGTAGCCACGCGCTCAACTTCGCGGGTTCCTCGGCCGCGACGTTCGGCATCATTGCCACGGTCGGCCTGTCGATGTTCCCGTTCATCCTGCCTAGCTCGATCGATCCGGGATCGAGCCTGACGGTGTGGAACGCCTCGTCGAGCCATCTGACCTTGTGGATCATGCTGGTGGTGACGATCATTTTCCTGCCGATTGTCCTGGCCTATACCGCCTGGGTAATGCGGGTGCTGTTCGGCCGCATCACGCTGCGCGACGTGCAGACCAACCCCGATTTCTACTGAGGAGACCTGGCGCTCATGTGGTACTTTTCCTGGATTCTCGGGCTGGGTCTCGCCGTCTCGTTCGGGATCATCAACGGCGTGTGGCACGAGTTCCGGCTGCCCGTGGACGATGAATTCGGCGAATAGGGCAGATTGCAATGAACCATCCCGCAGATAATCCCGACGCCGAAGACTGGCGGGGCGAACGCGGCGCACATTGGCTGCGCGATATGGACCGGTTCGAATCGATGCTGGCGCCGCTGGGCGAGGCCTTGCTGGCGCGGGCGCGGCTTGGCCAGGGCGAGCGTGTGATCGACATCGGCTGCGGCGGCGGCTGGACCAGCCGCGCGGCGGCTGCCGTGGTCGGGCCGACCGGATCGGTTCGGGGGGTCGATATTTCGCCGCTGCTGGTTCAGGAGGCGGCGCGGCGCGCCAAGGGGATCGCCAACCTGGCCTTCACGCATGGCGATGCCGCCACCGACCCCATTCCCGGCGCGCCGTTCGACCGGATGATCTCGCGCCTTGGCGTGATGTTCTTTGCCGATCCGGTGCGCGCCTTCACGCGGCTGCATGGTTTGCTTGTCGGCGGGGGGCAACTGGACTGGGCGGTCTGGGCCGCTCCGGAGGACAATCCCTGGATGAGCGGTGCCCGGCGCATCGCCGCGCAATTCGTGGAAATGGCGCCGCCCGATCCAGACGGGCCGGGGCCGTTTTCGCTCCGCGACCCTGAAGTGCTGGCTGACCGGCTGGCGCAAGCCGGATTCGGGTCGATCAGCATCGTGGCTTGGGAAGGCCATCATTCGGTGGGCGGCGCAGGGGCCGATCCGCAGTCCGCGGCCGAATTCGCGCTGACCGCCTTTTCCTTCGCGGATGCCTTGCAGCAGGTGCCCACCGCGGTCCGCGATGCGATCTCGGCCGAACTGACGAGATACTACGGCTCGTACTTTTCCGAGGGCCGGCTGGCGGTCCCAGCCAAGGCCTGGCTGGTGCAGGCCCGCGCTGCCTGAAGGTCACACGGGCGCAACCTTTTTGCGCGAATGACGATTTTGCAGGAAGGATTGGGCCGCGAGGTTGCCTCAGGCGGGAACATTGCCCACCGGGCCGGGTTAGCGTGCGACAACCGGCGAACTGTTACCATACCCATCAGGAGGCGTGCTTGACTGCAGAGAATACCACCGCTCACGTGATCGAAACGGGCGAAAGTCCTTATTCCGTCCGCATCGACGTTTCAGGGCACAGCTTCGTTGGCGATGAGCCCCCGGCAATGGGCGGCAGTGACCTGGGTCCGGCTCCGTTCGATCTTCTGCTGGCGGCTTTGGGCGAGTGCACGGCCATGACCCTGCGCTGGTATGCCCGCGAGCAGAACTGGCCGCTCGAACGGGTCGAGGTGTCCCTGACCCACACCAAGGGCGGCATCGAGGGAAAATCGGCCAAGATCGACCACTTCACCAAGACGATCCGGGTAACAGGCGATGCGCTTACCGACGAACAGCGCGACAAGCTGATCTCGATTGCCGGCCGCTGCCCGGTTCAGCGCACGCTGGAGGGGACGCCGGTGATCACCACGCTGACGGCAAGCTAGGTCGTTCGGCGCGGCGGCGCGTTTGCAGGCTGCCGCCGCGCGCAAAAACACGGCCGGGCCCTTGCATCTTGCGGGTGCCGGGTCGACTTGAGACGGTGCGACCCCTTGACCGCAGACAATGACCGGGAATCTTGATGGCCGACCCTAATCCGTTGCTTGCCGACGCCGAACTGCCAGACTTCGGGCGTATCCTGCCCGAGCATGTCGTTCCGGCGACCGAGCACCTCATCGCCGAGCATCGCCGCGCGATCGAGGCGGTGACGACGGCGGGGGCGAGCGATTTTGCCTCGGTCATCCTGCCCTCGGAGCGGGCCGATTTCGAACTGTCGCGGGGATGGTCGCCGGTGTCCCATCTCAACAGCGTGGCTGATACGCCAGCCTTGCGGGCGGCCCACGCCGAAGCTGAGGAAAAGCTGACCGCCTATCTGATGGAAGCGGGCCAGAATCGCGCGCTGCACGAAGCGATCGGGCGGGTGGCGCAGAGTGCCGATTTCGCCAAGTTGTCCGCGCCGCAGCGGCGGGCGGTCGAACTTGCGCTGCGGGGCTTTCGCCTGTCGGGCGTTGCGCTGGAAGGCGCGGCGCGCGAGCGGTTCCTGGAAATCGGGGTCGAACTCAGCCGGTTGAGCACCCGGTTCGGCAATGCCGTGCTCGATGCGACCGAGGCGTGGACCGAGCATGTGACCGACGAGGCCGCGCTGGCCGGCATTCCCGATACCGACAAGGCGATCCTGGCCGCATATGCGCGGGAAAAGGGCCTGGACGGCTGGCTGGTCACCTTGCGGCAGCCCAGCGTGATGGCGGTGCTGTCGCACGCGGAGGACCGCGAACTGCGCCACCGGGTGTACCGTGCCTACAACACGCGCGCTTCGGACCAGGCGGCCACGCCGGATTTCGACAACAGCCAGCGCATCGAGGAGATCATGGCGCTGCGCCATGAAGCCGCGCAGCTTTTGGGATTCAACGATGCCGCCGCACTGTCGCTGGAAACGAAGATGGCCGCCGATGCCGAAGAGGCGCTGACGTTCCTGTTCGATCTTGCGCATCGCGCCCGCCCGGTCGCGGAGGCCGAGCTGGCCAGCGCGCGCGCGTTCGCGCAGGAAAAGTTCGGCATTGCGGCGCTGGAGCCGTGGGATCTCAACTATGTCGCGGAAGCGATGCGGCGGACGCTCCACGGGGTCGATCAGGAGGCGATCAAGGCGTACCTGCCGTTCCCCCGCGTCATGCAGGGGACTTTCCAGTTGATCGAGCGACTCTACGGCGTGCGGCTGGTTGCGCGCGAGGGTGTCGCCACCTGGCATCCCGACGTGGTGTACTGCGATCTGGTGGACTCGGGCGGCGTTATTGTCGCGGGGGTATATCTCGATCTCTACGCGCGCTCGGGCAAGCGCGGCGGGGCCTGGATGGATGTGTGCCGCCCCCGGTTTCGCGATACCGACCGGTTTCACAAGCCGGTGGCCTATCTCACCACCAATTTCGCGCCGCCGGCCGGGGATCAGCCCTCGCTGCTGACGCACGGTGATGTGGAGACGTTCCTGCACGAATTCGGCCACGTGTTGCATCACCTGCTGACCGAAGTGGACCTGCCTTCGATCGGGGGTATTTCCGGGGTTGAATGGGATGCGGTCGAACTGCCCAGCCAGTTCATGGAAAACTTCGCGTGGGACCGCGCCTCGCTGCTGCCGCTGACCGGCCATGTCGAAACCGGGGAGCCCCTGCCGGCGGACATCTTCGACCGTATGCTGGCGGCGCGCCATTTCCAGTCCGGGCTGCTGCTGCTGCGGCAGATCGAGTTCGCGACGTTCGACATGATGCTCCACCGCGATTTCGATCCGGAGCAGGGCGCGAAAGTGATGGAGGCGCTTGCCAAAGTCCGCCGCGAGATCGCGGTGTTCCATCCGCCGGAGTGGAACCGTTTCCCCCACGCTTTCGGTCATATCTTCGCGGGGGGCTATGCCGCCGGCTACTACAGCTATCTCTGGGCGGAACTGCTGTCTTCCGACGCTTTCGAACTGTTTGGCACCGCGCAGGCCGACGGGGGCGGAGGCAGCGCATTCTGCCGGGAGATCCTGGCGGTGGGGGCGAGCCGCACAGCGGCGGAGAATTTCCACGCCTTTGCCGGCCGGCCGCCGCAGATTGACGCGCTGCTGCGAATGCGCGGGCTGGCCTAGGCCTGTTCCATGTGCATCAACTGCGACGGGAACGGTGCCGCCAATCGTTGCGCCTGCTTCCAGTCGCCAGCGAGCCAGAGTTCGTAGTCTTCCGGGTGCAGGATGACGGGCATCGCCTTTGGGTGGACCGGGGCGACGACGGCATTGGCGTCGGTTGTCAGAAAGGCAAAGCTGGCCACTTCTGAATCGCGCCAGATGCCGGCGAAGGCAAACACCGGCGTGGACGGGACCGAGAACCAGTGCTGGGTTCTGGCGCCCTTGCGGCCGCCCCATTCCTGAAAGCGGGTGACCGGGACCAGGCAGCGGAATTGCGTGTGCCGGAGCGTGCCGATCCAGAACGGGCTGGCCAGATTGCGGACATTGGTGACCACGCGATCGCCTTTCGGCGGGGGCGGAACGCCCCATTGGCGCGGCACCATGCGCCGCACGCCATCGTCGCCCAGTATGACGACCGGCGCATAGCGCCCGGGCGCGACATAGCCTCCCGCCCAGACGTCGCCTGCGGTTTCGGCGCCCAGCGCCAGCGCGATCTGGTTAGCCGGTGCATCGAGGCGGTAGAGGTTGCACATGAAAGCCTGCGTCCCGCTGAGGCGACTTGAGCAGAGAGCATACCGCGCCGGGCAGCGCGCGGCAAAGGCCGGCCTCATGCACCGGCAGTGGGCGGTGGCGGGCCCCGCCCGTCCCGCGCTGATCCGGCAGTTTGAGCTGCGGAGAACATGGGATATAAGCTGTTCAGCCGCGCGCCAAGATGCGGGTTCATATCCAATCGGGCCAGGCCTGGTCCGGTTGTTCGGGAGTTACGCCTATCTGCTTTTCCGCAACCGCCAGCATTGGCGCCGGGCTTGTGCTGCTTGGCATAGGGGTCGCCACGGTCCGGCGGGCCAATGTGCTTGGCGAGGTGCCTTATGCGGCGATCCCGATGGTGTTCGGGGCGCAGCAACTGGTTGAGGGGCGGCTCTGGCTGGAACTGCCCGCGCAGACGCCCACGGCGCACCTGCTGGCGGTGATCTATCTGCTGTTTTCGCATGTGCTGTGGCCGGCCTATGTGCCGCTTGCGGTCTGGCTGCTCGAACCGGCCGGGCAGCGGCGCAAGCTGATGCTCGTCCTCGCGGCATTCGGCACCGCGACCGGCCTGTTTTTTCTCGCCGCGCTACTTGCGCATCCGGTCGCCGCCACGATCGATGGCGCGCATATCCTCTATGATCTGCCCCACCCTTACGATCCGATCGCCCTGACCTGCTATGTCGCAGCCGCCTGCGGTGCCCCGCTGCTGTCGAGCCACAGGACCGTCCGGCTGTTCGCGATCATCCTGATCGGCTCGATGATCGTGACCGCGCTGGCCTATGTGGCCTGGTTCGCATCGGTCTGGTGCTTCTTCGCGGCCCTCACGAGCGGTACGGTCTATCTGCATTTCGCCGGCCGCAGCGTCCCGCGCCCGGACGACTCGATTCTCCGCCCCTGACACTTGCCGCGCCTGGCGCAGGGGCGGGGCCGCATCAGGTCGCCGGAGCCTGATGTCCGGACGCCGCAATGGTGCGGTTCGTCCCGGATCGCGGCTTGGCGGCCCGCTTTCAACTGGCACAGCGCCTGCCATCACCCTATATTGCGCACATGGCTCCCAGCATTCCCCACACCTTTCAGATCGAAATCGATCCGAGCGATATCGACTTCATGGGGCACGTGAACAACGCCAGCTACCTGAAGTGGGTTCAGGCCGCCGTGATCAGCCACTGGCAGCGGTTCGCCCCGGCCGATGCCGTGACCGATCATCGCTGGGTCGCGCTCAAGCACGAGATTGTCTATCGCAAGCCGGCGTTCCTTGAGGACGACGTGATTGCCACGGTGTTGCTTGAGAAAGTCCGGGGCGTGCGGGCATTTTACGAAACGATCATCCGGCGCGGCGAGGAAGTGCTGGCCGAGATCAAATCGAGCTGGTGCTGCGTCAACGCCAGCACGCTGCGTCCGACCCGGCTTGCGGACAGCGTCGTCGAACGCTTCTTCCCCGCCGAATAGCGCAACGCAAATTCGGCGAGCGGCCCTTGCGCAAATCACCGGCGCCATGGATCAGGATCAGGCCAGTGCCGATTCCCTGAGAATTAGCCTCCGGCGGATGTCGAGCAGCTCCAAAAACCTGAGGAAACCAAATGACGAACAGCCGCTTCCTGGTTTTCGGCAGCATTGTGCTGGCGGTTATCGTGTGCGGCGTACTGTCGCTGGTGCGCGGGCCTGACTGGTATCAACCGTTCGTGCTGCTGCTGCCCTTGCTTGCGCTGGGGCTTCACGATCTCTTCCAGCGGCGCCATGCGATCCTGCGCAATTACCCGATCATCGGCCATTTCCGCTTCATCCTGGAATCGGTTCGCCCGGAAATCCGCCAGTATTTCATCGAGGGAGAGCGCGACGCCCTGCCGTTTGCGCATGACCAGCGCGCGCTGGTCTACAAGCGCGCGAAGGACTGCAACGATTCCCAGCCGTTCGGCACGGTGCTCGACGTGGCGGAGCCGGGCTATTCGTGGCTGTCGCATTCCATCAGCCCGGTCACGATTGCCGATCCCGACTTCCGCGTGACGGTTGGCGGGCCGGACTGCAAGCAGCCCTATTCGCTGTCGGTCTACAACATTTCCGGCACCAGCTTCGGTTCCGTCAGCGCCAATGCGATCCTGGCCTTCAATCTGGGCGCCCGGCTGGGCGGCTTTGCCCACGATACCGGCGAGGGTTCGATCAGTCCCTACCATCGCCGGCACGGCGGCGACCTGATCTGGCAGATCGCTTCGGGCTATTTCGGGTGCAGGACGCCCGAGGGCAAATTCGATCCCGACCGGTTTCGCGAGCAGGCGGCCGATCCGCAGGTCAAGATGATCGAGGTGAAGCTGAGCCAGGGCGCCAAGCCCGGCCATGGCGGCGTTTTGCCCAAGGCCAAGGTGACTGCGGAAATCGCGGCGACGCGGGGCATCCCGATGGGACAGGATTGTGTCTCGCCCGCCGGGCATTCGGCGTTCTCGACCCCGCTGGAACTGATGGATTTCGTCCGGACGCTGCGGACGCTTTCAGGCGGCAAACCGATCGGCCTGAAGCTTGTGGTCGGCCATCGCAGCGAGGTGCTGGCGATGATCAAGGCGATGCTGGAAACCGGCGTGACGCCCGATTTCATCGTCGTCGACGGGAGTGAAGGCGGGACCGGCGCCGCGCCGCAGGAATTGAGCGATCATGTCGGCATGCCGCTGCTGGATGGCCTGACCTTCGTTCACAACGCCCTGATCGGGGCCGGGGTGCGCGAGCGCATCCGGCTGGGCGCCAGCGGCAAGTTGCTGTCCGCGTTCGACCTCAGCCGCGCGTTCGCGCTGGGGGCGGATTATGCCATGGCGGCGCGGGGCTTCATGTTCGCGGTCGGCTGCATCCAGGCGCGCACCTGCCACACCAATCGTTGTCCGACGGGCATCGCGACGCAGGACCCGGTTCGCCAGCGCGCGCTCGACGTTGCGAGCAAATCGCGGCGCGTGGCCAACTTCCACCGCAATACCCTTGAAGCGCTCGCCGGGCTGCTGGGCTCGGCCGGTCTGTCCGGGCCGGCTGAACTCAAGCCCGGACATCTGCATATCCGCCATCGCAACGGGCAGACCCTTAGCGGCGCGGCCTTCTATGGCACCACGGCGCCGGGCGCCTTGCTGACCGATGAGGCCGATGGCGAACTCGCCCACGATTGGGCCGAAGCCCAGGCCGGGTCGTTCGCGCCGGTTGGGTGCGGCCTGAGCCGCGCGGGAGCGGGTTCGGCGCGACCAAGAAATCCCGTTCGTTCTTGACGGTTTGTGGTATGGTTTCGGGCAGTCGAGTCCTTTGCGCCCCCCCCCCCGCGCGACTCGATCAGGGCCGGGTAAGGAGAGGATGCCGCCACCCGGCCCGTCGGGCGGACCGCCAGCCACAACCCATCGCAGCGAAATTCGCGCCGTACCGCGCCGCAGCGAGCGGCAATGTTTCTGCCCTAGCGGGACAATATCTGGGCAATCTCGTGGACCGGATGCCTGGTCAGATCCTTGTCGACTTCGGCCACCAGTCGAGCGGTGACGGCGGGATCATAACGCTTGCGCAGTTCGGCCAGGGTCCGCGGCGGGGCGACCACGATCAACTTCTCGAAATCGCTGGCTTGCGCCCGCGCCGCCAGCAGTGCGGCGGTCTTGGCCGCGAACTGATCCTTTTCGATCTGATGGAAGTCGGTTTGCTCCATCGCGCTGCGCATCGAGCCGACGCTGGAGAATGCGCGGCCCGGCTGATCGGTGCCGTGCGAGTGCGTGGGCTGGCCGGGCTGTTCGCCGCTGGCTTCGACCTTGATGACCGGCTGGTTGAGATCGCCTTCGTTGCGCAGGAACAGGAACTTCTGGCCGTCGGCAACCAGGATAAGCGTGTTGTGGGGAATGATCATGGGGCCTCACTTCCTTCTCTCGGCGGCGATGCATCCTGAGCATTCTGACATGAACGCAGGCATTACAGAAGGCTGATGCTGCCTGCGGTTTCGCTTATTCGCCCTGCGACCATTCGAGGCGCGATTCGACATAGGCTTCCAGTTCGCGCCAGTGCCGGTCCCAGCCCGGCCCGCGCTGCGCGAGGGGAACTTCGGCTTCCACGGCCAGCCGCGCGCGGGTGACCGGATTGCCCGTGACCGGCTTACCTGTGTTGGGCATTCCAGTGTTCGGCTGGGCCGTGTTCGGGTGGGCCGGGCCGGTTTCCTCGGGCATGGCGATGTGATCCTAGCTCGGTTGGCTTGGCGCGGGCGGGGCTATCCAGACAAAGACCGGCGAGATGAACTTGCCCGGTTCGGGTTTGCGCACGTCAACGCGCTGCACTGTGACGAGTTCGCCGGTTTCGAGTGTGAAGTTGGCCCCGATCCGCGGCATCCTGCCGAATTTCATCTTCTGGATCGGCTCGCCGGTGGCGGTGTTCATGATGGAAGCGATGACAGTCATCGTGCCCGTTAGCGAGACTTGGCCATGCCTGTCGATAGCTGTTCTCAGGCCACCCAGTCGAGCAGGTTCTCTTCATCGCCGATCAGCGCGAGACCGTGCGCGATCGAGGTCAGCTCGCCGCCGCCGGCGATGCGCTCGTCGCCAAACCGCCGGCGGAAGATTTCGCGGATCACCGGAATGAGAGACGACCCGCCGGTGAGGAACACGCGGTCGATTTGTCCGGCGGTCAGGCCGGCGCGGCCGAGTGCATCGTCCACGCTCGCCTCGATCCGCCGGATATCGTCCGCGATCCAGCTTTCGAACTCGGCGCGGGAAACCTCCGCCTCGATCTCCATCCCGCCGCCGGAAAAGCTGAAATGAGCATGATCCTGGCTGGACAGCGTCCGCTTCAACCGCCCGACCGCCTCGTAGAGCGCATAGCCCAGTTCGTTTTCGACAATCGCAATCATCCGGCCGATTGCGGCGGGCTCGACCGCACTTTGCTGCAGCCGCGCCAGTTCGTCGAGCGTGCGCCGATTACGCATGAGTGCCAGCTTCGACCAGTCGGAAAAATCGTTGAAGAAGCCGCCCGGGATTTCCAGGATCTTGTCGAACGAGCGATAAGTGCCGCCCTTGCCGAGCAGTGGCAGGACCAGATGATCGACGATCCGCGCATCGAACCGGTCGCCGGCAATTCCGACGCCCGCCGAACTCAGCGGAACGCAGCGCTGGCTCGCCCCCGGCTCGGCGACGCTCACCACCGAAAAATCGCTGGTGCCACCGCCGAAGTCGGCCACGAGCAGGGTTGCGGGTTCGGTCAGTCGCGATGCGTAGCTGAAGGCCGCGCCGAGCGGTTCGTAGACATAGTGGATTTCCGGCGCGAAGCCTTCGAACATCAGGTCATAGCGCTGCCGGGCCAGCGCGGGATCGGGCCGCCCCCCGGCATATGTAACCGGCCGGCCGACGATCACGCGGTGTGGGCGCGGATCGAGCGCGCCGCCCGCATGGGCCACCAGCCGTTCGAGGAACAGGCGCCCGAGTTCCTCGAAGCGCAGCCGTTTGGTGAACACGGAGGCGTGTTCGAAGATCGGGCTGGCCGCCACGGTCTTGAACGACTGGATGAAGCGGCTGCCCATCGGAAAGTCGAGGAATTCGGCGATGGCCCAGGGGCCGGCCTCCCAGCCGAGGCCGCCGCGCAGCGCATCGTCCTGCCAGAAGCACAAGGCCGAGCGGAACACGTCGCCCGTCGCGAGATCGCCGGCGAAGCGGACGAGTTCTGACCCGCCGTTCCCGCACGAATGTGCGGCAACGCTGTTGGTCGTGCCAAAATCGAGCCCCAGGGCACGGCCGCCTCGGTCCGTCTGAATAAGTCGCTCCGGCATTTGAACCGATACTGCGCAAGCTGCAGCGGGGGCGGCCCTATGGCACCCGGCCGGGCGATGGGCAACCCGGCGCGCTGGAGCAAAGCGCTGCGCGCGCGATCCGGCTGGTCGTCAGGCCGGGCCTGCGCTAACTGCGGAGGAGGCGCCGGCCCCTCGTCGGCCGCGCGCATTCCATTCGGGAGCAGTCATGGACTTCGACGATCAGTTGCGCCGCTATTTCGGCAGCACCGACCTGGCCGCGCTCACTCCCGGCGCGGTCGATGCCGGGGTGGAGCGCATGGCGGTGGACTTCGGGATGGAGCAGGACCGGGGACGGCGCTTTGCGTTGTGGACGGTCATGCACCTGTTCGGCGCGGCGCCGGACCTCGATGTCGCCTTCAGGGACGAGGAAGATCGCAATGCCGCGCGCGATTTCATGGATATGCTGGCCCGCGCGGAAGATGGCTAGCGCGCGCTTTCCGGAAACAGGATCGGACTGTCGGCGGGCTGCCACGGCGCGAGGCGAACCATCGCCGCAGCGAACAGCGGCGAGGCGAGGTGCCGGGCGAGCCAGCCGTGCAAGGCGGGCAGGGGCCGCGCATCGAACCATGACCGGTCGGTTTGCGCGAACTGCCGCACGAACGGAATTAGCGCCATATCCACGAGGCCCCGCGCGACTCCGCTAAGATTGGCTTGCCCTGCCAGCCGGGCTTCCAGCGGCTGCAGCAGCGCAAGGCCCGCCGCGCGGTGTTCGGCCGGGTCGCAGTGGTGCCGATCGGGATATTTGTAGCGGTCAAGGTGGTGCTTGAAGCGGCCGTCATTGGTCGCGATCAGATCGGCGTCATCGCGGGCGAGCCACCCTTCGGGATCATTCCGGGCAAGGCACCAGCGCATGATGTCGAGGCTCTCGTCGATCACCGCGCCATCGGGCAGCACCAGAACCGGCACGGTGGCCTTTGGCGAGGCTGCAATCAGCGCCGCCGGCTTGGCGGACAACTTGACCTCGCGCAGTTCGCAAACCGTGCCGCTGACCAGCAGCGCCAGCCGCGCGCGCATCGCATAAGGACAGCGGCGGAAGCTGAACAGGATCGGCCTAGGCGGCGGGCTCAAGGTCTTGTTCCCCGCAAGCGGGCGAGGCCCCGACGTGAATCTCTCCGCGCGCGGCGGCGAGGTCTTCCTGTCGCTGGCGCTCGCGATACCCCGCGCGCTGGGCGTCGGTCCGTTCGCCGTGGCAGGCCGGGCAGCTCACGCCCGGCTCGAACAGGGGCGAGGCGCGGTCTGCCGCGCTGACCGGCCGGCGGCAGGCATGGCACAAGGCATAGGTGCCCTGGGCCAGCCCGTGGCCGACCGTTACGCGCTGGTCGAACACGAAACATTCGCCTTGCCACAGGCTTTGCCCGGCCGGGACCGTCTCCAGATACTTCAGGATGCCGCCCTGGAGATGATAGACTTCGTCCAGCCCTTCGGACTTCAGGAAGGCGGTCGATTTCTCGCAACGAATCCCGCCCGTGCAGAACATCGCGATCTTTGGCGGCTGTCCGTCCGGCAAGCGGCCCTCGCTCAGCAGACGCTCGCGCTCGGCGCGGAACCATGCGGGAAAGTCGCGGAAGGTTCTGGTGCCCGGATCGATCGCCCCGGCGAACGTGCCGACAGCCACTTCGTAATCGTTGCGGGTGTCGATCACGATTGTGTCCGGTGCGGCGATCAGCGCATTCCAGTCTTCCGGCGCGACATAGTGGCCGACGCTGGCCAGCGGATCGATGGCCGGTTCGCCCATCGTCACGATTTCGCGCTTGATCCGCACTTTCATGCGGTGAAACGGCATTTCCGCCGCGCCCGCGAACTTGACGCTGACGTTCGCGCAGCCGGGCAGGCCGCGGATATGCGCCAGCACCTGTTCTATCGCCGCGGGCGATCCGGCGATCGTGCCGTTGATCCCCTCGCGCGCCAGCAGCAGCGTGCCCTTGACCCCTGCGCGCCGGCACAGGCCGTCCAGCGGCCCGCGGAGCGCCGGGCAATCGTCAAACCGGGCAAACTGGTAAAGTGCCGCGACGCGGAACGGCAGGTTGGTCGTGGTCACGCTCGAATGGTCCGATTGATGGCCTGATACGGGGCGCCCGTCAGGCGTCCGGTGAATTTGATGTGTTAGCACCGTCCATCGAAGCGAAGAAGCGCTCGATATCGGCGGGCTGGCACAAGTTCGTGCCGGGCCGCAGCACCGCAGCCGCGCCGGCCGCGATGCCATAGCGAAAGGCGTCGACCGGATCACGGCCACCGGCCAGCGCGAAAACCATCGCGGAGAGGAAACTGTCGCCCGCCCCGACCGTACTTTTCGCCTCGATCGGGATGGCGGGCACGCGCACCGTGCCGGATGCCTGGGCGAGCAGCCCGCCCTGATGCCCCATGGTCACGGCCACATAGTGTGCCTGCCCGTTGCGGACAATTTCCATGGCGGCGGCGGCGACATCCGCCTCCTCCGGGAGATCGCGTTCGACCAGCCGCGCGAGTTCGCCAATGCTCGGCTTCACCAGAAAGACATCGCCGCCCGCCAGTCCGCCCCGCAGCCCGGCGCCGGAACTGTCGAGCACCATCCTGATGCCGCGTGCGGTGGCTGACTGCGCGATCCGGGCGTAGAAATCGTCCGGTACGCCGGGGGGCAGCGAGCCGCTGGCGACCAGATAATCGCATTGTGCTTCGGCTAGGTGATCAAGGCATTCCTGCCATTCCGCCGGAGCAACGGTGGGGCCGGGCGGGACCAGCCGGTATTCCTTGCCGCTTTCGAGTTCGAGCACCGTCGTGCTGACGCGGGTATGGCCCTCGATCGCGATACGGTTGCGGACGAGCTGATGCAGGTCGAGCAACCCGTCGAGCGCCTGTCCGGTCGCGCCGCCGGACAGATAATAGCACCGCACGTTGCCGCCCAGCCGCACGAAGACCCGCGCGACATTGATACCGCCGCCGCCCGGATCGTGATGTTCGAACCGGGTGCGGATCTTGTGCGTCGGGAAGATCCGGTCGACTTCGTAAGTGACGTCGATCGTCGGGTTCAGGGTGAGCGTCGCGATGCTTGTCATTCAACTTTCGCCGTTCGGGGCCGCACGGGGCCGACGCTTGCGCGCGGGCGCAGTTTCCGCTTGGCCGATCCTGCCGGTCGCGGGGATGCCCGGCACTGTCTTTGAAGCAGATAACAAGCGATTGTGACAGGGCTGGTGGTCACGGCCGGATTGGCCGCCAACCGGCCGTGCCCGGCAAATGCCGCAACCACTTTGATGGCGATCAAGCCGTTCCCGGCCAAAGCATGGTCTTGCTGACCGGATGAAGGAGAGCCCGATGCAGCCCTCGGCCGACCCGCGCGCACCGCAGCTTTCCCGGACGATCTGGACGCTGGGCCTGGTCAGCATGTTCATGGATATCTCGTCGGAGATCGTCCACGCCTTGCTGCCCTTGTTCCTGACCGTGACGCTGGGGGCCAGCGTCGCGCTCGTCGGGGTGATCGACGGCGTTGCCGAGGCGACCGCGTCGATCTCGAAAGTGTTCTCCGGCTATTTGTCCGACCGGATCGGTCGCCGCAAGCCGTTGATCCTGCTCGGCTACGGGCTGAGTGCCCTGACCAAGCCGCTGTTCGCGCTGGCGGCAAGCCCGCTGCCCGTGCTCGGCGCGCGCTTCGTTGACCGGATCGGCAAGGGCCTGAGGGACGCGCCGCGCGATGCCCTGATCGCGGACGTGACCCCACCGGAAATCCGGGGGCGGGCTTATGGTCTGCGGCAGGCGCTCGATACGGTCGGCGCCTTTGCCGGGCCGCTTGCGGCGATCGCGCTGATGGCGGCCTTTGGCGACGACATGCGCGCGGTCTTCTGGGTTGCGGTGATCCCGGGCGCTATCGCGGTGCTGCTGGTGCTGTTCGGGATCAAGGGCGACCGCCGCGAGCAGGCTCCGTCGGAAGCGCGCGTGCCGCTGCGCCTCGCGGACTTGCGCAAGCTCGATTACAGGTTCTGGGCCGTCGTCGCGATTGGCGTGATGTTCACCCTGGCCCGGTTCAGCGAGGCCTTCCTGGTGCTGCGCGCCAATGGCAACGGCTTGCCGCTGGTGCTTGCGCCGCTCGTGTTCGTGGTCATGAACCTGATCTATTCGCTGGGCGCCTATCCGGCCGGGGCCTTGGCCGACACCGGAGGGCCGCTCCGCCCGCTGTTCCTGGGGCTCGCCTGCCTGCTCGGCGCAGACCTGTGCCTGGCGTTCAGCGCGGGGTTGCCGGGCACGTTCGCCGGGATCGCCTTGTGGGGCGCGCATATGGCGCTGACCCAGGGGCTGCTGGCGAAACTCGTCGCCGAAATGGCGCCCGAGGACTTGCGCGGCTCGGCATTCGGAATCTTCCATCTGGCCACCGGCATTGCGCTGCTCGCCGCGAGCGTGCTGGCCGGGCTGCTGTGGGACCGCATCGGACCATCGGCCACGTTCATTGCGAGCGGTGGATTTGCGGCGATCACCGCAGTGCTGCTGATTTTCCGTCAGGCGTTCCGGGACGCAGGCCAAACCCGTGCGTGACGGGCGAGCCGCACGAAGGAACAGCGCCGTTCCCGGCGGTGCCCAACATCATGGTTGTCCTGGAAAAACTGGAGCGGGCGAAGGGATTCGAACCCTCGACCCCAACCTTGGCAATTTTGAAATTTCCTTGCGCCACGACTCGATATTACACGATATACACATATATTCAACGTCTTACAGAAATGCATTTTCGCCGCACTATCCGATTTCCGCCGTCTAAACGCCCTTTTCTGCTTACGTATTGCTTACTTTTGGTCTAGAAGCGATCCGCGTAAGCAAGCGGTTGGCGCAGGATCGAGGCGGACATGGCAAAACTCACCAAGAAGGCGATCGACGCCCTGCCGATCCCCCCGAAGGGACAAACCTTCCACTGGGATACTGAAACTCGGGGGTTTGGAATCCGCGTTGGGGCATCCGGGGCGAAAACCTTTGTCATCCAGTATCGCAACGTCGATGAGCGTTCTCGCCGGGTCAAGCTCGGCCGGTATGGCATTTTCACTGTCGAGCAAGCCCGCGATCTGGCCAAGATCAAGCTGGGTGAAGTTGCGGCGGGCGGCGACCCGGCCGAGGCAGTTGTCCAGGCTCGCAAAGATGTCACCGTTGCGGAGCTATGCGATTGGTATCTGGAAGAGGCACGCGCAGGCCGCATTCTTGGGCGACGCAACAGACCCATCAAGGCCTCGACCCTCAACTTGGACGAGAGCCGAATCAAGTCACACATCAAGCCCCTGGTTGGTCAGCGCAAGGCGCGCCATCTGTCCGTGGCTGATGTCGAGGCAATGCAGGCCGACGTTGTAAATGGAAAAACGGCGAAACCACGCACGGGCGGTCGCGGCGGCGTTAGCACTGGCGGCGCAGGCGTTGCCCCCCGCGTGGTGAGTACGCTTCAAAGCGTACTTGGTCATGCGAAGCACAAGGGATTGTTGAAGGAACATCCCACCAAGGGGGCTCGCAAGCTCGCGACCAACAAGAAGAAACGTCGTTTGAGTGTTACCGAGATCGAAGATCTGGGGGCGGCCATGGTGGTGGCAGAGCGTCATGGCGAAAACCCGGTGGGGATTGCCATCATCAAGCTGCTGTTGCTGACCGGCTTCCGGCGCCAGGAGGGGCAAGCCATGCGGCGCGACTGGCTGAACGCCGGAGGGGGCTATGTGGCGTTCCCTGACACCAAAGGGGACGCTCAACTTCGTGCGATTGGTGCCCCCGCGATTTCGTTGATACAGGAGCAACCCTTGGTCGCCACCAATCCCTACGTATTTCCCTCTGCAGGAACCGATGGCCCGATCACGACGGCTCGGGATTGTCTCGGTCGCTTGTGTGCCATCGCAAAAATTGCCAACGCCACCCCGCATACACTGCGACATACATTCGGCAGCGTCGCGGGCGACCTTGGTTTTTCCGAACTGACGATTGCCGCCATGCTTGGGCATGCCGCGCAAACCGTAACGCAAGGTTATATCCATGTAGACGAAGCGTTGCGGCTCGCGGTAGCAAGGACGTCGGAAGAGATTGCGACCATACTGCATCGCGGAGCCACGCGCGCTGAGGTCAGAAACGCTACCTAAGCGGTTCGGAAGATTTTGCCCCTGTATCTGTCACGGTCGTGTTGCTCTTTCTGCCCTTATGACAAGTCAACCATTCTACCAGCGGATTGCGGTTGCCCCCCAGGTCAGTCCGCCCCCCATAGCTTCGAGAGCAACGAGATCACCCGGTTTGATCCGGCCATCGCGGACCGCTTGATCCAGTGCCAGCGGAACCGATGCCGCTGAAGTGTTGGCCTGCTGTTCAACGGTGATAATCATCTTTTCGGGACGCAAACCAAGCTTTTTCGCCGTACCTTCCAGTATTCGCAAATTGGCCTGATGGGGCACGATCCAGTCGAAATCCTCGATGCGGGCACCAGCAGCCAGGGCAATTTCCTCAAGGACTGCGGCGAGATTGACCACGGCGTGACGATAGACCTCCCGCCCCTTCATCCGTACCTTGCCGACGGTTCCGGTGCTCGACGGCCCGCCATCGACATGAAGGAGGCCGACATGACGGCCATCGGCATGAAGTCGGGTCGCAAGAATACCGCTGCCGTTTGTTCTCGATTGCAGAACAACGGCGCCAGCGCCATCACCAAAGAGCACGCAGGTTGAGCGGTCTTCCCAGTCGAGCAGCCGTGTGAACGTCTCTGCGCCAATGACAAGTGCGACCTTGTCGGGATCGCGGCATAGCATGGCGTCGGCCACGGACAGCGCATAGAGAAACCCGGAGCAGACGGCCTGCACGTCGAAAGCCACGCAGTCATCGATACCGAGATTGGCTTGCACCTGCACGGCTGTTGCAGGGAAGGTTCTGTCCGGGGTCGTCGTCGCGAGAACGATCAACCCGACAGAGCAAGGTTCAATCCCTGCCATTTCCAGCGCTCGCATAGCCGCGATCGTGGCCAGATCGGAAGTCATTTCACCGTCAGCAGCCACATGGCGCGCCCGGATGCCAGTCCGCTCGACAATCCAATCATCACTGGTTGCGACAGAGCGAGCGAGTTCCTCGTTGCTGACGATGCGCTCAGGCAAATAGCTGCCGGTTCCGATGATCGCCGCACGCCGCGTCATATTGGTCATGATCCGCTCAGCGTCCAAGGCGCCGTTCGAACAATTGCGCCTTTTTCGTACATTTCCTTCCATGCTGCGGCAGCGCGAAGGCAACGATCCCGGACATGCGGCAGAGTGGCTTCCCTGGCTTCTTCCAGGCAAGTGTTGACCCGAATCAAGTAGAAGTCGCTGTTACGGGCTGTCGGTTTGAGCAATAGTTTTTGTGTCATGACATGGCTCCTTCGTTGCAGGATTGGCCTGATCGAGAATTGGGATCGGGCAAGACTGATCGTCCGATCGTGCAGCACTCCTCTCGTCGCTGACGCCATGGCCGCGAGCTAGGTAGTCCTGGGACCCCATCTCATTGAGACGCGAAACGGTGCGTTCGAACTCGAACGCATCCTCAGAGGCGCAGTAAAGTGCGTCGGGATCACGGTCGGCGGAAGCAAGCAGCTTGACGCCATTCTCGTACAGTGTGTCGATCAGGGTCTTGAATCGCGCTGCTTCCGATTTCCGGTTTGCATCCAGCACCGGGATGCCGACGAGAATGATGGTGTGATAGCGATGCGCGAGGGCCTGGTAGTCGGGTATGCCGCGGGGCTCGCCGCACAACCGTTTGAACGAGAAGACCGCCACGCCCTTGAGCGATTTGGGCACGAACAATTCCCGTCCACCCTTGATCGCAACCGTTTCGGAGGGAACGTGCTCGCGGTCCTCGACCGGGAAGTCAGTCAGACGGAAGAATGCCCGGCTTAGGGCTTCGGTCGCAGCATCACCGTTGGGTACATGCCAGGTCTGAAAGCCGCCCAGACGCTGGAGACGATAATCGGTCGGGCCGTCGAGCGAGAGCACATCGAGCCGATCCTTCAGGAGCGCAATGAACGGTAGGAAATGCTCGCGATTGAGGCCGTTCTTGTACAGATCCTGGGGTGGCCGGTTCGATGTCGCGACTACCGTGACGCCGTGGCCGATGATCCGGGTGAACAGCCGGGACAAGATCATGGCATCAGCCGAGTTGGTGACGATCATCTCGTCGAATGCAATCAGCCGGGCTTTCCCCGCGATCGCATCGGCTACCGGCAGAATCGGGTCACCTGCCTCCTTCGCTCGTTCCACGCGCAGCCGGTCATGGACCTCCTGCATGAATTCATGGAAGTGAACGCGCCGCTTGTCGGCGATATCGACGCAGTCGTAGAACAGGTCCATCAACATCGACTTGCCGCGCCCGACGCCACCCCAGAGGTATACACCCCGGACAGGCTCAGGTTTGCGCCGGGTAATGCGAGCCATAAGGCCAGGGCGCTGTGATTGCGCTTCCAGTCCGGCAATCGCCTTGCCAAACCGAAGCGCGACCTGACGCTGCGCGTCGTCGGGGCGCAATTGCCCGGTTGAAATCGCGTCTTCATAACGCGCGATGACTTTGCTCTGTGGCAAGTCCGGTTACTCCGTGTGTTGAATGGGCTGGATGCAGAGGGTGCCGGCCTGGGCGACCCTCGAGCTGAGCTACTTTGCCCGAAGCGTCACCTTCAGTTTCGCGCCTGCACCATAGATGGAGGGCGTGTGAATGACGCTGGAAACAGAATAGGCTTTGCCTTCGATCTCCACAGCGTCGCCCGGCGTCGGGGCAAGCCCGAAATGCATGTTCTCGAACATGGGGCCGACTTCATTGCTATCAGCAAAAAAGACGTTCGCATCGACCATGTGTGCTCCCTGAATTGCGCCAGCAGAAATTGGCCTGGAATCTCGATTGCGCCTGCCCCTGGAGGTGATCTGGAACGAGGCTGTCGCACGCTGCCACTGATCGCTGAACGATACGCGGCACGACTGGCTGACCCGCAAATCAGGGCGCTGCGGATTGCTGCTCGCGATGACACTTGCTGGTAATACGGCGATAGAAGATGCGAAATTCGTCTTCATCGTAGCCGATCGCTTCATAGAAGCGCGCCGCCACGTCGTTTGCGGCACGCACCATCAATTGGATTTTTGGTGCGCCGAACTGGCTGAGCCAGTCCTCACAGTGCCAGATGAGTTTACGACCGACACCCCAGCGCCGGAAATCGTCGTCCACGCCAAGGTAGTAGATCCACCCGCGATGGCCGTCCCACCCGCACATTGCCGTTCCGATCACACGCCCAGCGGCAAAGGCGGCAACGATGGTGGAGGATGGGCCGTCCAGTGCCCTCCGGGCATCTGCTTCGGGATCGTTCCAGGGACGAGTCAATCCGCACGCTTCCCACAGCCTCACGGCCTCACCGATTTCGGTCGCGGCAAGCGGGCGGAATTCTATCGTCATGATTCGCCTTCGTTCGGGGCCATTTCCGGGCGTTCCTTGCGGAACCCGTGCATGCCGAACCACCACTGCAAGGCGATGATGGCGCCCTTGGCGGGCTGCAGCAGTCCGATCATGAGAACCACGGCCAGCGGCAGGATTATGGCCATGAGCGCCGTGACCGAAAGGTCAGAACTACGGGTCAGAGCAATGATCAGCGGTGCCATGAGATGCCCGGTCACGAAGATCGAGACATAGGCTGGAAAGTCATCGGCCTGTTGATGCGTCCAGTCCTGCGCGCACTGTGGGCAATGCGGGATCGGTTTGAGAAAGCGCATGAACAGGCATGCTTCGCCGCAGCGCGGGCATCGACCAATCAAGCCGCGCAACATCGCCGCCCAGCCCGAGGCGGGGCGGGCGATATTGCCGGTCACTGATCCTGGCTCATGGGCGGGCATGGACTTTGGTTTTTCCGGAAATCTATCAAAGGGAGACATCATAAGGTCAGGCATCAAACATCCCGGGAGGGGCGGCCGAGCGGATGCTTTCATCGACATGCGCGACAAACTGCGTGAAGTTGCGCCGGAAGCGGTCGGCAAGGCCGCGTGCCGCCTGATCGTAGTCATGCCCGTCGGCCCAGGTTGCGCGCGGATCGAGGATCCGCGTGTCAACGCCTTCGACTTCAACTGGAACCTCAAAGCCGAAATTGGGATCGGTGCGGAACTGTGCCTGCTTGAGCTTGCCTGACAGCGCGGCATTGAGCAGCGCACGGGTCACCTTGATCGGCATGCGCGAACCAGTGCCGTACTGGCCGCCGGTCCACCCGGTATTGACCAGCCAGCAATCGACGCCACCCTTGGCGATGCGTCTGCGCAGCAGATTGCCATAAATGCTGGGGTGGCGGGGCATGAAGGGCGCCCCGAAGCAGGTCGAGAAAGTGGCTTCGGGTTCGGTGACGCCAAGCTCGGTGCCCGCGACCTTGGCTGTGTAACCCGACAGGAAATGGTACATCACCTGCTCAGGCGTGAGCTTCGCAATCGGCGGCAGGACGCCAAAGGCGTCGGCCGTCAGCATGATGAGGTTCTTCGGCACTGGCCCCATGTTCTCGGAACTGGCGTTGGGGATGAAGTGGATCGGATAGGCGCCGCGGCTGTTCTCGGCGAGCGAGGCGTCGTCGAGGTCTAACGCGCGCGTCTCGGGATGCATCACCACGTTTTCAAGGATCGTGCCGAACCGCTGCGTCGTGGCATGGATTTCCGGCTCGGCCTCGGCGGAGAGTCGGATCATCTTGGCGTAGCAACCGCCTTCGAAGTTGAACACGGCGGTGTCCGACCAGCCATGCTCATCGTCCCCGATCAAGGTGCGCGAGGCATCCGCCGACAGAGTCGTCTTGCCGGTGCCCGACAATCCGAAGAAAATCGCTGTGTCGCCATCGGGGCCGATGTTGGCCGAACAATGCATCGGCATGACGCCTTGCTGCGGCAAGACAAAGTTGAGGACGGTGAATACCGCTTTCTTCATCTCGCCGGCATAGCCGGTGCCGCCAATCAGGATCAGGCGCTGCATGAAATCGATGGCGATCACGGTCTCGGAGCGGCAGCCATGCCGCTCGGGATCCGCGCGAAAGCTGGGCAGGTCCATGATCGTGTAGTCGGCGCTGAATTGCTGGAGTTCGTCGGCAGCAGGGCGAACGAGCATGGTTCGGACAAAACTCGAATGCCAGGCAAGCTCAGTGACGATGCGAACGCCGACACGGTGTTCAGCCTGCGATCCGCCAAACAGGTCCTGGACGAATACGTCGTCGAGCGTGGCAAGGTGCTTGAGGAAGTCCGCGTGGAGTTGCTCGAACGCCTCGCCGTTCATGGGCTTGTTCGCAGTGCCCCACCAGACATCGTCCTTGGTCAGCACGTCTCGGACGATAAACTTGTCCTGTGCCGAACGGCCGGTGTGCTCACCGGTTTCCACCACCAGCGCGCCATGTTCCGACATGCGGCCTTCGCCACGACGCAGCGCCAGTTCAACAAGCTGCGCCGTGTCGAGGTTTTCATGAAGCCGACCGCCTGCCTTGATGGCGATCTTGGTGTGTGTGGGCGTCAGGGTCATGGGATCAAAGGCCTCTTTCAGGGTCTCGTAAGGAGGTTTTGGGCGCCGCGCTTCTCAGGTCGGTCGAGAGCGTTTGCGAGCGATAGCGAAGCGACAGCTTGGGGCGATGGTTACGAGTCTTGCCAGGCGGTTCTCCCGTGGGGGCATTGCCAATGGGATCGGCGGTCGGACTTTGTCGGTCCACCTCAGCATTCCCCCTGTCCGAGGCCTGGTGCTGCAGGTCGTCAGCCATCACATGCACCTGTAACGAGCGCTGTTCCCTTCCGGAGTTCCCGTCCGTTGCCCTGGTCACTGACGCACGCGATTTCTGACACGAAGCCTGCTGCCTCGATTGGGTTCAGTTCAGCTTCGCCAAGCGAGCCGTTCGCGTGGTGAAACGTCACCACAACCAGGAAGTCGCTGGGGTCGCGAGGGATCAGCCGGAGATGAGCGTTAACGCCGCTGACCGGCGAACGCGTTGCGCTCGCGCTGCCAGTGAGGATTTCCTCCCCAAGCGCTAATTCAATGGATGGCATTAGGCATATATACAACACCATCTTAAATTGTTAAGACTGATATTTGATGTATAAAACATCACGGAGCACATATGATCACGTCGCAGCAAATGCGGGCAGCGCGCGCCCTTCTCGGCCTGGACCAGCGCCAGCTGGCGGAACTGGCCGGGCTCTCCCTGCCGACCATCCAGCGCATGGAGTCATCGGATGGTCAGGTGCGTGGCGTTGTCGACACCTTGGTCAAGGTCATCACTGCCCTTGAGGGGGCAGGTATCGAATTGCTCGGTGAGAACGCGCCGAGCACCGGTGTCGGGCGGGGGGTACGGTTGTGCGAGTCGACTGCCGGCAAGGCTCGCGGCCGGGTTCAGTCAATTCTCTATGACAAGGCGGAAGGCCAAGAGGTCGATCGGTGACGATGACGACCTATACGCCCAAACTGATCACGGCTCTGCGCGAAGGCTACTCGACAAGCAGGTTCAGAGCCGATGCCATTGCCGGGCTCACCGTTGCCATTGTCGCGCTGCCGCTTGCCATGGCGCTTGGCATTGCCAGCGGCGCTTCTCCTGACAAGGGGCTGGTCACCGCAGTCATCGCTGGCTTCCTCATTTCGGCCTTGGGCGGCTCGCGGGTTCAGGTGGGCGGACCGACCGGCGCCTTCGTTGTCGTTATCTTCAATGTCATCGCGAAGCATGGCTACGACGGGTTGCTCATCGCGACACTACTGGCCGGCCTCATTCTTATCGCGGCCGGCGCCTTTCGCTTCGGGCAGATGATCAAGTTCATTCCCCACCCGGTCGTGACCGGCTTCACGGCGGGCATCGCCGTCATCATCGCCTCGAGTCAGGTGAAGGACTTTCTCGGCCTTTCCATCGCCACGGTTCCCGCCGAGTTCGTTCCCAAGTGGCAGGCCTATTTCGCCGCCATGTCGAGCACCAACTGGGCCACACTGGGCGTGGGCGCGGGCGCACTCACCATCATCATTGTGCTTCGCAAATTCGCGCCAAAATTGCCGGGCTTCCTGATCGCGGTGGCGGTCAGTTCGGTCACCGTGGCGTTGCTCAAGTTGCCCGTCGATACCATCGGCTCGCGCTTCCCCGACATTCCGGCGGGATTGCCAATGCCGTCCTTCCCCGAAATTTCCCTCGCCAAGATCAACGCAGTGCTGCCTTCGGCCTTCACCATCGCCTTTCTAGCCGGGATCGAAGCGTTGCTTTCGGCGGTTGTGGCAGATGGTATGACCGGAACCCGGCATCGCTCCAACCAGGAACTGATCGGCCAGGGCATCGCCAATATCGGGTCCGCTCTTTTCGGCGGACTGCCCGCAACGGGAGCGATCGCGCGCACGGCAACCAACATTCGTTCGGGAGCAAAGACACCCGTTGCCGGCATCTTGCACGCCGTGTTCCTGCTGATCTTCATTCTCTTTGCAACGGATCTCATGGCCTTTGTGCCGATGGCCGCGCTCGCCGCGATCCTGTTCATGGTCGCTTGGGGGATGAGCGAGTACGAGCGCTTCATCGCTTTACTGCGCATGCCCAACAGTGACCGCGCGGTTCTGCTTTTGACCTTTGGCCTCACGGTTCTGGTCGATCTGACCGTCGCGATCGGCGTCGGCGTTACGCTCGCGTCGCTGCTGTTCATGGCGCGCATGGCCGAAGCGGTTGAAGTCGATTCCAGCGGAAGGCAGGACACCGATCTTGACTCCGAGGATGTTCACCAGCGCGACGCGCTGCCCAAGGGCGTCGAGGTTTTCCGCATTACCGGCCCCTTCTTCTTCGGCGTCGCTGGCGAGCTCCTCGATACCCTGCGCCGCGTCGGTCAGTCCCCCAAGGTGATCATCCTGCGCATGCGGCTCGTGCCACTCCTGGATGCCAGCGGTGTGCAGGCGCTAGAGGAGTTCATCGCGCAAGCCCTCATCGCCGGTGCGAAAGTGGTTCTCTCCGGTGTGCAGGCGCAGCCGCAATCGATGCTCGAACGGGTTCATCTCGGCGCGAGCTCCGGTAAGGTCTTCTATGCCGCCGATTTCGCCAATGCCCAGTCTCTGGCGCTCGGATTGCTCGAAAGTCCCAAGCCGCTGCTGCACTGACAGGCGCCGCCAGCCTCACTGAAGTGGGCGGCGCTTCCCCCTGTTCGCGCTCCCCATGGGGTGCCTGTCTTCGAAAGGAACGGTTCTTGAACGACGTCGTGATCTTGTCCGGTGCGCGCACCGCGATTGGCGATTTTGGAGGCAGCCTCAGGGACGTTGCCCCTTGGGAGCTGGGTCGTATCGTCATTGCAGAAGCCATCAAGCGCGCCGAAATCGATCCGGCGGATATAGGTCATGTGGTCCTAGGTCAGGTTATCCAGAGCGAGCCGCGCGATGCGTATGTCTCGCGAATTTCTGCAATCGCAGCAGGAATTCCCGACAGGACGCCGGCGTTGACGCTCAATCGGCTATGCGGATCGAGCGTTCAGGCGATCATCTCGGTCGCGCAAATGATCGCGCTTGGCGAGTGCGACATTGCCGTCGCGGGCGGGGTAGAGAGCATGAGCCAGTCACCCTATGTGACAAAATCCATGCGCTGGGGCCGACGCATGGGCGATGACGTCGTGATTGATGCCATGAATGCCGTCCTCAATGACCCGTTCGGCGCTGGCCATATGGGGGTGACGGCGGAGAACATCGCCAATCTTCACGGTATTACACGCCAGCAGCAGGACGCCCTCGCGGCTGAAAGCCACAGGCGCGCGGCACAGGCACAGCAGGAAGACCGGTTCCGTGACCAGATCGTGCCGGTCGAGGTCAAAAACCGAAGCGGCACGTTCCAGTTCAAGGTCGATGAGCATGTTCGCACCGACATATCAGAAGCAGGACTTGCCAGCCTCAAACCGGTGTTCCGTAAGGAAGGCGGCACGGTGACCGCGGGGAACGCCAGCGGGCTGAACGATGCCGGGGCCGCGCTTGTATTGGCATCTGCCGCAGCGGCCGAGGCAAGAGGTCTTCGGCCGCGGGCCCGTGTGGTTGGCTGGGGGTATGCCGGTGTCGCACCCGAGGTCATGGGTCTGGGGCCGGTAGAAGCAGTCCCCATCGCATTGAAACGCGCTGGCCTATCGCTTGATCAGATCGACGTGATCGAAGCCAACGAAGCATTTGCAGCCCAAGCCTGCGCGGTTGCCAAACTGCTGGATTTCCCGCCCGAGAAGGTCAATCCTAACGGCAGTGGGATCGGACTGGGTCACCCGGTCGGTGCGACGGGCGCGATTATCACGATCAAGGCGCTCTATGAGCTGGAACGCATTGGCGGACGGTATGGTCTTGTGACAATGTGTATCGGTGGCGGGCAGGGTATCGCGCTCGTGATCGAGCGATGGCCGACCCGTGATGCGTGAGAGGCAAGCCATGAGCGAACCTGATCGGATAGGCAGACGCCCTAGTTCGCTGGATATCGGCAGGGCGGAACGCGCAATGGTGCAACTGGCCGCCATGCTGACCATCCTTGCAGGCTTTATCAATGCCGTTGGTTTTCTGGCTTTCGGTGATGTCTTCCTGTCATCGCCTGAGGCCAACACGACGGTGCTGGGTGCAAGCCTTCCTGGTAACTTGGCCATCGCTAAATTTGCGGCCGGAATGGTGGTCAGCTTTGTTGGTGGTGTCGCATTTACAACGCTGATCGTACACTGGTCGGATCGGTACCGGCGTACAGTAGTCCTCTTGTGCACTGAAGTTGCCCTGACTGGTGCCTATCTCGCGTTCCGATCGAGCGTGGCCATCATTCCTGCAGTCCTCCTCGCCATGGCCATGGGCGCCGCCCATTGCCTATTCGAGAAGGACAACCCCGACCTCCAGGAGGCCTTGTCGCCTTCCGCACAGATCGTCCGGTTCGGGGAGGCACTGGCCGGGGGACGACATGGCGTGAACCATCGCCAGCTCGGCTGGCATGCATCCTTTTGGCTGGCTTTCCTGATTGGCGGGCTTGCAGGCGCTGGCGCGTGGATCACGCTTGACGCCCGATCCTTTGCCCTGGCTGCCGGCGTGGCCGCATTGCTGACAATGCGCACCTGGCTGATCGAACGCGATCTCTTGGCTGCCTGAATGGCATTCCTGAACTTTGGAGAAACCGATGAGTGATGATGAATACGTTTACGATGAAGAATCCGGTGATTGGATGCCAGCAGCCGAACTGGCGGAACGGCGTGCCAACGTAGGCCGGATCGAAGTCCGCGATGCTGTGGGCAACCTGCTTGCCGATGGTGACCAGGTGACCCTGATCAAGGACCTGGAAGTTAAAGGCGCGGGCCAGACCCTGAAGCGCGGAACGCTGATAAAGTCGATCCGTCTTACCGCCGACCCGCAGGAGATCGATTGCCGCTACGAAGGGATCAAGGGCTTGGTGTTGCGCGCGGAATTTGTTCGCAAGCGCGGCTGAATAGAGCTTCGGCCGTGTGGGGTCGGACTTGTAGAATTGTTTCTGCCAAGATTCTTGGCCAAACGCATGCAAGGCCCGGTCCACCGGCTTTCGGCGCTAAGGTCTTTGAGACAGGTCAAGGTACTTCACTCCTTCGGCACCAATATGCAAAGCGATGTGAGATTTGCCATGAATTCACCCGAAATCCGTCAGCGTTTCTCTTCCCTGTCGATCATTCTGCACTGGGTCATGGTGCTGCTTATCTCGGCCGTTTACGCGGTCATCCTATTACGGGAAAACTATCCAAAGGGAACGGACATCCGTGAAGGATTGAAAACCTGGCATTTCATGCTCGGGCTCGCCGTTCTGGTATTGGTCATCATCCGTTTGTTAGCACGCCTCAGCCAGCGAAAGCCGCCTATCACACCGGAACCGTCGGGATGGCAGGCGCTTCTGGCCAATGCGACGCATCTTGCGCTCTATGTCTTCATGCTGGCGATGCCCCTGGCGGGCTGGGTCATTCTGAGCGCTTCGGGCAAGCCGATCCCGTTCTTCAGCTTGGAACTCCCAGCTCTGGTCGGCCAGAGTAAAGCCTTGGCCGGACAGGTGAAGGAGTGGCACGAGACTGCCGGGACCATCGGATATTTCCTGATCGGTTTCCATGCTCTGGCCGCCCTCTTCCATCATTACATCGTCAAGGATGATACCTTGCGTCGGATGCTGCCGGGCCGCGACTGATGGCCTGTCAGGGCGAAACTCAGGCTTCTGCACTGACCGTTCCATCTGAACCTGCCCGGCTACGGATCGGCAGGTGCTCGCTGCGAGTCCATCCAGAATGAAGATCGACCTGATCCTGAAGGAGATCCTGCCATTCTACTTCAGACTGGTAGTGCTTGCGGCAGTCACCCTGTTCATCGACCTCATTCTCCATCTGACGAACCTGGTCTGGATTGGTCGCTACCTCGGGATTCCCGGGGTAATTATGATCCTGCTGTCGTTCGGCCATTCACTGCGCAAGCGCGGCATGATCAGGAGCGATAATCCGATCCGCCTGCTGCGATTGCACGAATGGCTGGCGTGGGTCGGCTCCACGCTCGTTCTCGTTCATGCCGGCATTCACTTCAACGCCGTCCTCGCCTGGCTCGCTGTCGCCGCCATGGCGGTGAACATTGCCAGCGGCCTGACCGGCAAGTATCTCATGCTGCGCTCCCAGCGCTGGATGAAGCAAGCTAGGGCTGATCTTCGCGATGCAGGTCTCACCGATACGGAAATCGAGCAGCGCCTGTTCTGGGACAGCCTGGCTGCGGGGCTGGTGCGCAAATGGCGGACCATCCACCTGCCGATCGCGCTGGCCTTTGCAGTGCTGGCCACCGCCCACATCCTCTCGACCTTCCTGTTCTGGGGGTGGAAATGACGCGCTCCCTCTGGATCGGCATTTCGCTGGTGCTGGTAGCGATCATCTACCTCAGCTTCACCCGCCCGCATGAGATGGTCAGTCCCGGCAACCTGATTCCCGCTCATGCGGCGCTGGAGAACAATTGCTTCGCATGCCACGCGCCGTTTCAGGGAGCATCGGCCGACCGCTGCGCGACCTGCCATGTCGTGGCCGACATCGGCCTGCGCACCACCAACGGCGTGGCGATCCCGCGATCAGAACGGCGCCCGGCCTTCCATCAGGCGCTCACCGAGCCCGACTGCATGGCCTGTCACAGCGAGCACCCGCGGCCGAGACTGACAAAGGCCAGCGCCGCGAAATTCGACCATGCGTTGCTGAAGGCCGGTGCGCGCGCCAAATGCCAGTCATGCCACACGACTCCGCGCGACGATCTGCATCGCGGCCAGACGCTGGCCTGTGCGACGTGTCACCGACCGGCGCACTGGAAGCCCGCGACATTCGATCACAGCCGCTACTTCCTGCTCGACCGCGATCACAACACCACCTGCACTACTTGCCACCTGGGCGGCCTTTACAAGCAATACACCTGCTATGGATGCCATGAGCATCAGCAGGCCCGGATCATCGCTAAGCATCGCGAGGAAGGTATCACCAACATCGAGGATTGCGCGCGGTGTCATCGCAGCGCCCGAGGCGAGGCCGAGGGCAAACATGAAGGCAGGGACGACGACTAGGCAGGGTCGGGAAATTGCAGGAGAAGTTCGCTCTGCTCGTGAACAGTCACCAAGACGCCGCCGTGCGCCCGCATGATCTGGTCGACGATGGCGAGACCGAGGCCAGCTCCTGACCGGCTGGCATTTTCTGCCCGGGCATGCCGGTGGACGAGATTGTCGAGTTGCTGACTGGTCAGGCCGGGACCACCGTCGCGCACCCGCAAACACGGTCCAGGCCCGGCGATAACATGCACCGTGCCGCCGATCGGCGTCACTCGCAGCGCATTTTCGATCAGATTGCGCGCAGCTGCCTGAATCGCTTCACGCCAGCCCTTGACCATTGACACACCGTCAGCCCCGTCAAATGCGAGATCCTTGCCTGTGAGGATCGCGGCAGGCGCAAGCACTGCGACGCATTCCCGGCCGATCTGGACCAGATCCTGCGTCTCGTGCGGGATGTCGCTCGTTTCGGCGGCCTTGACCTGCGCCAGCAACAAAAGCTGGTCGATAAGCCGCTGCATGGATTGCAAGTCGCCCGACAGGCGTTCCCTCGCCTCACCGCCGATTTCGGCAAGTTCCAGGCGGGCAAGCGCCAGTGGCGTGCGCAGTTCATGGGCAACGTCGGCGGCGAAGGCTTCCTGCTGGGCTGCCGATTGCTCGATCCGTGCGAGCAGATCATTGAGCGCTTCGGCGAATGGCCTCGCCTCGTCGGGGAAATGCCCGACTTCGAGGCGGAAGCCGCGTTCCTTGCCGCGGGCGGCCTCGATCTCGCTAGCCGCGTTCTCCAGAGGCTGGAGGGCATGGCGCACAACCACAATCACGGCAAGGCCAATCGGAATGACGAACAGGAGCGTGGGCAGCACCACATGTTCGAAGACTTCGTGCCAGGCCTTGCGGGCTGCTTCGGCGTTGGCGAGGTCGCCGTAGCCGAGATGGTAGTCAATGAAGACCGCGCCCAGAAGGAGGAGGCTGCTGAGCAGGCCAACGGCGGTGAGACCCAGAAGAAGCCGTTTGTAGATCGACCGGCTACGGGTCACGATTGAGAGCCTGTCAGCATATAGCCGACCCCCCGCACGGTGTGCAGCCTGCCGGTCTGCCCACATTCTTCAAGTTTGCGGCGCAAGCGCGAGATCACCGCTTCGATGGCGTTGGGGGTAACTGGGTCGTTGAAACTGTAGAGCGCCTCTTCGATTGCCCCGCGCTGGACCACGCTGCCTTCGCGCCGCATCAGCAGTTCGAGCAGATCAGCCTCGCGCCGCGACAAGTCGAGCGCGGTGCCGTCAATCGTGCCCATGCGAGAAGCCGTGTCGAAGACAATCTCGCCACTCGTCATCACAGTTGGAGCACGGTTACCAGGGCGGCGCAGCAAGGCGCGCAGGCGCGCGGCAATCTCATCGACCTCGGCGGGCTTTACCAAATAGTCGTCGGCGCCGGCATCAAGACCGGCAATGCGGTCGCCCAGGGCTCCGCGCGCCGTGAGAATGAGCGCGGGGACCATGCGTCCGGCGCGGCGTGCGCGCGCCAGCCATTCGAGGCCATCGCCATCGGGCATGCCAAGATCGAGGATGACCGCGTCATAGTCTGCCGCGCCGATGCAGTCGTCGGCATCCTCCAGCGAGGCGGCCTTGTCACAGGCGTAGCCCTGCCGGTCGAGCCCATTGGAAATCAGGCCTGCCAGTCGTTCATTATCCTCGATGATCAGCAGGCGCATAGGTGACCGGTATTGAATAGATTGTGGGGACGGACAGTAGCGACAAAAGACCCAATGGCCAATTCGTCCCCCTTAATCACGGTCCTGCTTACCTTCATGTTCAGATGCCTCGCGCTTTTTGGCTTCCTGGGCGCCTTCCCGGACATCGCCTCCTTCGCGCTCGGCACCTTCACGCGGCTGAAGGCTGAAGGCCTGTGGATCGATGCTGCGAATGCCGGCGATTGCTGCACCCGACACCGCGAGCGCGGCCATGAATGCGGCGGGGCTGGCGGTCCGCACCCGCCTGACTTCCGGATGATCGGCGGCGTTCTTGCGGCCCGTTACCATGGCGCGAACGAGGTTTTCGCGTGACAGGATCGAGGTTGCAATCACCGCCGCGACGTGAACACCGATCAGGCCGAGCAGGAACCAGGCGATACCCTCGTGAAGGTCTTCCTCGCCGCCTTGCAGGGCGATCCAGCCCGTTGCCACGACTGCTGCAATGCTGCCGATCAGCAGCAGCACGGCCATGCCGCCGGCGGGGTTGTGTCCGACCGTGCGTTCGGCCCGCCCGGATCCCAGGCCCTTGAGGTGGGCCAGGGCCTGCGAGGGCCGGATAAAATTGACGAAGCGCGCATGCTCGCCGCCGACGATCCCCCATACGAGCCGGAAGACGATCAGCACGGCAGCAACCCAGCCGGCGGCGATGTGCCAGCCAGCAATCACGCTGTCCTCTTCTGACGACAGGAAAGCGACTGCGATCGATGCGACAAGCAGCCAATGGAACAGCCTCAGGGGCAAATCCCAGACGGTGAAGGTACTGCGCGGTGCCGAGGCGTTCATGACGGGTGTCCTTTCAAGAAGTCGGGGGCGGACCGGGGGGCAAATGGCCCGCCCCCGAGGATCCGGCTGCCGTCAGTCGACGGGCCGGGCAGAGGTTCCGGTTACAGGGGGAAGGGCCGGAACACTTGTCTTGGGCTGATCGCCGGTCAGAGACCTGAGGAAGGCGACGATGTTGGAGACTTCCTGTTGCGGCAGCGTCTTGCCAAGCTGGGTCTTGGCCATGACTGTCACCGCCTCGTCGAGGTTCCAGACCTTGCCGGTATGGAAATAGGGCGCGGTCAGCGCGATATTGCGAAGGGTCGGCACCTTGTAGGAATAACGGTCTGCCTCATCCTTGGTCACCGCGAAGCGGCCCACGTCCCCCGGGGGCAGAAGGTCGGCCGGCGGCGGTGAAGCAACGCCGAACTTGGCATACATTCCGCCGCCCATGTTTACGCCGCTGTGGCAGGCGGCGCAGCCATTATCCATGAAGGACTTCAGACCCCGGCGTTCTGCCTTGCCAAGGGCCTGGGCATCGCCCTTGAGGAAGCGGTCGAAGGGCGCATTGGGCGTAACCAGCGTGGCTTCATAGGCGGCAATCGCTGCCTGGACATTGGCCATGCGGATCGGATCCTTGTCGCCCGGAAAGGCTTTGGCAAAAGCATCGGCGTAGCCGGGGATGCTCTTGAGCGTCGGGATGACCTGATCGGCAGGCATGGCCATTTCGATGGGGTTCGAGATCGGGCCTCCGGCCTGCTCGGTCAGGTCCTTGGCCCGGCCGTCCCAGAACTGCGCAGTGTTGTAGACCGCGTTCAGCACCGTCGGCGCATTGCGGCCGCCATGTTGCCAACGATGCCCCAGCGAGGTGGACCGTGCATCGGCCCCGCCAAGGCCCATAGAGTGGCAGGCTGCACATGCAATCGTGTGGCTCGCGGACAAGCGTGGATCGGAATAGAGCATGTTGCCAAGGGCGACCAGTTCGGGGGTCGCCTTGATGCCTGCGACCTCGCCAGGGCCATCCGGCAACGGCTTGAACTGCTCTCTCGCAGCAAGGATCAGCGCATCGCTTGTCGAGGCCAGGGAGTCGCCCTTCTGGTCCGGGGTCGAGGACTGGCAACCGGCGAGCGACAGTGCCGCCGTGGAAATTATTGAAAGAGCCAACTTGTTCATCGTGCTTCCCCGCAATCTATGCGGGTCGGACTAGGTGTCTTGTCTGACCAGTTTCTGACGTGTGCTTTGCCTTGGCCGAAATGTCTGACGCGATCGTGGTCCGAGACTTGATCTACATCTGGGCTGCCAATCCTGAATGGACGATAACCGCTGCATTCAGCGAAGGGCTACTGTGGCCTTCTCATTGTCGAGCCGGGAAGAAACCGAACAATCGGAGGGAAGAATGCACAAGGCTTTGGCAATCGTTCTTGGAGGGACATTGATGTCGATCGGGCAAACCGCCCAGGCGCAAAGCTGGGGGGTCTATATCGGAAATGGGGGGGCTATGGCCAACCTCGTCAATATTGGGGTGGTGACGATCGGCTCGTTCGCTCGGTCTGTTCTGGGCAGCGAGCCTATGCGCTGGAAAACCGGCTTCGTCATGAAGAAGACGAAGGCGAAATAGACCCCGATGACGCACGGCGCATCCACTTCGCCATTGATCGGCTTGAGGCGAAGCAACAGCATGAATGTGAGGAAGGCGACTGGCGAGCTATTCGCGAGATTTCGTACCGCTATGACCGAATTGGCCATTGGATCAATGACGAGGCCCATTCAGAGGATCATTGAGGCTGGTGATCCACCGCAGGCGGTTCACCCCCAATTTCTTGAAACCCAAGCTTATTCGCGCGCTTTGTCGATCGCGGCCACCACGTCCACCAGTTGCTCTCTAAGCCCAAGAATACCCACGGCCAGAACAAGATCCGGGCGATCCGCCAATTCCAGCACGGCCTTGAGGACAATGTTGGAATGCCTCATCAGTACGACCAGATTGTCCGAACTGGGGCCGTTCTTGCCGTCAAACCAATTGCGCACCGCCCGCTCGTTTGAATGCGTAAGTCGGGCGACCGTCTTGACCGCCGACGGCGTTGCGCCGAATTCTGCACGTAGTGCCGCTGCGATCATTTGAACCAGTGAATCTGGTGTGATCGCAGGAAAAGTTTTTCCTGATTCTGACTGAATCTTTCGGTCCTTCTTGGTGAACGACATTCGCCCCTCCTCCCGATAAGTTTCGGAGGAATTTAGCGTGTCCCCTGGGAGCGAACTGAAAGCATCGGCCGTGACGAACACTTCGGGCAAAAGCGATGACAAGCCTGAGCGCCTGATCCGCGCGGCGCAGTACGTGCGCATGTCGACCGAGCATCAGAAATACTCGACCGAGAACCAGGCAGAGATCATCGCGGACTACGCCGCACGACGGGGTTTTGAAATCGTCCGGACTTACGAAGATTCGGGGAAGAGCGGCCTCAAGTTGGATGGCCGCCTTTCCCTTCAGAGGCTTATCGCCGATGTCCGTTCGGGGAACACCGACTTCGAGGTGGTGCTCGTCTACGATGTCAGCCGATGGGGCCGCTTTCAGGACGCCGACGAAAGCGCTTACTACGAGTTCATCTGCCGCGAGGGCGGGATCAAGGTCCATTACTGCGCAGAGCAATTCGAGAACGATGGCAGCCTGAGCGCGACGATCATCAAGAGCATGAAACGGGCGATGGCCGGCGAATACAGCCGGGAGTTGTCCGCCAAGGTCTTCACAGGACAGTGCCGCCTCATCCGGCTTGGATTCCGGCAGGGAGGACCAGCGGGCTTCGGCCTGCGACGGGTTCTTGTTGATGAGCATTGCAATCCGAAAGCCACGCTCCAACGCGGAGAGCAGAAGAGCCTGCAAACCGACCGCGTCGTTCTACAGCCCGGCCCACCCGAGGAGGTCGAGATCATCCGGCGCCTCTACCGGATGTTCGTCGTCCAGCAGCGAAGCGAGAGCGAAATCGCCGGGATACTCAATGCCGAAGGGCTTGTGACCGATCTCGGTCGCCCGTGGACCCGAGGTACGGTCCATCAGATCCTGACCAACGAAAAATACATCGGCAATAATGTCTACAACCGGCGCTCGTTCAAGCTGAAGGCCAAGCGGGTTAACAATCCACCTGACATGTGGGTCCGCCATGACGGCGCATTCGAGCCGATAGTCGAGCGCGACTTCTATGAGGCGGCACAGCGCATCATCGATGCCCGCAGCAAACGCTACACCGACCAGGAACTGCTCGACAGGCTCTCTGCCTTGTTGGCCGAGAAGGGATGGCTTTCCGGGCTGGTCATCGACGAAGTCGAGGACATGCCGTCGAGCATGACGTTTCGTCACCGGTTCGGCAGCCTGGTGCGAGCCTATGAGCTGGTCGGCTATTCACCAGCGCGCGACTATCGCTACATCGAAACCAACAGGGCCTTGCGAGCGCTCCATCCAGACGTTGTCCAAGAGGTCATTGGGGGAATCGAGAGCGCGGGCGGTTCGGTCCGACGAGACCCCGTGTCCGATCTGCTGCACATCAACGAGGAGTTCACGGCGGCGCTGGTCATCGCCCGTTGCCAGGTTAGCCCGGCAGGCAGCCTGCGCTGGAAAATCCGGTTCGATCAGGGTCTGCGACCAGGAATTACCATCGCGGTCCGGATGGAGGCCGATAACCGCTCGATCCGGGACTACTACCTTCTGCCCTGGCTCGATCTCGGCAAGAAGCCTGACCTCAGGCTGGCGCCCGAGAATGGCATCCTGCTCGATGCCTACAGGTATGAGACACTGGATGCCTTCATGGATCTGACGCGCCGCACAGCGTTGAGCGTTGCGGCATGAGCGATCCTGCGCCCGAAATTCGCATGGTGCCGGTCGACCTCATCACGATCCTCAATCCGCGC
>JBFWKI010000023.1:0-61955 GCA_050252755.1 Sphingobium sp.
TGTTCAACAAACTCAAAAACTGGCGGCGCGTCGCCACACGTTACGACAAAAGCAAAAGCTCATACCTCGGCTTCGTCAGCCTCGCATCAGCATTGCTATGGGTGCCCTTTGTCCACGAAACCTAATATCGGGGAAATGGACTCCGGCATGTCTTCGACATGTCGGAGTTTTACCTGGACATCATTGTAATCGGCCAAGATATCGTTGTAATCGGGAGGTGATCAGTGTCGGATCGTGGTAGCTGGATTCTGGAAAGTTCGACCTCCGGCTTCGGCACATATGATGCCGTCGATGAAAAGCGGCACATGGCGGACAACGCCCTCGTCGCCAGTGCGGCGGCCACGGAGACCCAGTATTTCGGGTTCAATTCGCCGGAACATGATGTTCACGGCTTTACCATATTATGGGTGCATCCCACGATCGGCGCGGCGTCCGGCGGGATCATCGCCTGGCAGGGACATAAGACCAGCCAGCTTGCGTGCGAGATTTTCGATTATCGCGGCTTCATGGGCGAGGATATTTTCAGAAACGACCTGTTGCATGTCGAAATGGACAGCGGGGTCACGCATATCGTCGATGAGCCGTTGACCAGTATGCGGACCAGCTACCGGGATGCGGCGCGCGGCAATGCGCTGGACCTCAGCTATCGGGCGGCTTCCCCGCCGGCGATGCGCCCCGGCAATCATCATTTCGAGCAGGGGTTGAAGATCGACGGGGAGATCACCCTGCGGGGCAAGACCTACCCGATCGACAGCTATACCGTGCGGGACCGGTCCTGGGGCGAAGCGCGTTCCGAAGCGCCCATGGCCCTGCCGCCGCTGACGTGGATTTCCGGCATTTTCGGGGATGATTTCAGTTTCGGTTGCATGTCGTTCGAAGATTCCAGCCGCCCGGTGGACTGGGCGGGGGATTTCGACCTGCCGCCGGAAGCCGCGCTGAAAGGCGGCTGGATCTGGTATGACGGACGGATGCGCAGTGTCGTTCGGGCCTCGCGCCTGACGCGCCGGGATCCGGTGACGCGCCAGCCGGTCGCCCATGACATGACATTGTGGGACGATAGCGGGGAGGTTTTCGAACTGGAAGGCGAGATCCACGCCTCCGCGCCCTTTACCTACTGGTTCAATATCGACGCGATGATCGGTCTTATCCGGTGGAAGTGCCGCGGGCGGACGGGCTGCGGCGACAGCCAGGAAGCGCAGTGGACGGACTATGTCCGGGCTTTCATCGCCCGCCAGAAGGGGTGAGCCGGGGCCGAGGCTCAATCGAACGGGGTGGGGAGGCCATCTGCCTGCGTGCCGTCATAGGCGATGCTCGCGGCGGAATCCTTCTGCGCCCGCGCTTCTTCCAGCCGGTCTGACAATCTTTTTTCCACCAGTTGTTGGCAGTCGGAACCCAGCAGCAGGCGGAGCGGCGCGCCGGGGGCGCCGACGGCATCCGCGATCAGGGCGGCGGCTCTCACCGGATCGCCCGTCTGAATGCCGTCGTTGCGCGCCAGATAACCGCGCGTACGCGATACGGTCTCATAGCGGTCCGTGCTTCCGGCCGCCCAACGCAGCGACCGGCCCGCAAAGTCCGTACGAAGCGCGCCGGGTTCCACGATTGTCACCCCTATGCCCAGGGGAGCCACTTCAGCGGCCAGCGCTTCGGAAAAGCCTTCCAGCGCGAATTTCGACCCCGAATAAAATGCGGCGGCGGGGCCGGATACCACGCCGGCCGCCGAACTGACATTGACGATCCACCCGGAACCGCGCTGCCGCATCATCGGCAGGAAAGCGCGGGTCAGGGTCACGACGCCGAAGAAATTGACCTCGAACTGCTCGCGAATATCCTGCTCGGCCGCTTCTTCGACGGCGGACATGAAGCCATAGCCCGCATTGTTGACCAGAATGTCGATCGGTCCGACCTGCCCGGCGATCCCTTCCAGCGCGTCGCGATCCGTTACGTCGAGGCGCAGCGGGGTCAATCTTGCCTGATGGTGCGCGACCAGATCATCCAACTGACGCGGATCGCGGGCCGCCGCAATCACCCGATCGCCCCGGCGCAGGGCCGTTTCCGCGATGGCGCGACCAAGGCCGCTCGATGCGCCGGTGATAAGCCATGTTTTCTCCATGTCCCGAGTCCTTCCTGCTATTGTTGGCCTATTATGTCAGGCTGCCGAAAAGGCGGTCCAGTGCCTTGTCGGATATCCATTCGCTCAGCGGTACGAGCAGTTTGGCGTCCCGCCCGACCAGATAACGCGGCTTGGGTCGCCGGGCGTTCAGCACCTTGACGATCTGTTTCACGCAGTCTTCGGCTGTGATGGCGGTTTTTTCGCTCTTTTCAAACAGTTTGAGATAATTTCGATAGAGTTTGAGATAATGTTCACGCTCCTGCGGGCTGAGCGTCTCGATCTTTTGCAGCACTTCGGCCGTCTGTCCGGTGAACATCTTCGTCTTGATGACGCCCGGTTCCACCACCGATATGCGAAACCCGGTGCCGGCCGTTTCCCTGCGCAGCGAATCGACGGCCGCCTCCAGCGCATGTTTGGACGCGGCGTAACTCGACACCAACGGCCCGGACAGGCGGCCCCAAAGCGAACTTAAAAGGATCAGCCGCTTTTCGCCGCCCATGCGCATGCGGGCCAGCCCGCCCTGCGCCACGCGCAACGCCCCCAATGTATTGACGTTGAAGACCCGGCCATATTCCTCCGGCGTCGTGAATTCCACGGTGCCGAGGGGGGCGATCGCGGCGCAATGGACAACCGCGTCGAGCGGGCGCCTGTTCAGGTGGCGATCCAGATTGTCGAAGGCCCGCTGGACCGACTGGCTGTCCGCAACATCCATTTCCAGCGGGATGATCCTGTCGCCCGCAAGATCGGCAAGCTGCGCCGTAGAGCGGGCGGAGGCGAAGACATGATGGCCTTCCCGCGCCAGACTGGCGGCAAGGACACTCCCCACGCCGCCAGCGGCACCTGTAACCAGAATGGACCGCATGCCTGTTTCCCCCGTCAGAACGCGACCTGATCGCCGCCCTTTGTCGCCATGATCTCACGCGCTTCCTGCGGCGTGGCGATCTCCAGACTCAGTTCCTCCAGAATGCGGCGGATTTTCGCCACCTGTTCCGCATTGGACGCCGCGAGTCGTCCCTTGCCTGCGTAAAGGCTGTCCTCCAGCCCGACCCGCACCGATCCGCCGAGCAGGGCAGACAGCGTTACCATCGACATCTGGTGACGGCCGGCGGCGAGGGCGGAGAAAACATAGTCATTGCCAAACAGCCGATCGGCGGTGGACTTCATATGCATGAGGTTTTCCGGCTCGGCGCCGATTCCGCCCAATATCCCGAATACCCCCTGAATGAAAAAGGGCGGCTGAACGATCTTGCGATCGACGAAATGGGCAAGATTGTACAGATGCGCGATGTCATAGCATTCGAATTCGAAGCGCGTTCCCAGCGCCCCCAATTCCGTCATGCCGCGCTCGATCTGGGTGAAGGTGTTCGACAGGATGAAGTCCTTCGTCATTTCCAGATAGGGCTTTTCCCAATCATGCTTCCATTCGCTGATCTTGGCGCCAGCACCGGAAATGTTGAAGTTGACCGACCCCATGTTCATCGAGGCGACCTCCGGCTGCGCCCATTTCGCCGGTGCCAGCCGGTCGTTGAGCGACATGCCGAGTCCCCCGCCGGTGGTGATGTTGAGGATGGCGTCGGTCGACTGCTTTATGCGTGGCAGAAATTGTTTGAACAGTTCGGGATTTTGATCGGGTTGCCCGGTTTCGGGATTGCGCGCATGAAGGTGCAGCATGGCCGCCCCTGCTTGCGCCGCCGCGATGGCCTGTTCCGCGATCTGATCCGGCGTGATGGGCAGGGCCTCGGACATGGTCGGCGTGTGAATCGACCCTGTAACGGCGCAGGTGATGATGACCTTGTTCGTACGCTTCATGAGAAACTCCTGTTCAAAAATATCTATCCGGCGGCCGCCAGACTATCGCGATGTTCCGGCGCGGCGATGGCGATCAATGCCCGTCGCCGTTGGGCAACATCCTTGCCGCGCAGGTCCGCCCCGCCATGTTCGGTGACGATGATGTCGACGTCCGACCGGCCCAGCGTCACATTACCCGAAGACAGGCGGGTGACGATGCGGGATGTGCCGCCGGCGGAAGCGGGCAAGGCGATGATGCTGCATCCATCGGGGCATGACGCCGCGGCCCGCGCAAAATCCGGTGCGCCGCCCGGCCCGCTGACGGCCCTGCCATTGGCAAATTCCAGATCGCACTGACCGGAAAGATCGACTTCCAGAGCCGAATTTATCGCCACCAGCCGCTCGACCGCATGCAGAACGCGCGGATCATGAATGGCGTCGCACCCGCAGACCAGAATTTCGGGATGATCCCGCGCCCATTCGTAAAGGGCGGGGGAACCGAGCAGGGCGGTCGTCCGGTGCGGGTTGCCGCTCGCCAGAGCGCCCGCATCGTGCAGCGCGATGATGCCGTCCGACAGCATGCCTGAATGGAAATGCAGGTCGCGCAGGGTCGAAAGCCCGGCGGTCAGCGCATTGGGGATCTTGCCGAGGCCCAGTTGCAGCGTGGGCCGGGCGGGCAGCACGGATATGACATGCGCGGCTATGGCGCGAGAGACTTCGTCGTCCGCGACGCCATTCTTAGATATGCCGTTCTTAGGCAGGCCATAGACCGGTAGGGGTGTGTCGGCTTCCACCACGGCATCGAAGTCGGCCAATGTCAGATGAGGCGCGCCGGGCAGGCTTGGCGTTTTGGCATTGAGCACCGCGACGACACGGCGCGCCCGGCGCGCCGCCAGCAGGCTGAATTCAGCCATCGGGCCGAGCGAGCATCGCCCCGCGTCATCGGGTGGCGACATCTGGATCACGGCCGTATCGAGGCGGAAGTCGCCGCGCAGCATCTTGAGGAACTGGCCATAGCTGACGGGAAGGCGGTCGAATGCATCGGGGCGATCCCGCATCATGCCCGGATGGGCGAAAAGCCCCGTCACCCGCGTTTCATCCGCCAGATCGGCGGCGGGCAGATTGTTCACGCCCGGCACGAAGCTGGTGATCAGATGGGCGCCGGCCGCAAGGACGTCGCGCACCAGCGCAGTCGGCTCTCCCGCCGCGCCAGCCATGAAAATGCGCTCGCCCTGGTGAAACATCCGTCCTCTCCACTACCCGCAATTGCGATGCGGGAAGAAACTTGTACACTAGCGAAAATTACGCTTTAATGCTTTATATGAGCACGGCAAGCCGAAACGTGAATCGGCGTTGCGATTGAAGAGAGGACCGGATGAGCAATTACCCCAAGCCCAATTCCAGTACCCTCGTACAGATGTATGAGAAGATGGAGTTGATCCGACAGAATGACGAGCGCGCCCACAAAGTGGTGAAGGCCGGGCGCATCATCATGCCCTATTACAGCCCCCGTGGTCAGGAGGTCATCCCTTCCGCCATTTCCGTGAGCCTGACCGCCGATGATTATATCTGCACCATCTATCGGGGCACGCATGACATGCTGGCGAAGGGCGTGCCGCTGAAACTGCTGTGGGCGGAGCTTGCGGGCCGCGTCACCGGCACCTGCAAGGGCAAGGGCGGGCCGATGCACATCACCCACCCGGAAACGGGCGTGATGGTGACGACAGGGGTGGTCGGCAGTTCGATGCCGATCGCCAATGGTCTTGCCTGGGCGTCGCAACTGGCGGGCAATGATCGCGTGACGATCGCCAATTTCGGGGACGGCGCGGCCAATATCGGCGCGTTCCACGAATCGCTCAACCTTGCGGGGCTGTGGAAGCTGCCGGTCATTTTCGTCTGTCAGAATAATCGTTACGCCGAACATACGACTTTCGCCAACAGTACCGCGGTCGAACGCATCAGCGACCGCGCGGCCGGTTATGGCATGCCGGGCGTGACGGTGGACGGGAATGATCCCGACGAAATGTTCGGCGCGGCGAAGATCGCGATCGAACGCGCGCGGGCGGGCGAAGGCCCCACCCTGATCGAGGCCATGACCTATCGTTTCAACGGCCACCTGCTGGGTGATGATGGCCATTATATGGACAAGGCCGAACGGCAGCAGGCGATCGCGGACGATCCGGTGGCCCGCCTGCGGGCGCGGCTGATTGCCGAAGGGGTGCTGAGCGAGGCCGCCGCCGCGGAGATCGAGGCCGGAATATCCGCGCAACTCGACGAAGCGATCGAGTTCGCGCTGCAATCCGAATATCCCGCGCCCGAAGAGATCAGGCGCGACGTTTTTGCCTACGAACTGGCTTGAGGGTGTCATGAGCAACAAGACGACTATAGTGCAGGCGCTCAATCAGGCGCTCGATCATGCCATGGCCACCGATCCGGGGGTCATCGTGCTGGGTGAGGATGTGGGCGACCGCGAAGAAGGCGGGGTCATGGGCGTGACCAAGGGGCTGTCTGCCAAATATGGCAACCGGGTGCGTTCCACCCCGATTTCGGAACAGGCGATCATCGGGGCCGCGATCGGGGCGTCGCTCGCCGGTTTCAAACCCGTGGCCGAGATCATGCTGATGAATTTCACCGCCGTCGCGATGGATATGATCGTCAATCACGCCGCAAAGCTGCGTTTCATGTCGGGCGGGCAGACGCATGTACCCATCGTCATCCGCACGATGACCGGCGCGGGCTTCTCCGTGGGCGGCCAGCACAGCGATTATCTGGAAGCATGGTTTGCCCACACCGCCGGAATCAAGGTGGTTGCGCCGGCTGACGCGGCCGAGGCCTATGGCCTGCTGCTTGCGGCGATCGACGATCCCGACCCCGTTCTCTTCATCGAAAACATGCCAAGCTACTGGACGCCCGGCCCTTCGCCGGTGGCCGGTGAGCGCATCCCGCTGGGCAAGGCGCGCATCGCGCGGGAAGGCGCCGACCTCACGATCGTCACCTATTCCCGTATGGTGGCGGAGGCGCTTGCCGCCGCCGAAAACCTCTCAAAGGACGGCATATCCGCGGAAATCGTAGATTTGCGTACAATTGCGCCATGGGACCGCGAGACGGTGCTGGCGTCCGTCCGCAAGACCGGCCGGTTGCTGACCGTGCATGAAGCGACCAAGCCGTTCGGCGTCGGCAGCGAGATTGCCGCCGTGGTGAACGAGGAATTGTTCGGCCGCCTCAAGGCTCCGGTAAAGCGGCTGGGCGGGGCCTTCTGTCCCGTGCCCTTTTCCAAGCCGCTGGAAGATGCATTTGCGCCGACGGCCGGGACGATCGAGGCGGAAGTCCGCTCGATCCTGACTTCTGAATTCGCTGACTGAGGAAATCTATAATGTCCTACGAAATATTGTTGCCGAAAATCGGCTTTTCGATGAACGAGGCTGTGTTTTCGGAGTGGCTGGTGGCCGACGGCGCGGCCGTCAAGGAAGGCGAGCCGCTCTACGCGATCGAAAGCGATAAATCGACGCAGGAAATCGAAAGTCCCGCCAGCGGCACGGTGCATATCAAGGCGGAGGCAGGCGTGACCTATCAGGTCGGGGACATATTGGGGACGATCGATTAGAGCATCATGCAAATAACGGGAGCGTGCGACTTGCGTCACATCGAACGCAGCGCGCTCTGGCGCGGGCCGGTCCTAGGCGGTTTCGGGTGGAAGGCCTACTTCCACCCAGCCATCGACGATGCGGGTGGGATAGACCGCCAGACGATCGACGGCCGGGCCAGTGAGCGCCCGGCCGTTTCGCGTATCGAACCGGGCGCCGTGCTTGCGGCAGATGATCTCGCACCCCAGTTGCCGCCCGCCTTCCAGCGGATAATCGAGATGGGTGCAGCGATTGCGCACGGCATGGAAAACGCGATTGACGTTGAGGATCAGGATCGATCGCCCTGCAACGTCGAAGGCGCGATGCGTGCCATTTCTGATAGCGGCCATTTCGCACACCCGAACATAGGTCGGCTCTGGCGTCATCTGATCCGCTCGAACAGTTGCACGGCCAGACTATAGGGGTCGGATCGCCTTTCCAGCACAGCCTGCCATGCCTCGGCTTCTGCCTGACCCGATGTAAGGCGCCGCGTCAGGGTGCGAATTTCCGCATCCGCCAGCGCGGTCAGGTGCGCGGCCACCTGTCTGCGGCGAATATCGGCCATATGCACAGGGTCGCGATTATGATCGAACCGGCGCAGCGTGGCGTCGACGACCTCATCGATACCCGCATCTTCGGAAGCTTCCGTCAACAGGATGGGAATAGCCCATTCGTCCGGCCGGGGCTGCCGTTCGTGCAGGCTTTCACGCAGGACGCGCGCCATGCGGTCAGAACCGGGCGCAGCCTTCTTGTTGACGACGAGAATATCGGCGATTTCCAGAATGCCAGCCTTGATCGCCTGCACATCGTCGCCGCCCAGCGCGGTCTGGAGCAGCAGGACGGCCTCCGTATGGCCGACGATATCAGTCTCGCTCTGGCCGACGCCGACCGTCTCGACGATCACGATATCGAACCCCATGGCGTCGAATATGGTGATGGCGTCTCCGGTCGCGGTCGAAAGGCCGCCCAGCGCGCCGCGCGTGGCCATGGATCGGATGAGAACGCCCGGATCGTCGGCATGCCGCATCATGCGCACCCGGTCGCCCAGCACCGCGCCCTGCGAATAGGGGCTGCTGGGGTCGATCGCGGCGACGGCGACGGTCAGGCCCCTCGCCCGGAAACGGGAGATGAGGGCATCGACGAGCGTACTTTTCCCGGCGCCCGGCGGGCCGGTGATGCCGATGGTGCGGGCCTGCCCGCCATGCCGGTATAAATGGGCCAGTTCCTCGCGCGCGCCGGGGCGCCCGCTCTCCGCAAGGGAGATGAGACGCCCGGTCGCGCGGCGGTCGCCGGCGAGCACAGCTTCGGCCAGAGCGCCCATGACCGCCTAGCGCTGCCTGCCCATGGAACGGACGAAGGCGATGATCTCGTCGGTCGAAGAACCCGCGCCGAAAATACCGCGAACGCCCATGTCATATAATGTCTGGTGATCATCCGGGTGAATGATCCCGCCCAGCATGACCGGTATGTCGCCCGCCCCGATGCGTGTCATCTCGGTGATCAACTGCTGCGTATATTCGACATAGGCTGCCGAAGAAAAGCTGAGGCCCACCAGATCCGCATCCTCATCCACAGCCGCGCGCGCCATGCCCTGAACGCTGTTATGCTCGCCCAGATAGATGACCTCGATTCCCGCCTCCCGCAAAAACTGCGCGATGGTGCGAATGCCCTTGGAATGAACATCGGTGCCCAGCATGCCCAGGAGGCAACGGACGATCGGCTGTCCTTCCATCTGGTCCGTGTGGTTGTCAGTCTGCATAGTCAAGTGGTGCTTCCAGTGCGTTATAGGGGTCATAGCCGTAGCCGTGCGCGACGCGGACAGATCCCCAGACCTCGCCGACGCTGGCGTCTGCGACAAAGGCGTCGATCATCGGTCCGATCGGATTGCCGCCCGCCCTGGCAACGTCATGGACGGTGCGCAGCACATCGCGCCAGCGCGCCTGATCGCGGGACTTCTTATGTTCGATGAAGCGGCGGACATGCATTTCCGTATTGGTCCGGTCGAAGGTGAAGCGGGCCGGGGCCGGTTCATCTTCCGGCACGAACCGGTTCACGCCGACCATGATGCGGTCGCCATCGTCCAGTTCGCGCTGCATCTTCAGATTATGCTCGTCCATCATCCTTTCGATGGTGCCGTCGGTTATGGCCGTAAGCAGGCCGATCTTCTCGATCCGGCCCAGCATTTCGATGGCATCGGCCTCCACCGCGTCGGTCAGGGCTTCGACATACCAGCTGCCGCCCAACGGATCGGCAACCCGCGCCGCGCCGACCTCGTTGGCCAATATCTGTTGCTGGCGAATCGCCAGATCCCGCGCTTCATGCGTGGGAACGCAGACCGGTTCGTCGAAAGTGCAGGCTTCGAGGGATTGCACCCCGCCGCACAGGGCCGCAAAGCCCTGTATGGCGGTTCGGGTCAGGTTGTTGAGCGGCTGTTTGTAGACCAGCGACTTGCCCGATGTATGACAGGCGATACGCAGCCGCATGGAACGCGCGTCCTGCGCGCCGAAGCGATCCCGCATCGTGACCGCCCAATATCGGCGCAGCGCGCGGAACTTGGCGACTTCCTCAAAGAAATCGATGTCCGATGTCGACACCCAGGCGAGGGAGGGCGCGACCTCATCGACATGCAGGCCGCGTTCGATCAGGTCTTCCATCGTCTTGTTGATGAAGGCCATGCCGAGCGCGATCTCGCCCGATGGCGTCAGCCCCCGTTCGCGCAGATCATAGGCCTGCGGCATGCCCAGCGCCCAGCGCGGGCTGTTGCGCACGCTGAATTCGATTTCGTCTACGGTCGTCTTGTGGCCCAATTGGGTCGGGACGAGGCGTTCGCCCCAGCCGCACAGGGTTTCCTGCAACATGTCGGGCATGTTGGACCCCTGAAGCGTGGCGAGCGGCTGGCCGCGCATCACATGGACGGCGGCAACCATCGGATAGGCCATGGCGGCCCAGTGCCAGGCGGTATCGACCCGGCTGAGGTCCACGCCGTGCAACAGGCGATCAATATCCCGCGACGTGGGCAGCGAGCAACCTTCCAGCCCGACTTCCGGCCCGAAGGCGGGGTGATCGGGATCGATGCTTTGCGTGGTCAGCGGATCGACCACGATGTTGATGCCGGTGCCGCCGGACGCCAACACCTTTTCCAGACCCTCGCGCGTGTCCTCCGGCGCGCCATATCCGACGATATTGCGCAGCGTCCACATGCGGCTGCGATACATTTTGGGATAGGCGCCGCGCGTGAAAGGAAATTGGCCGGGGTCGCCCAGCTTTTCCGCATAAGCCGGGTCCGGCGTCCCGGCCGGGCCGTAACTCGCGTCGGTTTCCAGCCCGCCCCAGCTTTTCGTGCGGGAGAGTTTGACTTCCAGTTCGTCCAGATTGCCGAATATATTGGCCGATTGATCGTTCATGGCGGTTCGATCTTCCTCAACGCTTGCCGGACAGGCGGTGTTGCATGGCGGTCATCATGTCGCGATATTCCTGGCCGCCGATCAGGCTGCTGACCGCGAGCCGCTCGACATTGCGTCCCTGCGCCCGGTCGAGGTCCGTCGCCAGTTCGATCGCCAGCTTGCCCGTGGCGAAGGCTTCCCGCGGAAGCGCAATCAGATCCCGGCAGAATTCGGCGACGCTCGCGTCGAACCGGTCCTCTGCGAAGACATCGTGGACGATGCCGATCATCCGCGCCTGTTCCGCATCCACCTGCTTGTTGGCGAGCACCATCCAGCGCGCCCAATGCGGCCCGGCCAGCCGGACCAGCCGACTCGTGCCGCCCGATCCGGGAATGCCGCCGAGCGCGATTTCGGGAAGGCCATAGCGGGCTGTCGTGGAGGCAAGGCGAAAATCCGCGCACAGCGACAATTCCAGCGCGCCGCCCAGACACGGCCCCTGATGGGCCATGACGACGGGCTTGCCGATCGCTTCCCATTCGTCGCCCAGCGCATGCAGGCTGCCGGTGCCGTTGCGATACCATTGACGGAAATCGATGGCGCTGGTGAGCGAGGAGGACGGGGCAAGCGGGCTGTTGAGATCGATGCCGGCGGAAAAATAGCGGCCATTCGCGCGGATGAGCAGCAGCCGCGCCGTATCATCGGTCGCCAGCCTGTGCGTGGCTTCCCACAAGCCCTGCCACATGGGCAGGTCGAGCGCGTTCAGCTTTTCAGGCCGGTCCAGCGTCACCGTCACTATGCCATCCTGCTGCGCAATCCGAAGCTTGCCTTCAGTCATTCCTCTTCCCTTATTGTTCGCAGGCGTACTATAGCGGTTGATGCGGCGTCGGCAACCCTGGTTGTTGCGCGGGATAACAATGGGATCAAGGAACGAAGAATGGCGATTGCACCGATGGAAGGCGTTACGCTCGTCGCGGGAGGCGCGGGCGGTATCGGACGGGAAATTTGCAGGACGCTGGCGGCGGCGGGACGGCCCGTCGCCTTCACCTACCGGTCGAAGGCAGATGTGGCGCAGCACTTGCGCGCCGAGCTTGAGGGCATGGGCGTGCAGGCCAGTTGCGCCGCGGTCGACCATGCCGATGAGCATGCGGTGAAGGCTTTTGTGGATGATGCCGCGGCCCGGTTCGGAGGGGTGGCGTCGCTGGTTTATGCAGCAGGCCCGCATCTTCCGCTGAAGTTCGTCAGTGCGATCACGCCGCAGGAATGGCGCTCCGTCTTCGAGGCGGATGTCAACGGCGCCTTCAACCTGGTCTGGGCGACATTGCCGCACCTGCGCGACAAGGGCGGTTCCATGGTGGCGGTGATCACCGCGGCGGTGGAGCGCGTTCCTTCGCGCGATATCTGTTCGGCGGCGCCCAAGGCGGCGATTGAAATGCTTTTCCGCGGTGTGGCGCTGGAGGAAGGCCGTTTCGGCATTCGTGCCAATTGCGTTGGCCCCGGCTTTATTGACGCGGGCCTCGGGGCCGAACTGATCGGCAAGCCCGGCCTTGAAAATTTCGTCGAAGGATTGCGCAAGGCGTTGCCGCTCAAAAGATTCGGCGCGGCAGAGGATATCGCCAATGCCGTGCTATTTCTTCTGTCCGATCAGGCCCGCTACATCACGGGACAATCGCTGGCCGTGGATGGCGGGCTTCAGTTGTAGGGGGAAAGGGGGGACGTCGTGTCAGGCGCCTTCGCCGGACACGTCCTCCCCCTCGGCATCGCCGTCGCCCAGCGACAGGGCTGCGCGCAGATTATCCTTCATCGCCTGCATGACATCCTCTGCGATGTGAATATGGTCCAGGGTGATGCCGCGCATGATGACGCCATTGAGGCGCCGGCCGACCTCGGCCATCCTGTCGATCACGGAATAGCCCATTTCGGTGATGAATATCCGCTTGATCCGGCGGTCATGATTATCGGGCTTGCGCACGACATGGCCGCTTGCCTCCAACCGGTCGATAAGACCGCCGACCGTGACCTTGCCAACGTCGAGCAATCGTGCCAGATCGCTCTGGATCATGCCTTCCTGTTCGTGCCGGGACAGATTTGCCAGTGCCCACCACTGGGCACGGGTGATACCCATCTGCTTCACTTCCTGATCGAAAAGGGTCCGGCGCATTCTGGAGACGTCATGTACCAGAAAGCCGATACGAAGATTCGGTGCGACGGCGCGACGACGGTTGGTTGTTTGGGCGGATTGTGGTGAGGACATGGTTTACCTGACGTGAGACTGATCGTGTATATTAGCGAATAGTCATGATCAGTACAATATCGGAAAGAAAATGGGCCGGCAAATCATTCGCCGGCCCTGTCGGCCCACCCCTGACGGTTCACCACAGGCGTGGAAAGAAGCCGCCGCGCTTGGACATCATCGCCTGATATTCAGGGCGACTCCCCATGAACTTGTCCTGGAATGCGGTGCCCAGAACCTTGGTCAGCATGATCGTATTGAAGATCGGGCCGGCGACCGTCCACCACAGGTCCGGCTGCGATGCGAAGCAGGTCAGCCAGATGCCCCACCAGACGGTGGTGTTGCCGAAATAATTGGGGTGCCGGGTCAAACGCCAGACGCCCGTTTCCAGATAGCGCTTGCCGCCTTTCGCGTTGGCGTCCTTGTCGGCCGGGCTGCCCGCGACAACCCAAAGGCCATCATCGACGAACCGGCCCTTGTTGATGGAATCGGCCTTGAAGGCTTCCAACTGGCCATCGGCAAGCCATTCATAATAGAGGCCGATGCCGAAAATCGCCATGCCTACAAAACCCAGCACCGGGATGGTCGCGGCCTGATCCGGGGCGGTGGTGATCCCGTAGATGGTGGGCAGCGAAATCAGCATGATGACGATGGTTTGCGGGTGCATGACCAGCAGGAAGCTCTTCCACCAGTAGCCGGGCTGAAGCTTCTGGTAGAACCCCGCATAGCGGGCGTCGCCGGTGCCGATCTTGCGATAGCCGATCCAGCGCTTGGAGAGATAATAGCCAAGCCGTGCGCCATGTAGCGACGACATGATCAGCAGCAGCGCCGCGACAGGCGATGTCGGGCGGGCGGCCAGATAGGCGATCCAGCCGACCGAGGCGTAGCCCCAGCCGTAAAAGCCGTCCATCATCGAATGGTTCTGCTGGAACAGCCCGATGATCCAGATGATGGTGACGACGGTGAAGATGTACATACTGCAAAAAATGAATACGGCCGTGGGAAAGCTGACGTCCCACCCCCAATTGCTCAATATCTCGACCATATCATGTTCCTTCAGGCGATATATGTGATGGATTAAATGGTTTCGGCCATGCGATAATCAGGCATCCAGCGCATCTGCGGCAGGGTGATCGGCAAAATCCCCGGCTTTGCGGTCGCCACCGCGGGCAGCGCCTGCAGGCACGGCGCGATCGTGGCGTGATAGCCGGGTTCGGAATTGCGATCCCCGATGGGAATGAACCGCGACATCGTTTCCAGAGACCCCTTGATATCCACCGTGGACTTGATCGACGGGCGGCCCTCTATGGTGATGACCCAATATTGATCGGGCGCCGTGCCTTCCGGCAGCATGCCGAGGCCCTGATGCCAGTTCACCTCGATCTCGAAGAAAGGCTCGCTCGATTCCCCGACCCAGCCACGGCAGCGATGCGTCACGCGCCCGACGGTCCCGGCGGGGATGTTCATGCTTTCCTGAACGATTTCCTTCTCCGTTACGACATAGTCATGGGAATTTTCGTACCGGGAATATTCGACGCCCAGCGCATGGCCGACGCCGAGGCAAACCTGTGTCAGGAAATTCTCCGCGATCACGGCGGCCACGGGCATGGCGCGCGCTTCCTCGGGCGTCTTGGCAAAGCCGCAAAGCGCCATGGTTTCGGGCGGGGTAAACTGAAAATCCCAGTTTTCCTGAAGCTTGACCTTGCTGATGTCGTTGCAGAAGCCGGTAAGGCCGATCAGCACTCGATCGCTGATGACGTCGGGGTCGACGCCGGTTGCGTGGAATACCGAATTGCCCTCGGCGCAGGCCTGTTCCAGCTTGCTGACAAATTCGGCGTCGCGGGTCAGGCGGACATGCTGATAGGGCAGCACCGTGATGACGTTGCGCCCCGAACGCAGCAGCCAGAGCAGTTCCTCGTCATTATTGTAATTGCCCAGATCGCGGGGGGTGAAGATAATCGCGTCGCAATCGATCGCCGCCACCTTCGCGGCATCCGACGAAGCGGCTACACCCATATCCGCAATGCCGATGAGGGCGCCCGCATCGGTGCCGTCCTTGGCCGGATCGAAGCAGCGAACCCCGACAAGGTCGATATCTTGCCGCTGTGCGATTTCATAGATGCAGGCCGTACCCAGACCGCCCGGACCCCAGACAATAACCCTGTATGGATCGCGCATCCTTGTTCCTCTCACTCTACATTGATTCTTGCTGTGGCCTGAAAATTGGACAGGCTCTACAAACGGGATTACATCGCCTAGACAAAGTATGCAAGTGTACCATAATGATATGATCGCTTTGCTGGCGCATCGGTCACGAAGCCATGAGATAGAGAGGATCGGGAATGACCGGAATAGCAGAGTCGCCATCATGCGAAATGTCCGAAAAGGGGCCGGATGGCGCAGGACGGCATGGCGGCGGCCAGCCGGAGATGCGTGACGGCCTGCTGATTCGGCAGCAGCAGCCCGGCGTGGTCCGCACGCTCGAGGCGATACGAAGGGACATGCAGCAGATAATATTGCCCGAACTGGGTTCCGATCGCGCCCGGACGGTGGCCATCTCCATGGACAGCGCGCTGCGGCACCTTATCGTGCGCCTGAGCCGCGGTGATGAATTTCTCGCTCGTCAGGTCTTGGGAGAGCAGGCCTTGCTGGACATGAAGGAAGGGGCGCTCGACTGGGCGACCCATCTCGACCTTGGGGCCAGGCTGGAGGAAGAGGGCGGCGCATCCATCGACGAGCGGACGGAAACGGCCTTCGCCCGGCTGGAAGCGTCGATGATCGAGGATTTTGAGGCTGCCGAACAGTCCCTCCCTTTATTGGGGAGCGAGGTCGGGCAGGATGACCGGCGTTTCGATCCTGTCGGCATGACCCGCTATTTGCGGAAAGAGGGCGTGATCCCGCCCGACGGCACGATTGAGCGCATCATTCCCGTGGCGGGTGGCTTTTCCAAGGAAACCCTTTTCATCGAACCATCCGGCGGCGCGGCAGAGGCGCTGGTAATGCGCCGGGACAATCCGTTCGGGCCGATCGATTCGACCGTGATCGATGAATTCCCGCTCTTGCGGTGCGTCTACGACAACGGCCTGCCGGTGGCCGAACCGGTGATGATGGAGGCTGATGCCGGCGTGTTCGGGCAGCCCTTCATGCTCAGCCGAAAGGTCAAGGGGCGTGCCATCCCGCACACCACCGGCCTGCTCGAAGGCGATGAGCATGCCATGGCCGGTCATGGCCTTGCGCGGGTGCTGGGCCAGTTGCACAGCCTTGATGTGCGCCGCGCTGAATTGCCCGGCTATCTCCGCCCCGACATTGTGAAGCGGTCCACGCATATCCTCGCGCAGATCGACTATTGGGAAGACTGCTGGAGGCGCTATCGCAGCGATTATTCGCCGATCCTCACCCGCGGCTTCCGCTGGTTGCGCGCGAATGTGCCGGACAGCCCCCTGCCGCCCTGTCTGGTGCATGGCGATGCCGGGCCGCACAATCTGATGATCGATGATGGCAAAGTGACCGCGATGCTGGATTGGGAATTTGCCACTCTGGGCGACCCGATGGCGGATCTGGTTTATAGTCGGTTGTTCATAGATCGCATCATGAACTGGGATGATTTCATCGCGACCTATCGCGCGCATGGCGGGCCGGAACCGGATGAAGGGCAGGTGGAATTTTTCACGCGCTTCTTCGCCATGCGCAATGCCATCACGAGCATCCGCCTGCTGGGCGCCTTTGCGATCAATCCCAACCCGGATCTGATCGCCTGTTTCGGGACGATCAAATATGACCGCATGTTCCGGCGTCAACTGGAGGCGCTGATCTGATCGGCATGCAGGGGAATGCGCGCGCGCGCGGGGGAGGCGCGGCCCCGATCCTTCGCCTCCGCCCCCGCCTCCTGCGCCGTCAGGGCAATAGCGGGCCGAGCGCGGCGCGCGCGGCGACGATGCCCTGATGGATGGTATAGAAACCGACATGGCACCATTCGATCGAGGCCTGCCGGTCATGTTCCACCAGCGCGCTTGCAAAGGCGCTGCCCATCGTCATCTTTATGGTGTTGTACGCGTCGAAATAGCGCATGGCGGACCGGCATATCGCAACGCCTGCGCGATCTTCATACCATCCGATCATGGTTTCGCGGTCAGCGCGCGCGCCGAGGTAGAGGAGCAGATAGGACAGGTCTTCGGTACGGTCGCCGATGCGGGCGCTTTCCCAATCCAGCACCGCCGCGATCCGCTCTCCCTGCATGATCATATTGTGCGGGCCGTAATCGACGTGCAGCAGAACGGGCTGTTCCGGGCGATTGGGGGCTTCCCTGTCCAGCCAGTCGAGCAGGACGGAGGATGTCGGTGACGGCGTGATGGACGATGTCCAGATCTGGCGGTGCCATGCCGCCACGGCGGCGCGGGTATTGGCGGCCAGGTCCGGATGATCGAGCCAGTGGCCGATGCGGGTGGACCGGAACGCCTCGGCGTCCAGACTGTGCAGATCGGCCAGCGTTTCCACCACATGGCGCAATTCGGCATCGCTGAGCGTCCGGGGGACCAGACCGGAACTGGGCGTATGACCGGCAACCCGTTCGGACACCATGAAAGCCGCGCCGAGCCGCGCGGCGTCCCGCTCTACCCACAGGGGCGCGGCCACGGCGCCGCCCAGATGATATATGATCTTCACGATATCATATTCGTCCGCGACATGGCCTGCATCGTGGGTAACGAACCGATCCGGGCGTTCGGCGCGCACGACGATATCCTGTTCGATCCCGTCCTGAGCGACGGTCAGCATTATGGTGTCCTTCTGGAAACCGCCGACGATCTTGCGCAGGGTCTTGAAGGAAAAGCCCCGCCCGGCGAGATAGGCTTCCAGCTTCTCCGGTTCGATGCGGGCCGGCGCCGGGGGTATATCCGGGGCTGGCGGGTCCATGCGCAAGGCATAGAGAGAGGCTTCCCAGTCCATCGCGGCCCTCAGGAAATCCCCATCGCCATCGACGAGGGCCTGACGGCCCGCCTGCACCAGATGTTCAGCGATGGTCCCGATGGCGCGGCTCGTTTCGTCGAAACCCGCATGGGCGGGCAGGTCCGGCCCGTCGCACCCCAGCAGTGCGCGGCCCGCCGCATAGCAGTGCCGATAGGCATCCGCGGCCTCGCGGCGGTCCAGTTCCACCAATATGGCGTCGATCACGCGCAACTGGTTCAGGCTGGCGTCGCTCAACGGTTCCCGCGCCATCACCTGCGCCAGCGCCACGCGGGAGGCATCGATCAAGCGCGGGGAGGTAGGCAGCAACGGCACGGATTGTCCCGCTGCGCCCTTTGTGCCGGGATTGCCTGTGGTCATCGCGCCGTTCAGGCCACCTTGAGGGCGAACCGCCCGCCCAGACGGGGCAACTGGGTGAAGAGCCGCCAGCCCGCTTCCGCCTGCACGACGCTTTCGATCGAATTGACGAGGCGCGAAGAGGTCATCACCATCGCGTCCGACCAGCCCTTTCCGGTCCCGCCTTCCAGCCCGAACGGGAAATCGGCGCGGATGGGCGGGTAGCCCCTGATGTCGATGCCATAGCCGCCATCATCGCCGATCCGCTGAAATTCAGGCCCGGATTGCTGGCCCATGCGCGTGACATGATTGACGGCAAACAATGTCGCGCCGTCGCGGACGCCGTACACCTTGAAATAGATTGCCTCGATCGTGTCCTGCGGGATTTCCAGTCCGCAATCGGCAACATAGCCTTCTTTGGCGAGGGCGACCTGCACCTCCACCTGCACATCGTCCAGCGTCACCCCGAATGCATCGGCCAGCACATGCGGGCATCCGCCCCAGCAGGTCCGCAGCGTTTCCAGACCGGCCGCGGACATATCCTGCGGTTTCGACCCGAAGCCCAGCGCGCGCAAGGCGTCGATAATCTCGTAAGAGCCGTAGTCCAGTATCTCCCATGTATCGATGGACGTCACCTCGCTGACCAGGCCGCTGGCCGCATAGGCCAGCGCGTCGGGCACGAAGCCGGGATCGATGCCCGTCACATAGAGCGAAGCATTGCCTGCCCGCCCCGCCTCATCGATCGCCGCATGCAGGGCTTCGCCATTTTGAAGGTGGCGCCAGTGCGCGATCGACAGGATCGAGGTGATGACATTCTTGCCGCTGCGCAACAGGGCAAGGAGGTCCGGCACCCAGGCGGAAGAGGGCGTCCCTTCGACCGACGGATCGGTCAGCGCGTCGAACGGGACGAAGATGACGGCATCGGCGTCGAGCGCGATGAAGGCGTCGCGATCGCGGGTCGCCTTGATGCCGGTGGGCGTATGCGATCCGTTGGCGAGATCGGCGGCGTCCAGCCCTTCCTTCGCCGGGGAATGGCATTTCACACCCACCAGATCGAGGTCGGGGCGGCCCAATATGTACCGCAGCGCATGCTGCCCCACCATGCCGGTGCCCCAGACCGCGACTTTATAGCTGTCCATCGTCATCTCTCCATTTTTCGGCGTTCTCGCCGGATCGTTCGTTCAGCGGAAATAGCGGCGCGCATAATCCGGCCAGCAATATTCCTGGCAGTCGCCATGCGCCTTCTGTCCGTCCAGTTCCCATTCCATCAGCGGCAGCCAGACATGGATATTGGGCCAGTTCGACATCCAGCTTGCCGCGACCGGCCGGCCATGCACCTCATGCTTGCCGCCGCCCGCGTCGGTGAACTCGGCATGCACCTCGCGCGGGGCCATATGGCTGGCCGGGTCGCGCTGGCTGCGCTTGGACATGCTGACGACCTTGAGCAGCTCGCCATCCTTGTAATACCAGCCGTCATAGAGCGCCTTGTCCGCCGTGATGGGATAGACGCCCGCCCATTCCGCCCCCTTGGTCGGGTCATCATGGCCCACCAGGTTGAAAGCGGTGCCGGCGTCGGGCGTGATGCCGCTGATCCAGCTTGTGATGGGCGCGGGCATGGCGTCCTCGACCCTGGGTTCGTGCCAGGACCGGTCGCGGATCGACATGGAATCGACCGCGATCTTCTCACCGTTCAGCATGATCTCGCCCTGATAGCGCATGAACTGGTTGAAGTGCTTTTCATTTGCCCGCATCACGGGCGGCATGGCCGCTGTGGCGGTGATTTCCGCGGAGACGTCGTAATTAGCGGGGCGGTAGCTGAACTTCACCGTCTTGAGGGGGTCTATCACCGTGACCTTCAGGCCGATCTGGGGAACGGAAACGGTGTCGCCGTCGATCAGGGGCGCGGGCAGTGCCGCCTGATAGTTGAAATGATCCATCTGGAACGGGGTGGCGACGAAGCCTTTCCACATCCATGCGCCAGCCGCGCAGATGCCCAGATTGGGCCGCATATAGATGTAGAAATGGGCGACCATGTTGGAATCGGGAATCAAGACTTCGAACCAGATGGTTTCCGTGACCGAATAATGCGGATTATCCGGTTTGCCATGAAAGCGGTCCGCCGCAGCATCGATCCGGCCGAAGCCGACGACCGAGGATTTCAGAAAGTCGAGATCGTCGCTGGACATCACTTTACTCCATTTTTGCAAATTGGCGCTCAGGCCATGCTGTTGCTGCGCCCGACATGGCGGATCAGGTTCTCGGCCGCGCGACGGCCCCAATGGATCGCCGAATTCTGGCCGGTGCAGGTAAAATAATCGCCCGCCGGCTGGATCGGACTGGCCGGGTCGAGCCGCTGTTTCATGGCGTGAATGGCAGCGTAAATGCCCGGCGCGGGGTTGGGGATGGCCCTGTCCCAACGCGTAATCGCCTCCATATCGATATGGCCGGCGAGTTCGGGATATAGCTTCTCCGCGAAGGCCCGCGCAACGGCGATGAACTGCGCGTCGTCGCCCGGTTGCAGATCGTCGATGCCCGATTCCTCGAAATAGAGGGTGATAAGGGAATGGCCCTTGGGGGCGGCCTCCTCGATCTTGTTATGCTCCAGCCAGACGAGGCCGATCTGGGGATGTTCCACGGTCGGCACGATGACGCCCGCGGAATCGGTTCTGGTCCGCTTCGCATAGCCCAGATGCACGAGAACGGCGCGATTATATTGAAACTGCCGGGCCAGATCGCCCATGGCCGGGGCCAGATCGGGCGCGATTTGCGTGGTGTGGTTCAGCGTCGTCGCCACCACGCAGGCGTCGGCCTTCATCATGGCGTCGGCACCCCTGTCCGTCCTGTAATGGATGTCGACGCCATCCGAAACGCGCTCAACCTTGATCGCAGGGCTATTCAATCGGACGTCCAGCGTGCTGGCGACGCTTTCCGGCAAGGACTGGACCCCGCCCCTGATCGCCAGGAATTTCTGTCCGGCCAGATTCTTGATGGCGGAAAACCATTCGACCGCCGACACCTTGTCGCCCCGGTTGATCGTATAGGTGCGCAGCATCGGATCGATCAGGACATTGTAGATTTCCCGGTTGAGCCGCCGATCCGCATAGTCGAGCGCGGATTCGGTGTCGGCCCTGTAGGATTCGCTGACATCCAACACGTTCATGGCGGGGTCCAGCGCAAGAAAATCGCGGATCGTACGTACCATCCGCACCTTGCTCCCGAGCGTCAGAGCGCCGGAAAACAGCGCGGTCCAGGGCTTGGCGCCATCGATGACATAGACGCGGCCGTCGCGCATCACCCCGACCTTGTTGGTCCCGCCGACCAGCCGGTCGCCCGCGCCTACATCCTGCGCGAGCGCGATATATTCCTCATAGCCGGTGGACATCTGGGTCGCGCCGGCCTCGATCAGATAGGGGCCTTTGCGGAAGGTCGAAGCCCTTCCCCCCACCCGGTCGGATGCTTCGAGGACGATAACCTCCCATCCCGCCTTTTTCAGATAATGCCCGGCGGAAAGCCCCGCATGACCTGCTCCGATGACTACAGCCTTCATTTCTTTCTTCCTCTTCCGCCGGGAAGGCCGCTCGGCCGGTCATTTCAAAGAAAGCGCGCCGGTCTTTTTTCCAGAAACGCCGTGACCCCTTCGGCGAAATCGGGATGGCTTACGGTTTCGATGATGCCTTGCGTTTCGGCCGCCAGATGATCGCCGAGATCGTGACCGGCGGCCCCGTATATCAGCCGCTTGGCGGTCCGCATGGCGAGTTGTGGCGCGTCAGCCAGATCGCGGGCCAGTTTTGCAACCGTCTCGTCAATGTCTTCGGGCGCGCTGATCCGCGTCACCAGCCCCAGTTCCAGCGCCCGGTCCGCCTTCACGATCTGGCCGCCCAACACGAGTTGCGCGGCGATGCGCGGCCCGACGATGCGCGGCAGCAGATAGCTGACGCCGCCATCGGGGCTGAGGCCCGCGCGGCGGTGCGAGAACATGAACTGCGTGCTGTCGTCGGCCACGACCCAGTCGGCGCTCAACGCGAACATCAGCCCCGCACCGGCCACCACGCCCCTGCAACGCGCAATCACGGGCCGGTCGATCCCGACGAGAGCCTTGACCAGTTCGGCCACATTATCGAGCCGCTCGGTAAAACTGCGTTGCAGCGCCTCCGGCCCGCCGGTGAGTTCCTGCGCATAGGCGCGAAGATCCCCACCGGTGCAGAAATGCTTGCCCGCCCCCTGAAAGACGACGCAGCGAACCTGCGGCGCGGCGGCAGCGGAACGGATCATGCGCACCACGTCCGGCACGGTATGGGCGGGAATGGAGTTGCCGTGATCCGGCCGGTTGAGCGTGATGGTCAGAACGCCATCCGCCAGTTCGGCCAAGGTTCCTTCTGCTGCCTTGATTGTCATATCGCCCTCAAAATGGATCCCAGGTGAACACGTCCGAAGACCGGTCGAGCGGGTAGAAGCTCGGCCGCATGGCGGGGATAGCATGGCTGACGACACTTTCAGGTGTCCAGCCGTCGCTGGTCTGCGCCGTGCGAATGGGCCGGTTGAGGCTGAAGAGCATGACTTCGTTCATGCGCGATCCGAACACCTGACCGGTTACGTCGCTGGCTTCCTCCATCATCAGGCCCACCGCCAGCGGCGCGATTTTTTCCGGTGTCATGCGCTTGGCGATCTCCAGCCGCGCGCGGTTGCGCTCGTCATTGGCCGGGATGGTGCCGACCATGCGGGTGAAAGCGAACGGCGCGATGCAGTTGGAACGCACATTGAATTTGGCCATGTCGATGGCGATGCTCTTGGACAGGCCGACCACGCCCATCTTGGCCGCGGAATAATTGGCCTGCGCCATATTGCCCACCAGACCGCTGGTGGATGTCAGATGCACGAAGCAGCCGCTTTCCTGCGCCTTGAAGTGCGGGGCTGCGGCGCGCGCCATGAAAAACGGCCCATCCAGATTGACGGCCCTGACGATATCCCAGTCCTGCTCCGACATCTTGTGGAACATCACGTCGCGCAGCACGCCCGCATTGTTCACCACGACATCGATCCGGCCAAAGGCATCGATGGCGGACTGGACGATTTCATGCGCGCTGTCCCATGTCGCCACCGACTGGGCGTTGGCGATCGCGCTGCCGCCCGCCGCTTTGATCTCGTCGGCGACCCGCTGCGCCGGACCGGCGTCGGCGCCTTCGCCCGCCGTGCTGCCGCCAAGGTCGTTCACCACGACATGCGCCCCGCGCGATGCCGCCAGCTTGGCGATGCCCTCGCCCACGCCGCCGCCGGCGCCCGTGACGATGACGACTTTTCCTTCCAGAGGCTTGCTCATCTGTTTATTCCTTTTTTTGCTTTAATCGTTAAGTTGGGCGGTTCCGCGGTCGAGCACGACGATGTCGCGCTCCACGGCGCGCGCGGAGAAGCGGTAGCTGCCCTCTTCGCGGAAGATGGATATGCGCAGCGTTTCACCGGGATAGACCGGGCTGCTGAAGCGAAGCGACAGGGCCTTGAGGCGTTCAGGATCCCCCTCCGCAATCCCGTCGATGATCGCGCGCGTCGCGATGCCCATGCTGCACAGCCCATGCAGGATGGGCTGGCTGAAGCCAGCTTTGCGGGCGGCTTCGGGGTCGGCATGGATGGGGTTGCGATCGCCCGAAAGCCGATAGATCAGGGCGGCCTGCGGCAGGGTCGGAATGTCCAATATCATGTCGGGGTCGCGATCGGGCAGCGGCGGCGGCGGTTGCGGCACCGTGCCGAACGTGCCGCAACCGCCATCGCCCCGCAGCATGTAGACGCTGGTCACGTCGGCGATCAGATCATTGGTCGCGTCGTCATAGAGGCGCTTGGCGACATGCATCACGGCGCCTTTCGGCCCCTTGTCCTCTACGGCGAGGACTTCATATTCGCCGCGCACGGCGCCTTCGGCGGGAAGGGGGCGGTGAAGCGTGAAGGCCTGCTCGCCATGCAGAACCTTGACCCAGTCGATATCCAGCCGGGGTTCGCTGATCCAGAAGCCGGGATGCGCCAGAACGACGCAGATGGAAGGAACGGCCTTCAACCCATTTTCATAGACGAACTGCACCTGCCTGGGATCGACCGGATCTGCACCATAGCCCAGCCCCAGCGCATAGAGCATGCTGTCCTTCGCTTCATAGCGATGCACGATCGGCATCAGCCGAAAAGCCTGTAATTCGGCCAGATTCACGGTGCACTCCCCTCGTCTTCATAGAAAGCATACTTCATAAAAGTATACTTGTGTACCATAAAATGATGCATGATGCCTGTCATCCGCGCCAAGACTCTAGTTTTTCCGGCTGAACAGATCGCGACCGATGATCTGCTTCATCACCTCGGTCGCGCCGCCTGCAATGCGGGTGATGCGCGCATCGGTGTAGGCGCGCGCGATCGGATATTCGAGCATATAGCCATAGCCGCCAAAAAATTGCAGGCATTGATCGACGACCTTGCAATGGAGGTCGGTGACGAGCAGCTTGGCTTTCGCGGCTTCGACCGGTGTCAGCGCGCCCTCCAGAAAGCGGCCGATGCACCAGTCGGTAAACACCCGAAGCGCCGTCGTTTCCGCGGACAACTGGGCCAGCGTGAACTGGGTGTTCTGGAAATCCGCGATCGTCTGGCCGAATGCCTTGCGCTCCCCGGTATAGGCCACGGTCCAGTCTATGGCGGCTTCCGCGACGCAAATGCTGCGGATGGCCTGGGTCAGCCGTTCCTGCGCCAGCTTCGTCATCATCATGGCGAAACCGCCGCCTTCCGCGCCGAGACGGTTGGCGCCCGGGACGCGCACGTCGCTGAAGAAAATTTCCGACGTGTCCTGCGCCTTCAGGCCTATTTTCTTGAGATTGCGCCCCCGTTCCACGCCGGGGGTGGTGGCGTCGACCAGCAGGAGCGAGACGCCCTTCGCCCCGGCATCCGGGTCGGTCTTGCAGGCGACGATGAAGAGATCGGCGTTCTGTCCGTTGGAGATGTAGGTTTTCTGGCCGTTGATCACATAGTCGTCGCCATCGCGGACGGCGCGCGCGCGGATCGCCTTGGCGTCGCTGCCCGCGCCCGGCTCCGTAATGGCCAGCGCGCCGATTGCTTCCCCTCGCGCCATCCGGGGCAACCATGCCTCTTTCAGGGCATCGGAACCGCCGGTCAGAATATAGGGCGCGACCATTTCCGAATGGACCATGAAGCCTGAACCGGGGCCGGTAACGCCCGCCCTGGCCATTTCCTCGATCACGACGACGTTGAACAGCCAGTCCACCCCCATGCCGCCATAGGCTTCGGGAAGATTGGGGCAAAGCATGCCCAGTTCCCCCGCGCGCCGCCAGATTTCGCGCGGGACGAGTTGGGCTTCTTCCCATTGTTCATGATGGGGCAGCAACTCGTCCGTCACGAACCGGCGAACGCTGTCGCGAAAGGCTTCATGTTCGTCGTTGAAGAAGGGGCGGGAAATGCTCATCGATTGTCCTCGTGCAAATGCGCCAGCAATCGCCGCGCCTGCGCCAGATGGGGAATATCCAGCATTTTGCCGTCCACGCCCACCGTGCCGCTGCCGGGTGATTCCGCAAAGGCCGCAACGACGCGCCGCGCATGGTCGACCTGCCCGGCGGTGGGCGAAAAGCTTTCGTTGATAGCGGCGACCTGCGCCGGATGGATGGCGATGCGCCCGTCGAACCCTTCGGCAAAGGCGCCGCGGGAACTGGCGCGCAGCCCCGCCTCGTCGCGATAATCGACGAACAGGGTTTCTATGGCGGCGACATTGGCGGCGCGGGCCGCCATCAAGGTCATCGACCGGACCAGCCGAAATGTGAGCGCCCATTGCCCGCTTTCGTCGCGATTGGTGGTGGCGCCCAGCGCCGTCGCCAGATCTTCCGCCCCCCAGGTCAGCCCCGCCAGCCGATCCAGCCTTGCTTCGGCATAGGTGCCCAAGGTGAAGGGCGCCGCCGCTGTTTCCGTGACGACCGGAATGATGCCGGTGCGAGGCTCCGTCCGATCATGGGCCGCCTCAAGCGCGTCGAGATAGCAGGACAGGCGCGCGACATCCTGCGGGCCGCCAGCCTTGGGCAGCATGATCAGATCGGGGGCATGAGGCATGACGGCGACCAGATCGGCCAGCGCGGCGGGCTGGTCCAGAGCGTTGATGCGGATGCAAAAGCGGCTCTTGCGCTCGGTAGCGGGTTGGCCGGCGATAAAGGCGGACGTGACCGCGCGCGCTTCGTCCTTCCGGTCGGGCGCGACGGAATCCTCAAGGTCGAGAATAAGGATGTCGGCGCCGGCATCGGCCGCTTTGGCGAGCTTTTTCTCATTGTCGCCCGGCGCGAACAGCAGGGAACGGATCGGGCCGGTCATGCGTCTCTGGGCCTTTTGCGCTGCAACCCGCTGCGCTTGCACCGCGCAACCAGATCGCCATGCTGATTATAGCCGCTGTGCAGGAAGGTGACGATACCCTGATCGGGACGCGATTTGCTTTCGCGCAATTCCAGCACTTCCGTTTCGACGCGCAAGGTATCGCCGTGGAAGAGCGGCTTGGGAAAACGCACCTCGTCCCAGCCGAGATTCGCCACTGCCGTCCCCAGCGTGGTGTCGCCGACCGAAATGCCGACCAGCAGGCCCAGCGTAAAGGCGCTGTTGACGATGCGCTGGCCGAATTCGGTATGCTCGCGACAATATTCCTCATCCAGATGCAGCAATGCCGGATTGTGCGTCATCGCGGTGAACAGGACATTGTCCGTTTCGGTGATCGTGCGCCGGATCGGGTGATCGAAGCGTTGTCCCACCGTCAGTTCGTCGAACCACTGGCCGGGCATCAGGCCAGACCCAGAATGGAGATGGCGGCGATGCCAAGATAAGGGACGCCGCCCAGATTATGCGACAACCCCAGCGATGGCGAGGTCAATTGCCGCGGACCGGCGCGGCCGAGCAACTGGTTGTAGCTTTCATACGCCATGCGCAGGCCGGAAGCGGCGATCGGGTGGCCGAAACATTTGAGGCCGCCGTCAATCTGGCATGGCAATCCGCCGTCCCGGTCATAGAAGCCGTCCAGATAATCCTTCACCGCGCCGCCATCTTCCGAAATGCCCAGATCCTCCATCGTCACCAGTTCGGTGATCGAGAAACAATCATGCACCTCGGCCAGACTGATCTGCTCGCGCGGGTTGGTGATCCCGGCCTCTTCATAGGCGCGTCTGGCTGCGTTGCGCGTATTGCGGACATAGCTGCCGTCCCAGCCTTCCATGGTCGATTCCACGCCGGAACTGATCGACAATTGAATAGCCTTGATCGTGACGAGATCCTTCTTGCCCAGCGCGCGGGCGATTTCGGGCGTCGTCACGATCGCGCAGGCCGATCCGTCCGACACGCCGCTGCAATCGAAGATGCCGAGCGGATCGGCGATCATCGGCGCGTTCAAAATGGTGTCCATCGGCACTTCCTTGCGGAAATGCGCCTTGGGACTGTGCACGCCGTTCAAATGGCTCTTCCAGGAGACATGGGCGATCGCCTTTTTGAGGTCTTCTTTCGATGTGCCGTAGCGGGAACGATACCCCGCCGCGAGTTGCGCGAAGCCTGCCGGAGCGGACCCCAATGGCAGCCACAAATCGTTGAACGTGCCCTTGAACGGCGCAGGCAGCCCGCCATAACCGGTATCCTTGAGCTTTTCGGCGCCGATCGCCAGCGCGATGTCCACGGCGCCCGACGCCACGGCATAGGCCGCGCCGCGCAACGCCTCCGTGCCGGTCGCGCACATATTTTCCAGCCGCGTCACCGGAATGCCGTCCAGCCGCAGGGCGGTCGAGGCCGGAATGGCCGAATTGCCGACATTCACATTGTCCAGGGCCGCGCCATACCACGCCGCCTCGATCTGTTCGCGCCCGATTCCCGCATCGGTCAGCGCTTCCTCGAAGGCTTCGGACATCAGATCCTCTGTGCCCTTGTCCCAATGTTCGCCGAATCTGGAGCAACCCATGCCCAGAATGGCAACCTTATCCTTGATACCCTTGGCCATGTCAGGCTCCCGTTGCGACAGGGGTCGCTTTCCAGAAATAGCGGTTGAAGCCGCGCAGCTTGTCCGGCTCCTTGATGCGATAGGTCATGCGCAAGGGCGTGCCCACTTCCAGCCCTTCGGGTCCGACGTCGACGATTTCCATCAGCAACCGCGCGCCCAGATCGAACTGAACGAAGCCGACATAGAGCGGAGGCGCGGGATAATAGGACAGCCAGTCCCCGGTGAAGGTCAACACCGATGCGGGCTGATCGCTCAACGGTTCTTGCGAGAATTGCGCGGCGGGGGCCTTGCAGGCCGGATTGACGCAATAGGCCAGTTGCGGGAACTGCACGGTGCCGCATTGGCCGCATTTGCCCGCGACGAAGGCGGAAAGCTGGTCCGCTTCGCGGTACAAGGTGGTGAGCGCCGCCTTGCCGCTCTTTTCCGACCGCATGCCCCATTCGGCGTCCAGTTCGTCATAGAAGGACAGCATCCGCAGATAGTCGGTTGTCGATACCTTGTCCGCGATCGCGCCCGAAAGGCCGCGCGCTGGGCGAAAGCCGCCGATCGCGTCGGTCACTTCCAGTATCAGCGCCTCGGCGCCCTGCCCAAAGGCGAGCACGAGGATGCGGTCGCCGGGCCGCGCCTGTTCCAGTTCACCGGCTAGCATCAGCAAGGGGTGCGCGGTTCCCGCATAACCAAGCTGATCGTTGAGCGGGTCGGCGATCCTGCCGCTAAAGCCGATCTTGCGCGCGATCATCTCCGCGCTGCCCTTGAGCGGGGAGGCCATGACCATGACCGACAGGTCGTCGACGGCAAGGCCTGCCTGTTCCAGAGCGGCTTTGGCCGCTTGCGGGACGATTTTCGCATATCCCTCGTCGCGGATCCAGCGTTCTTCCCAGAAATAATCATGCGCCTGTCCGGTGGCGCGGAAATGGTCGATAAATTGCGCGGCGACCGTGGCGCCGCCCAGCTTGCGGGCGATCACCTCGCCGTGGCCGAGGCGGAACGCCGCCGCGCCCGCGCCATAGGTCATTTCCTGAGTGCTCGCGGGCTTTGCGCGTGGACGGTCGGCCGCCAGAAGCATCTGGTCGGCCCCTCCCGCGTCAAGGGCGCGGGACAGGCCCGCCAGCCCGGCGCGTTGCGATCCGGCGATGTCGATGCCGCTTACCGCTTCGCCCAGCGCGAGGGCGCCGATGGCGATCACGCTGTTCTGAAGATCGGCATAGGGCAGGGTAGTGGACGCCAGCGTCAGCGCGCCGATGCCCTCGCGCGGGGCCGCCCCGAAAGCGTCCCGCGCGGCCTCGACCGCCATGGTGATCGAATCCTCGTCCCAGCAGCAAAAGGCCCGCTCGCCCTTGCCGAGGCTGCGAAGCGAAGGCGCCATCCATTTATGGGCAGCGGCGATTGAGGCGCGTTCGAGGCGGAGGCGGGGAACATAGGCCCCATATGCCGTGATGCCGTAGTCGGTCATGCTTCTCTCTTCAGTAGGATTTGGGAAGGTCGAGCACCTTCTCGGCGATGAACGAAAGTATGAGCTGTTCTGTCACCGGTGCGATGCGCGGCAAAATGGATTCACGGAACAACCGTTCTACCTGATATTCGCGGGCATAGCCCATGCCGCCATGGGTGAGCACGGCACGGGTCGCGGTGTCGAAGGCGGCCTGCGCGGCGAGGAATTTCGCGGCATTGGCTTCGGCGCCGCAGGGCAGGCCTTGATCGTAAAGCCAGCCTGCGCGCAATGTCTGCCACCAGGCCGCCTCCAATTTGGTCCAGCATTCGGCGAGCGGATGCTGAATGCCCTGATTCTGGCCGATCGGACGCCCGAAGACGACGCGCTCCCGTGCATATTGCGCGGCGCGGCGCAGCGCATCGCGACCCAGCCCGACCGCTTCGCTCGCCACCAGCACGCGCTCCGGGTTGAGGCTGTGGAGAATATAGCCGAAGCCCTTGCCTTCCTGTCCGATCCGGTCTTCATCGGGAATGAACAGGTCGTCGATGAACACGGCGTTCGAATCGACCGCGTTGCGGCCCAGCTTGTGGATGCGGCGCACCTCGATCTTCTGACGATCAAGATCGGTGTAGAACAAGGTCATGCCGGCCGTGGGGCGTTCGGGATCTTTCGGCGCGGTGCGGGTGAGCAACAGGATCTTGTCCGCGACCTGGCCGGTAGACGTCCACATCTTGCGACCCGATACGCGATAACCGCCATCGACCCTGGTGGCGAAGGTCTTGATGCTGGTCGTATCGAGGCCGGCATCAGGTTCCGTCACGCCGAAGCACGCCTTTTCCTCGCCCTTGATGAGGGGGGTCAGGAAACGCTTCTTCTGCTCGTCGGTGCCGTGCACCACGATGGAATGCGGCCCGAACAGATTGATATGCAGCGAAGAGGCTGCGGATTGCCCGCCGCCGCTCATCGCGACCTTGTGCATCATGATGGCCGCTTCGGTCACGCCCAGCCCCGCGCCGCCCAGTTCTTCCGGCATGGTGATGCCCAGCCAGCCGCCATCGGCCATCGCCTTGTGAAATTCCTGAGGGAAGCGGCGCTCCTCTTCGCAGGCGGTCCAATATTCATCGTCGAAATCGGCGCAGATCCTGCCCACGCCCTCTTCAATCGCCTGTTGCTGTTCGTTCAGCGAAAAATCCATCCTGCGTCACCGTTTCCAAATATATGGTATGCTAGTGTATGATATAGATTCGGGAATTTATCAAGGGCGCTGTGACGGTTCGGAAATCCAGACATTCCCGTCTGCTGCATCAGGCCCGTCCGCCGCATCACGCCTCTGCCGCGGCCTTCGTTTCATCATGGATGGCGAGCAGCCGGTTGGCGACCAATGTCTTGAATACGCGCCGATATTGGGTGCCGCCCACCGCCCATGCCAGTTCCGGGTGAGGATCATTATTGACGATGTCGACGCAGTTGGCGGAAAAGGCGGCGATCCGCACATCGGCCAGCACGCCATAGAAGCCCTGCCGTTCGGGCCGATATTCCGGGCCTCCGTGAAGATAATATATATCCAGAAATTCCTCCCACGGCAGAACCTGATCCACCCATGTCCGGCAATAGGCCAGATCTTCCACCGGATCGCCCAGATGGGTGAGTTCCCAATCCAGCATGGCGCTGATCCGGCCATCGTGGATCATGATATTGTGCAACCCGGCGTCGCCATGGACGATGCGCGGCGCAAAGTCGGAAAGACCGGGGCCGGAAAGATCGGGGCCAGAAAGATCGGGGATGTTCGCTTTCAGCCAGGCATAGGCCGACAAAAGGATGGGGCTGGCCGCATGGGACCGGCGTTGCCAGCTTTTTTCCGACCGCTCAATGTCCGCAAGGATGAAGTCGCGGGCGGACATGGACCCGTTCTCCCCCAGGCTCAGCCCCGCCGCCTGCGGATCGATGGCATGCAATTGCCCCAGAAATGCGGCCAGTTCACGGGCCGCGACGCTATGTTCGGCGCTCATCACCATGCCCTGCGTATTCGATGCGGCGGCGCCGGGCAGCCACCCCGTCAGGGCGACAGGCTGGCCAAAAAAGGACGGGTCGGATTCGACTGCCAGCGGGGGCGGGACGGCCAGACCCAGCGCATGAAGGCGGTCGATGACATGAAATTCGTCGATGACGCTCGTTTCGACAGCGCCATCCTTCTTGTCGCGCCGCAGGATGAATTTGGCTGGCCTGCTGCCCCACCGGCCGGAAAGCAGATAGGTTTCCTTGGAAAAGCCGCCGAACAATTGTTCCACATCGTCAATCGCGACGGCATCCTCGCTGAACGGGTGATCGCGGAAATAGGCTTCGAGCCTTGCGGGCGTCAGGGTGAGCGCCTCCTGCTCGGCCGCATCCCGGCGGGGAAGCGGCAGGGCCGATTCCAGCGCATTGCGGGCCGCCATGGCGTCCCGCTCGGTCGCGATCGCGGCCAGCGCGGTTTCGTCCAGCCGCCCTTGCCGGTCCGGCCCTTGCAGGCCTGCCACGGCCGGACCCTCATCGCCGATGGGGTCGGCCATGTCGGCGATGGCATAGCGGAGCAGCCCGGAAAGCATGCGCGCGCTGGTGCGTGCGCGGTCGTTCGACAGGGCTGGCGTGATCTCGTCCTCGATCTCGCGCGTGACGATCTTGAGGAGTCTCGCCAGATCGACCTTACCGGCAATGGCCGTTGTTTCCGACATTTCGCGCATGATCCTCACCTGAAATTTATTGTCCGCTCGCCTTGCCAGATAGAATTATAGCATATCATATGCAAGCATGTCATATGAGGGGCGGGAGATAATCCCGACAGGCAGGCCCGACGATGAGGATAGTCGGACAGGCCGTGGATAGGGCGCGCGCGGTGTTCGCCGCCCCCGTCGCTTGGCGGTGGAGCCGCCGGAACCGATATGGGCCGGAAGCCGCCGGGTTGGGCTTCAACCATCCGGCGAACGCAAATCTTCCCTTCCTTTTTCCTATCGGCAAAAATCCGAAGGTCGATATAGATATCTTACAAATAATATGCTTAGATACTGTATGGATTTTGATGATATCGGGCGGGCCGTGATCCCCATGAGGCTTCATGGCTGGTTCGACGATAATGACAATCCTTGCGATGGCAGGCCGGGCACGGCCCCGTCTATAATCGCTAGTCGCCCGGAATCGGTATGAATGGAGAAGATATATGTCGGACGAAAGTTTCATCATGGCCAAGGCGGTTCTGGGATTTGGCGATTATGATGACGGGGATGAACTGCTGCATCCGGAGATGAACGCCGCGGTCAGCAGCTATGCCCTCACGGAAACGCAATATTTCGGTTTCAGCGTGCCCGAACATGATATCCATGGCCTGACCTATTTATGGTGCCATCCCAATCTGGGCGTCATCACCGGCGGCGCGGCCGTGTGGCAGGGATATAAGGGCGTCCAGACCAGCGCCGAACTGTTCGACATGCGCGTGTTCATGAATACGGACCCCATCAAGGACGGGATCGACGACTATACCCTGGACAACAGCTATTCGGTCAAGGTCATCGAACCGTTCAAGAGCATCCGCACCAGCTATTCCGATCCTGCCCGCCAGAACGCATTCGATGTCACCTATACGGCGATCGCGCCGCCCTCGATGCTTCCCAATCGCAAGCATTTCGAACAGATCATGCGCACAAAGGGCCAATTGACCCTGCGCGGCAAGAACTATGAGATTGACGGGTTCAACATTCGCGATCGCAGTTGGGCCGAGGCGCGGCAGGAACTGGCGATGCCTTCCCCGCCGGTGGCGTGGCTGACGGGGACGTTCGGTGAAGACCTGGCGTTCAATTGCGTGTGCCATGAAGACCCGGCGAAGGATGTCGTCTGGCGAGATCTCTATCCCGACGCGACGTCGGCGGGCGCTCTCAAGGGCGGTTGGCTCTATCGGGACGGCAAATTGCTGCGTTTTGTCAAGGTGAGCGCCCTGATCGAGCGTGACCCGATATTCCTGCATCCCCGGCGTCTGGAAGTCGAACTGGAAGACGAAACCGGTGAGACGCATGTGATTACCGGGCATGTGCAGGCGTCGCTGTCGTTCAGCCTGTGGCCCAATGCCGTCGTTCCTGTCGGGCTGACCCGGTGGGAATATCGCGGACGCACCGGCTATGGCGACACGCAGGACGCGCAATGGACCGATTTCACCCACGGCATGTTCGGGAAAAACGCGGGCTGAACGATCGGGCAGGGGGCGAGGCGTGACAGGGCGGAAGTCGTGCCGGGCGGAGATTGCCCGTCCGGCGGCGCTGGTGCGCTGAGGCAGGCATAGGTTGTTCCGAAAGGGCGAGGGAGGAGCGTGTCCGATCGCGCGGTCCCTTGCCCCGCTTCTGTTCTCCGCGCCGTTTCCCCTGATGAGGTCTTAACGCACGGGAAGACCAGGACCGATCGACATTGGCCCATGGCCGTCTGCGGCTCCAACCCTGACGGCCTGCAAATGGCGGCTTTCCGCGTTTCCAGCGCTCACGGACCTTAAGTCCGCTGCGTTGGAACGAAGCGCGTGACTCGTTCCAAGGGCCACGGAAAATCACCATATTGGCCAGCAGCGGCCGTCTGCGCCTCCTGTCGCGTCATCTTCTGAAATGTCGATCGGTTCCAGAAGATTATCGGCCGTTCGGGGCAGCGCGGCGGCATAAGAGGCGGCGCCCCGCAATCGCCCTGTTCGAAGCCGGAAGATCGAACGGGGAGGAGGCCGGCTTCTTCACGCGGGCCGCAAACGCCGCAGCCTGTCCCGCATCCATGTCCCGGCGCGATGCATGATCATGAAGAGCAGCGGCGTGAAAAGCGGCGCCAGGAATGTCGCCGCGATCATCCCGCCGATCACCCCCGTTCCGATGGAATGGCGCGCATTGGCCCCCGCGCCCGTGCTGACCGCCAGCGGCAGCACGCCCAGTATGAATGCGAGCGACGTCATCACGATGGGACGAAAGCGTAGCCGTAGCGCGGTCAGCGCCGCCGCGCGCGCATCCCCGTGCTTCGCCACGTCGCGCGCCGCGAACTCCACGATCAGGATCGCATTCTTGGCCGCCAGCCCGATCAGCGTGATCAGGCCGATCTGGAGATAAAGATCATTCTGAAGCCCGCGCATCCAGACGGCGAGCAGCGCCCCGAAGATCGAAAAAGGCACCGCGAGCAGGATGACGAAGGGCAATGATACGCTTTCATAACGGGCCGCGAGGATCAGGAACAACATGATCATTCCCAGAAGATAGACGCCGCTCCCGCCGCCCGCGCTCTGCTTTTCCAGAAAGGCCTGCGCGTTCCACGCCAGCGTGAAGCCCTCGCCCAGATGTTGATCGGCCAGTTCCTCCATCGCCGTGAGCGCCTGACCTGAACTATAGCCGGGCGCGGGCGCGCCCAATAGCCGGGCGGCGGGAAATACATTGAAGCGTTCGACCATATCCGGCCCCGTCACGGTGCTGATCGTGGCCAGCGCGGTTATCGGGATCTGCGCCCCGCCGGGGCCGCGCAGAAAGACGTGACGCAAATCCTCCGGCCGGGCGCGATAGTCGCTCTCGGCCTGCATCTGGACGCGGTAAACCCGCCCTTCCAGATTGAAATCATTGACATAATAGGTGCCGAACGTGCTCTGTAGGGTCAGGAATATATCGTCCAGCGGAATGCCGAGCACCTTGGCGCGGTCCCGGTCCACATCGATCCGCAGTTGCGGCACCTGCGCGTTGAAACTGGTGAAGACGCCGGCCAGTTCGGGGCGTTCCGCCGCCGCCGCCACCAGCCGGGCCGTCGCTGCTTCCAGAGCCTTGTAGTCCACGCTGCGCCGCGCCTGAACAAAGGCTTCAAATCCGCCGGTGGAGGACAGGCCTTCGATCGGTGGCGGCGGTGCGCCAAAGATCAGGGCATCGTCAATCTCGCCATTGAGCGCGTTTACTTCATCGACCAGCGCAGGGGATGCCAGTGCCGCGCCCTTGCGTTCGTTCCAAGGCTTGAGGGTGATGAAGGAATAACCGGCGCCCGGCCGCGCGACAAAGGTATAAGGATCGACGCCGCCGAAAGACACTGTTTCCCGGACGGCGGGATGACCGGTGAATTTTTTCTCGATCGCGCCCATCACCGCATCGGTCCGCTGTTGGGATGCCGCCGGGGGCAGGAAGGGCAGGGCGACGATATAGCCCTGATCCTCATCGGGCATCAGCGACGAGGCGATGGTGCGGTTCAGCATGATGGTGGCGCCGATCATGATCGCGAGAAGGCACAGGGCAAGGCCGGTGCGCCGGAGCAGGAACCCGCATCCGGCCGCATAGCGATCGGTCAGCCGTTCGAACCCGTGATGCAGCCGATGTAGAAAGCCATGCGACTTTTCCGGGACAGGCTTTAGCAATAGCGCGCACAAGGCGGGCGTCAGGGTAAGGGCGACGACGCCCGAAACGATGACCGACACGGATATGGTGATTGCAAACTGGCGATAGATTTCGCCGATGAGGCCACCCATGAACGCTACCGGCAGGAACACGGCGGCCAGCACGAGCACGATGATGACGAGCGGCCCGCTGACTTCCGCCATGGTGCGCCGGGTCGCTTCCCGCGCGTCCACGCCGTCTTCCCGCATATGCCGTTCCACATTTTCCAGCACGACGATGGCATCGTCCACGACAATGCCGATCGACACCACCATGGCGAACAGCGTCGCCAGATTGATGGACGCGCCCAGCAACCACATGCCCGCAAGGCCGCCGGTCAGCGACACCGGAACAGCCAGGCAGGGGATGAGCGTGGCTCGCCAGTTGCCCAGAAACAGGAACACCACCAGAAAGACCAGCAGGATGGCTTCGGCCAGCGTCTTGAGCACTTCCCAAATCGCGACCCGCACGAAATCGGTCGTGTCGAACGGGATCTGCCAGCGCAGGCCGGCGGGGAAATCATCATCCAGCCGTTCCAGCGTCGCGCGGACCGCATCGGAAATCTCGACCGCATTGGCGCCGGGCTGCGGGAAAATGCCGAGGGTCAGGGCGGGGCGGCCGCCCTGCGTCGTTGTCATGCTATAATCGCGCGCGCCCAGTTCCACCCGCGCCACATCGCCCAGCCGAATGATCCGCCCATCCGTCGCCGGTTTCAGGATGATGCGTTCGAACTGGCGCGGATCGTCGAACCGGCCCTGCGTGGTGATGTTGATCGCCTGTTCGGTCGGGCTGGTCATCGGTTCGTCACCGATCCGGCCGGTCGCATATTGGCTGTTCTGCTCGCGGATCGCGGCGGCGACATCCCCCGGCGTCAGGCCCGTCTGCGCGAGCCGATCCGGGCGCAGCCAGATGCGGATGGAATGTTCCTTGGCGCCGAAGGCGTCGACCGAACTGACGCCGGGTATGCGGCGCAATTCGTCCACCACATTGACCAGCGCATAATTGGATATGAACTTGTCGTCATAGCGGCCGTCGGGCGCGTCGATCGTCGCATAAGCAACGGCCGTCCAGTTGAGCTTGCGCACCACCAGCCCTTGCCGCCGCACTTCCTCCGGCAGCATGGGGAGCGCCGCCTGCACCCGGTTCTGCACGTCGATCACGGCCTTGTCCGGGTCTGATCCGACAGCGAAGCTGGCCACGACCTGCACCTGCCCGCTCGGCGCCGCGACCGAGCGCAGATAGATCATCCCTTCCGCGCCATTGACCTGCTGTTCCAGCGGAGCGGCGACTGTCTGCGCAGAGGCTTCCGGCGTTGCCCCCTGATAATTGGCGGAAATTTCGACCATCGGCGGCAGAATGTCGGGATAGAGCGCAATCGGCAGGACGCGCAACGCCATCAACCCCGCCAGCATGATGAAGAGGGACAGCACGCAGGCGAGCAGCGGCCGATCGACAAAGGGGTTTGTCAGCCGGTCGACCTTAGCGGGGGGCAACATGCGCGCCGGGCTGTAGTTTCAGCCCGCCTTCCACCACGATGGTTTCCCCGGCCCGCAATCCATGGATTACAGGCGCCAGGTCGCCGGTTTGCGCCCCGGTCTTGATCGGCCGGATTTCGGCCTTGCCGTCCTTGTCGATGATCCACAGATAGGGGCCGTCACTGCCATGGCCGATGGCCGATACGGGGACATAAAGCCCCGCCTCCCGTTTCAAGCCCAGCGGTTTCACCTGCACGAACTGCCCTGCTGTTATCTGCTGATGTCCATCGTCAAGGGTGGCGCGCATGTCGATGCTGTTGCTGTCGTTGTCGATGCGGCTGTCGATGAAACCGATAGTGGCGGTGGCGAGCGGAGCGGTTGCGCCTTCCGCATGCAGTTCGGCCAGTACGGGACCGGCCTTCGCCAGCGACCGGATGGCCTCCGCTTCCGCTTCGGGGACAGCGAAATCTATATAGAGCGATTGGGTCTGGGTAATGCGGGTCAGCAGGCTCGCCGTTTGCGAACCGGCGTCGATCAGGCTGCCTTCGGAAACCGCCTCCATCCCCGTAAAGCCGCTGATCGGCGCGCGCACATTGGTAAAGGACAGGTCGAGCCGGGCGCGATCCAGTTCCGCTTTGGCGGCGGCCACGGCGGCGCGGGCCGTGGCGACTTCGCTCTCCGCCTCGTCGCGGGTGCTGCCGCTGGCAAAGCCGCGCCCGTGCAATGCCTGCACGCGGTCATGGCGCTGGCGCGCCAGTTTCAGCCGGGCTTCCTCCATATGGAGCCGCCCCGCCGCAGACCGCACATCGGCGGCGAACGTCGCCGGGTCGATGCGGAATAGCAACTGTCCCTCCCGGACGAAGGCGCCTTCCTGATAGAAGCGTTTCTCCAATATGCCCGATACCCGCGCCCGGACCTCGACGTCTCGCGCTCCACGCGCGCGCCCTGCATAGCTGGGGCGGATGTCGGGACTGGCGACCGCAATGCGCAACGCGCGCACCGGGGTAGGCGGCGTTTCCTGAGGGGCTTCCGGCCCGCAGGCCGCCAGACCTGCGCTTAGAATAACCGCCAATAGCGGGTGTCGCCATATTGCCGACAGCATGGTTCGTCCTCTCGTCGCCTTTTTGGGGAGCGATAATCCTATCTGTCGGGGGCGTTATCCCAGTGCAACCCTGGAGATCAGGTTGCGCTGCACCTCGTTCGCCCCACCGAAAATCGACCAGCAACGGCCGTAGAGATATTGATGCGTCATGGCGCTGGCGATTTCGGCCGGCCTATCCGCCCGGTCGACCGCGCGATGCAAATGCGCCGGATCATGTGAACCGGCATAGGCGCCTTGAAGGTCGATCGCCAAAATGCTCAGCGTTTGCAGGATTTCCGTGCCCCGCACTTTCAGTATGGATGCATCGGCGCCCTGAGGTCGGCCGACATCCCATCCTTCCACGAAATATTGTTCCATGGCCCGCAGCGTCTCGATCTCTACCATCACGTCGGCGATCCGCCGCGCCAGCGTCGCCTTGAGCAGGGGATCGACGCTGGCATCGCCCTGCACCTCGCGGTTCATCAGGCGCAGCCGGTTCATCAGGCGCAGTTTCGGCCCCGTATCGGAAATGGACAGGCGCTCGTGGGACAGAAGAAATTTGGCGATTGTCCATCCGGCGCCTTCCTCGCCCACCAGATTTTCCACCGGCACGCGCACATCATCGAGGAAAATCTGATTGGTATGGTGCTGGCCGTCGATCGTGACGATCGGGCGGATGGTGATGCCGGGAGTCTGCATGTCGATCAGCAGGAAGCTGATGCCATCCTGCTTGCGCCCGCTCGCGTCGGTGCGGACCAGGCAATGCATCCAGTCGGCCCAATGCGCCTCGGTCGTCCACATTTTGGAGCCGTTGACGATATAATGATCGCCCTCGCGTATCGCGGTGGTTTTCAGACTGGCGAGATCCGATCCCGCGCCGGTTTCCGAATAGCCCTGACACCACCATATGTCCGACGACACGATGCCGGGAATATGGCGCTCCTTCTGGGCCGGAGTCCCGAAACGCTGAAGAACGGGGCCGACCATCGACACGCCATAGGGGATGATCATCGGTGCGCCCGCCACGCCGCTTTCCTGAAGGAAGGCGAGTTGCTGGATCGGCGTCCATTCCGCGCCGCCCCATTCCCGCTTCCACCCGCCGAGCAGCCAGCCGCGATCCTGAAGGATCTTCTGCCAGCGCACATAATCGTCCTTGTCCAGATCGCGGTAGCGGGCGACTTTCTCCCGAATGTCCTGCGGCAGGTTCGCGGCCACGAAATCGCGTACCTCTTTGCGGAAGGCGTCTACATCAGGCATCGAACAATCCTTCGAGACGAGTAAGCCGGGCAGCGCGCGCGTCGCTGGTGCCGGGCTGGGCGCGGATCGCGGTCAGGCGGCGGGCATAATGGCTGATCTGGGTCTCGTCGCTGACGCCCATGCCGCCATGCAGCTGGATCGCGCCATGGCCCACCACCTGTCCCCCGCGATCGCAGGCGAGGCTGGCGATCAGCAAGGGGCGTTGCTGCCCGGCATCATCCGGCGTTTCGGCCAGCAGCGTGGCCATGCGCGCCTGCGCCGCCATTTCCTCCGCCGCGATCAGCATGTCGGCAATCCGGTGCTGCAACGCCTGAAAGCTGCTGAGCGCGACGCCGAACTGTTGCCGCACATTCAGATATTCGGCAGTCGCCCGAACCGTGACCTGCGCGAGCGAAGCCGCTTCGGCAGCCAGCGCCGCCAATATCCTGACCTGCGCGCGCGCAAGGGCGGCGGGGGCATCGAGCGGTAGCGCCGCATCGGAATCCAGCGTCACATCTTGGAAGGTGAAATCGGCCGATCCTGCCGCGTCGATCAGTCGGCCCGGTATTGCCCCTATTCCCGGCGCATCGGCAGCGACGTCGAACAACCGGACAACGCCATCTGCATCGACCGCCGATATGATCAGGCGATGCGCGACATCGCCATGGCGGACCGCGGGTTTCGCGCCGTTGAGGATGAAGCCGGTGTCGCTCTGTTCATATTTGAGCCGTGGCGGCGCAAAGGCATCGAAGCCTTCCTGATGGGCGAGCGCATAGATCGTCTCGCCGGATAAAATCCCGTCGGTCGGACGACCCGCCTCATGCAGGATGGCCCCGCATATCGCGACGCTGATCAGGAGCGGTTCGACCAGCAGGCCGGGCGCAAGCGCATATTGGACGACCGCAATGTCCTTCGCTGTCCCGCCAAAGCCGCCGGCTTCGGACGGCAGGAGCGCGGCGGGGACGCCCAGTTCGCACAATTCCCCCCATAATTCCAGCCGTCGGGGCGGGCTGGCATGCAGGTTCGCCAGACGGGTTTCCGACGCGCAACGCTCCATGACGAGGCGTTCCAGCATCTCGCCGAGCATGACCTGTTCATCGGTCAGATCGAGTTGAAGGATCATCGGTGCAACTCTTTCATCCTCACCAGTGAGTGAAGCCCGTCGAAAGCGGGATTCCCATATCGTCGAACATTTTCATCGCGGTGGCACGGCCGCCCAGCGTCACCGTGCCGCCCGGATGGCTGGTGCAGCCCGCCAGATACAGCCCTTCGACGCCGGGGACGGCATATTGCGCGAGATCCGGCGTGGGGCGGGCGCCCAGCAATTGGTCGGCCGTCATCGCGATGCCCATGATGTCGCCACGGCGCATGATGCGGCTGTGCCGGTCATGGTCCGTCGGCGATTCGATCAGCCGGGCGATGATTTTGGATCGATCGATGTTGGACGTGAACGACGCGAACCAGTCGAAAACGGCGTCTCCCACCTCCTGCTTGCGCGCATCCCACCCGCCCTCGACATCGAACGGCGCGAAATTATAGAGATAGACCGCCGCTTGTCCGGGCGGCGCGCGCGTGGGGTCGATATTGCTCTGGGTGTTGATCAGCGGCCCCAGATGATCGAGCGGCATCTCGTTGCGCCGATAGGCCTCGAACGGCCTGATGAAACTGTGCCAGTCGGCCGAAAGGCATTCCACCATCGTCGGTTCGGAATATTCGGCCCCTTGTTTGAAGCGGGGCGGTTCCGTCAGGGCGATCTGCTGGTTGAGCGCGCCATATTCGCTGAGTTTCACCTGACGCGCGCGATCGACCACCGGCTGGGGCACGCCGCTGACCATCATGCCCAAATCCCAGGGATGGATATTGGCGACGACGCCCTTTGCCGCGTTCAATATTCCGCCATCCTCCAACTGGACCCCGACGCAGCGCCCGCCCTCGACGATCAGCCGGTCCACGGTCTGGCCGGTCCGTATCGTCCCGCCATGATGGTGCAGGCAATCGATGAGCGCGCGGGTCAGGTTGCGCGAACCACCGACCACCGTTCCCATCTCAAAATTGTGGGACAGGCCGAGCAACAGGTAAAGCGCCAGACCCGTGCCCGGCATATCCGGCCCGGTCATCATCTCGCCGGCCCATTTGGCGAAGTGGATTTTCACATGCGGGGATTCGAAGCGGGCATCGAGGAATTGCAGCACGCTGCCGTTCATCGATGCTTCGATGCCGCGCCCCTTTTCGCTGCTCTGCAACAGCTTGACGAAACCCGCATGCGGCATGGGCGGGGCGTAGAAAGCCGTGGTGAGCACCGGCAAAAGCTCGAACGCTTCTTCGACCAGCCGGGCGTAAGCCTGCGCGTCCTTTTCGCTGAAGGCGCGAATCGCCTCGATCGTCAGGCCGACGTCCTTGTGCGAGATAAGGCCGGTGCCGTCGTCAAAGATGGAAGCGAAAGGCGCCTTGGTATAGGCCCATTCGAGGCCGAAGCGCGACGCCAGTTCCAGTTCGTCATGCCGGATGATCGGATTGGCCAGGCATGTCATGAACCCCATGGCGTGGGTGTCCTGAACGAAGCCCGGCGCGATTTCGACGGAAACGACACCACCGCCCGGCTGCGCGTTGCGTTCCAGCGCCAGCACGGATAAACCTGCCTTTGCCAGATAGCATGCGGTCGCCAGCGAATTGCTGCCCGCGCCCACAACGATGATATCGCTTGTCATGCATCCTGTTCCCAATGTTCTCGTTTGACCATAACGACAAAGCTTGTTAGTTTGCAAGCGTACGATATGGAAATGACCAAAAATGTCTTTTCCACAAATATTGGGATAACGGGGCGGAGAGGCATGGACGCTTTTATTGCTGCGGACGACCGGCTTGCATTGCATGACTGGACCGTAGGGGATTTGCTGAACGACACGGCGGCGCGAGTTCCGGAGCGGGTTGCGATCATACAGCCCGTGCAGGCCGAAGGCGATATCGAAGAACGCTGGACCTATGCGGAACTGCTGAAGGACAGCCAGGATATGGCCCGCTATCTGCTGACATTGTTCGCGCCGGGCGATCATGTCGCCATCTGGGGGGCGAACAGCGCGCGCTGGGCATTGTATCAATTGGCGGCGGCCCATGCGGGCATCGTTCTGGTCACGGCCAATCCGGCATTGCGCCGCCATGAAATGGCCTATCTGCTGGGGCATTCCGGTGCGGTCGGCATCATCATGGACAATAGCCATCGCGGTACGGACCTGCGGGCCATCATAGCCGATTTGCGGCCCGAACTGCCGCTCTTGCAGCATGTCCTGTCCATGTCGGATTTCGCGGATCATCGGGTGGCGGGGGACGGCGTCATCGCCAATGCGAAGCCGGACGATATCGCCCTGATCCTCTATACGTCGGGTACGACGGGCAAGCCCAAGGCGGTGCGCCTGCGTCACCGGGGGATTGTCAACAACGCCGCGCTGGGGGCCGTGCGTTACGAATTGCCCGAAGGGTCGCCCTGGCTGCATACCTTGCCCATGTTCCATGTCGGCGGGGCCGTCACGGCGACGCTGGGATGTATGGCGATGCTCAGCACGTCCGTCATCCTCACGGGTTTCGATCCCCCGATCGTCCTTCGGCTATGCGCTGACCATCGCATCGCGATTTTGCCGGTCGTGCCCACCATGCTGATTGCGATGATGGAGCATCAGGATTTTCCGGCAACCGACCTTTCGGCGCTGGAATTGTTGCTGACGGGGGGCACCGTCATCACGCCGGACTTCGTCCTGATGGCGCAGCGCGTTCTGGGGACCGACGTGCAGGTCATGTTCGGGCAGACGGAGGCGGGCGGCGCAATGTGCAAGACATTGCGCAAGGACCCGGTTGAACGGATTTCCGAGACCGTCGGCAAGCCCTATCCGCACACCGCGCTCAAGATCGCGCGGATGGATGGCGCGGGCCGATGCGCCATTGGCGAGATCGGAGAAATCCGCATCAAGAGTCCGTTCATGATGGCTGGCTATTTCAACAATCCCGATGGCGACAGCGCGGCTTTTGACGATGAGGGGTATCTGCGCACGGGCGATCTGGGCCAGATCGATGCGGATGGCTATGTGCGCGTGACCGGGCGCCTGAAGGAAATGGTGATTCGCGGCGGAGAGAATATCTATCCGCGGGAAGTGGAAGATGCGCTTGGCGCCTTCCCGGAAATCGCGGAAGCGGCGGTGCTGGGCATTCCCGATCCGAAATGGGGGGAAGAAATCGTCGCGGTTTTGCGGCCCGCAGGCAGCGCGGTGATCGAGATCGAAACCATTGCCGAACAGTTGCGGGAACGGATTGCGCGGCACAAGGTGCCGAAGAAATGGCGCGTGGTCGCCGATTTCCCCCGCACCCCTTCGGGAAAGATCCAGAAGTTCGAGTTGTCCGCGCTGTTCGTCGAATAGAGCGGGCGTCTCCGCCAGCGGCGCGAGCCTGTCCGGGAGAGTGGTGTGCGGTCTCATATCATCGTGATCGGCGCGGGCCTTGCCGGATTGACGGCGGCGTTCAGGTTGCAGAACGCGGGCGCGCGCGTCACGGTGCTGGAACGAGCGGATCGGCCGGGCGGGCGGGTGCGCACGGATCGGATCGACGGCTATATTCTGGATACCGGGGCGGATGCGATTACGACCGCCTATCGGCATTATCGGGCGCTGGCGGCGGAGGCCGGGGTGGGGGATTTGCTCGCGCCTGCGTCCTCCTGTCTCGGTATCGTCCGGCGCGGCCGGATCGTGGACGTCGATATGCGGCAACCGCTGGGCCTGCTGACATCGCCGGTTCTATCCACCGGCGGGAAAGCGGCCCTGCTGAAAGGGCTTGTGCCGGCGGCATGGCGCTTGCGGTCGGTTGATCCGCGCAATCTCCATGCCGTTGCCCGGTGGGATGATCCTTCGGGCAATGCCGCGCTTCATGCACGCCGCCTTTTCGGCGCCGAAGCGGCCGAGATTATTTTCGATCCCATGGCGAGGTTGTTCAATGGGGCACCGGCCAGCGAGACGTCGGCGCTCGATGTGCTGGGCGCCATCGCTATCGCCGGTCGGGGGACTCTCTCGCTGAAAGGGGGGCAGGACCAGTTGCCCCGTGCGCTGGCACGGCAACTCGATGTCCAATACGGGGCATCGGTGCTGTCGGTGGAAGAAGAGCAGGGACAGGGTGTGGCCATCGGCTGGGAGCGCGGAGGAACGGCGCATTCCATCCGGGCGGATGGTTGCGTGATCGCGACGATGTTTGAGGATGCGATGCGGTTTTCTCCGGCCCTTCGCGCGGTGGCGGCAGACTATGCCGGGGCCTTGCGCCACACCGCGATTACCAAGGTCTATCTGGGGTTTGATCGCCGCCCCGACACGCGGGCCTATGCGGTATCGATGCCGCTGGATGAGCATCGGGACGTGTGCGGCTTTTTCCTCGACCATAACAAATGCAGGGATCGCGCGCCGGACGGTCATGGGTTGATCGCGCTGCTCTATGGCACAGGCGCATCGGTGGCCGCCGCCGATTGCGATGACGCGCGGCTCGTTGATCGTTCGCGGGCGGATGTCGAGCGATGGATGCCCGAATTGCGCGGGGCGAAACTCCATCTCGCCCATGTTCGACGCTGGCCGCGCATGGGGCATGATACGAGGCCCGGCTATTATCGGGCGGCAGCGGCGCTGATGGCCCGCGTGCCCGGCGGCAGGGTCTATCACGCCTGCGATATGTTCACCAAAACCAGTCAGGAGGCAGCGGTCGCCGCCGGGGACCGCGCCGCCGACCATTTCATGACATGACCCGCCCCGGCCTCAAGGATGTACCGGTGCGCCTATCCGGTGCGATCCACGCCCCCGATGATGACTGTCCCGCCCAGTTCCGATATCATCTCGGCCACTTTTTTCCCGATCGCGTCGAGGGCGCGTTCATCAGTGCTTTCCAGAACCAGATTGGCGCCGGGCCGTCCATCCCGCCACAGCGGATAGGAGGCGATGGAGCAATCCGGCGATGCGGCATGGAGGCGTTGCAGCGTGGCGGCGAAGGCTTCTTCGGGCAGTGATGTGCCCATCGTCCGCTGATATAAGGGCGGCCCGGCAGGCATATGATCCCGCAACACATCCAGCATGGCGTCGGCCGTATCGGGTATGCCTGCCAGCAAAACGATAGTATCCACCCGTATCACGCCCGCCTTGCCATTTTCGGGGATGATGAGTTCCGCGCCTTGCGGCAGGTCTGCCAGCTTGAGATGCGCGTCCCGCAACCGCTCGCCATAATGGGATCGGATGGCGGCTTCCGCCTCCGCGTTGCGTTCGATCGGTCTGCCCAATGCGTCCGCGACCGCGCTGACCGTGATGTCGTCATGGGTGGCGCCAAGCCCTCCCGATGTGAACACATGGTCGAAACCGGCGCGACATCGGGTGATCGCATCGATGATCGCTTTCCGGTCATCGGGAACGACGCAGGCAAAGCCCAGCGCGATTCCCTGCCGCCGCGTCCAATGCGCGAGGCGCGCGATATGCGTGTCGTTCGTCCGCCCGGAAAGAACCTCGCTTGCGATCACGATCAGGGCGGCGGTGGGCTGTCTGGCTCCAGCCATTTCCCTATTTCCCCGGTTCGTTATGATGGCGTTGCCGCGCCAGCAGCCTGTCCGCCGCGCCGTGCCCGCCCCGTATGGCGGCTTCCATCGACCCGGCGCCGAAAATATCGCCTGCCAACTGGATCGGGCTGGCCGCGTCGATGGCGGCCATGAGATCGCGGATGTTCCGGTAATAGCCCGGCGTTGCGAGGCTTCCCGCCCGTTTCCACCGACTGACCGATGCGAATCGGAAGGATGAACTCAGTTCGGGCATCAGCGAGGTGGCAAGCGCGATGCCGCGCCGGATTATCTCGCTGTCGGGAAGGTCGGCATAACGCGGCACGGCGTTGTGATCGATATAATAGGTGATCAGGCTCTTGCCCCGCGGGGCGCGGTCGGGCGCCTTGTTATGCTGAAGGAACATGAGCAGTTCATCGCGCCGCTCTATCGACGGGATTTGCACGGCATAGGCCTTGCTGACCGTCGGCCGGTCAAAGGCGAGGGCGACGGTGTAAAGGGAGAGCGGCTCGATTCTGCGCAATATCGTACCCAGAGAGCGGTCAAGTTCCGGCGCGATCTGCATGGCGACGTCGGACTGGGTCGCGACGATCGCGGCATCGGCATCGATTTCGTGAACATCGCCGTCGATGCGGATGCGGGCGCGGACCCCTTTGGCCGACGACATTATCTGCTCGCAGGTCGCGCCGAACCGGATGTTGAGCGACATCGCCAATGCATGGGGCAAGGCGTCGAGGCCGCCCTGAACATTGATCATCGGCGATGACCATGCGGACAGCACGGCCGGCACCATCAAGGGCGTCGCATGAATCGAATGGGTGCCCGTCACCAGCCGGACCAGCGGATCGATGAGATAGTCCGCCACTTCCTGACCGAAATGCCGCTGGGCGAACGCATAGGCATTGTCATTCGGATCATCGTCCTCGGCCCGGTCGACCAGCGCGAACGCATCCGTCGCGGCTATGTCCTTGCGTATCGACCAGACGCCGCGGGCGAATCTGAGCTTGGCGGATAAGGACAGCGCCGGGGTGAAGGCCGCTCGCACCAATTTGCTGGTATCGATATCGATCAGGCGACCGGACCGGACCAGTCCGACGACAGGGCTGGACGGCACGATGGATCGGGACAGGCGCATCCTGTCGCACAGCGCAAGATATTGGCTATAAGCGGTGGTGAGGGCGTCAGGCCCGGTATCGATGATGAAACCGTCCCTTCGTTCGCATCGCGCCCGTCCGCCAGCGATCTGGTCGCTTTCGAACAGGAACACATCCCACCCCTTGTCGCGCAGGCGGTGCGCGGCGCTCAGGCCGGACAGCCCCGCGCCGATAATGATGACCTTGGGCACATCCCCCTCCAATGTAGATTGATCACTTATTTATAATACGCTAGCAGACAAGATAACAGAGCCAAACAGGAGAGTTTCATGACTGAGAAGAATTTCCGTGTCGGCGTCATCGGACCCGGCGGCCTTGGCGGCGCGAGCGTCAGAGAAATCAGTCTTGTGGAAGGCATCGAACTGGCTGGCCTGCTGGCCTTTTCGCCGGACAAGAATGGCAAGGATGCGGGTGAACTCGCAGGGATTGCTCCCCTGGGCGTTGCAACGACCACCAGTCTGGATGAATTCATGCAGACTGGCGCGACGACGGTGATCTATACCGGCCGCGATTATGGCGATTTTGCTGCCGATGATATGATCATCCGTTTGCTCGAAGCGGGCAAGAACGTCATCACGCCGCTGCCCTATGCTTTCCCCAAGGCGCGGGGCGGCGATGCAGCGGACCGGCTGGAGGCCGCCGCCAAAAAGGGCGGAGCGACCCTGCTGGGCACCGGCATCACGCCGGGATTTTTCAACGAACGGCTGGCCATGTTGATGACGGGTCTCAGCAACGACGTCTCGCACATCGGCATGCAGGAATTTTTCAATGTTGCGGATTTGGGCGACAGTCTGGAATTGCTGCAACTGTTCGGCTTCGGCGGTTCGCTGGAGGCGGCGAACGAGAATGTCGCCGTCGCGACGCTGGCGGAAAATTACCTGATTCAGCCGATTCACTTCGCGGCCGAAAAAATGGGCCTCGTGGTCGACCGGATCGAACGGCGGAGCCAGCACCGGACGACCGATGCGGAAATAGTGACGCCCGCAATGACCATTCCCGCAGGCACCATTGGCCTCGTATCTTATGCCTGGACCGGATATGTCGATGGAAAGCCATTCTACACCACCGAAGTCTACTGGTATGTGGGAGAGGTGATGCGGCCGGATGTCGCGACGTGCGACGATTTCTGGACGGTGACGATCGAGGGACGGCCATCGCTGCGGGTGTCGATAGAATCCAAGGCGTCGATGGTGACGGGAGAAAAGCTGGGTCAGGAGAATCCGACTCCGCCGGGATATCTCCTTACTGTGGTTGCCATGCTCCGTTCCGTTCCGCTCGTCGAGCGGGCCGCGCCGGGCATCATGACGCCCGCCATGCCGGAATTGCACTGGAAGCCGGGGCGCATCGCCTGAACGGTCCTGTCGGGGCGGCAGGCGCATTTGCCCCGACAACCCGGTCTTTGCTTGTGGCCCGGTCTTTGCTTGTGGTATGCAAGCGTACTATATAGGATCGAAGAGAATCGGCGGCATCGACCGATAACCGATGATGGATGATGAAAGACAGGAGAGTGGTCGCCGTGCAGCCGACATCCGGGCAGATTCTGCATTCCATAAGAAGGACAATACGCGATCGCCTCGGTCCCGTCATCGCGGCGTCCGATGAGGCGGCGGTCATCGCGGCGCTGGATGTCGCCCTGTCGGAACTGATCGCGCGGGAAAGTCGTGATGTCGGGGCGCAGGAGGCCTCCCGCGCCAGGCTGATAGAGCGGGGGCGGATCGTGCTGGGGGGCGGGGACGATGCCGCCGCGCCGCCCGCCGCCCGGTTGCAGGCGATGATCGTCGAAGCCCAGCGCCGTATGGCCGGGGAGACGGATGCGGATCGGCGTTCGGCGATCAGCGCCTGGACGACCGATGTTGTCCAATGGCAATATTCGACAGGAATTACGGCCGAGGAACAGGCCGGGGCCGAGGCCGGGGCGGTGGAAGATGCCCCCATCGATCAGGAGGTGCTGGCAAGCGCGATCTCGCGCCATCTGGCGTCGGGCGCGGCTGTCTCCATCAACGGGATGTCGAAGCTGTCGGGTGGCTATTCGCGCGATACTTTTCTTGCCGATTGGTCGGCGGACGGCATGTCGGGCGAACTGGTCATCCGTCGCCAAAAGGCGCAGGGCATGCTGGATGGCGCGGGCATCGGGCTGGACGGCGAGTTTCCCTTGCTGCAATTTGCCCATCAGGCCGGGCTGCCGATGCCGCAGGCCTATTGGACGGAGCGTCTGAAGGGCGCGGGCGGCCCCTATATCGTGATGGAGAAATCGCCCGGGGGCGTCATCGGGACGGCCATCGACGCATCTTCGGTCAGCGACGAGGCCATTCGCGCCGTGGCGACGACCGTTGCGCATCTCCATCAGGTCGACTGGCGCGCCGCAAAGAGCGATATCGCGGGCATTTTCGGGCTGAAATCCGATGGCCTGACGATACGCATGGCGACGCAGGGTTTGCTGGATCGCTGGGAAAAGGTCTGGGCCGAGCGAAATCTCGACCCTTCGCCCGCGCTGGCGGCGGCCTTTCAGTGGTTGCGGCAGAATGTGCCGGAGCGCGATGGCGTGCCCTGCCTGCTGCACGGCGACATCGGTTTCCACAATATACTTTTCGACGGGGACCGGATCGCGGCGCTGCTCGACTGGGAAATGGCCTATCTGGGCGATCCGGCAAAGGACATGGCGGCTTGCGAGGCATTCATCTCCCGCTATGGGCGCTGGGATGATTTCGTCCGCTGCTATCGTCAGGCGGGCGGGCCGCCCATCGATGAGGCCGCCCAGCAATATTACCATGTTCTGCGCGTATTCACGCATCTTCTGGTCGGGGAAATGGGCTGGCAGACCTGTTTCGCCGATCTCGATACGCCGCCGATCGAGGCCATGTTTCTGGGCGGGCCGATCAGGATGCATTTCTTCGCCGATTATCTGAATTACCTGCCGCTGATTTCCGGTGCGACCCGGATCACGCAGGCTGAACCTTGCTGAGGACCGATTTTCCCATGACCAACGATACCGGTGCGCTTCTGCGTGTGATTGCGCGTGATCTGGAGCAGATCGTGCTGCCCAATATTGCCGTGCCCAATGTTCAGACGCTTATCGGGATGATGAAGGCGCTGCTGGAGCGGGAGGCCGCGCGGCTGGAGGGGCCGGGGGAGGACGCGTCCGTCGCCGGTCCCGCCGCCGACCTGCCTGCCCTCATCGCGGCGGCAGAGGAGGCGTTGCGATCCGCCCTCGCGGGTGAAACGACCAGTCGGGACAGCGCCTGGGCGGAATCGGGCGCGGGACGCGTATCGGCGCAGGGCAGCGATGTCGTGCGTCTCTCGGCGATCAGCGCCGAGCAGATACTCGCCTATCTGCAAGGGCTGCCGGACTGGGCCTGGGCAAAGGAAGCCAGGGTGACGCAGACCGCGGGGGGCTTTTCCAAGGACACGTTTCTGGTGACTGTGACCGGCGATGGCCGGGAAGAGGGCATGGCCTTGCGGCGCGATCAGGCGTTCCGGCCGCTGCTGACGTCGGTGTCCGATGAACAGCCCGTGCTGACCTCGCTGGCGGCCATGGGCTTCCCTGCGCCGAAGCCGCTCTGGATCGAAACGGACAGTTCCGTCTTCGGCGCATCGGTTATCGCCTTGACGCGGGCTACGGGCAGCGCGGATGCCGCCCGGTGGACGCAGGATGAAGGCCAGCGCGGGCGCGTGGTGCGCAACAGCGCGCGTCTACTGGCGCAATTGCACGCCATACCGGCCGAACAGGCTGGCAGCATGGGATCGGGGGTTCCCGGTTCGACGGGATCTTCGCCCGCAGAGTTCGCCGCCGATCTTGCCGCATATTGGCGACGCATAGCGCCTGCGGTCAATCCGCTGATGGATGCGATCCTTGTCTGGCTGGCGGAGGCTGCGCCTGCCGGGTTTGAGCGGCGGGCGATCGTGCATGGCGATTATGGCCTGCACAACCTGTTGGTCGAAGGCGAGACGATTCAGGCCGTGCTGGACTGGGAATTCTGGCACATAGGCGATCCAAGGGAAGATTTGGCCTATATCAAGCCGTTCATGCAGCAGATCGATAGCTGGGATGGTTTTCTGGCCGCCTATCAGGAAGCGGGCGGGGTCAGTTCCGACCCGGCGACGGAACGCTTTTACGCCGTGCTCAGCAGCGTGCGCGTGGCGATGGGGTGCTATGCTCTCCAGCATGGTTTCGGCCAGCGGGTGCCGACCATCGATTCCAAGATGATCTATGTCGGCCGCAGCTTTGCCGACCGGTTCCTGATCGATGCGGCGAAGATCGCGATGGGAGCAGGGCAATGAACCTTGTCGCGATGGAGCCCTCGGCCGGCGCACCGCCCGCATCCGCGGAGAATTTCGACCGGGTGGCGATGCGGCAATCCATATTGATCGCCGTGCGCGATGCGATGGTGCGCGATGTCATACCGAAATTGTCGGAAGAGCAGGATGTCGTCACCGGGCATCTGCTGGTGCGCCTGCTGGACTATGTCGAGGAACAGGATCGCGCCGTTCAGCCGTCGCTGGCAGGCCGGGACGGCTTGCCGCCCGAATTGATCCGGGATCTTTCCGATCTGTCCGGCGAACCGCTGGAGGCCGGCAACCTGCCGGGCATAGCGGATGCGCTCGCGCGTGTCGCGGCGATGCGCGGGCTGCCCGCCGATCAGACGCATTGCCGACAATCCTTTCTGGAACGCCTGTCGGCTCATGAGGCGCTTTCCCTCGCGGCGCTCGATGCGCATGAAGGCGTTGCCGACACCTATACAAAGGGCGTCGTCGGGCTTGGGAATGACCATGAGCAAGCCGTATCGACTCCGCCATTGACCGAGCATGGACTGACGGCGGCCATACGGCGCGGCGGTCTGTTCGGCCCCAATGCCTCGGCCCATTCCATCGTCGATATTCCCGGCGGTTTCAACAAGATCACGGCGGCCTTCGCCATCACCCATGACGGTGGCGAGGAGCAGGTCATCATCCGGCGCGATTCCGTGCCCAACCCCACCGGCTTCACCAGCGTCGACGAGTTTCCCACGGTGATGGCCGTATGGCAGGAAGGGAGCCTGCCGGTTGCCGAACCGTTGATGGAGGAAAGCGATCCGTCCGTTCTCGGATCGCCCTTCATCATCGTGCGGCGCATGCCCGGCAGCACGGACATCAGCCGGTGGAAAGACAAGCCCGGCGCCGGTGAGGCGCTGGCCCGGACTCTGGCGCAGGCGCTAGCGAAGCTTCACGCGATCGATGTTCGCCGCTTCCTGCCGGAAGGGGAGGCGGTCAAGCCGCTGTCCCATTATGTTGCGGCGGAGGTCGAGCGCTGGCACCGCAAGTCGCTGGACTGGCGGATACGGCCCAGTCCTGCGCTGGATGCGGGCTTTGCCTGGGCGGCGGCGAATGTGCCCGACGCCGCGCGCGCGCCCGTGCTGGTGCATGGCGACGTCGGTTTCCACAATATGCTGATGGATGGCGGACGGCTGACGGCGCTGCTCGACTGGGAGTTTTCCCATATCGGCGATCCGCTGGAGGATATTTGCTATTGCAAGCCCTTTGTCAGCGCCGTTTGCTCGTTCGATGAATTTCTTGCCATGTATGCCGAGGCGGGGGGCGTCGCCTATGATCCGTCCGTCACGGAATTTTACGAACTGTGGCCGTCATTGAGAAACGGGTCGGGATGCGACGCGCTCATGCGCGTGTTTCTGGAACATCCCGGATCGGATCTGAAATTCGCAGTGGCCGGGACGCAGCATGTGCGGCGCTATGAAAATGCCGTGCTGGCCCATCTCGGCAAGAGCGCCCGCAGCGCAGGAGGTACGGCATGACGAGTGTTGGCGAAGCGATCGGCCGGCTCGCGCCTTTGCCGGAGGCCGATTTTTCCGAATGGGGTGAAGTCACCGTCAAGCCTTTGACGCGTTATCAAAAACTGACCGGCCTGTTTCTCGGGCGCAATTGGGTCACGATTCCTCATGTCACCCATAATGACGAACTGGACGTGACAGAGGTGGAAGCGCGGCGAAAGGCGTGGAACGCCGCCCATCCCGACGGGAAGGTCACGCCCGTCGCCCTCGTCGTCAAGGCGCTGGTGGCCGTGCTGCGCGCCTATCCCATGTTCAATGCTTCGCTCGGCGCGGATGGCGAGACGATCATTTTCAAATCCTATTTCAACATCGGCCTGGCGGTCGATACGCCGAACGGCCTGCTCGTCCCTGTCCTGCATGATTGCGATGCTCTGGACATTTCCGCCATCGCGGCGCGATCGGCGGCGTTGGCCGAAAAGGCGCGGGGCAAGGGCCTCACCATGGCCGAAATGTCGGGCAGTTCGATCACCCTGTCATCCCTCGGCCATATCGGCGGCACCTCCTTCACGCCCATCATCAATGCGCCGGATGTCGCCATTGTCGGCCTCACCAAATTGCAGGAAAGGCCGGTGCGCGGCGAAGGGGATGCGATCGAGTGGCGCACCCTGCTGCCCGTGTCGCTCAGTTACGACCATCGCGTGATCAACGGCGCCGATGCCGCCCGTTTCCTGCGTGCGTTGGGCGATGCGCTGAACGATCCGGCTTTGTTCGATACGGAGGGGGCGGACTGACCGATGCAGCCGTCGAACACTCGTTTGCTTCAGGCCGTGCGCGATACCTTGCTGACGCGTCTGGCGCCTCGCCTCAAGGAACGGGACGCGCTGGATCTGGTGGGCGCGATGGATGTCGCCATCTGCGAATTGCTGCACCGGGAAGGGGACAGGCCCGCGCTTTCGGCCCGGATGGCCGATCGTTATGCGGCGCTCGCCGCTGAAGGCGAACGGATATTGGAGGTCGGCCCCGATGCCGGTCATGCAGCATCGCCGCGGGCAAGGCTGGCCGCGCTGGTTGAATTGGCGGCGCAGCGGAGCGGAACGGGGAATGACCCATTGGCGGTTTCAGCCTGGCTGGCCGATGTGCTCGATTCCGATGTGGAAGAGGTGCTGGCGTCGAACGCGCCCATTGCCCATGGAGCGGTCGAGGCATTCGACCCCGTCGCTTTCGATCATGCGCTGCTGGCCGCTGATATCGGGCGGCAACTGGGGCGGAGCGCGCCGGTTCGCATCGATCGGATAGAAATATTGTCAGGGGGCTTCTCGCGCTCGACTCTGGCGGTGGGGTGGTCCGATGACGCCGGTTCGGGGGAGATGGTCGTCCGGCGGCAGAAGGCCGATGGCATATTGGCGGATGTATGCCTGAGCGCCATCGACGAATTTCCGGTGATCCGCTTCGCGCATCGGCATGGTTTGCGCGTACCCGAACAATATTGGGCGCAGCCGGATGCGGGGGTGATCGGCGGCCCCTTCATCGCCATGGAGCGCGCGAGGGGACGCCCGCTCGGTTCGGCGATGGGCGCGCAGGATGTGGATGACGCCATCATGCGCCAGATTGCGGTCGAACTGGCGCGCCTTCATCGTCTGCCCTGGCGGGAGGCGACGGACGAACTGGCGCCCGCTTTCGGGCTGCCCGCCGATCATATGGATGCGGAACGCGCGCTCGACATTCTGCTCGGCCGCTGGAAATCCTTGTGGGACAAGGCGGCGCTGACGCCGTCCCCGGCCATGAGCGCGGGATATGCCTATCTCCGGCACAACAGGCCGCCCAAGGCGGTGGCGACCTGTCTGCTGCACGGCGATATCGGCTTCCACAATCTCTTGTTCGAGGAAGGGCGGCTGACGGCATGGCTGGACTGGGAAACCAGCTTTATCGGTGATCCGGCGAAGGATCTGGCGACCTGCCGCTCATTCGTGCCGATCTATACGGACTGGGACCGCTTTCTGGGGTGGTATCGGGATGCGGGGGGCTTTGAGGTCGAAGCCCGGTCGATCGATTATTACAGTGTTTTGCGCGTCGTCACCCAATTGATTGTGGGCGAAATGGGCTGGCAGACGAAGTTCGCCGCGCAGGCGCGCAGCGAAATAGAATATCTGGTGCTGGGCGGGCCGGTGCGCAGCTATTTCTATAATGATTACAAGAGCTGCGTGGGCATTATCGCGGCCATGGGACAGGGGAGCAACGCTTCGTGACGTCTGATATCTATCGCAGGTTCGAAGGGCTGGTGCCCTCCGATGGGCATCCGCTCTGGAACCAGAGCTATTATTTCAATGCCTATGACCCGGTCACGCGAACGGGTTGTTTTCTGCGCCTGGGCTTTATGGAGGAACAGGCGTGCTGCAATAGCTGGCTGGTGGTTTTTCGGGATGGCAAGCCGCTGTTTCAGCGCAGCAATGCCGCGTTGCCCTATACGCCTCTGCGCCCGCTCGACGGCGTGGAACTGGACGGGTTGCGCGTGGAGGTGGAAGAACCGCTGCAAAAGGCCCGCGTCCGCTTCGCCAGCCGCGAACTGGATTTTGATTTGCTGTGGGAAGGGTTGCAGCCGTTGCAGGATTCCATCGCGCTCAGCGCGGATGAGGATGGCGCGTTTGCCGAAGATATCGCTCATGCCCATCTGGAAGGGACGTGCCGGGTGACGGGGACCGTCCGCCAACGCGATGGCGCGATCCTGCCGTTCGAGGGCAAGGGCGGGCGCGATATCGCCGCCGGTCCCCGTGATTGGGGGGCGCTGGCCCATTATCGCATCGCCTTTCCGATTTTCGACGACGGCATGACGCTCATCGGCATCCATGGCATCGCCGATGGCGGACGGCATGCTTATATGAGGATGCTGCATGATGGCACGGCCTGGCACAAGATCGCCCGGCTGGATGATGAACTCCTGTTCGATGCCGACGATATGACGGTCCGCACCACCCGCTGGACCGCCGAACTGGCGGATGGCCGGAACTGGACCGTGGAGGGACGGACCTTGTTCCGCGCCTTCATCCCGCATGACGGTTTCATGCTGGCGGAGCATATGGCGGAATTCACCCGTGATGACGGCGCGACAGGATATGGCCTGATCGAATGCGGCTATCGTTTCCCATGGTCCGGCAATGGCAATCCGGACTGAAGGCGGCGCGCAGGGCGCTGTTCGGGAATATTTCCAGCCGCTCTGCGAGGAACCGCTGTGGACGGAATATCTCTATTTCTTCGCGATCGACGAGGGGACGCAGCGCGCCATCAGCATCCATGTCGGGCGGTGCGTCGGCGATCTGGACCGGTGGCGGGCGTCGATCGTGGCCTATCTGGCAGATGATGGGCTTGCCGTCGCCATGGTTGAGGGGCAGGGCTGGACGGATCGCCGGCTGGAGATAGGCGGCCTCGTCATAGATATAGTGGAGGACGCTCGATTATGGCGCGTCGCCTTCACCGGCGTCGCCCGGACGGTGCGCCGGCGCGACACGATGCGGGGCCTCGCTCGCGATGGGGGCGAGGTTGCCCTGACCTTCGATCTGGCGTTTGGCGGCGTTGTTCCGCTATGGGATCTGCGTTCCAGCATAGGGGACGCGGAAAGCTATTCCCGCATGCATCATCAGCAGGTCGGGCGTGCGATCGGCTCCTTTGCATGCGGAGAGGCGGCCATTTCCTTTTCGGGCATGTGCGTGCGCGATCATTCCAGCGGCCCGAGAAATTATGCGCTGGTGGAAGGGGATTTCTGGATTTCCGTTCTTTTCCCGAGCGGCCGCGCCATCATGGCGCAGGCGGTGAAACTGGCGAACAGCATGACGAACGCCGCTTATCTCGCTACGCCGGGCGCCGATGTCCTCGCATTGGGAACCGTCATCACGCATCCGGCCGTTCCTTCGGCCGATGCCGCGCCCGGCAGTTTCCCGGCGGACCCCATGGACGGCGATGACGCTCGCGACATGGAAATCGTGGTGGAAATCGGCGGGCGGACGCATTCGATGAGGGGAGATTTGCTGCATGCCGCCGCGCTGACCTTCTATCCCCCCGCATCCGAGGAGATCGGCACGGATTTCGATACGGCGGGCGTCCTGCAATGGACCGAATCGCTCATCAAGGTGCGCTATGATGGCGAAACGGGCTACGGCGTTCGCGAGCGCATCGCGCCGGTGGCGATATTGGCCCGCCCCGAATAGAGGCGACGGCCTGTTACGATACGGCCTGTTACGATACGACGGTCGCCAGCGCCACCAGCATACAGGCGAGCACCAGCAGCCCTATCCGCAGCATCGACGCCGGTTCATTGTAAAGCAGCGCGCCGATGATGATCGTCGCGATCGGGATCACCGCCGACATCAGCGGCACGAGCAGGCCAAGCGGCTGCCCTTCCCGGAGGATGGTCGACATGATCCAGAACGACAAGGCATAGGTGCCGAGACACGCGACGGTCCAGCGCAGGCTGGTGAAACCGTCGGTTCGCGGCAGCATCGACACCGCCGCGATCTGGGTCGCGATCAGGCTAAGGAAAAGCAGGACTGCCCGGACAGACAGTCCCGTTGCTGGTTCGCCGCCCATCGATCAGCGCGTCGGCCGACCGATATAGCGATCGATCTCCGCCAGATAATGGCGGATGCGGACCTCCGATTCGGAAAGGATATAGCCTTTGAAGGCGCGCGAGCGCAGGCCCTTCTGCACTTCCGGCACCCGGTGGGCATCCTGCGACAGCACCGATCCGAAATCCTCGACATTGGTGGGTTGTTCGATCGGCGGGCGGACAGCACCGTCCCAGCCGGGTTCTGAAATCGCTTCGGGTCCGAACGAACCGGCGTCCATCACCATTTCTTGCGTGCCCGGCACGGGCAGGTTCATCGAAATCGCGCGATAGATGCTCTTTTCGGGATCGGTCGGGTGGGGGCGGAATACCTGAATCAGCAATGCATCGCTGAACACATTGATGGTGATGTTGGGAAAGACGAAATAATTCCAGTCGTCCGTCACCTGCACATCGGTCAGATCATCGAAATGGTCATAGCCGTGACGCTTGGCCCATGCGCGCTTTACCTTCGCCAATGCCTGAGCATAATCCTTGCCCGGCAGGTCCTCGAAATCGGCGGGGTTGCCGCCAAAAAAGGCCAGGAACATCTTCAGCCCCTCCGGCACGGTCACGCGGTCTTCGAACCGGTTGGTGACGTAGCCGAGCGGGATGACCATCCGGCTCAATCCATGATCGTAAAGATCATATTGGCATTCGAGCGTTTCGGAAAAGGGCAATACCTGCGGATGCACATCATCGGCGTGGTAGAATTCCACGAAGGCATCCAGCGCGGTTTTCCAATTGGCATCCCAGCAGACCTGAATGTCGCGCAGCACCCGATATTTGTCGAACGGATAGGCATTCAGATGCGCGGGCATGACATCCAGCTGTTCCAGCAGCGACGGGCCTTCTTCCGCCATGCTGATGAAGATCAGGCTGTTCCATACGCCGCAACGCGCGGCTTTCAGGCCGGGCCGGTGCGCGATGACTTCGGGTCGGAAGATCACCTCGTCACGGATTTCGACGTTCGAGCCGTCCAGTCCGAAACGCCAGCCGTGGAAGTCGCAACGGAAACATCCGTCATCGGACACGGCGCCGAAATCGCCATGGGCTATCCGGTTTCCGCGGTGCGGGCAGACATTATAATAGGCCGCGATCTCATCGACGCCTTCGCCTGTGCGAACGACGATGAAGGATTCGCGGCCATGATCGACCTTGAAATAATCGCCGACATCGGGAATGTCGTGCGCCAGCCCGGCAAACCACCAGGCCTTGGTCCACATATGATCCCATTCCAGATCGGCTTCCTGCTGCGACCAGTAGCGGCTCGGATCGATTTTGCCTGTCCCCATATCGACAAAGGGGGCCTTGGCGGCCGGGCTATCCGGTTCGGCATCGGGATAGCTCACAAAGCCGGTGCGATAATCATAATCCATGGATCATCCTCTTCGTTCTTCCACGCACAGGGAACGATTGCCATCGCCCTTCCTATATATGACAGCCATTTTAGGCATTATGTACGTAACAGTAAAGTTAGAAAGCGTACCTATTTAAGATAGGGGGTCGAGCGATCTCGCGAGACGCAGGGCGCGATCAAGATCGCATAGATAGACCTGCTGTTCCAGATAGCGCAGGCTACCCAGCAGCAGGACAGGATGATCCCCGCGGTAGAAGGCGCGCCAGAGCGGCACGATGACAGCGATGCGCCAGATTTGCGCCCAGATCGCGAAGAACATTATCTGTCTCTGGGAAATCCGGCGCCCGCCTGCGGCGACATAAGCGGCCATGAACATATCCCAATCGCCGATCTGCGTGACATGCGGCCAGCAATAGCCCAGATCCTGCGCCGGATTGCCGCGGATGGAGAGTTCCCAATCCAGCACGGAAGACAGGCGGCCGTCGGCTATCAGGATATTGCGCAGATCGAAATCGCCATGGACGATAGCGGGATCTTCCGTTGCGCATTCCGCGAAATTGGCGTCCAGCCAGTCGAATGCAGCCGTGAGAAGGCCTGATCGGTCCCCTTCATCGCAGGCCGCCCGCGCTTGCGCGATGTTCTGCGCCAGCTGCGATGCGATGGACCGGGGGCCATTTCGAAAGCGTGGCACCCGATCCGGGTCGAGGGCATGGAGCCGGGCGAGGAAAGCCGCCATGTCGGCCACGATCGCGGGACCATCATCGCCGATCTCGTCCAGAGTCCGGGTTTTCCCTTCAACCTTTTCGAGCATGAGGACGCGCCCGCCCAGAATGTCGGGATCGGCTTCGGCAAACAGCGCGCGCGGCACGGGCAGACCGGCGGCGTGGGTCAGGTGAAGGACATCATATTCATCCACCAATGATGTCGCAACGACCGCAATGGGCGGCTCTCTGCGCAAAATGGCGTTGCGCGGCCAGCCGGGCGCCGGTTCGCAGATAATGGTGAAGATTTCCTTCGAGGTTTCCGTCCAGATCGGGGTGATGGCCTCTATCCCGACCTTTTCACCGGTCCGGGCATAAATGGCGGCGGCGATATCATCGGGCGTCGGCGCGGGGCGTTGCACATCGGGCTTCGGCTGCGGTTCAGGCCCCATATCCCGGCCCTCCAGACCCCGCCCGGCGACATGCGCCATCAACCGCGCCCTGTCGCGGTGATCCTGTTCCAGCATCCTGTCCGTGGACGCGGGGTTGATCCCGGGTTCCTGATCCATGCGGGACCGTAGCCAGCCCAGACCCGCGGTCGCCCGTCGCAGCAGGTTGCCATTTTCCCCCGACAATCGCGCGCCGTCTTCGGCCTGCAATTTGAGGAGGAAGGTCTGAACCGCCATCAGCAACGCCCGCTCTTCACCCTCCCCGTCATCCTCCCCGCGCACAGGTTCGTCGCTTTCCGGCAGATTCATTTCTCGGTCTTCCTCTTCCTCACCCTATATTCGAGATGGGGCGGGGTCATTCGAGGAGAATGTCGCAAAGCCGTTTGCGACTGTCGGCATCCAGCGCCATTTCCGTTTCCAGATAGGCGTCCACCGACCCCCATTTCCCGGCGATCGCCGTCAGTCCGTGCACCAGATAGTCGGGGTCGGAAGAAAGCACGGCGGTCACGAATGGTTCCGGCCTCCGCAGATAGCGGGCGATGACCGATTGCGGATTGCGATCCGCGTCCTTGCGGAAAAGTTCGAGATACTGGACCAGCCGTTCCGACGCGGCATAATCCGCCACTATATCCTCGCGCGGGATGCCGATCGCCGTGAGGATGAGCGCGGCGGCGATTCCCGTGCGATCCTTCCCTGCGGCACAATGAAACAGGAGCGGCACATGGCCCGCCGTCAGCCGTTCGAACATCGCCCTGTATTTGTCGCGATGGAGCAGGGGCAATTGCTCATAAACCAGCATGATCGCCTTGCGGCCGTCTTCCCGCGTGATGGTGTCGCCATCGGCCAACCCTCGATGAGAGAGTTCCTGCATGTCGTCCCATTCCAATATGTCGACCAGATCGCCGATCGGCGGCGTGGGTTGTTCCTGCCTTTCGTCGGGCGCGCGGAAATCGCAGATGGTTTTCAAACCAAGGGCGGATAGCGCCTGCACCGAATCGGGTTCCAGTTCGTGGAGGCTGCCTGATCGGAACAGCAGGCCATGGCGGAGCCGACGGCCATCGGCTGCCCGCAATCCCCCCATATCTCTTAGATTCCGGGCGCCTTTCAGCGGCAGCAGCGATGCAGACATCGTCCAACATTCTCCAAAAATAAATTGATCGCTTGCGTATAGTGCGTCTGTTGTCCAATATATTCAAGACGGGTTGGGCTGATGTGACAGCATCCGGCGACATTAAAATGAAGGGGAGAGAGTGATGGAAGCGGTAAGCCAGATCGCGCAGGCGCCAACCGTGGCGATGCCTGAGCCACTACAGACCATTTTTTTCTGGGTGACGCTA
>JBFWKI010000024.1:0-60448 GCA_050252755.1 Sphingobium sp.
GGAAGAAAGCTAACTAATGACGACCCAATGTTTGCAGATTGCCAGCGCGATTCTCGCTTTTAGCGCAGCCGGTTTTTGGGCAGCATCTGCACTGATCTCCGTTCCGGACCTGATGCAAACCAAGCTAAGTGGCGAAGGCTCGATTACCAGCATTATGAAGAAGCAGGCTCACCTCAGCGCACTTGGGGCTGGGGCCGCCGCTCTGAGCGCTTTGCTTCAAGGCGTGTCTCTAATTTCAAACTGACCCACTACCAATATTTTCATCGATTTACAGTGGGTAAGCGGTTAATGAGGGGCTAGGGTCTACCGCCTGAGAAAAATAGCAGACCATCGGGTTATAGAAGCCGGGTTACAGAAGCCATGTCATTCGTTGACAGAAAATCGGATTCAAGCCCTGCCGCGCGCAAAAATGCGCGGCAGAAACTGTCTATCGTCGTAAAGCTCCGGCGGCCGGGGGAAAGCTGGTTTTCCACCACGATAACCAATCTTTCCCAGGATGGATTTTGCATCGACAGCTTTGTAACGCTGGAGCCGGGCATGGTCATCTGGATCATGTTTGCGGGGTTTGAAGGCCGCCGCGCGACGGTCATGTGGATCGAAGGACATCAGGCAGGATGCCGTTTCGACACTCCGTTGCATGTAAGCGTGCTGGATCACATTATTGGCTGACCCGATCCGCTGGAGGGGAAGGGGATGATCCCGCATCTCCCCACGGAATATGTTCTTGCCCTGTGGAACTCCTGCTCCGGCGGGGAGGGCCAGCGCGATATCGCGATACCCCGCCGCCCGCCTGCGTGACCCGGTTCAGGCCCTCATATCAGTCCTCAGGCCACCATATCGTCGGAATAGTGGCCCAGCAGCCGGGCATATAGGCCGCCCTTGCTCGCCAGTTCGTCATGCGGGCCTGCCTCCACGATCGCGCCGCCGTCCATGACGATGATCCGGTCGGCGGAACGGATGGTGGAGAGGCGATGGGCGATCACGATGGTCGTGCGGCCTCGCATCAGGCGGTCGAGGGCCTGCTGCACCAGATGCTCCGATTGATTGTCGAGCGCGGAAGTCGCCTCATCGAGCAACAGGATGGGGGCGTCGCGCAGCAAGGCTCTGGCGATGGCGATCCTCTGCCGCTGGCCGCCGGAAAGGCGCGCGCCATTTTCGCCCAGATAGCTGTCCAGCCCCTCCGGCAGGGCGCGCAGAAATTCCTCGGCATTGGCGGCGCGGGCCGCCGCCCAGATTTCCTCATCACTCGCGGACCAGCGGCCATAGCGGAGATTGTCACGGGCCGATGCAGCAAAAATCACCGTTTCCTGCGGCACGAACGCCATCAGGTCGCGCGCCTGCGCCGGGTCGGCATCCGTCAGCGCGAGGCCGTTGAGGCGCACGGCGCCCCCCTGCGGATCGTAGAAGCGCAGGATGAGTTGCAGCACCGTGCTCTTGCCCGCCCCCGATGGCCCGACCAGCGCGAGCCGTTCGCCGGGGCGAATGTCCAGCGAGAAATTGTGAAGCGCCGCCATGTCCGGGCGGGCGGGATAGCGGAACTCGACATGATCGAAACCGATATGGACGCCGTCCCCGGTCATGGGGATGGGCTGGCTGCCCGGCCGGGCGGCGATGGCCGGTTCGGCCCGGAGCAATTCCTCCAGCCTGCTGGCCGCGCCCGCGCCGCGCAGGATATCGCCCCAGCTTTCCGAGAGCGCGCCGAAGGCCCCCGCCACCAGCCCGCCGGTCAGCACGAAGGCGGCGATGCTGCCCCCGCTCATGCGGCCCGCCGCCACGTCGATCGCCCCCAGCCACATGACGAGGGTGATGGAACCGAAGATCAGGAAAATCGCCACGGCGGTCATCACCGCCCGCAGGAAAATGCGCCGCAGGGCCGTCGCAAAACCGGCGCTGACCGTGCCGGAAAAGCGCGCCGCCTCCCGCCCTTCCTGCCCGAAGGCTTGCACGACGCGCATCGCCCCCATGACTTCATCGGTATTGCTGCCGATATCGGCGAGACGGTCCTGACTGAGGCGGGAAAGCCTGCGCAACCGGCGGCCCAATATCAGGATCGGCAGCAGGATCAGCGGAATGCCCAGCAGCAATATGCCGGTCAGCTTCGGCGCGATGGTGAACAGATAGAGGATGCCGCCAAAGCCGGTCACAAGATTCCGCAGCGCGATGGAGATGGTCGATCCCACCACCTGATCGATGATCGCGGTGTCGGCGGTCATGCGCGCGGCGATTTCCGAAGGGCGATTTTCCTCGAAATAGCTGGGCGACTGACGCAACAGGTTCGTCTGGACCGCGACGCGCAAGTCGGCCACGACGCGCTCCCCCAACCAGGATACGAAATAGAAACGGCATGCGCTGGCAATCGCCAATATGGCGACGATCAGGACCAGATATTGGAACCAATGGCCGATATCCGCCGCATTGCCGTCGCCCGAAAAGCCCCGGTCGATCACCAGCTTGAACCCGCTGGGTATGGCCAGCGTCGCGGCGGACGCGACCAGCAGCGACACCCCCGCCATCACCAGATGCCCCGGATAGCGCGCGGCCATCGTGCCGATCGTCCTCAGGCTGGAGAGCGGCGCTTTTCGATCAGACCTGTCGGGCTGATCGGGCCGGGCGGGCTGATCGGGCCCGTCCGTCCGGGTGGGGCTGTCTGGGAGTGAAGCAGGCATGGCCAGCGCTTAGCAGGGGAACGGCCCGGCCTCAATCGCGTTGAACGGCGTGGGGAAGAAAAGGAAGATGCGCCTGCCCGACGCCGGGCCTGCTTCCCGCGGGGAATGTTTACCTTTTTGCGCTGCAATAATGATATGATAAATCCACAATAGACAGGATATAAGAACCGAGTCGGTCGCGAGGGTATGGGTTGATGTTGTATAATGCCTACGAACTTCACCGTAATTTACTGGCCGGGGCCAGCGCCATGGCCAATGTCGGCGCGGAACTGCTGACCAACCCGGCCAACCCGCTCGCCTATTTCGGGGGAGGCCCCATCTTCGCCTCCGCGCTGGAAGTCTTCGCCCATGCCGCGTCACCGCGCGGAAAGCCGCATTTCAACCTGCCGACAACCGTTGTCGACGGCAAGGAAGCGGCCGTGACCGAAGTGATAGAGGCGCGCAAGCCCTTCGGCCAGTTGCGCCATTTCGTGCGGGAGGGCGCGCCAGAGGGCCAGCCCAGGCTGCTGATCGTCGCGCCCATGTCCGGCCATTTCGCCACCCTGTTGCGCGGAACGGTGGAGCGGATGCTGCCCGGCCATGATGTGTGGATCACCGACTGGCGCGATGCTCGCAATGTGCCGTTGACCGACGGCGCGTTCGATCTCGACGATTATATCGATTATCTGATCGAATGGCTCGCCCATATCGGCCCCGGCGCGCATATGCTGGCGGTGTGCCAGCCGTCGGTCCCCAGCTATGCGGCCGCCTGCATCATGTCGGAACGCGATGATCCCAACCGGCCGCGCACGCTCACCATGATGGGCGGGCCGATCGATACCCGTGAAGCGCCCACGGTCGTCAATCAATTGGCGACGGAACGGCCCATCAGCTGGTTTGAGCAGAATGTCGTCGCCACCGTGCCCTTTTCCTATGCCGGGGCCAGGCGCAAGGTCTATCCCGGTTTCATGCAGCTTGCCGGTTTCATGTCGATGAATCTGGGCAATCACATGGTCAGCCATTGGGAGATGTTCAAGCATCTGGTCGATGGCGATGAGGAAAGTGCCGAGGCGACCAAGCGCTTTTATGACGAATATCGTTCCGTTTGCGACATGACGGCGGAATTTTACCTCCAGACCGTGCGCGAAGTCTTCCAGTTGCACAGCCTGCCCAAGGGCGAGTTGATGCACCGGGGCAAGCCGGTCGATCCGGCGGCGCTCAAGGATGTCGCCCTGCTGGCGATCGAGGGGGAGCGGGATGATATTTCCGGCCTTGGCCAGACCAAGGCGGCCCTGACCATTGCGACGGCGCTGCCCAAAAAGCTGAAAAAATATTATATGGCCGAAAGGGTCGGCCATTATGGCATCTTCAACGGCAATCGCTGGCGCACGAAGATCGCGCCGATCATGGAAGAATGGATTGCCGAGCATGAAGGATGATGCCCTCCCTTTCGCTCCTATAGCCTGATAGCGGTCCATCCTATCGACCCTCTGGAATATATCGACGATGGCGCATCTTCTCTCGGTTGACGTGGAACGCTGGCCGGTGGCTGGCTCGTTCACCATCAGCCGGGGCGCCAAGACTTTCGTGGACGTGGTCGTCTGCACGGTGGCGGAAGCTTCGGTCACGGGGCGCGGGGAAGCCACCGCGATCTATTATCATGGGGAGACGGCGGAAGGCTGCGCCAGAGCGATCACCGACCATTGCGCGGCCCTTGCCGGGCGACCCCTGACAAGGGAAAGCGTTCATGCCGCCATGCCCAGAGGCGCGGCGCGCAACGCGCTGGATTGCGCGCTGTGGGATCTGGAAGCAAAGCGCAGCGGCGCGCCGGTGTGGCAGATTGCCGGATTGGCCGAGCCTCAACCGCTGGTGAGCGCCTTCACCATCAGCGTCAACCAGCCCGCGCAGATGGAGCGCGACGCCCGCAAGGCGGTTGCGCGGGGCTTCACCCTGCTCAAATGCAAACTGACCGGCGCGGAGGATGCGGAGCGTATCGCGGCCGTGCGGCAGGGCGCGCCGGATGCGCGGCTGATCGTCGATGCGAATGAAAGCTGGGCGGAATGGGACGCTGCGGCGCTGATGGCGGAAACCGCGCGCCTCGCCGCGCTGGGGGTGGAGATGATCGAACAGCCTATCCGCCATGGCGATGAAGCGCGGCTCAAGGGGTTGGCGCCGGTCCTGCCCTATTGCGCGGACGAAAGCTGTCAGGACAGCGCCGACATGCCCCGCCTCGTTGATTTTCCCGCGATCAATATCAAGCTGGACAAGGCCGGTGGCCTGACGGAGGCGTTGCTGCTCGCCCGATTGGCGCAGGAACAGGAAAAGCGGCTGATGCTGGGTTGCATGTTATCGACCTCTCTGGGCATCGCCCCCGCCTTCCTGCTGGCGCAACAGGCGGAATGGGTCGATCTGGACGGCGCGCTGCTGCTGGAGCGGGACCGGGAAGGCGGGCTGGAACTGATCGACGGATTGCTTCATCCCGGCGCCCTGTGGGGAATACCGGGATAGGGCATCCACCCGGCACCTGCCCCTCAGGAGGATTGCGAATAGGGATAGATCATCGCCCCATCGGGCGCGGCGGTGAAGGTCGTCTGGGTCGGATAGGCAAATTCCAGACCTTCTTCGTTGAATCGCTTCAATATCGCCATGCCTACCTTGTGGCGCAGCGCGATCGCCTTGTCGGCATCATGATCCAGCGCGAAGAAATATACCTCGAAATCGAGGCTGCTGGCGCCAAAGCCCACAAAGGCGGCGCGCTGGAACTGCGCGCCCGCGCCTTCGATGACTTGCTGTAAAATCTCCGGGATGCGCTCCGCCTTTTCCGGCGGGGTCTGGTAAATCACGCCGATCGGCATGGCGTAGCGGCGGCGGGCGATATCGCGGTAATTGGTGATTTCCTTTTGCAGCAGATTGGCGTTGGAAATAATCTTCGCTTCCCCGTCGACAGACCGCAGGCGAGTGCTTTTCAGGCCGATATGTTCCACCGTGGCGGTGGACTGGTCATATTGTATCGTGTCGCCCTGCCGAAACGGGCGGTCGAAAATGATGGAAAGCGCCGCGAACAGATCGGAAAAAATGCCCTGCGCGGCAAGGCCGATCGCGATGCCGCCAATACCCAGACCTGCCACCAGACCGGTGACGTTGACGCCCAGATTGTCCAGCAGCATGATCGCCGCGATGGCGAACAGGGCGAAGGTGACGAGCACCCGGATCAGCCCCATCGCATTGGCGAGTGCCTCGCTCCGGTCGTTTTCCTGCGAGGCGCGCCGCTCGATCATGCCCAGAATGAACTCGCGCGCCCACATCGCCGCTTGCCAGACGGTGGCGACGGTGAACAGGAACGCGACCGTCTTGAACACCAGCACGGGCGGATCGGCATAGCCCACCACCAACCGGGCGGCCACCATCACCATGAAGAAATGGGTCGTGCGGGCGGCGGTGCGGCCGATCAGCGTCGCAAAATCGATCGGCCCGCCGCGATCCCGCAGGCGGGCGATCATCCCCTTGACCAGCGCCAGCCCAAGATAGATCGCGCAACCGATCGCCACGACGATGGCGATCTGGATGACGTGCGACGACAACCAGGAGAGGGAGGAATCCACCATGGATTCCAGTTCATCCGACGGTATGCGGATATCGTCCGGGACGGATTGCGTCTGGTTGCTGGCTTGGTTTGCAGGCATTGGGCGTCTGACTTTCCGTGCTGAATATCGTCCAATCGGGAAGGGCGGGGCGCTTTCCTTCCCGGCTCAATGCTTCAGGGGCGTTCCCTGTTCCCTGCGGTTATGTTCCCTGCGGTGCTATTCCTTGCCGCGCTATTCCCCGCCGCCGCAAGGGCGACAAGGCTGATCGCCGCCGCCGCCGACATATAGAGGCCCGCCGTACCCACCCCGTAAAGGGTGACGAGCGATTGCGCGATGATGGGGGCCAGCGCGCCGCCCAATATCCCACCGACATTGAACGAGAAGGACACGCCCGAATAGCGCAGGCGCGTGGGAAAGAGCGAGGGCAGCCATGCGCCCAGCGGGCCATAGACGAAGCCCATCACGAACAGCCCGATGGCCAGCGCGGCGTAGATCGGCAGGCTGGCGCCCGTGCCCAGCATCGGGCCGAACATCATGCCCATGGGAATGGTCGCGAGGCATCCGGCGACCAGCACCAGCCTCGGCGTGCGGATATCGGCCCACCAACCCGCCAATATGATGCCCAGCGCCATGAACAGGATCGCGCCCAGTTGCAGCAGCAGGAAGCCCTCCCGCTCCATCCCCAGATTGACGGTGCCATATCCCAGCGCAAAGGCGGTGGTGATGTAAAAGATCGCATAGCAGGCCACCGTCGCGAACGTCCCGGCGACGGTCGGCGTGATATGATGGCGCAACACCTCGGCCAGCGGCAGGCGGGCGGTTTCCTCATGCGCGATCATGTCCGAAAATTCGCTGGTTTCCGTCAGTTTCAGGCGAATCCACAGGCCCAGAATCACCAGAACGGCGCTTGCCAGAAAGGGCAGGCGCCAGCCCCAGCTCATGAACTGCGCGTCGGACAGCGTTGCCCCCAATATCAGGAACAGCCCATTGGCGAGAAGAAAGCCCACCGGCGCGCCCAGTTGCGGGAACATGCCGAAGCGCGCGCGCCATCCGGGCGGGGCGTTTTCCACCGCGAGCAGCGCCGCGCCGCCCCATTCGCCGCCAAGGCCGAAGCCCTGCCCGAAGCGCATCAGGCACAGCAATAGCGGCGCCCACCAGCCAATCTGCTGATAGGTCGGCAGAAAGGCGATGGCGAGGGTCGATGCTCCCATCAGCATCAGCGAGGCGACCAGCGTGGACTTGCGCCCGATGCGATCGCCATAATGGCCGAAAATGGCCGCCCCCAGCGGCCGCGCGAAAAAGGCGACGGCAAAGCTGGCATAGGCCGCGATCAACTGGACGGACGGGGAGGAGGACGGAAAGAAGAGCGGCCCGAACACCAGCGACGCGGCGGTCGCATAGATATAGAAATCATAAAATTCGACGGAGGTGCCGACCAGGCTGGCCGTCAGCACCCGCTTGTTCCGCCACATCACCTGAAGACCGCCGGGCGCGGCGCCAGCCGATCCTGTCGTCGTTCCCGGCGCCGCCCCTTCCGCTATCCCCGTCGCCGCGCCCGTCATATATCCCCCCTGCGGAACTGGTTGCGTATCTCATAGGCCATCACCGCCGTCGCCACCGCCGCGTTCAGGCTGTCGGCCTTGCCCAGCATCGGAATCTTGACGAGCAGGTCGCATTGTTCCTCATAATCGGGCGGCAATCCCTGCGCCTCATTGCCGACCAGCAAAAAGGCCGGGGCGGTATAGGCGGGCTGCTGATAATCCATGTCGGTCTTGAGGCTGGTGCCGATCAACTGGCCGGGGCCGGCGCGCAGCCAGCGCAGAAATTCGCTCCAGCGGCACTGCACGATCTTCTGGGTGAAGAGCGCCCCCATGCTCGCGCGGACGGATTCGACCGAAAACGGGTCGACGCAATCGTCGATCAGGATCAGGCCGCCCGCGCCCACCGCATCGCCGGTGCGCAGGATAGTCCCCAGATTGCCGGGATCGCGCAGCGATTGCGCCACCATCCACAGGTCGGCGGCGGACCGGTCGAGATCGTCCAGCGTCACTTCATGGTCGGGATAGACGCCGACCAATGTTTGCGGATTATCCTTGCCCGATATCTTGGAGAGAATATCGGCGCTGGTCGCGATGACCTCGCCACCGGCGGCATCCACCGCCTCGATCAGGTCGATCGCGAGCGGGTGCAGTTGCGTATCGGTGGCGTGAAAGAGAAGGGCGGGGATGATCCCTTCTTCCCGCGCTTCGGTCAGGATGCGCAGCCCTTCGGCCAGAAACATCTGTTCCCGCTTGCGGTGCTTCTTCTCTCTCAAGGAGCGCACCCGTTTGACGAGCGGGTTGGAAAAGCCGGTGATTTCCCGTCGCATTATGGGGTCTTTCGGGCCGTTCAATCTTCGCCGAACTTGTCTTCGACAAGGGAAACGAGTTGCGTCAACGCCTCTTCATGGCCGTCGCCGCTGGCGATGATGACGATATTGTCGCCCATCGCCGCGCCCAGCATCATCAGGCCCATGATCGACGTGCCCGTCACCTCGGTCCCGTCCTTGGCTACGGTGATATTGGCGGAAAAGCCACTGGCCAGGGTCACGAATTTCGCACTGGCGCGGGCATGGAGGCCCCTGCGGTTGCGGATCTGGACTTGCTGGCTCAGTTGGTTCATCGGCTCCCCCCCAATAGTTCGGAGGCGACGCTGATATATTTTTGGCCTGCCTCCCTCGCGGCGGCTACCGCCTCTACGATTTTCATGGATTTGCGCGCGCTTTCCAGACGGATGAGCATCGGCAGGTTGACCCCGGCGATCACCTCTATCTCGCCCGCCTTCAGCAGCGAAATGGCAAGGTTCGACGGGGTGCCGCCGAACAGGTCCGTCAACAGGATGACTCCCGCGCCATCGTCGACGCGCGCCACCGCCGCCGCGATATCCGCGCGGCGCAGTTCCATGTCGTCATCCGGGCCGATGCAGATCGTCTCGATTCCCTTTTGCGGGCCGACGACATGCTCCATGGCCACCCGAAATTCGGTGGCCAGTTGCCCATGAGTGACCAAGACCAGACCAATCATTATGATATTACGTCCCGATTTTCCTGCGTTCCCGGCCCGCTGCCTTCTTCCAGGGCATTATGCGGCGTCGATTCCATGTTGCGGTGCAGGACCGTGGGCGAAAATCCGGCCTGACGCAAGTATCTGGCGACACGTTCGGCAACATGGACGGATCGATGCCGCCCGCCGGTGCATCCGAAGGCTATGGTAACATAGGATTTTCCCTGCGCCTGATAGCGGGGAAGCAATGTGGAAAGCAGATTTTCTATCTGCGTCAGCGATGCTTCATAGGCCGGGTCTTCCGCTATATAGGCGGCCACGTCTTCCGCCTGTCCCGTTTTGGGACGAAGATCGCCCACCCAATGCGGGTTGCGCAGATAGCGCATGTCGAACACCAGATCGGCATTGCGCGGCATCCCCCGCGAAAAGCCGAAGGACAGGATGGTCAGCACCGTCTGGTCATTGGGGTCGCGGCCATAGCGCGTGCGGATTTCATGCTGCAAATCATTGCTGGTCAGCGCCGTGGTGTCGATCACCTGTTCCGCCCAGCGCCGGAGCGGTTCGGTCAATTCCCGTTCCCGCGCTATGCCGTCGGCGGCGGGGCGATCCTGCGCCAGCGGGTGACGGCGGCGGGTTTCGTCATAGCGGCGTTCCAGTTCCGACCCGGCACAATCGAGATAGAGCGTCGCTATATCCCAGCTTTCGCGCTCCCTCAGGTCCTTGATGCGCTGCACGATCTGCGCCGCGTTGAACCCGCGCGTGCGCGCGTCGATGCCGATCGCCAGCGGGCGCGTCAGGTCGGGGCCATGCCGTCCGGGCGGCGTGTCCATCAGCCGATCGAGCAGCATCAGCGGAAGATTGTCGACAACCTCCCAGCCCAGATCCTCCAGCGTCTTGAGCACGGTCGACTTGCCCCCACCGGACATGCCGGACACCAGCAGGACCGACCTGGTTTTTCCCTCATTCATTTCCGACCCTCCCGACCGGCCACCCTAGCCGTTATCGCGAAGGCTCTCAAAGCATATTCCAGCTTTATCGGCGCGCTTGCCTCAAAGGCGTTCAGCCGCATCAGGGGGATGTCCCGGCCGCACAAACGCAGATGGTCCTGCTCCAGCGGCAGGCGCTCTATCACGCCGTCGCCATGCCCGCTGACCAGCGCGACCGCCGCTGTGACCGGCGCGGAGTCCACATGGGGCAGGGACAGGATGCCGAGGCCGCGAACCTCCAGCTTGCCCGCGATCGTGGCGGGCGGGCTGGCGATGATCCGCCCGCTGCCTTCATCGTGCCGGATCTCGGTATAATCATCGCTGACCAACAGCGCGCCGCGATCGATGAGGCGCAGGCAAAGGTCCGATTTCCCCGATCCGCTCGGCCCCATGATGAGGATGGCGGCCCCGTCGATGGCGACGCAACTGGCGTGGATCGGGCCGGGGCCATCCATGCGCGGCGAGCCTTCCATCCCGGGCGAGCCATCGGCGCGAGGGGCGCGGGGAGGGCGGGTCATTCCGATCCTATTCCGGGATCTCCCAGATGCGCGAGCGGCAGATAGCAATTGAAACGGGCGCCGCTTTTCGCGTCCTCGCGATCGGCAATGGTGATCTTGCCCTGATGACCTTCGACGATGCTGCGCGCGATGGCGAGGCCGAGGCCGCTATGCTTGCCGAAACTTTCGCCTTCCGGGCGTACGCTGTGGAAGCGGCGGAACACGGTTTCCCGTTCCTCCGGCGGAACACCCGGCCCCTGATCCTCCACGCTGACCAGCACCTCATTATCCGCGACCGTGGCCGTCACCTGCACCAGCCCGCCGGGGGGGGAAAAGGAAATCGCATTGTCGAGCAGATTGTCGATCACCAGCGCCAGCCGGGTTTCCTCGCCCATCACCACCGCCACATCCTTGCGCGGGCGGGCGAAGGCCAGCCGCACCTGATTTTCGATGCCGCGCGTCTCGCGCCCCTCGATCATGCTTTCGATCATCTGGCCGAGGTCCACCGGCTCGAATCGGGTGCGCGAAAGCTGCGCGTCGATACGGGAGGCCTCGGCAATATCGGTGACGAGGCGATCGAGGCGGCGCACATCATCCTGCGCGATGGCGAGCAACTGGGCGCGCAGGTCGGGCCGGTCCTCCAACGATGCCACCCCGTCCAGCGCGGAGCGGAGCGAGGCGATGGGGTTTTTCAGTTCATGGCTGACATCGGCGGCAAAGGCGTCGGTCGCGTCGATCCGGTGCCTGAGCGCGCCGGTCATGTCGGAGATGGAGCGCGCAAGGGCGCCGATCTCATCGCGCCGGTCGGGCAGGCGGGGCACCGTCACCTGCCTTGCGCGGCCCAGCCGCACCCGCGCCGCCGCGCGCGCCAGCCGGCGCAGCGGCAGGACGATGGTGCGGGCGAGGAACAGCGACAGGCCGATGGTCGCCGCGATGCCCAGCGCCAGCACGATGCCCAGCCGCATGCGTTCGGCGCGCACGTCGCGGGTGATGTCCCGCGCATTGGTGATGGCCAGCACGGCGTCGCCATCCGTCAGCCGGATCGCCGAGGTGATCATCGGCGTGCGGTCGGGCGCATAGCGCGCGCTGGCATAGCCGCGATCCCGCGCGCCCGCGATTCGGATCTCCAGCCACGATGAGCTTATATCCCGCGTCGGCTCCTCGAACGAGGGGAGGGGCTGCGCGCCCACTATCGCATCGACCGTCTGGTCGAGAAAGCGGGCGACATGGCGCTTCAACGGCTCTTCGGCCGGATCGATGAGCGTATAGGTCACTCCGCCATCGACGGCGCTGTCGAATTCCAGGCTGCCGTCCTTGTCGTACAGGCGAAAGCGCTCTCCCCCCCGCTTAGCCAGATTGCGGATAACCTCGCGCCGCGCGCTTTCGGGGATATAGGCCAGCAGGTCGCGGACCATCTCCATCCGTTTGGCCGATTGATAGAGCCGCTCATCGATCACGCGGGTGCGATAGCTGTCGATATAGAAAAAGCCGCCGGCCAGCAGCGCCAGCGCAAGGACGTTCACCGCCAATATGCGCCAGGTCAGGCTGAAACGGCCGTGCCAGGACATGGATGGCAATGCGTTATTCCTCTGAAAATCTGTATCCGGCGCCATATAGCGTATCTATAGCGTTGAATTCGCCATCCACCTCGCGAAATTTCCGGCGCAATCGCTTGATGTGGCTGTCGATGGTGCGATCATCGACATAGACATCGTCCTGATAGGCCACGTCCATCAACTGATTGCGGTTCTTGACCACGCCGGGGCGATTGGCAAGCGCCTCCAATATCAGGAATTCGGTGACGGTCAGCGTCACGTTGCGGCCTTCCCATTTTACGACATGGCGGGCCGGGTCCATTTCCAGGCGGCCGCGCACCAATATTTCCGGCGCCGGTTCATCGGCGGACTGCTCCACCCGGATGATATCGCTGCGGCGGAGAATCGCCTTGATGCGGGCGACCAGCAACCGTTGGGAAAAGGGCTTGGCGATATAATCGTCCGCACCCATGGCAAGGCCCAGCGCCTCGTCCAGCTCATCGGTCTTGGACGTCAGGAAGATGAACGGCATGCTTGTCTTTTCGCGCAGGCGACGAAGCAATTCTATGCCATCGAGGCGCGGCATCTTGATGTCGCATACCGCGATATCCGCCGGGTTTTCCGACAAGGCCTTCAGCGCCGCTTCGGGGTCGGAATAGAGGCGCGTGACAAAGCCTTCCGCCTGCAAGCCGATGGAAAGCGAGGCAAGGATATTGCGATCATCGTCGATCAGGGCGACTGTGGTGGCGGCGCTTTCGGTCATGAGCGGGGCCGGGCTGTTCCTGCGATGGGATGGTTGTTCTTAGGTGGAACGCCGGACCTATCCCAAACCGCATCATATCGCAATGTTCGCCGCATGTTTGAGGCAGCCGGCGACTCTGGATTTGACGCGGCACCGCAGTTGTGCCTAATGCCGATGGAGGGCGGCGATATCCTCGCCGGGCGCTGTCGCATGTCATGGGCATCCGTCCCCTGATCCGATGGCGCCTTTCGCGTTTCACCCTGCCCAAGGGGAAGCGGATGCCGCTCAATAGCACTGCCCTTCGGGGCGCAACGCAGTTTTTTCAAGGAGAGCGCGCGTGCAGGCGTATTCCTCTACTTCCCTGACAGATCAGGGTATCGTTACCGACGCGGAACAACATTGGAATCTGGGAACGGCCCCGCTGGTCGAAGCCGCCGTCAGAAATGGCGAAGGCCTGCTGGCCAAGGATGGCCCCTTCGTGGTGGCCACCGGCAAGCATACCGGGCGGTCCGCCTCTGACAAGTTCATCGTGAAGGATGCGGAAACCGAAAACAGCGTGTGGTGGGGCAAGACGAACGTGCCCATGACACCGGAGCATTTCGCCGCCCTCAAGGCCGATTTCCTCGCCGCGGTGAAAGACAAGAAAGAACTTTATGTGGCCGATCTGTTCGGCGGGTCGCAGCCTGAATATCGCGTCAATGTACGCGTCATCAACGAACTGGCCTGGCACAACCTGTTTATCCGCACGCTGCTGGTCCGCCCCGAAACGTCCGAACTCGCCGCCTTTGCACCCGAATATACGATTATCGACCTGCCGTCCTTCCGCGCCGATCCGGCCCGGCACGGGTGCCGCAGCGAAACCGTGGTCGCGGTCAATTTCACCGAAAAGCTGATCCTGATCGGCGGCACCGCCTATGCGGGCGAGATGAAGAAATCGGTATTCGGCATCCTCAACTATCTGCTGCCCACGCGCGGCGTGATGCCGATGCATTGTTCCGCCAATATCGGCCCCAATGGCGATACGGCGGTGTTCTTCGGCCTGTCGGGCACCGGCAAGACCACGCTGTCCGCCGATGCGAGCCGCACCCTGATCGGCGATGACGAACATGGCTGGTCGGATACCGCCGTGTTCAATTTTGAAGGCGGCTGCTATGCCAAGATGATCCGCCTGTCGGCCGAGGCCGAGCCGGAGATTTTCGCGACCACCAAGCGGTTCGGCACAGTCCTTGAAAATGTCGTGATCGATCCCGAGACGCGGGCCATCGATCTGGATGATGACAGCCTTGCGGAAAACAGCCGGGGTTCCTACCCGATCGATTTCATTCCCAATGCGTCGGAAGATAATCTGGGGCCGGTGCCGCAGAACATCATCTTCCTGACCGCCGACGCCTATGGCGTTCTGCCGCCGATCGCGCGGTTGACGCCGGAACAGGCGATGTACCATTTCCTGTCCGGCTATACGGCGCGGGTCGCGGGCACGGAAATCGGCGTGACGGAACCGTCCGCCACCTTCTCCACCTGCTTCGGCGCGCCGTTCATGCCGCGTCACCCCAGCGTTTACGGCAATCTGCTCAAGGAACGCATCAACAAGGGCGGCGTCACCTGCTGGCTGGTCAACACCGGCTGGACCGGCGGCAAATATGGCGTGGGCAGCCGCATGCCGATCAAGGTGACGCGCGCGCTGCTCAACGCCGCGCTCGACGGCAGCCTGAACAGCGCCGAGTTCCGCACCGACCCGACCTTCGGCTTTGAAGTGCCGGTGGCTGTTTCCGGCGTCGAAAGCCAGATCCTCGATCCGCGCGCGACATGGTCCGACAAGGCGGCCTATGATGACACCGCCGCCGGGCTTGCCGCGCAATTTGTCGAGAATTTCGCCAATTTCGCCGAGCATGTCGATGCTTCGGTCCTCGCCTCCGCGCCCAAGGTCGCCGAAGCCGCCGAATAAGCGCCCCTGTTGACGGATGAAAGGCGAGGGATGCCCGAAAGGGGCGTGCCTCGCCTTTTTCCTTTTGGGGCCTTTGCGCTTTTTTACAGCTCCTCCGCTTTGGGCCATCGCGGGGGCGGGGCGATCATGCTATCATCACCTACCACGTTCCGGCGTCGGTGCGTTAAGGAGACAGATAGCGATGTTCGACAAGATTTTGGGAAATCTCGATCTCAACAGCCTTTTGGGCAATATCGGCAATGTCGATGAGATCGCCGCGAAATTCGGTATTCCCGCCGATCAGGTGCAGAATGTCCTGCAATCGCTCTCCGGCAAGATGGGGCAGGGCGGGGATCAGATGTCGTCCCTGCTCGAAGCCGCGCAGGAGCACGGCATTTCCATCGACAAGCTGAAGGACGTGTTCCAGAATTTCGGTCAGGGCGAAGGGGATAATCCCGCGACCGATATCGCGGACATGCTGGCCAAGGGCATTTTCGGCGGCAAGAAATAAGGCTGCCGCCTCGCCGGGTTGGGATATTTCGGCTCGCGCCATGGGTCTGCGGTCAGAAGATCATCCCGGCTCGGCCCCGATCGACTTCGGAAGAAGATGATGAGCGGGGGGCGTAGATAGTCGGCAGGCCGATATGGCGGTTTGCCGCGACGCAAAGCGTAACAGGCTTGCCGTAGCAGGTTTATGGCCTGCGACCACCGAAAGCGCGGAAAACCAGCATTTGCAGGCCGTCAGGACCGAAATCGCAGACGGCCACAAGCCAATGTCTCGATCGATCCTCAACCGATCAGGGCGCCGCTCCTTCCCGGAAGGATGCGGCGCCTTTCCGTTTCAGGTTTCAGACCGGCTCGACGAGCAATATCGCGCCCTGCGCCCCGGTGATCCGCACCGCATTGCCCGCCTGAATATCCTCTCCGCTGCAATCCCAGATGGAATCGCCCACGCGCACGCGGCCCCGGCCATGGGTGATCGGCTCGGCCACGATGACCACTTCGCCGATCAGGCGCGCCACCCGGTCATTGAGCAGCGGGTCTTGAGAAGGCACGGGATGTTCGACATACCAGCGCCGCCCGATCCAGACGCTCCCCAGACATAGCAGCGCGAAGATCAAGAACTGGACGGGCAATGTCAGCCCGGTCAGCATCGTTATGCCGCCGGTCACTGCCGCGGCCAGCGCGATCCAGATCAGGAACACGCCGGGCGTCAAAATCTCCCCGATGCCGAGCAGCACCGCAAGGCCGAGCCACCACCACGGGTTCTGGATGAGATGTTCCACCATCGCCCTAGCCCTCAAACGGTCCGCGACGGACGACCGGCGGAACCCCGGAGCCGCCCCCGGAACCGCTACCGCCACGCGGCGGAACGCCCCCGTCATTCTTCGGCCCGCCGCCGCTCAGGGCTTCGCGCGCCAGTTCCCCGATGCCGCCCAGCGTGCCGATAAGCTGCGTGGCTTCCACCGGGAACAATATCGTCTTGGCATTGGGCGACACCGCGAATTTCTCCACCGCCTCGACATATTTCTGGGCGATGAAATAGTTGATCGCCTGCGCATTGCCGGATGCGATGGCTTCCGACACCATCTGCGTCGCCTTGGCTTCGGCCTCCGCCTCGCGTTCCCGCGCCTCGGAATCGCGGAAAGCCGCTTCGCGCCGTCCCTCGGCCTCCAATATCTGGGCGGCCTTCTGCCCTTCGGCCCGCAGGATCTCGGAACTTTTCAGGCCCTCGGCTTCCAAGATGTTCGCCCGCTTCTCGCGCTCCGCCTTCATCTGGCGGGCCATCGCGTTCACGATATCGGCGGGCGGGCGGATATCCTTTATCTCGACGCGGGTGATCTTGATGCCCCAGCTATTGGTCGCATGATCGACCACCGAAAGCAGCCGGGCGTTGATCTCGTCCCGCTTGGAAAGGGTTTCGTCCAGGTCCATCGACCCCATGACGGTCCGCAGGTTGGTGGTGGCAAGCTGCATGATCGCGACATAAAGTTCGGACACTTCATAAGCGGCCTTGGCGGCGTCCAGCACCTGAAAGAACACGAGGCCGTCCACCGCGACCATCGCATTGTCCTTGGTGATGATTTCCTGCCCCGGAATGTCGACGACCTGTTCCATCATGTTGATCTTGCGGCCGACGGCGTAGAAAAAAGCCGGATAGAAATTAAGGCCGGGCCGCGCGACCTCGGTAAAGCGGCCGAAGCGCTCGATCGTATATTGATGGCCCTGCCGAACGATCTTCACGCTGGCCGCCAGATAGAGGAGCACCAGCATGACCAGCAGGAATGCCACGGTTACACCCATATTTTTTCCGCCCCCCTCATCCATTAATTCCTTTCACTATGACGGCAAATAAAAGAGTAGGAAAGGCGATTCCCGCCGTTTTCGCATGGATGCCCGGAAAGGTTCCCGATATGTTGCTTCATCACGCCCGTTCCCTGCTGTTTCTGCCCGCCTCCAATGCGCGGGCGCTGGAAAAGGCGCGGGGGCTGGCTTGCGACATGGTGATCCTCGATCTGGAGGATTCGGTCGCCGATGATCGCAAGCAGGATGCGCGGGCGGCGCTCGCGGGCGCGTTCGCGGCCGGCTTTGGCGATCGGATCGGCACGGTGCGGATCAACGCCGCCGACAGCCCGCACCATCAGGCGGATATAGACGCGCTGGCTGGCCTCGCGCCCGATTATATCGTCCTGCCCAAGGTGGAGCGGCCCGAACAGGCCGCCGCCGTTCATCGGGCGACGGGCAGGCCGGTCATCGCCATGATCGAGTCGCCCGCAGGCGTCGCGCAGGCGCAGGCGATCGCGGCGGTGGATGGCGTGGCCGGGCTGTTCATGGGCAATAATGATCTGCGCCATGATTTGCGCATTCCCATGGATGCCGACCGGTCTGGCCTGATGGTCGCGATGCAGATGGTCATCCTCGCGGCGCGTCTTGCGGGCAAGGCCGTGTTCGATGGCGTCTATAACCGGCTGGAGGACAGCGAAGCCTTCATCGCCGAATGCCGGGAAGGGCGCGCCATCGGCTTTGACGGCAAGACGCTGATCCACCCCAATCAGATCGCCCCGGCAAATGCCGTTTTCGGCCCCTCTCCGCAGGAATTGGACGAAGCCCGCGCCCTGATCGCCGCCGCGACAGGGGGCGCGGAGCGGCATGGCGGGGAGATGATAGAAGCCATGCATGTGGCGCAGGCCAGGGCGCTGCTGGACCGCGCGGAAAAAAGCCTGACACCGCAATGACATTTCCGCTGCGGTTGCGTTGCGGTGCATCCGGCTGATCGGCGCCTTGAGCAGGGCGGATCAAACCCGGCGCGCGATGATGCATGGGGGCCGGGGAAGCGGGTGACGCCGCCATTTGCAGGCCAGCGAAACGGAATGTCGATTGACCCTAGCACCGGGCTGCCGAAATGGTTACATGGGCGGCCACAATTCCAGACTCCCTAGATGAAAGTGGCCCGCCCCATGGATATCCGCCTCGGTCTTACCTTCGACGATGTGCTGTTGCAGCCCGCCGCATCAGAGGTTTTGCCCAGTCAGGCGGATACATCGACCCAGGTGACGAGGGAGATCCGACTCAATATCCCCATCCTCTCATCTGCCATGGACACCGTGACCGAAGCCGACATGGCGATCGTGATGGCCCAGCTTGGCGGCCTTGGCGTGCTGCACCGCAACCTGACGGTGCAGGAGCAGGCCGACGCCGTCCGCGCCGTGAAGCGCTTTGAAAGCGGCATGGTCGTCAACCCCATCACCATCACGCCCGGCGCCACGCTGGCGCAGGCGCAGGCGTTGATGGCCCGTCACCGGATCAGCGGCATTCCCGTGGTGGAGGCCTCCGGCAAGCTGGCGGGCATCCTCACCCATCGCGACGTGCGCTTTGCGGAAAATTCCGAACAGCCGGTCAGCGAATTGATGACGAAGGATAATCTGGCCACCGTCAAAACCGGCGTCGGGCAGGAAGAGGCCATGCGCCTGCTGCACCAGCGGCGGATCGAAAAGCTGCTGGTCGTCGATGATAATTATCGCTGCGTCGGCCTCATCACGGTCAAGGATATCGAAAAGGCCGTCACCTATCCGCAGGCGACCAAGGACGGCGCCGGGCGTCTGCGCGTGGCGGCAGCCTCCACCGTCGGCGATACGGGGCTGGAGCGCACGCGCGCGCTGATCGAGGCGGAATGCGACCTCATCGTCATCGATACCGCCCATGGCCACAGCAAGATGGTTGCCGAAGCCGTTACGGCGGTGAAGAAAATGTCCAACACGGTTCAGGTGGTGGCGGGCAATGTCGCGACGGCGGAGGCGACGCGGGCGCTGATCGATGCGGGCGCGGATTGCGTGAAGGTCGGCATCGGTCCCGGTTCCATCTGCACCACCCGCGTCGTCGCGGGCGTCGGCGTGCCGCAGCTTACGGCGGTGATGGACGCGGCGGAGGAAGCGGCGAAATCCGGCATCCCGGTGATCGCCGATGGCGGGCTGCGTACCAGCGGCGACGTCGCCAAGGCGCTGGCGGCAGGCGCGGGCGCGGTGATGATCGGTTCGCTGCTGGCCGGAACGGAGGAAGCCCCGGGCGAAACCTTCCTCTATCAGGGCCGCGCGTTCAAAAGCTATCGCGGCATGGGCAGCGTCGGCGCGATGGCGCGGGGATCGGCGGACCGTTATTTCCAGCAGGATATCAAGGATCAGATGAAGCTGGTGCCCGAAGGCATTGAAGGTCAGGTGCCCTATAAGGGGCAGGCGAAGGACGTGATCCATCAGCTTGTCGGCGGGGTGAAGGCCGCGATGGGCTACACCGGCGCCGATACGCTGACCGCGCTCAAGGAACGCGCCCGGTTCGTGCGCATCACCAATGCCGGGCTTTCGGAAAGCCATGTGCATGATGTCACGATCACGCGCGAAGCGCCCAATTATCCCACGCGCTGATCCGGGGCGACGGGGTAGGCCGATGCGCATCTGTGCCCCGCCAAGGCGAAAGCGGCGCTTGCCATGACCCCTTCGGCCCGCGTTCAGGCGGCGATCGACCTGCTGGACGATATCATCGCGGCGGCGCGCGATGGCGGCGCGGCGGCCGATACGCTGATCGCCCGCTATTTCAAGACGCGGCGCTATGCCGGATCGAAGGATCGGCGCGCGGTCCGCGACCTGCTCTATCGCGCGATTCGCCGCAGCGCGGAACGGCCCGCCAGCGGCCGCGCCGCCATGGCGGGGCTGGCGAGCGACGATGCAGGCCTTGCCGCACTGTTCGATGGCTCTGCGCATGGTCCCGCGCCGATCGTCGCGGGGGAGGATATCGCCCCGGCCGCGCTGGTGCCGGGCTGGATCATCCCCCATCTCGCCGCCCCGGTTGATGAGGCGGAGCAAAGGGCGCTGCTGGAAAGGGCGCCGCTCGATCTGCGGATCAACCGGCTGAAAGGGCAGAGAGAAGCGGTGCTGGCGGCGTTCCCGGACGCGCAGACCTTCCCCGCCATGCCGGATGCCCTGCGCCTTGCCGAAGGCAAGCCGGTCGAACAGCACGCCGCCTATCGCGACGGCCTTGTCGAGATTCAGGATATCGGCAGTCAGCTGATAGCGATGGCCTGCGCGGCTCAGCCGGGCATGGCGGTGATGGACCTGTGCGCGGGGGCCGGGGGCAAGACACTGGCGCTGGCCGCCGCCATGGGCGGGCAAGGGCAGTTGTTCGCTGCGGACATCAACCGGGATCGCCTCGCCCGCTTGCCCGAGCGGGCCGAGCGGGCGGGCGCGGGCTTCATTCATCCGCTATTGCTCGATCCCGGCAAGGAAAGCGCGGCGCTGGCGGGCCATGCGGGGGCCATGGACGTGGTGCTGGTGGATGCGCCCTGTTCGGGCACCGGCACATGGCGGCGCAACCCGGAGGCCCGATGGCGCCTTACCGAACAGCGGCTTGCCCGGATTTGCCGGGAGCAGGCGCATATTCTCGATTTCGCCGCGCCGCTGGTGAAGCCGGGCGGCAGGCTGGTCTATGCGGTATGCTCGCTGATCGAAGAGGAAGGGCGGGCGCAGATCGACGCCTTTCTGGCGCGTCATTCGGGCTGGACGGTGGGACGCCCCGACCTTCCTTTGGGACGGGAACATGGATACGGACGCTTGCTAACGCCCGCGCATGATGGCACGGATGGGTTTTTCATCGCCACGCTGCTGCGGTCATAACGGGAAACGGCATGAACAGGCGCCCGACATGACGCCCGATATCAGGGACAGGAAAGGCGCCGGCAGAGTGCGCGACATTGCGGAGACGATCATGCGGTTTACCCCTGCGACCCTTGCCATGGCGGCGGTTCTGACGATGGTGTCGAGCGTCGGCATCAGCCAGCGGCCGGACAGCCAGATTTCCCCCCTGTCGCTGGAATGGGCGACGAAGGGCAATGCGGCGCGCACCCGCGGCGATCTTGCCGGGGCCAATGATGCGTATGAAACGGCGCTGGCGGTCGATCCACGCAATCGCGGCGCGTTCATCGCGCTGGGCGACATCGCCCGGCAGCAGGATCTTCAGGGCAAGGCCGTGCGCTATTACAAGGGCGCGCTGGCGCTCGACCCGGCGGACATGACCGCGCTGGCGGGTACGGTCAATGCGCTGGTGGAACGCGGCGCGCTCGCCAATGCGCGCGAGACGCTTTCGCGCATGAAGACATTATGCCGCACCGATTGCGGGACTATCGCGAAACTCGATACGCTGATCGAGAACAAGGCGATCGCGCAGGCGCAGACCGCGCCGCCGGTGCCGGAAACCGGGACGGCCCCGCAACAACCCTGACCTGACCGGCAGGCGACCGGCCAGCCGCGCCGGATTCGTCAGGCCTGGATTCCTTCAGGCCCCATTCCGTCAGGCCCGGATTTCTTCAGGCACGGCTGAGCAGGCGCGCTATCGCCACATAATCCGCGACGGGGATGGTTTCGGCGCGCCGCTGGGGGTCGATGCCCAGTTGCTCCAGCGCATCCAGCGCGCCCGATACGCCTTTCAAACTCTGCCGCAGCATCTTGCGCCGCTGGCCGAAGGCCGCCGCGGTGATCCGTTCCAGCACCGGCAGGCGCACGCCCTCCGGTTCCTCGCCCGGAACGATATGGACGACCGCCGACATGACCTTGGGCGGCGGGGTGAAGGCGCTGCGATGGACTTTCATCGCGATGCGCGCCTCGGCCCGCCATTGAGCCAGCACGGCGAGGCGGCCATAATGGTCGCCGCCCACCGGCGCGACGATCCGTTCGGCCACCTCCTGCTGAAACATCAGCGTCAGCGATGCCCACCACGGTTTCCATGGTGCGGACAGCCAGCCCACGAGCAGCGCCGTGCCGACATTATAGGGCAGATTGGCGAGGATATGCGCCCCATCCCCGCACAGCGCATGGGGGTCGACCTGCATGGCGTCGCCCTCGATGACGGTGAGTTGGCCGGGAAAGGCCGCCGATAACTCCTCCAGCGCCGGGATGCAGCGGGCGTCGCGTTCCACCGCCGTCACCTGAGCACCCGCGCGCAGGGCTGCGCGCGTCAGGCCGCCGGGGCCGGGACCGACCTCGAACACCCGCTGCCCCGCCAGAGCGCCGGGAATGGCGGCGATCCGCGCCAGCAGTTGTTCGTCCAGCAGGAAATTCTGCCCCAGCGCCTTGCTCGCCGCCAGCCCATGACGAGCGATCACTTCCCGCAGGGGCGGCAACCGGGGGCTTTCCGGCCCGGCCGTTTCACTCAACGTCAGCCTCCGGCCCCGTCTCTGGCCGCACAGCCTCCGGGACAATGCTGCGATAATAGGCGGCGCGTTCGGCCATGCGGATGGCGGCGATCATCGCGCCTGGGCTGGCGATATTCTTCCCCGCAATGCCGAACGCCGTGCCATGGTCGGGGGATGTCCTGACAATGGGCAGACCCAGAGTCATGTTGACGCCATCGTCGAAATGCAGCGTCTTGATCGGGATCAACGCCTGATCATGATACATGCACAGCGCCGCGTCATAATTTTGGCGCGCCGGGCCGTGGAACATCGCATCGGGCGAATGGGGGCCGGTGATATCCAGCCCCTCGGCCTTCAGCGCGGCGACGGCCGGGGCGATGATGTCGATTTCCTCGCGCCCCAGATTGCCGTTCTCCCCGCCATGGGGATTGAGGCCGGCGACCGCGATCCGCGGCTTCTCGATACCGAAATTGCGGATGAGGCCCTTGGCCGTCACCAGAGCGCGGGTGCGGATCAACTCTATGGACAGCGTATCCGGCACGTCCTTGATCGGGATATGGATGGTGATGGGCACCACCCGCAGCGACGGCCCGGCCAGCATCATCACGGCATTGTTGCGCGCAATGCCGCATCGTTCCGCGATGAACTCGGTCTGGCCGGGATGGGTGAAGCCTATGCCGTAAAGCTGGGTCTTGCCGACCGGGGCCGTCACCAATCCGCCCGCCGCCCCGCTCTTGGCAAGGCCGATGCCGATCTCCAGCGCGTGAAGGGCACAGCGGGCGCCATCGACCCCCGGTTCCCCCGGCACGATCTCGTCGCTCATGGTGATCTGGAGGCAGGGCAGCGCCGTCGCAAAATGCGCGCGCGCCTCGTCGGGCGTCGAGATGGTGGCGATCGGGCCGTCCCAGACTTTTTCGATCGCCCGCCGCTCACCGATCACGAAGAAAGGCGAAAGATGCTGGGCTTCCCGCACAGACCATGCCTTGGCGACCACTTCCGGCCCGATACCGGCAGGGTCGCCCATGGAAATCGCGAAAGGGGCGACGTCATTCCTTTCGGACAGGGTGATCATCGCCTCAATTATAATCGATGACGGCGTCACGCCGCAAATCGCGCAGATAGATGCGCGCGCGCTTGTTGACGCGGTCGTCTTCCAGTTGGGACATGATCTGGTCGAAGGACGGGCTGCCCGCATCCTGCGGATCATCCCGGCCGCACAGCACCAGCGCGCGCACGCCGCTATCGACCGAGCCGAAGGGCGGCGTCGCCTGCCCCACCTGAAGGCCCATCATCAATTCCTGAAGCGGGGCGGGCAGGTCGCGGATACGGACATTGTCATTATCGATGACGTCCGCGCCCAGCTTTTTCGCCAGATCACTGACGCTGCCGCAACCCTGCAACTGGCGAAGATTGTCGGTGAACGTCTTGACCTTGGCGCCAGCCTGCGCCTGCGTCGTGCCCTTCGGGAAATCGACGGAAATCTGTTTCAGGCTGAGCAGCGCGTCGCGCGGGTCGGCGGTCAGAACCTTGCGCTGATCCATCAGGTAGAGAATGGAATAGCCGCCCGGAATCGCGATCGGCCCGACGATCTGGCCGATGGAAATTTCCGTCAGCGCCTGCCCCAGCGCATCGGGCAACTGGCCGGGGCGCACCCAGCCCAGATCGCCGCCGACAGCCGCCGTGGACGCTTCGGAAAATTGCCGCGCATAGGCGGTGAAGGAACCGCCCTGACGAATCTGGTCGATGATGTTGCGGGCATTTTCCAAAATCTGCTGCGCATTTTCGGGGGTGGAGGAAAGATAAATCTCTCCCACCCGATATTCCTCCGACCCTTTGAGCGCCTTCATCCGGTCGATGATCGACTGGACCTCTTCCTCGCTCACATTGACATAGGGCTGGACATTGCGGCGCAACAGGCGGCTCCATGCCATTTCGCCTTCCATCTGGCGGCTGATGCTGGCGGCCGAGCTGCCCTTGGAGCGCAAATAGGCGGTGAATTGTTCCGGCGTCTGTTTGAAATTGGCGGCGATGCGCGCGAAGCTGTCTTCCATTTCGGGCTGGCTGATCTTGATGTCGTTGGCCGCCGCTTCCTGAATTTGCAGCGTCTCGTCGATCAGGTTGCGCAACACCTGAAGGCGCAGGCGGTTCATTTCCTCCGCCGGGATATTGTCGCCATTGGCCAGGATGATCAGCGCCAGCCGTTGCTCCACATCGGTCTGGGTGATGATCTGCCCGTTCACCACTGCCGTCGGCTTGTGCAGGTTGGGATCGCGATTTTCGAAGATCGTCAGATCATCGGGCAGTTGCAGCGAATCGGCGGACCCTTGCGCAAGGACCGGCCCCGCGCCCGGCAGGGGCAGGACCGTCGCAGCGGCGCATACTGCCAGAGAAACAAAGGTTTTCCGCGATTTGCCGCAGATTTTCCGCATGGCCATTGAAGAAACTACTCTCCGCATCGATTTATGTCGTGAAGCCGATATTGCCCCGATGATGCTGAACCATCACTGAGCGATGAAGGCACGCAAGGGTCAACCCTTATATGCCAAGATTACGAAACGCCAGCCGTAGCTGTATGGTATTATTGTTCCGGGCATCGCCCGAACTGCGATAATTGCGTTTCCATGTGATCCCCAGATCGATGCAATCATCCTGATAGGCAAGGCCGAGCCGGTGCCGGACAGGTTCAAAGCCATCGGCGAAGGAACCGGGGTCTTCGCTGGCGTCGGTCAGGTCGACGACGGTGGAGCCGAAAACCGACCAGTAGCGCGCAAAGGCGATCCGCGCGCCGACGCGGATTTCCTCGCGATCCGTCAGGTCTTCCAGATCATCCGTCGCGTTGCGGTTCAGCCGCATATAGCCGATCATCGCATAAGTGCGGCGGGAACCGATGGTCGCGTCGATCTCGTTCCGGCGCAGGGCCAGACTGTCCTTGTCCACCCGATAGCGATGGGTGACGCTGACGAAATCCTTGTAGCGCACGGTGGTGCGCCCGACGATGTCGGACACCCGCTCCGACAGGCCCGTCCCATCGGGCAGCAGGGTCGGGCGGCGGCTGACCCGGTAACTCTGGCCGACGACCGCGCTCAGGGAAAAATCCTTGAGATCGAGGCCATATTCCAGACCGAAGGTTATGCGGGTCGAATCCTCGACGCGGTCATAGCCGGGGAAGCGGTTGAGGGCGAAGAGGTTGCTGTCCTCCAGATCGACGGTCCGCGCGTCCTCGTTCGGCAGGGCGATGTTCTTCAGCTTGGGCGAAGCGACGATCTGGACCCGCGGGATGATTCGCTGCGTGCCGCCCAGAAACGACCCGACGAAGGGCCAGCGCACGTCCGCGGCGACAGCGGCGATGCCGCGCCCCTGCCAGCCGCCCGTGCCCGCATAGGCGGGAAGGTCCGCCAGGTCATTGTCGGAACTATGATAGACATCGCCCCGGACATAGCCGGTCAGGCTCACTTCCTGCCCCATGCCGGTCAGGTGCCGCAGCGTCCATTCCGCCGAGGCGAAGGCGCGCTGCGTATCCTGCCCGTCGGTGCGGGTGATGGCCAGGCTGTTCGCCTGCACCTGCACGCGCCCGCCCATGACAGGGTCGGTCAGGCGCAACCGATAATCGATCGCGGGCAAGGCGATGGGCGTCCGCCCCTGATTATCCGACAGGCGCAGGGTCTGCACCGACCAGCCCGCGATCGACAAATAGCTGTTCCGGTCGATTCGCTCCGCCTTCAGCGTGGAACGCAGGCGGTCATCGCGCGTGATATCGTAACGGCGCAGGAAGGTCCGGTCGGTGACGCGGCGGATGGAGCCGGACAGGCTCCAATTCTCATCGAACTGATAGCGGCCGTCCGCCTCTATATAGCCGCGCAATTCCCGGCTGGTTTCGGTCGAACCGCCGCTTGCGTCGTTATCCGTGCTGCGGCGGCCATAGGTCAGATAACCGGTGATGCCGAAAGCGCCCTTGCCCAGATAGGCGCGATAATCGCCCTGCATCATCGGCAGTTCATCGGTGAAGATATGCGGCGTCAGCGTCAGGTCGTGATTGGGCGCCAGCTTCAGATAATAGGGCAGGGCCACTTCCAGCCCGTTGACGCCGCTGATGCGCGCGTCCGGGACCAGCAGGCCCGATGTGCTGCCTTCGCCCACCGAATGGGCAAAGCCGGGCAGCATCAGCAACGGCACTCCGAACAGTTCCAGCCGGGCATGCTTGTAATGGACCCGCTTGGTCGCGGGATCATAACGGATTTCCACCGCCTTGATCTGCCAGCTTGGTTCCTTGGGGCATCCGTCCGCGCCCTCCACCGGGCAGGGCGAATAGGCCGCCGCGTGGAGCATATAGACCTCGTCCCGCCGCTCCCCGCTGCGGGCGACCAGACGGCCGCCTTCGGCCATCACCAGCAACAGATTCTCGACAAGGCCGTCTTTCAGCGTATCCGTCACCTCGATGCTGTCGCCATAGCCGATATTGCCGTTCGCATCGGTGACGGAAACATTGCCATTGGCCCGGACCTCGCCGGTCTTGCGGTTCCAGACCACTTCATCGGCGCGCAGGCGGTTGCCCTCTCGCAGCAATTGGACGCTGCCGCTGGCCGTCACGACTTCGCTGTCATTGTCATAGACGAGATTGTCCGCCGCAAAGGCGATCTCATCGTCGCTGGCGGGCAGGGGCGTATCCGGCGTGGCCGCTGCCGCCACGGCCTGATCGCGGCTTGGCCCATGCACGTCGGAAATGGACGAGACTCTGCCGTCCCGCTCCCCCTGCGCCGGAACTTCGCCTTGCGTCGAAACGACCGGCGGCGGGGTGGTATCCTGCGGCTGATCCTCCGACGCGGCGGCGATGGCGGGCGTGGCGAGGCCAAGGGTCATCGCCCCGGCCATCAGGGCAAGACGACGGGACGAAATTCCGCGCCTGCCCTCCACAGGGCATAGCGACATGCGCGCAAGTGCGATGAGAAGATGCAAAACGCCTCGGTCCGCAAAGTGAACTTGATATGCCCGCCTATTGCACTGCCGGGGCTTTCCCGCAATCCCAATGCGCAGCGGGTCGTCCTAAAATCGGGCCAAAATCGGGGCAGGCATCACGGAAATGGCGAGGGGATCGCCCGTCAGGCGACGATCGCCAACCCGAAATGGCGGCTTTACCATCTTCGTTCCGCTGGTGTATCGCCGGAAACAGTTATCCGACGCCCTTTGAGAGAGACATGATGGAAATCCGCTTTTCGACCAGCCGCACCCCCGAAGCAGACACGATCGTCCATGCCGTGAACAAGGACGGCACAGCCCAGTTGTCGGCCGTTCCGGGGATGGAGGCGGCGGCGGCCATGGCCCGGTTCAACGGGGAATGCGGCGCGACGGTGGAGAGTTTTGCCGAGGTGGACGGCAGCACCCGGCGGATCATCCTGCTGGGCATCGGCGCGGGCAATGAAGCCGATCTGGAACGCGCCGGCGCGGCGCTGGTGGCGAAGCTGCTGACATCCGGCGCGAAGCAGGCCTCCGTCTCGTTCGAGGCGGCGGGCGTGATGACGGCGGCGGGCGTGGCACGGCTGGGCTTCGGCGCGCTGCTGCGCGGCTGGCGGATCGAAACCTATCGTACGCGCATGCCCGAAAAGCAGAAGCGCACGCTCGACAGCGTCGAACTGGTGAGCGGCATCGATGCCTCGGCCGAATGGGCCTATCTTTCCGAACTGGCGCAGGGCGTGATGTTCACGCGCGAACTGGTGTCGGAACCGGCGAACATCCTCTACCCCGAAAGTTTCGTCAGCCGGTGCCGTCCGCTGGAGGCGCTGGGCGTGACCATCACGGTGCTGGATGAAGAGCAGATGGCCGATCTGGGCATGGGCGCGCTGCTCGGCGTGGCGCAAGGCTCCGTCCGCAAGCCGCGCCTGCTGGTGATGGACTGGAACGGCACCGGCGACGAGAATGCCAAGCCGCTGGTGCTGGTGGGCAAGGGCGTGACGTTCGACACCGGCGGCATTTCCATCAAGCCTGCCGCGGGCATGGAGGACATGAAATGGGACATGGGCGGCGCGGGCGCCGTCGCGGGCACGATGCGGGCGCTGGCCGGGCGCAAGGCAAAGGCGCGTGTCGTGGGCATTTGCGGCCTTGTCGAAAATATGCCGGACGGCAATGCGCAGCGCCCCGGCGATATCGTCACGTCCATGTCTGGCCAGACGATCGAAGTTTTGAACACCGATGCCGAAGGGCGGCTGGTGCTGTGCGATGCGCTGACATTGGCGCAGCACAGCTACAAGCCGGACATCGTCATCGATCTCGCCACCCTGACCGGCGCGATGATCGTCGCGCTGGGTCATGAATATGCGGGGCTGTTCAGCAATGACGACGATCTGGCCGAAAAGCTGACCGCCGCCGGGCAGAAGGCGGGCGATCCGCTCTGGCGCTTCCCGCTGGGCGATGCTTATGACAAGCTGCTCGACAGCCCGATTGCCGATATCAAGAATATCGGCGGCCGGTTCGCCGGGTCCATCACCGCTGCCCAGTTCATCAAGCGCTTCGTCGAGGACGGCGTCAAATGGGCGCATCTCGACATTGCGGGCATGGTGTGGGCCGACAAGCCCGGCGCGGTGTGGGATCGCGGCGCAACCGGCTATGGCGTCCGCCTGCTGGACCGGTTCATCGCCGATACGGTGGAGGGCTGACGCGGCGCGATCATGCAGGTCGATTTCTATCAACTGAGTCGCGATCCGGTGGAGCGGATATTGCCCGCGATCGCTCAGCGTTTGCTGGATCAGGGCGACCGGTTGCTGGTGATCGACGGCAGGGAAGGCGCGCTGGAGCGCCTTTCCCGCGCACTATGGGGCTGGAAACCGGAAAGCTTCCTCGCCCATGGAGCCAACGGGGAAGGCGGGGAGGGTGATCAGCCGATCCTGCTGTGCGGGCAAGGCGGCGCCCCGGCGGCCAACGCGGCCCGGCATATCGCGCTGACCGACGGGCAGTGGCGCGACGAGGCGCTGGGCTATGCGCGGGCCTTTTATTTCTTCGATCAGGAAACGCTCGAACCGGCGCGCGCCTGCTGGCGGATGCTCAAGGGACGGGACGAGGTGGAGCCGCGTTTCTGGAGGCAGGACGGTGGCCGGTGGGTGCAGGGGCCTTGACCGGCAGGAAGCACCGGGCCAGGCGCGGATAACGGGCCGATATCGGGATGAGGCGGGGAAGAGGGCAATAACCCCTTGCCGCCGGTTCCAGAGGCAGCTAAAGCCCCCGCCAACCTGAGTTGAGAACCATTGGAGTTTCGCCGAAATGGCTGGCAATCGTACATTTTCGATCATCAAACCGGACGCGACGCGGCGCAACCTGACCGGCGCGATCACCGCGAAGCTGGAAGAAGCCGGCCTGCGCGTCGTCGCTTCCAAGCGCATCCGCATGAGCCGCGAACAGGCCGAAGGCTTTTACGCCGTGCACAAGGAACGCCCCTTCTTCGCGGATCTGGTCGCTTTCATGATCTCCGGCCCGGTGGTCGTGCAGGTCTTGGAAGGCGAAAACGCCGTGAAGCGCAACCGCGACATCATGGGCGCGACCAACCCGGAAAATGCCGATGCAGGCACCATCCGCAAGGAATTTGCCGAATCGATCGAGGCCAATTCGGTCCATGGTTCGGACAGCGAAGAAAATGCGGCAGCCGAAATCGCCTATTTCTTCAAGCCCGAAGAGATTGTGGGCTGAAATTTCCAGTCCTTCGCGACACAGGAAAGGGGCCGCCGGATAATTCCGCGGCCCTTTTTATGTCCGTTGGATTGCGCGCCGACTGGCTGTGCGGCGAGAAAGCAGGCGGCCGTAAAAACCCGATCAGGCCGCCGGAGAAAATTCCCCGCTCTCCTCATCCAGCACATGCAGGACGCCGTCGGCAATCGCGAAATAGGCGCCGATCAGTTTCAGGCGATCCTTGCCCTCCTTGATCTGGATGCAGGGAAAGCTGCGCAGATTGGCGATGGAAACCTTGACGGCCTCTTCCTCCATCATGCGCTGCGCCGCGCGGCTGGTCCGGTCCTCGCCATGGACACGCTCCACCCGGTCGCGGGCATCATCGAGCAGGTCGATCCAGTTGGCGATGAAGCCGCCTTCGCCGGGGGGCGCATCCTTCAATTCCTGCGTCAGCGCGGCGCGGCACCCGCCGCACAGCCCATGCCCCATCACGACGATCTCGCGGACCTTGAGCACCTGCACCGCAAATTCCAGCGCCGCCGAAACACCGTGGCGGCCGGGCGTCGTCTCGAACGGAGGCACCAGCGCGCCCACATTGCGCACGACGAATATCTCGCCCGGACTGGTATCGAAAATCTGGGTAGGATCGACCCGGCTGTCGGAACAGGCGATGACCATCACCTGCGGGCTTTGCCCTTCTTTCAACTCATTCCATCGTTCATGCTGGCTGGCCCAGCCCCCTTCGCGAAAGCGGCGATATCCGTTTATCATATCTGCGAATAGGGTCATGCGCGGGCCATTCTCCATGATTCTGCACTGGCAATGCAGCCGATGGATCGCTATCTGAACCGAATGAGCGAGAATGCAAGCCCTTCTATGCCGGAAAAACCGATCCGTCAGCGCAAGCCAGACTGGATTCGCGTCAAGGCGCCCACCAGCCCCGGCTATATCGAAACGAAAAATCTGATGCGCCAGAAAGGGCTGGCGACCGTGTGCGAGGAAGCGGCCTGCCCCAATATCGGGGAATGCTGGACGAAGAAGCACGCGACCGTGATGATATTGGGCGACGTGTGCACGCGGGCCTGCGCCTTTTGCAACGTCAAGACCGGCATGCCGCGCAAGGTGGACCCGAAAGAGCCGCAGAATCTGGCCGATGCCGCCGCTGAAATGGGGCTGGAACATATCGTCATCACCTCGGTGGATCGGGACGATCTGCCCGATGGCGGCGCGTCGCAATTCGTGAAGGTGATCGAGGCATTGCGCCGCACGACGCCCGCCACCACCATCGAAATCCTGACGCCCGATTTCCGCAACAAGCATGAACGGGCGGTGGAAATGATCGTCGCGGCGCGGCCCGACGTCTATAATCACAATCTGGAAACCGTGCCCCGGCTCTATCCCACGATCCGCCCCGGCGCGCGCTATTATGCCTCGCTGCGTCTGCTGGAGACGGTGAAACGACTCGATCCGTCGATCTTCACCAAGTCCGGCGTGATGATGGGGCTGGGAGAGGAGCGGCTGGAGGTTCATCAGGTGATGGACGACATGCGATCGGCCGATATCGATTTCCTGACCATGGGCCAATATCTCCAGCCCACGCCCAAACATGCCAAGGTGATGGAATTCGTGACGCCGCAGGCATTTTCCGCCTATGCCGCGATTGCGCGGGCCAAGGGGTTCTTGCAGGTGGCGGCCAGCCCGCTGACGCGATCAAGCTATCATGCCGGCAAGGATTTCGCGGAAATGCGGGCCGCGCGAGAGGCCCAGCTGGCGAAGGCGAACGCCGCCAATGCCAAAGCATAATGAAACGCGGCATCTGCCCTATACGCCGGAGCAGATGTTCGACCTGGTAGCCGATGTACGGTCCTATCCGCAGTTCTTGCCATGGGTCAGCGCCACTCGCGTGCGATCCGACAGCGAGACGGAAATGGTCGCGGACATGATCGTCGGCTTCAAGGGGCTGAGCGAGAGCTTCACCTCGCGCGTCAACAAGGAACGGCCCCATCGCGTGCATGTCGATTATCTGGAAGGGCCGCTCAGCCATCTCAGCAATGACTGGCAGTTCCGGCCCGATGGGGAAGGCGGCGTGCTGATCGACTTCGAGGTCGATTTCGCGTTCAAGAACAGGCTGTTCGAAATGATCGCGGGGCAGGTTTTCGACAAGGCGCTGCGCCGGATGATCGGCGCGTTCGAAACCCGCGCGGCCAAGCTTTACGGGTCTTCGGCGTCCGGCAGCAACAGTTCCAGCGCACACAACGCCGCCTGAAGCCGCACGCCCGCCCGGCCGATATCCCCGAAATTCTTGAAATCGGCAATGACCTTGTCGGGGTCGCCGCCTCTTTCGGCGCGGGCAAAGACGACCGTGCCGATGGGCTTGTTGTCGGACCCTCCGCCCGGCCCCGCAATGCCGGTAATGGCCACCGCGACCTGCGCATGGGTGCGTTCCAGCGCGCCCTGCGCCATGGCCCATGCAGTGGCGATGGAAACCGCGCCGAATGTTTCCAGCACATCCTGAGACACCTTTAGAACAGTGTTCTTTATCTCATTGGAATAGGTGACGAAACTCGCGTCGAATACTTCGGAGCACCCCGGCACCTCGGTAATGGCGGCGGACACCAGCCCGCCGGTGCAGCTTTCCGCCAGCGCGAAGGTGCGGCCAAGGCGGCGATTTTCCTGAACGACTCGCTGGGCAAGCGCGGCCAGTTGCGGGTGGACGAGGGAGTCTGTCATAGCCATTGATCTTAGGTTGGCAGCATGACCGTGGCAACTGCTTGCGCTGCAATCCCCTCGCGCCGCCCGGTAAAGCCCAGCCGCTCCGTGGTGGTGGCTTTCACCGACACGCGGGAGAGGGGAATATCCAGCAATTCGGCCAGCCGCGCGCGCATCGCCTCGCGGTGCGGGCCGATTTTCGGGGCCTCGCAGATGATGCTGACATCGACATGGGCGATGTCCCCGCCGCGCGCGATCACCCTGTCGCGGGCAAAGGTCAGGAATTGATGGGATGCCGCGCCCTTCCACTGCGGGTCGGAGGGCGGGAAATGGCTGCCGATATCCCCTTCCGCCAGCGCGCCGAGCAAGGCGTCGACCAGTGCATGAATTGCAACATCGGCGTCGCTATGCCCCGAAAGGCCGTGGCTATGGGCGATCTCCATCCCGCAGATCCAGAGCGGCTTGCCCGCCACCAGCCGATGCACGTCATAGCCGGTTCCAACGCGGGGCAGGCGGGTGGCGGAAAGCTGCGCCTGCGCCCGCGCAAAATCGGCGGAATAGGTCAGTTTCTCCAGCATCGCATCCCCCTCCACAAGGGCGACCGGTATATCCAGCGCCCGCAACATTCCGGCGTCATCGGTGACGGGCGCCGTATCCGGGCAAAGCCGGTGCGCGCGCATTATTATCCCGAAATGAAACATTTGCGGGGTCTGGACCCGATACAGCCCCTCGCGCTCCACATCCTCCCCCATCATCGCCGCCGCCCCGCGCACCAGCGTATCGGCCATAGGCAGGGCGGGAATGGCGGCGTCATGATGCTCGCTCGCCGCGATCAGGCGATCGAGCACCGCCATGGGCAGGAACGGGCGGGCGGCGTCATGGATGAGGACATGGCTTGCCCCGCCGTCCTGTTCCAGCCGATCGAGCGCGGCGCGCACGGAATCGCGCCGCCGCGCGCCTCCGGTCAAAAGAAGGGGAGAGGGCGCCACCGGTCCCAGCGCCTCCCGCGCCTGTTCCTCCTGCCCTTCGCCGATGACGACGAGGATCGGCCCGATGCGCGGATGCGCCGCCAGCGCGGCATAGGCGTGGGCCAGCACCGCCTGCCCGGCGATCGGCATATATTGCTTGGGACGATCCAGCCCGGTCCGGCTTCCTTGCCCGGCGGCAACGATGATGGCGGCGAATGTCCTGCTTTCCCTGCTCATGCCGGCGCGCTTACCCCAGAGCCGCCCGTGAAGCCAGCGACTTGCGATGGCGACGAAAAATCGCTATGCACTGCCCGTTTTTTAGGCAGGCAGGTCATGCGCATTCTCTCCCCCATCAAGGTCGGTCCGGTGACGATCGACAATCCGGTCATATTGGCCCCGATGACGGGTGTGTCGGACATGCCGTTCCGTACCTTGGTGCGGCGCTATGGCTCTGGCCTCAATGTGACGGAGATGATCGCGTCCCCCGCCGCGATCCGCGAAACGCGCCAGTCGTTGCAAAAGGCGGCATGGCACCCGATCGAGGAGCCGGTATCGATGCAGCTTGTCGGCTGCTCGCCCGCGGAAATGGGGGAGGCCGCGAAGCTGAACGAGGATCGCGGCGCGGCGATCATCGATATCAACATGGGCTGCCCGGTGCGCAAGGTCGTCAATGGCGAGGCGGGCAGCGCGCTGATGCGCGATCTGGATCTGGCCGCCGCGTTGATCAAGGCGACGGTGGACGCGGTTTCCGTTCCCGTCACGGTCAAAATGCGCATGGGGTGGGATCATGACAGCCTCAACGCGCCGCAACTCGCCCGCATCGCGCAGGATCTGGGCGCGAAGATGATTACCGTGCACGGCCGCACCCGCTGCCAGATGTATAAAGGCAGCGCCGACTGGGCCTTTGTGAGCCGGGTGAAGGAAGCGGTGGAGGTTCCCGTCATCGTCAACGGCGATATCTGCTCGGTCGAGGACGCCGACACCGCGCTGGAACAGAGCGGCGCGGATGGGGTGATGATCGGTCGCGGCGCCTATGGGCGGCCCTGGCTGCTGGGGCAGGTGATCCATGACCTCGCCACCGGACGGACGCGGCCCGACCCCTCGCTGGATGAGCAATATGCGACGCTGGTGGAGCATTATCGCGCCATGCTCGACCATTATGGCGAGATGACCGGCGTGAACATGGCGCGCAAGCATCTGGGCTGGTACACCAAGGGGCTGCCCGGATCGGCGGAGTTCCGCAATGCCGTCAATCAGGTGCCGGACAGCCGCACCGTGCTGGATATGCTCGCGCGTTTCTATGACCCCCTCCTGTCCCGCGCGGCCGCGTGAGAGGCGGCGATTTTCGCTCAGACCTGACATTGCGCGCGCCCGCAGCCGCCGAAATCATGGCGGCCATGCCGGTGGCGGTGCTGATCCTGACGCCCGACAATCGCGTGGCGGATGCGAACCCGCGCGCCGAGATATTGCTCAACATGGCGCGGTCCGCCCTTGTCGGCAGCGACGTGGCGCATATCATCCGGGTCGATCAGATCAATCCGGGTTTCGACCTGTGGCATTCCGAAAAGCCGCTCGCCATTTATGATATCGTGCTGCATGCGGGCCGCACCGTTTCGCTGAAAGCCGATATCATGATCTCTCCGCTGGGGGAGCATGAGGGCTGGCGCATCGTCACCATCCATACGCAAAGCCTTGCGCAGAAGATCGGGGGCAGGCGCACATCGGGCGGCACCCGTTCCGCCATGGGGGCCGCGGCCATCCTTGCCCATGAGATAAAGAACCCGCTATCGGGCATCAGGGGTGCGGCACAACTTCTCGAAAATAGCGAGAATGAGGAAAGCTCCGCGCTCACCCGACTGATCTGCAACGAGGTGGATCGCATCGCCGCGCTGATCGACCGGATGCAGGATTTCACGACCGAGCGGCAACTGCAATGCACGCCGACCAACATCTATCCCGTGCTGGATCAGGCGATCCAGATCGCCAGCGCCGGTTTCGCCAGCGGGGTGAAGCTGATCCGCCATTATGACCCCTCCCTGCCGGACGCGCTGTGCCATGCGGACACGTTGGCGCAGGTCATCATCAACCTGCTCAAAAATGCGAGCGAGGCGCTGAACGACCGGCCCGCCCCGGCCATCCGCATAGAAACCGCCTTTCGGCATGGCGTCTCGGTGATGCTGGGCGAAGGGAAGGGCAATGCCGTGCTGCCGATAGAAATCGCGATCATCGACAATGGGCCGGGCGTTCCCGCCGCCATTCAGGATGATCTCTTCAACCCGTTCATTTCCAGCAAGCGGGACGGGCAAGGGCTTGGCCTTGCCCTTGTCGACAAGCTGATCCGCGACATGAACGGCTTTGTCGAATATGTCCGCGACACTCAGGCGGGGGAAAGCATCTTCCGTATCATGCTGCCAATGGGATCGAAGGAATGAACGGGGAGACGGGCGGACGGATTCTGGTCGTGGATGACGATACCGCCATCTGCGTCGTCGTGAGCGAGGCGCTGCGCCGGGCGGGGCATGTCGTGAAAGTGGGCGGCACGATCGCGGAACGATCCGCGCTGCTCGAAGCGTTCCAGCCCGATATATTGGTGACGGACGTCAAGCTGCCCGATGGCGACGGCCTCGACGATCTCAACCGCATATTGGAGGCATGGCCGGATATGCGCGTCATCATCCTGTCGGCCCAGAACACGCTGAACACCGCGGTCAGGGCGACGGAAAAGGGCGCATTCGAATATCTGCCCAAGCCGTTCGACCTCAATGAACTGACCCGCGCCGTCCATGACGGGCTGGCGTCGCGGCGGCAGGCCATGAAGGCCAATGGAGAGATGGCGGGCGCGCAGGACGATAATCAGATCAGCGAGGATATGCCGCTGGTCGGCCGCTCGCCCGCGATGCAGGAGGTGTATCGCACCATCGCCCGCGTGCTGCACAATGATCTGACCATCCTCATTCTGGGCGAATCCGGCACGGGCAAGGAACTGGTCGCGCAGGCGATCCATCGCCTTGGCCGCCGCCGCGCCCGCCCCTTTATCGCGGTGAACATGGCCGCGATCCCCCGCGACCTGATCGAGGCGGAATTGTTCGGCTATGAAAAGGGCGCGTTTACCGGCGCGCTCCAGCGCGCGGCGGGCAAGTTCGAGCAGGCCGATGGCGGCACGCTGTTCCTCGACGAGATCGGCGACATGCCGATGGAGGCGCAAACCCGGCTGCTGCGGGTGCTGCAAAGCGGGGAAGTCACCACCGTCGGCGGATCGACGCCGGTGCGCGTCAATGTGCGGATCATCGCGGCGACGCACAAGAATCTGGCGAGCCTGATCGCGGAAAACCGTTTCCGTCAGGATCTCTATTATCGCCTCAACGTCGTGCCGATCGACCTGCCGCCGCTGCGAATGCGCCGCGACGATATCCCGATACTGGCGCGGCATTTCCTCGATCAGGCGGCGCAGGAGGGCTTGCCGCGCAAGACGCTGGAGGCCGACGCCGCGCAATTGCTGTCGCTCTATGGCTGGCCGGGCAATGTGCGGGAGCTTCAGAATGTGATGCAGCGCATGGCCGTGCTGATCCGCGAGGACAGGATTTCCGCCGAGGTCGTGCATCAGAATATCGACGCATCCCAACCCGCCGCGACGGACGGGGGCAGCGGCACCCTGCATGAATTGCTGGGCGAATGGGTGCGGCGGAAACTGGCGAACGGCGCGGCGGGCGAGGGGGCGGGCACGCTGCATGACGATATGCTGGCGCTGGTCGAACCGGTGCTGTTGCGCGAAACCCTCTCCGCCGTGGATGGAAACCAGATCCGGGCGGCCAGCCTGCTGGGCATCAACCGCAATACCCTGCGCAAGAAACTGACCGATTATGATATCGATCCAACGGATTTGCGGCATAAGGACTATGACGACAGCGAATGATGTGCTTTATAAGGCACAACGTTGTATGACAGCAACATAACTTGACGGGTTGTCGCTATCGCCATCGCATCACCTATAACACGGACCTTTCGGGGCTGGTTGCGGAGCAAACGCTTTTTCGCCTGGGCGGAATTCATCGCCGTCACGCTGTTGCTCGTCATCGCGAGCGCGACCTATTACGCCCTCTCCGCGCAGGATGATCGCAGCGCCTTGCTTTCTCCCCCCATCGTGGCGCTGCTGCTGGTGGTCAATCTGGTGCCTGCGATCGCGCTGCTGGTGTTGTTGGGGCGGCGGGTGGCGATGCGCCGCGCGGCCCGGTCCGCCATCGGCAGCGACGGACAGTTGCATGTGCGGCTGGTGGCGATGTTCTCCCTCGTGGCCAGCGTGCCGATGCTGCTGGTCGTCATCTTCGCGTCGCTCCTGTTCCAATATGGCGTGCAATTCTGGTTTTCGGACAGTGCGCGGGCGATGCTGCAAAATGCCAGCACCTTCGCGCGCGGCTATTATGAGCAGAATTTGCGTGAGGTCGGCGACGAGACGCTCACCATGGCGAGCGACCTGCGCGATTATCTGAGCCAGAACAAGGTTTCCAGCCCGGAATTCGCGGAAGGCTATATCTTTCAGGTCGTTACGCGAAAACTGAACCGGTCGGCGATCATCGAGATCGGCAAGGACGGCATAGCGCGCACCGCCGCCACGGTCGCGCCCGAAAAGCGATCGGCCGACCAGTTGTTGAACAAGGAAATCATCGCGCGTCTCGCCAAGGGCGAGAATGTGGCCACCCGCGCCCAGTCCGACCAGATCGAGGCGTTTACGCTGCTCTACCCGGATCGCGACATTTATCTGTACGCCGCGCGGGATTCCGATGCTCCGGCGTTCAGTCAGGTAGGGCGCGCTCAGGCGGTTCTGAACAATTACGACAGTTTCGCGCGGCAATCGCGCGCGCTCCAGATACGGTTCAATACAACGCTGTTCATCGGCTCGCTGGCGCTGGTGGGCATTGCCGTGTGGATCGCGCTGAAGGTGGCGGACAGGCTGGTGAAGCCGGTCAACGAACTGGTGGATGCTGCCCGGCGTATTACGGCGGGCGATCTCACCACCCGCGTATCCGGCCCCCATGCGCGGGACGAGATCGGCGTACTGTCCAGCGCCTTCAACCGCATGACGCAAAGGCTGGAGGGGCAAACGAGCGCGCTGATGGCCGCCAACAGCCAGCTTGAAAACCGCCGCGCCTTTATCGAGGCGACGCTGGCCAATGTCACCGCGGGCGTCGTCGCCGTCGATCCGCAGGGGCATATCCGCGTCATCAACCAATCCGCCCGGCATATCCTCACCAACAGCAATGAGGATCTGATCGATCGGCCGCTCAGCGATGTTTCCCGCGATCTGGTCGATTTTCTGGAGGAGGGCGCCTCCGCCGAAATCGTGCAGATCCGCGTGGGCGGCGAATTGCGCACGCTGGCCGTGAAAAGCGCACGGGATCATAGCGGCCATGTGCTGACCTTCGACGACATCACGCAACAACTGGCCGATCAGCGCCGCGCCGCATGGTCGGACGTCGCCCGCCGGATCGCGCATGAGATCAAGAACCCGCTGACCCCCATTCAACTGGCGGCCGAACGGTTGCAGCGGCGCTATGCCGATGAGGTGAAGAGCGATCGCAACACCTTCACCCGGCTGACCGAAACCATCGTCCGGCAGGTGGGCGATTTGCGGCGCATCGTCGATGAGTTTTCCTCCTTCGCCCGGATGCCCAAGCCGGTCTTCCGTCAGGAACGGATCGTCGATATCGCCCGCCAATCGCTGTTCCTGCATGAGGTCGCGCACCCCGCCATCGCCTTTTCCTTCGCCTCCACCCTTGGGGAGCGGGAGATCGTCTGCGACCGGCGGCAAATGGGGCAGGCCTTCACCAATATCGTCAAGAACGCCGTCGAGGCGGTCGATGCCCGCAGCGCGGTCAACCCCGATCCGCCGGGGCGCATCGACATGACGATCACCGAGCGGGACGAGCGCATCGCCATCGAACTGCGCGACAATGGCATCGGCCTGCCCGAAGAGCGCGAGCGGATCATCGAGCCCTATATGACCACGCGGACCAAGGGCACCGGCCTTGGCCTCGCCATCGTGCAGAAGATCGTCGAGGAACATGGCGCGACCATGACCTTTCACGACAATGAAGGCGGGGGCACGCTGGTCTGCATCCTGCTTGATCCGGCCCATCTGGCGCGGCTGGAAGAAAAGCCCGGCGCGGGCAATGAAACCCTGAGGGGAGAGAGCGTGTCCCATGGCACTTGATATTTTGATTGTTGATGATGAGGAGGATATCCGCGAACTGGTCGCGGGCGTGCTGGAGGATGAGGGGTATGAAACCCGCACTGCCGCCAGCGCCGATGCCGCGCTCGATGCGCTGGCGGTGCGGCGCCCGTCGCTGGTGCTGCTCGACGTCTGGCTTCAAGGCTCGCGGATGGATGGGCTGGAGGTGCTGGAGGAAATCAAGAAGCGCGACGCCAGCATCCCCGTGCTGATGATTTCCGGCCATGGCAATATCGACACCGCCGTCGCCGCGATCCGCAAGGGCGCGACCGATTTCATCGAAAAGCCGTTCGAGGCCGACCGTTTGCTCCATCTGGTCGCGCGCGCCACGGAAACCGAGCGCCTGCGCCGGGAAAACGAAGTGCTGCGCGCGCGGGTCGGGCAGGATGACGAACTGACCGGCACCAGCAGCGCGATCAATTCCGTCCGCGCCACGATCAAGAAGGTCGCGGGCACGGGCAGCCGGGTGCTCATCACCGGGCCGGCGGGCGTGGGCAAGGAAATCGCGGCTCGCATGCTCCACAATTGGAGCAACCGTTCCGATGGCCCCTTCATCATCGTGACGGCGGCGCGCATGGACCCGGAGCGGGTCGAGGAAGAATTGTTCGGCGTGGAAGACCCCAGCGGCCTTGTCCGCCCCGGCTTCCTAGAACAGGCCCATGGCGGCACGCTCTATCTGGACGAGGTGGCGGATATGCCGCTGACCACACAGGCGAAAATCCTGCGCGTGCTGACCGATCAGAGTTTCACCCGCGTTTCGGGGCAGCGGCAGGTGAAGGTGGATGTGCGGTTCATCTCCTCGACGGCGACCAACCTGACGGCGGAGATAGAGGACAAGCGGTTTCGCGAGGATCTCTATTATCGCCTGAACGTGGTGCCGCTCGGCATTCCGCCGCTGAGCGAAAGGCGGGAGGATATTCCCGCGCTGGTGCAGCATTATGTCACCCGCTTCGCCGCCGACCGGCGCGTGCCGCCGCCCGATGTCGCGCCCGACGCGATGGCGGCGCTTCAGGCGGTCGAGTGGCCCGGCAATGTGCGCCAGCTCCGCAACGTGATCGAACGGACGATGATTCTGGCCCCGTCGGATCGAATCGCGCGAATCGAACTCGACATGCTGCCATCCGAAACGACATCGGGGGACAATGAGGACCATCTCATGTCCAATTCGATCATGACGTCGCCCTTGAGGGAAGCGCGGGAGAATTTTGAGCGGGAGTATTTGCGAGTGCAAATCAAACGCTTTTCCGGCAATATTTCGCGGACCGCGAGCTTCATCGGCATGGAAAGGTCCGCACTGCACCGCAAATTGAAATTGCTGGGCCTGACCGAAGACAAGGATTGAAGGGATTTATTTTCCTTGGCGATGGATATCCTTTCGCTCTTGCGGTATAGGGAAGGGCATCCTGCGATAGGCGCAGGACAGGCACGACGTCCGGCAGGGACGCAAGAGCGGGCAACGTCCCGCCAATAAGGAAGGCTGATTACCATGGCCGACAAGTCGATTGCGAATAACCTTCAGGATATTTTCCTCAACCATCTCCGCAAATCAAAAATCCCCGTGACCATGTTTCTGGTCAAGGGCGTGAAGTTGCAGGGGATTATCACCTGGTTCGACAATTTCTCCGTCCTGCTGCGCCGCGATGGGCAGTCCCAGCTTGTCTATAAACATGCGATTTCCACCGTCATGCCGTCGCAACCGCTGGACCTGAGCGATATTCGCGCGGTCTTTGCGGAAAATGAGCGCAAGGCGAAGCTGCTTCAGGAAATCTTCCTCCATGCCGTGCAGCGCACCCGCGATCCGGTGACGATGTTCCTCGTCAACGGCGTGATGCTTCAGGGCGAAATCGCCGCTTTCGACCTGTTCTGCATGTTGCTGGAACGTGACGGCATGGCGCAGCTCGTCTATAAACATGCCATCTCCACCGTCCAGCCTTCGCGCCCGCTCGACCTTTCGGGCGAGCCGAGCGACAAGGAGTAGGCGCTCCTGTCTGTCAGGGACATGACATTGGCCGGACAGCCCGACCGTGATCGGGAGGCCCGGCCATGAGCGTGTTTGAACGGGACAGCGCGGATGACGTGGCGCGGGGCGCCCGCGCCATCGTCGCGCGCGCGGATGTTCCCGGCCCCGACAAGCGGGACAGCGACGCCCGGCTCGATGAGGCCGAGGGGCTTGCGCTGGCCATCGGTATCGACGTGCAGGCGCGGATCAGCTTCCGCATCCGCCAGATGAAGCCCGCGACCCTGTTCGGCAGCGGCCAGGTGGAACAGATCGCCGCGCTGGCCGAAGAGCATGAGGCCGAACTCGTCATCATCGATAACGCCCTGACGCCGGTGCAGCAAAGCAATCTGGAAAAGGCCACCGGCGCCAAGGTCATCGACCGGACGGGGCTGATCCTCGAAATCTTCGGGGAGCGGGCGGCCACCAATGAAGGGCGCCTTCAGGTGGAACTCGCGCATCTGGATTATCAGGCGGGGCGGCTGGTGCGTAGCTGGACCCACCTTGAACGCCAGCGGGGCGGCTTCGGCTTCCTGGGCGGTCCGGGCGAAACCCAGATCGAGGCCGACCGCCGGATGATCCGCGATCGCATGGCGAAAATCCGCCGCGAACTGGATCAGGTGACGCGCACCCGCGGCCTGCATCGCGCCCGGCGGCAACGCGCGCCATGGCCCGTCATCGCGCTGGTCGGCTATACCAATGCGGGGAAATCAACGCTGTTCAACCGATTGACCGGCGCCGATGTGATGGCGAAGGACATGCTGTTCGCCACGCTGGACCCCACCATGCGGCAAATCTCGCTGCCCGGTCTGGACAAGGCGATCCTTTCCGACACGGTGGGTTTCGTTTCCGATCTGCCGACCCAGTTGATCGCCGCCTTCCGCGCCACGCTGGAAGAGGTGATCTTTGCCGATCTCATCATCCATGTGCGCGATATCGCCCATCCCGACAGCGAGGCGCAGCGCACCGATGTCATGGAGGTGCTGGCCGAACTGGGCGTGACGCCGGAGGGCAGCCCCATGCCGGAAGGGCAGGAGGAAACCGACGATCGTCCGCAGCCCGCCTATCTGGAGGTGTGGAACAAGATCGACCTGCTGCCCGAAGACCGCCGCGAAGAACTGGCGGCAATCGCCTCCCGCCATGGGAAGGTCATTCCGGCCTCCGCCATTACGGGCGAGGGCGTGGACGCCTTGCGCCGCGCCATCAGCGACCGGATGACGGTGGGCAGCGCGGTGCATCATTTCGATATCCCGTCGAGCGACGGCGCTTCCCTCGCATGGCTGCACGAACATGGCGAGGTGCTGGACACGCAGGACGGGGGAGAGGGGATATTGGGGGTGAATGTGCGCCTGTCCGACGCCGCCCATGCCCGGTTCTGCGCCCGGAAGATTCGCCCGCTTTCCTGACCGTTCCCGATAGGGCGCGACGGATCAGGACGAAGCGCTTTGGGCCTTTTCCAGTTCCTTGGCCCGCCGCCAGAGCGCTTCCTTCTCATCGAGGGAAAGGGTGGTGAAATCCTCCCCCGCCTGCGCTTCCATGGAACGAAAGCGGCGCTCGAACTTCCGGTTGGCCTGACGCAGCGCCTGTTCCGGGTCAACGCCCATATGGCGGGCCAGATTGACGGCGGTGAACAGCAGGTCGCCTATCTCTTCCTCCCGCTCCTGATCGGTGGCGGCGCAGCGTATCTCCGCCATTTCCTCGTCGATCTTGGCCAGCACGCCTTCACAATCGGGCCAGTCGAAGCCGGTGCGGGCCGCGCGCTTTTGCAGCTTTTCCGCCCGCAGCAAGGCGGGCAGGGCGTTCGCCACGCCTGCCAGAGCGCTGTGATCGGCGGTGGCGCCGGCGCGCCGCTCGGCCGCCTTGATGGCTTCCCAGCCGGGGGAAGCGTCCTCATCGCCGAATATATGGGGATGGCGGCGGATCATCTTCGCGCAAATGGCGTCGATCACGTCCTGATAGGCGAAATGCCCGGCTTCCTCGGCCATGCGGGCATGAAATACGGTCTGGAGCAGCAGATCGCCCAGCTCATCGCAGAGCGCGGGCATATCCTCTCGCTCGATCGCGTCGGCCACTTCATAGGCTTCCTCGATCGTATAGGGCGCGATGCTGCGGAAATCCTGCTGCCTGTCCCATGCGCACCCCCGTTGGGGATCGCGCAGCCGCTCCATGATGGTGATGAGGGGCAGGATATCGGGCTTTGCGTGCTCGCTCATGAAGGCAGACCTTGTTACTGGACCCGTGTTTCAGGCAAGGGCGCGCGCCCGAATCATGCGGATATTATTCCCTGCGCCATGCTTTAGGTCGGAACCGGGCCGAATTGGAGGCCATATTGTCGCGAGCCAAAGCCCCGCACCGTTCAGGCGATGGCTTCGGCCCAGACGATCCGCCGCCATGGCCCTTGCTCCACCGCATCGAAGGGGTAGCATGTCGCCAGCGCGAGCAGGCGGCGCGGGTGGCCCTGCGGCACGGCGAACCGATCCCAGCGGACGGTCTGGAAGGCCGTGACCCGATATCGCCGGGCAGGCCCCTTCACGCGCTGGAGCACCACCACATCCCCTTTGCGCAAATCGCGGATGAAGGTGAAATGCGTATCGCGATGGGCGGCGAGCAGGGTAAGCGCATCACCGCTGTCGCCTTGCCGGCCTGCCGTCCGCAATTCCGTCGGACCGAACGCCATCGCCTGCCCGGAACCGCCCGACAGAACCACCTCTCGCACGCCCAGTCGTGGGACGGAGAGGCGGGCTGTGGGGGCCATGTCGGCCCACGGCCATGGGCGGACGGGATGCCCGTGCGCGAGGCTTTGCGCAAAGGCGCGGGTCAGCAGTATTTGCGCCACCTGCGCCTTTACCGGGATCAGCGCGCCCCGGCCCGCCATCACGATGCCGACGACCATGCAGAGCGCCGCTGCTGCCCGGAAAAGGGCGCGCCATGACGTGCGCCCTTCCGTTTTTACCGGGGCGAGGGGGAATATGCCCGTCACGCGCCTGCCTCCGCCTTGCGCGGGCGGGCCAGATACAGGCCCGCCAGCCCCAGCATCAGCAACGCCAGCCCCCGAAGGATCATCGTGGTAAAGCCGGTCGCCGTCGCGGGCAGATCCAGCGCCTCTGCCTGATCGGCGGGCAGCGTGCCGCTATCGGCCGCCCCCGCAGCGGGCAGGGGCACGGCGCCGCCGAAGAGCCGATCGAAATCCCAGCCCGCAGGCAGCAGCAGTGGCAATTCCTCCCGCGTCAGCCGCGCGCCTTCGGGCCGGGAGGGCGTTTCATCGATGGCGACAAGGCTCGTTTCCCGCGTCACCAGCCCGTAATCCAGACCGAGCCGGGCGATGGCTTCGCTGGCGGCGTCCTCCTCCATCTGGCGCGACCAGCGCTGCGCCTCGACCTCGGCAATCCGGCGATTGGCCCACAGCTTCGCGATGGAGGGGCTGGGCCGTGCCGCCGAAAGATCGACGCGCTGGCTCCATGACTTGCCCGCTATCGTGCCGCTGACCGTCAATATGCCGTCCAGCGCCTTGCCGCGACCGAGCAGGGTCAGCGGTTCCCCGGCATAAAGGTCTGGCAAGGTCTGCGGCGTCAGATCAAGCGGTGCGCCATCGACCGTGACGGCGACATTCTGCACCACCGGGGCCTTCAGCCGATCGAGCAGGGCCGTCATTCTGGCCATGACTTCCTTGTCCGCGCCGATATGGGTGTAGGTGCCGCGACCGCCCTCCGCCATGCGCCGCATCAGGAAGCTGTTGGGCGCTGAGCCGATGCCGACCATGAACAGGCGGCTGCGTCCGCCATGCGCCGCGATTTCCTCCATCATCTCCCGCTCATTGGACAGGTCGCCATCGGTCAGGAAGACGATCTGCCGCACGCCTTCTCCGGCTGTGTTTCCTTCCCGGTCCACCAGCGCGGCTTTCAGCGCGGGCAGCATTTCCGTGCCGCCGCTGGCCTCCAGCCCCTCGGTGAAGCGGCGGGCGAGGGCGATCTGATCCGCGCTCGCCGGGGTGGAGCGGTCGAACAATTGCGTCATGCTGTCGTCGAAGCGGATGATGTTGAAGCGATCCTGCGGGCGCAGCGTATCGAGCGCATAGAGCAGGCTTTCCTTCGCCGCCCGCATCGACGCGCCGCCCATGGAACCGCTATTGTCGATGACGAAAACCATCTCACGCGGGGGGACGGCGGGAATCCTGTCCGGGGCGGGCGGGGTGATCGCGGCCATCAGATATTGCTCGCCCCCGCGCTCTTCGCGAAACAGCGCGATCGTGGGGTCGGCACTGGCGGAGCGCCAGCGCAGTTCGAAATCGCGATCGGCCGGGGCCTGGCCCCCGGCAAGGCGGATGGTGCGCTCTTCGGCATTATCCTCGTGGATGGCGATGCGGTGATAGGGGCTGATGATATTCGCGGGCCGGAATCCGGGGGCCAGACGCACGCTGATCGACACCGGATTGAGCGCGGCGCCGAGCGAGGGGACGGCGATCGGCGCTGTCACGTCCTGCGCATCGGCGATCTTCGCGGGGTCGGGGTTGCCATTCTCATCGGTCAGACTGTGGGGCGGCACATAGCGCGGCCCGGCCACCAGCGGCAGGCGCAGTGCATATTCCCCGCCAAGCTGACGAACCGGCGCCTGATATTCGATGGCGATCACCACCGTTTCGCCCGGCCCGACATTGGCGACGCTGTTGCGAAAGAGATTGGCGCGCGCGGATTCGACCAGACCGGCCTTCTGCCCCTGTTCCTTCGCCTTTTCATAGAGGACGCGAGCTTCTTCCCGCCTCTTGATATGGCCGATAAAGACTTTCTGGCCGACGACCATCTTCAGGCTGTCCACCGCGCCATCATCGGGCAGGGGATAGAGATAGGTCGCCTCCATCCAGCGGGAACTGGTGTTGCGAAAGGCCTGCGTCACGCGCACGCGGGCGATCTGGCCGGTGACGCTGACATTCATATCGGTGCCGAGGCGGACAGCGGGCAGGGCGGCGCTCACGCCCTTGCCCCTCAGCATCAGCGCGCCGCCGGCAACTGGATCGGCCGCCGTCGCCGCGTCGGGCGTTTCGGCCATCAAATGGCTGCTCATCAGGCATAGGGAGAGGGCCGCGATCAGCATCGCGGCCCCGAGAGTCAGGCGGGTTCGGTGGGTGTCTGGCCCGGAAATCTTTGGCCCGGAAATCTTCGATCCTAAAATCTTCGACATGGCAAGGCTCCTTCAAAAGGGGGAGCCTGTTCATTAGGCAGGCGCGATGCCGGACAGCCATGGGCAATGCCTGCCGGTTTCGGCGCGCTGTCCGCCTTTTTTCGGACAGACGAACATCGCTCTTGACGATATGTGCGGATTTGTGCGGAAACGTCCGTATGGATGGAGGCGGTGTCCCGATGGTCGAACAACAGGAAATGCAGGCGCAGGAGGGCGAGGGGATAGCCCTGCGCCTGCGTGAGGAACTGGCCCGCCGCCGCATCTCGCGTCAGGCCTTGGCGGATATGGCCCGCATCAGCCTTTCGACGCTGGAAAAGGCCTTGTCGGGCAGCCGTCCCTTCACCCTTGCGACGGTCGTGCGGATCGAGGATGTGCTGGGCACCTCGCTCCGCCAGCGGCGCGAAGAGGCGCAGGGCGGCGCGTCAGGCCCGGCGCTGGCCCCCGCCGGGATGGGCGCCTATAGCCGCCAGGCGGTGCGCTGGATCGAGCGTGGCTATGTGACGCTGCGCCCCAGCTTCGGGGAGGCCGGGGCGATCTATGCCTATCGCACCGATATTTTCTGGGACGATGGCGCGGGGCATCTGCGCTTTGCCGAAACCGACAGGCTGGACGGCGTGTTTGCGCAAACAGGCCATGTTTCCATGCCCAATTTGTCCGGCCACACCTATTTGATGACCAGCGAGGCGGGACAATATCGCCTCATCATATTGGGCAGGGCGACGCGCGATTACCGGATGTTCGGGCTGCTCTCCACGCTTCAGGCGGGGGCAGGGTCGCAACTGGTGCCGGTATCCTGCCCCATCGCCTTCGTGCCGCAGGACCAGATCGGGGACGCGCCCTTCGGCCTCATCGCAAGGGATAGCGCGGCCCACGCCGCCTATCGATCGATCCTCGATACCGCGCTGGCCGATGATTTCTGCCGTTTGCGGCAATGATTCCGCCCTTGCGGGACAGGTTCGGCAAGCCTAGAGCAGGCGGGACTGGACAAAAGCGCGGGTCATGCCGAAATTTCCTTTCTCTCCCCGTGATCTGACCGGTTTTCTGGCGGCGCCTGCGGGCCATGGGCTGCCTTGCCCTATATGAGCCGGCCTCGCCTTGCCCGCTCCCCGGATCGTCTGGCCCTGAGGGATCGTTCGGCCGCGATCGGGCTGACGCTGGCCATCCATGTCGTGCTGTTCTTCCTGCTGCTGTGGCTGACGCCCGATATCCTGCCTTTTCGCAAGGACGATCAGAGCCTCGCCACCTTCGATCTTCCCGCGCCGCAATCCGGCGACCAGCGGGCCGCGAAGGCCGAACAGTCCAGCCAGAGCGCGGCCAAGGCAGATAAGGCCGAACCGGCGCCGCGCCCCAAGCCGCCCGAAAAGCGGCCCGACACCCCCGTGCCGCAACCTGAGGTAGAGGTGCCCTCGATGATCTATCTCAGCCCCGATCAGTTCGCGGCGTCCGACATCGGCAAGATGAAGGGCCGCAAGGGCGAGGGGCAGGAAAACGGCAAGGATGCGACCTCCGTTTACGGCCCCGGCGAGGGACCGGGCGGAGCGCAGCTTTATAATGCGGAATGGCGCAGGGAACCGACCAGCGCCGAACTTGCGGGCTATCTCCCCTCCACCATGCCGCGCAACGGCTATGGCCTGATCGCGTGCCAGACAATCGAGAATTTTCGCGTCGATCATTGCCGGATATTGGGGGAAAGCCCGCTCGGTTCCGGTCTGGGCCAAGCCGTCCGCCGCGCCGCATGGCAATTTCTGGTCGTCCCGCCCCGCATCAACGGCCGCCCGCAACTGGGCGCATGGGTGCGGATACGAATCGACTATAGCGAAGGCGTGCAACAGATCCGCTGATATGCGGGGGTGGGGTGGTTTGCTGACCGTCTCCTGTTAGCGATTTGATCGCGTATGGGCGCAAGATGCGTGTCGTCGCCTCAGTTGATGATCTCGCCTCGTTCATCTGGATGCAGCGCGATCAGTCGATCTCTCCACAACTGTAGGGCTTCGGGCGTCAATCTGGTCCAATGCGTGATTTCGCCAATGATCTTGAGCGGCGCGCTGCTACGATATGATCGAGTGGGGTTGCCGGGAAATTTCTTGTCGGTCACGTTCGGGTCGTTCTCGAATGTCCCGGTCGGCTCTACCGCATAAACACGCGGTACTGCGCCGCCCTCAATGAGTTCCGCCGCGATTTCAGCGGCTAGCCCGGCGCCGTCTACAATGGCCGTGAAGTAGATGTGGTTCATCACCACGTCAGGACGATAGTTTGACCGATATCCAGCGGTGAGGAAATCACCCATGCGCAAATCCGCGATTGTGCCGTGGAAAAACGGCCCCTCGTCCAGCACGTCGGTCATCGTCATGGTCCTTATCTGGTGAGGCTGCTTATGGTCGGCAAGTTCCGCGATGGGGGGCGGATGCTGGCCCGGCTGACTTTCGCCATGAGCGGGCAATCGGCGGTTTATGGCGGGCAAGCTGGGAGATTGTTCGAACCATTTTCTTGAGCAAATGGAGGAATGGGGCAAGCTCCTGCGGCATTCCAGCCTTGCGCAATTGCAACCCGAAAACCTCAATGAAAGGGAGGATGAAGATGCCTCGTGCGACCGTCCTGCGGTTACACGGAGGCGTCGTCGGCGAGCGTAATCGGAGGGCGGGATGGCACGAAAGCCATACGATCCTCCTTTCTCGCTCCGCCTCTCGTTCGAGGAACGGGCACGGTTGACCGAGCAGGCCGAAGGTCAGCCGCTCGGGGCCTATATCCGTTCCCGCCTTCTCGACGAGCCGCCGCGCAGGAAGCGGCTGAGCGAAATCGACCGAGATTCCCTGCTTCGTGTTCTGGGGCAACTCGGACAGTCGCGGATCGCGAATAATCTCAACCAGCTCGCACGGGCAGCCAATCTTGGCACATTGCCCGCCACACCCGAAACCGAAGACGCGCTCATAGAAGCGTCACGGGACATTGCCGAGATTCGCGCCCTGCTGATTAAGGCTCTGGGCATGGAGGCAACTCCATGATCCTGAAAGCCTCCCAGCGCAGCGGCGCTGCCCAGCTCGGTCAGCATCTTCTCAAAACCGAAGAGAATGAGCATGTCGAGGTGCATGAGGTTCGCGGCTTCATGTCGGAATCCGTCATGGGCGCGATGAAGGAAGCGCAAGCAATGGCGAAGGGAACGCGCTGTAAGCAATATCTTTTCTCCGTATCGCTCAACCCTCCCGAAACCGAAAACGTCCCCGTCGAGGTTTTCGAGGGGGCATTGTCCGCGATAGAGGAAAAACTTGGCCTCACGGGCCAGCCCCGCATGGTGGTCTTCCATGAAAAGGAAGGCCGCCGTCATGCCCACGCAGTATGGTCGCGCATTGATGCCGAGACCATGACCGCGAAGCAGCTTTCATTCTTCAAGTCCAAGCTCCGCGACGTGTCAAAGGCACTCTATCTCGAAAACGGCTGGAAGATGCCAACGGGCCTGATGGATTCAAAGGCCCGCGATCCGCGCAATTTCACGCTTGCCGAGTGGCAACAGGCGAAGCGGGCTGAGTTGGATGCGAAAGCCGTCAAGGGCATCGCGCAGGAATGTTGGGCGGTGTCCGATAATGCGCAAACCTTCGCCCACGCGCTCGAAGAGCGCGGCCTTTATCTGGCGAAAGGTGATCGCCGCTCCCACGTCGCCGTTACCTATGAAGGCGAGGTGTTCGCGCTGTCGCGCCTGATCGGCGTGAAAGCCAAGGATGTCACGGCTAAGATTGGCAAGGCGGACGATCTTCGCTCGGTCGCGGAAACGAAGGCCCATATCGCGGAAGCCATCGCCCCGCGCCTCGACACCTATCTCAAGCAGGCAAAGACACAGGCGAAAGCCGCCATGAAGCCGCTGCATGATAAAAGGCTGGCGATGCGGGACGCCCATCAAGCGGAGCGCCGTCGGATGGAGCAAGGCCAGCGGGAACGCTGGCAACGCGAGACGGTGGAACGTGCTGTGCGGCTTCGCACGGGTGTTCGGGGCATGTGGGATCGCCTGACAGGCGACCGCGCCAAGGTCATAAAGCAGAATGAGGTCGAGGCCTATTGGGGTCTGCGCCGTGACCGCGACCAGCGCCAATCCATGCTTGATGCGCAGCATAAAGAGCGGCAGGAATTACAGGTGCGTGTCAGGCAGACGCGGGAACGCCATGCCCGCCAGATTATGGAATTGCACAAGCAGGCCGCGAATTATCGCCTCATGCGGGACGGCAACGGTCAGTCTCGCTCGATCCGTGGCGAGTTCTCGCGGAAAGCTGGCGAAGCCCGCGAGCCACGCGGGCGCAACAATCCAACACGCGGGCTGGAATTGGGTCGGTAGGCTTACTATCGATCTGGCGAAGTCAGCTCTTGCGAACTGCCGTCTTGAGCCTTTTCTGATTTAGGAGATCGAGCATCGAGGCACGTAGAGCGTCGTAGAGACCCTTCGGAATCTTTCCGTAGGCCCATTGTTTGCCCGCAGTGACAGGCACAATGCCGGGGTCATTCCATGCGACGCTGTTGGACTCGTTCGCGATGATATAGCTGCGTTCATCGTCGAGGCCGAGATGCTTGCCGACCTTGGTGGGGATTTTGAGGGCGACGGTGCCTTCCTGCGGCTCGGAATGTGTGATGGGCGCGACGAGGATTTCGGTTTCGCCGGTATCCTTGCGGACGATGGCGGTAACGATCACACAGGGGCGTTCCTTGGCACCTTCTTCGAAGCCCTTTTCACGCTCATGCGACCACAGGAAATCATATCGGATAACAAGGCCGATTTCCGGCTCCGGTTTCTGCACGAGCGGCCTACTTCATCAGTTTTTCTAGTTCGGGGTCGGCGTCACCATAGTCGGCAGCTTCGAGTGCGGTGGCCCACTCTTCGGGCAGTTCCTCCGTGACGAAGGCGCGACGGGTATCGCGAGATTTGAGTCGCTCATATTCGTCGATGTCGATTAGCACGCGGGCGGGCCGCTTGTGCTTCGTAATGAAGACGGGTGCCTTTCCAGACTGCTCGATGTAGAGTCCAGCCCGAGTCTGGAACTCGGTGGCACTCACTGAAATATCGCTCATCGGCTTCCTCCTTAGGAAGTGGTTATATTCTCTATATTAGCTATTTTCGCGAGAAACTGCAAGGAATTCCTCGGGGCCGTGGGAGGCCGCCTCAAGCGGCGGCCTCGTCTTCCTTGTCTGCCGTCTCGCGCATGACGATGCGACCGTTGAGCGGCAGGGCGTTGAGGGTGAGCGTAAAGCCCTTTCCGTCTCGGGTGGCCCAAGCCACGCCGATATCGGTCCAGCGGGCGGATTTGCCTTCGCCCGTCACGGAATAGAGACGGAAGGCGGGGCGGTTTTTGGTGGTGTCAGACATATGATTGCTCCTTTGTGATTTGCCGTACGGATGATCCCGTCGGCTTCATGGGAGCGAAGAAAGACACGGGGGCTTGAGGCGCGGGGTCAAATGCCGGAACGCCCGTATGACGGGGGCGGAGCTGCACGGAATGAATGGAATGATTGGAGGAAGCGAGCCGCATTGATCCCGTGCCGCACGGGTCTTGGAATCCCATGAAGAAGGCCGATAGGTTCATGCCGCGCCCCGCGCAAATGACCTGACAGGAGCATGTCCGCTCGAACACCGCCAAAGCCGTCAAAACGGAATATCGTCATCTTCTGAGGGATCGAACAATTCGCCTTGGCTATCATCGAAGGCGAAGACATCCTGCAACTGACGGAAATAAGCGGCATTCACGCGGTCTTGTAGCCGCAGCATAATGATCGCAAGGCGTGGGATCGATGAGATCGGCAAGACAGGCTCGCCGCTTCTGATTGCGGCAATCTCCCGTGCGCTCGCCATGCCGATGCTCGCCGCGAAATCGGCAAGATCGACCTGCAACGTGCCCGCCAGCCCCGCGCAAAGATCGTAGAGATCGACCCTGCACTCATTGAGCATTTGCGCAGATATGCGTGCCATATCGGTCGTCCTTTCCCTGATGCTGAAACAGGGAAAGGGGCTATGCTCGCGGTGCATGGACCTTGGGGGAAAGCTTGCGCCAAAGTCGCGGGCATGGTGAAATCATGATCGGGGGCGATGGAATGGCATCAAGCAAAGATATCAGGACAATAACGGCATCGCCGTCGGACATGTCCGATGAGGCCAAGGCTGCATTCAAGGCGTTCGTGATCGCGGCTGGCGAGGTCAATGGCCAGACATTGCCCGCCTTGGTCGAAGCGGCGGTTGCCCTCGTCATGCTCTATGACGGGGACAAGTTGATCGGCACAACGGCGGTCAAACGCCCGCATGACAGCCATCGGCGCGGCGACTTTCGCAAGGCGAATGTCGGTACGGTCGCCGATTCCTACCCTCTCGAATTGGGCTGGATCGTCGTTCATTCCGAATATCGCGGTCGGGGTCATGCTCGGACGCTGATCGGCGCGGCCCTTGCGGCTGCGGGCAATTCCGAAGGCATTTATGCCACCACGAAAACCGCGAGGATGAGGGTATTGCTCCCTGAATTCGGGTTCGAGGTTCAGGGAGAACCTTATCCCTCAACCCTCGACAACACTGTCAATCTGACCTTGTTCGCAAGGTCGCTTCCATGAAACACCCGCGCCCATGCCGATCAAGGGCATGGGCGCGCCGATTTTTCGGCGCACTCATCTTACAATAGGCTCATCTGCTCGTCGGACGGGTCGGGAATCCCGTAATACTCCCGTGCGAACGCTACCGTCCGTGCGCCCTCAAGCACTGGCGGGGCCAGCGAACATACGTCCCATGCGGCCCAGATTTTCAGACCGGCGCCTTGGTAGGCAACGCACAAAACGCCGCGCCCACCCGTTCCGCCCGCAATCCCAAGTTCATAGCGAAGGGCTTGCGCCAGTTCCTCATCTGTAAGGCCCGATTGCACGCGGGCCGCCCACCGTTCCGCCGCTTCCACGACGCTATTGGTAGCGCGGCGGAACGCCTCTTCCACGTCTTCGCGTGTCAGTGTTTCGGTTGCGGTCATAGCAGCCCCCCGAACAGGTCGCCCTGTTTGCTGGCTTCCACATAGGCCAGCCATTCGCGGGAACGTGCTTGCGCATCCAACTGTGCAACGATCTGCGCAATGATATTGCTACCGTCTTCCGCAATCGTCTCGGGTTGCTCATCAGGCACAAGGTAGCAGCAGAGATAACCCGTATCCGTGATCGGCAAAGGCGCACGGGCGGGATTGACGCTCCTGATTTCCAGACAATCGACAACGCTCCATTTACGGGGCGTATAGGTCGCCTCGATCTCGATGCCCTGCCATGTGAAAAAATAGATGTGATGGGGCTTGTCCATATCAGCACCCCACGAACACATGGACGGAATCCCATGCCGTTTGCACGGTGAACACGTCGCCGCTCAGTTCAGCGTCCCGCGCCATCGCTTCATAGTCGATATAATAAGCCAGCCTTTGGGGAATGGCGGTCGAGTCTTCCGTCACCTCCTGCGCATAGTCGGCAAGGCTGGCGTATGAACCAAGGTAGCGGTCTTCCAGCGTCTCGCGGGCTTCCTCAAGGTCGCCATTGTGGTAGTCCAGCACCGCCGAACCCAGTTCGCCATGCTCGGCGATAAAGGCGGCAAGGCCGCTTACATGGTCAAAGCTCGCATATTCCGAGATACGGACATTGCCGAACCCTTCGTAATCGTGGATGGCCCATTCTTCGGCGTCTTCGATGGGTGAAGCTGCCAGCATGGCTTTCACCTCATCATAAATGGCCCATGCGTCTTGGGCGGCATCAATCCAGCTCCCATGCAGATAACCGCAATTATAGGCGGCAAGGCACGCGACATAGATGCGGGGTGTTTCGTTTATTGTGATCGCTTTTACTTCTCCCATTTTGTCCTCCATTTGGTTCGGGTTTCAGGTGCGTTCTGAAACCCTGCCCATGCGGCGAGCATCGGGGGGCAAGCGGAGTGGGCACGTTCGCGGGGAACCTGCTGCACGAAACGAAGTGAAGGAAGCTGGGCGGAACGTGATCCGAAGCGCGCTCGGGGCAGCGTCCCAGCCTTTACCCGTTAGTGATCGTCACCGAACGGCGGAGACTTTGGCTCCGTGAGCAACAGCGAATAGAGCGCGGGCCGCTAGGCAACGGCAAACCCCAAGGGCAAACATTTCTGCTCAATGGGCCGATTTTCTTTGAAGATTCCAGTGGGGACAGGTTCGTTTATCTCCCCCACCATATTTTTCGAAGCGCCCGTCAGGGCGCGCTGTTCTCCATCAACCTACCGCATATGCCAGACGGACATGATGCAAGGCGTAAAGCCTGCATACGGATTCCCTTTGCTTCCCTGAAATTCACGGAATGCATCACCTCTGACACCACGGATTCGGCTTCTCGTGACACGCGGCCCATGCCGGGACGCGGCAATATGAAGGAGGAGACGATGAAACTTATCCGTGAAAACCTGACCAAGAAAACCGATGCCCAACTCCGCGATCTGTTCGCCCAAGCCCTGCGTCACCAGACAGAAGCACCCTTTCGCTCGGCGTTCAACGATGCCTCATACGCCATCCGCATGATCGGTAACGAGTTGGCGCGGCGCAATATCGCGCCGCGCTGACGGACACGGGCGGCGGCGGTTCAAGCCGCCGCTTTCCGGTCACGGTAACGGCTGACACCTGCAAGACGGTTACGGGCAAAGGCGCAGTAACCTTCCTCCAGTTCAATCCCGATGGAATTCCTGCCAGTCAGAGCGGCGGCAACGCTGGTGCTGCCCGAACCTGAAAACGGATCGAGGACGGTATCGCCCTGCTTCGAGTAGGCACGGATCAGGGGTGTCAGGATGTCCACGGCCTTCTCGGTCGGGTGGAAACGGTTCCCGCTATAGACCCATTCGCGCACGTCGCTGACGGGCGCTTCGGGCTTTGCGGGACGGCCCTTTGCCAGCAGCCATGCGGATTCATGTCGACATTCGGTATGCCAAGTGCGCGAGGCATAGGATTTCTGCCAGAATATCTGGCCTACCGTGCGAAGGTCCGCATCGGTCCACGCCTTTGAGAATTGGTCGATGGCGACCCAGCCACAGAAGAGGACCATATAGCTACCATCGCGTAATACGCGGCCCATATGCTCAATAGCAGGCAAGACGGCATCGGGATTGCGGTCGTTGGCAATGCTGCGACCATCCCGATCACGATATCCGACCAGATAGGGTGGATCGGTGATGATGAGGTCGATGCTGTTATCCGGTAATTTTGCCAGTTCGGCGGTGGCATCGCCGTGAATGATGCGGTTGGTGGTAAAGTTCGTCATGTCCAAATCTCCTTTCGCTGATCCTTGAGGACGCGAAGGGAAAGGGACGGAGGCCACGAGGCGGGCGGTCAGCGCAACTAGCGTGGAACAGGCCACACGGGGAACGACAAGTGACATGGAGCGGGCAGACTGTTGACCGCCTGTCGCCGCCGTCCAGTCTCGCGGCTCGAATTTCAGGGAACAGCGGAAAGAAGAGGGAGGTCAGCGGACTTCACCAATCGCAAAACGCACGTCTGCGAAAGCACCTAAACTGCGCCGACAATTACGGAAAATCAGTTTTATTTGCGAACTGGCATCAAAATAAGATATTCTAAAGATAGGGAAAATTTCCAAAGGGGGACGTGTTTGGATTCATCATCCGTAAGATCGCTAGTTATTGCCTATCTCTTTGTTGCCTTGCTGGCACTGGTGTTCGTTTTTGGGTTTATCGCTCCCGCAAGCGCGTTTCCAATCAATGGCGGCTACGTCTGTCTCGATAGCACGCCACATTGTCTTGTCTGTGATTTTGACTGCGGCATGGCGACTGCGAAGTCGTCCTGTGACAGTTTCGGTTTTGCTTCTGATGCGGCTCAGGTCGTTGCCGATACATCACTGTATGATTGGTGCGTTTCTGCTCCGCCCCTCGTGATTAACGGCGCGTGCGGCTCTGCCAATGGGTCTTCGCAATCCAGCACGCCTACCGTAAATCTATGTAGTGCAGGCACTCCGACCACAGTTTCCAACAATGTGACAACTTACACATGGACCTGTCAGGGAATGGGCGGCGGAACAAACTCATCGACGTGCACGGCTAACAAGCCCGGATGCGATAAAGGTTGTAACGGGTCTGTGACCTATAACCCCTGCAAGAGCACCGCGTGTGAGATTGACGATTTTACATGCCCGAACGGGACGCGCCTTTTTATCACGGGAACATCCACATGGAGTGGAGCATCATGCTCGGGGCATCTGATTAACTGGCAAGGTGTTCTGGGTTCATATTGCATCACCGATAGCGCCTGTTCAGCGCCTGCCGTGAACGGCGTGTGCAGTTCGACTGGAGGAGCTTGCACGACTGGAACGGCATCGGGTGACAATGGAGCCACGGCTTGCGGAACAACCCGCACATGGACGTGTAACGGATCAGGTGGCGGATCGAATGCAAGTTGCTCGAAAGCCAATGCAGCCTGTCCGACACCCGTGAACGGTGTTTGCGGCTCCGCGAACGGTCAGGATTTGACTGCCGCACCTTCGGGCGGCGATCTTTGCAATGCGGGGTCGGCATCAACCGTCTCGGGAACTGGCCCGTGGAGTTGGACGTGCGCGGGCGCGAACGGTGGTTCGACCGCCTCGTGTTCCGCGACATTATGCGGTGGTCCGCCAGCAGTGGACGCGGCGTGCGGCCCAGCGGCAGGGCAATATTTTGCATCCGCGTCGGCGGTGAATTCCACAGGGTTGTGTAATCCCGGCACTTCCCCGAATGTCTCGGGCACTGGACCGTGGAACTGGACCTGCACGGGCGAGAATGGCGGCGCGAACGCAAGCTGTTCTGCCGCCGCAGCAACGACCGTCAATGGCTCGTGCAAGAGCTATGGCAGCACCTATGCCTCGCAACCCGCCTCCAATACCTCCAACGGGTGTAATGCAGGGACGTTCGCGGAATATAGCGACACCGGCTCGGCTTGGCGTTGGCAGTGCGCGGGCTCGGGTACGCCGACAGGATCGACTGCCACTTGCTCGGCAAGCAAGGTCGTAGCGGTCAATGGGGCATGTGGCTCAGCCAACGGTACAACGGTCAGTTCCGCTCCTACAGCCAACCTCTGTTCGACTGGATCGGCAAGCGCCGTCACAGGCTCAGGTCCTTGGAACTGGACCTGCAACGGCTCGGGCGGCGGTTCTAATGCCTCATGTTCTGCCAGCAATGCAACAACTTGCATGATAAATGGTGTCGAAACGCCTATTCCCGATGGGCAGACGACTTGTCCGACCACGAGCTGCTTCTTTAGCGTCACGGGCGGCGCAACAAGCGGATGGCTGAACCCGTCCGACACCGCATATTTCAGAAAAGCGTCCCAGAGCGATTTCGCGGGGTTGATTGGTGGACTTGTCGGGCCGGGCTCCTATTCACCGGCATCTCCCTACTCTGGCTATAGCGGCACCGGAGATTTTAGGGACTGCATGACGCCGAATGAGTTCGTACCTTTTATGTGCTTCATCACGGAAGATCCTGCATATCCATTCAAAGGTGCAGACGCCCGCACGTTTGACGAAATGGTCGTTGGCCCCACGACGCGAGTGAAAATCTACAAAACTATCGGATATGCCGGGGGGCTATACGTGGATGTGCACGGTCCAGCGGTCATTATGAACGCAATTTGGCGCGGCGACCAATATGGTGACACCACTCCCATTCATAACGACTCCCGCTGGGCATCCGAAGGATATGGCGGAAAAGTCTACTGGTCAGACAGTCCCGTAATCGGCGCTACCGAGATCAACATGCAGAAGTGGGGACGGGATAGCAGTGTACAGGTCACATGTGATTGATAAGAGTATGATTTATACAATTTGGAGACAGAATGATTAGAAAAAAGGCAAGAACGATTTTAACCATAGCCATTTTCAATTTGGTGGTATCGGCTGGGTTTGTTTACCCAGCAAGAGCACAAACGAGTTGGAGTTGTTATCTGATAAAACTTACGCCGTTTGAATTGCAAGGCGACACAACCCGTCCTTACGCTTTCCGATGCACGCGCCCAGCACAGCAGAATGATCATCAGTATTTTCAACGTCAAGATGGTTCTCGTGTTGTCGCTTTGCAAAGCAAAACGAGCGCGCCAAGCGGTTCCCCAGATCAAATTGGTTCATGGGAAATTCGCATGCTGGGCGGAAGCGGGATGATTGTCGTTGAATACGATGGAGTGCCGCCCAGCGGCTGCAAAAAATCGCCGGCGACCAATGACCAAAACATAGTCGCTACGTGGACATGCGGTGGCAAATAAACCTCCGCGTGAGAATGAAGAGGGAGAATGACTTATAAGATTATAGCTACGTGGTTACTCTTGTTTATCAGTCTGGTGATCGTCCAGTCCGAAGGCCCAGCGCACGCCAATGAAGCGGCGGGTCATACTTATTCCACGATCACAATTCCGGCTGGGACGGCGACAGGCTCCCTCAACGAATATTCGCGCATTGGCGCGACCGTCACATTCCAGAAGACGCCGAGCATCGCCGATTTCGAGAGTTGCTCGGGCGAGATCACCTGTAAAAACCTTGTCCCCTCAACAGCCAGAATCAGCATGAGTTGCGATGGCGATGAAAGCCTGAAAGGCGGCTGGGATTCCGAGGTTCTGACGGGCAATTGCTGGACCAGCATGGATGCGTGCTATTACGCGGGCACAATCAATGAAGACTGCCCGCCGCTCGACCCTGACGCGAAGAAGGCCGTCAACAACGATTATCTGATGTCAGGGTTTTCGAATTGCACGACGGGCGACAAGGGCATGTGTGCCTATGAAAATAGCGGATCGAAAGTATTCTCGACCGCCACAGGCGACGATATGTTCAAAATTCAGGACGGGGCCAGCGCATTTCTGGATTATCGCCGTCTCGGGACCAGCACGACGACGCCTTATAAGCTACGCTGGGTTCACCGTCACGGTGGGGATAGCGACAGAGCACTGATGATTCCGTCAGGACCGTTCGTTAGTACTGGCGGACTAACCCCGTATGCCGACTATCGCCGCTTCATGGCGAATCCCCCGTCTATCGTCACGACAGCGAAAAGCTGCTTCCCTGTGGAAGTGTCATTTTGCGAAGGCGATTTCGCGGCTCCCGCCAAGCGTCCGCAAAACGGTGCGTGCG
>JBFWKI010000025.1:0-59614 GCA_050252755.1 Sphingobium sp.
CACGGGGCGAACCCGCTCCCACTGCTCGTCGCTTAATCCGTGTCGATCCAAGATGGCGCTCCCTTCGCCAGTCTTGAATCCGATCCGCGCGGAAAAAGGAATCCCTTAAATGTCCACACGCCTTAGTAAAAATCGGCAAGATCGAGGCTATCAGCCCTCGTTCTTCGCCTTCAGGGCTTCGCCAAGAATGTCGCCCAGCGATGCGCCGCTGTCCGACGAACCATATTGCGCGACGGCCTGCTTCTCTTCGGCGATCTGAAGCGCCTTGATGGAGAAGTTCGGCTTCTTGCTGCGGTCGAAACCAATGACCAGCGCATCGAACTTCTGGCCCGGCTGGAAACGCTCGGAACGCTGTTCGTCGCGGTCACGGCCCAGATCGCTGCGCTTGATGAAGCCGGTGGCGCCATCTTCGCCCGCCTGCACTTCAAGGCCGCCATCGCGGACTTCCAGCACGGTAACGGTAACGGTCTGGTTCTTGTTGAGGCCCGACCCGCTGGACTGGCCAACGCCCGGCGCACCCTTTTCAAGCTGCTTCATGCCGAGGCTGATGCGTTCCTTGTCGATATCGATATCCAGAACGACCGCCTTCACCATCTCGCCCTTGCGATGCAGGTTGAGCGCGTCCTCGCCGGAGATGCCCCATGCGATGTCGGACATGTGGACCATGCCGTCCACATCGCCTTCCAGACCGATGAACAGACCGAATTCGGTCGCGTTCTTGACTTCGCCCTCGACGGTCGAACCGATCGGGTTGCGCTCGGCAAAGCTGTCCCACGGATTGTTCTGCGCCTGCTTGAGGCCCAGCGAAATACGACGCTTCTCGCTGTCGACTTCCAGAACCACGACTTCCACTTCCTGGCTGGTCGAAACGATCTTGCCGGGGTGGACGTTCTTCTTGGTCCAGGACATTTCCGAAACGTGGACCAGGCCTTCGATGCCCGGTTCCAGTTCGACGAACGCGCCATATTCGGTGATGTTGGTGACGCGGCCCGAAAGCTTCGCACCCACCGGATATTTGGCTTCGGCGCCTTCCCACGGATCGCTTTCCAACTGCTTCATGCCGAGGCTGATGCGCTGGGTGTCGCGATTGATGCGGATGATCTGGACACGGACGGTATCGCCGATGTTGATCATCTCATTGGGGTGGTTGACCCGCTTGTAGCTGAGGTCGGTGACGTGCAGCAGGCCGTCAATGCCGCCCAGATCGACGAACGCACCATAATCGGTGATGTTCTTGACCACGCCCTCGATGATCTGGCCCTCGGCCAGCGTCTGGATGAGGCCGCTGCGCTGCTCGGCGCGGGTTTCCTCAAGGATGGCGCGGCGCGACACGACGATATTGCCGCGGCGGCGATCCATCTTCAAAATCTGGAAAGGCTGCGGAATATCCATCAGCGGGGCGACGTCGCGCACCGGGCGGATATCGACCTGAGAGCCGGGCAGGAACGCCACGGCGCCATCCAGATCGACCGTGAAGCCACCCTTGACGCGGCCGAAGATGACGCCTTCGACGCGGGCATTTTCGGCGAATTCGGATTCCAGCTTGTCCCAAGCGGCTTCGCGGCGGGCGCGGTCACGCGACAGCATCGCTTCGCCATGGGCGTTTTCGACGCGATCGACATAGACTTCGACTTCGTCGCCGACCTTCAGGTCGGACTTCTGGCCCGGCGCGGCAAATTCGCGCAGCGGCACGCGGCCTTCGCTCTTGAGGCCGACGTCGATGACAGCCAGATCATTTTCGATGCCGGTAACGGTGCCCTTTACGACGCGGCCTTCAAAGCCGCCGTCCTCGCCACCGAGAGAATCATTGAGAAGTGCCGCGAAATCATCACGCGACGGAAATGCCGTAGAGGCCATGTAGTTTCCTTCACTCATTTTACTGGCCATCCGGTTGTCTCCGGAGGTCTTTTCAAACTGGACCGAGTCGCACCATGCAACCCAACGCCCTGGCCAAACCGCCGACCCCGCCGCATGCGAAGGCCGACATCCGCCGGGGACAGCAGGAAAATGCACGCATAAAAAGCAAAAGGGCGCGCGGAATCTCCGTGCACCTCCATTTGCCGTCACCTTGTTACCGGTGACGATCCACCCGCGCATCCACCAGAGCAATCGCCCTTTGGACAGCCGCCTCTATACCCAAATCGCTGGTATCTAGCAAGTCGGCATCATCGGCCTGCATCAGCGGCGCATTGCACCGCCCCATGTCGCGGGCATCGCGGGCGATGATATCCGCAATCATCCCCTCACGATCCGCGTGCAATCCGTGCTGCTCCATCTCCCGCGCGCGGCGGTCCGCCCGCACCTGCGGCGATGCCGTGATATAGAGCTTTGCGTCCGCGCGCGGAACGATCACCGTGCCGATATCCCGGCCATCGAGCACCGCGCCGCCGGGCTGCGCGGCAAAGGCCTGCTGGCGCGCCTTGAGCGCGGCCCGCACCCCGGCATAGGCCGATATGCGAGAGGCCAGCGATCCGCTTTCCTCTTCCCGCAATTCGGGGTCGGCCAGCAGCGCATCGGGAAAGCCCGTCGCCAGCACCGCATCGGCCTCCACCGCGGGGTCGCCTCCCGCCCTCTTCAGCCAGACCGCCACCGCGCGATAGAGCAGCCCGGTATCGAGATGCGGCAAACCATAATGCGCCGCCAGCGCGCGGGCGATGGTGCCCTTGCCCGACGCGGCCGGCCCATCGACGGCGACGATCACGCCCCCACCCCTGCGCCCAGATGGTTGAGCAGGGCGACAAAGCCGGGGAAGCTGGTCGCCACCGGCCGCATATCGTCAATGGTGACGCCATTGCGGCTGGTCAGTCCGGCCACGGCAAAGCTCATCGCGATCCGGTGATCGAGATGCGTTTCGATCGGCCCGCCACCGGCCAGAGGCTCCCCGCCCGTTCCATCGATGATGAGGCCATCGGCGGTTTCCTCGACCTGCGCGCCGATCAGGCGCAACCCCTGCGCCATCACCGCGATGCGATCGCTTTCCTTGACGCGCAGTTCCTCCAGCCCGCGAAAGATGCTGCGCCCCTGCGCCAGCGCCGCAGCGATGAAGGCGACCGGAAATTCATCCACCATGGCGGGCACATCGGCAGGATCATTTTCGACGCCATGCAGGCGGGACGCCCGGACATGCAGGTCCGCGACCGGCTCGCCGCCTTCATCCCGGATGGCGAGCAGATCGATATCCCCGCCCATCGCCTGCAACAGCTTGATAAGGCCGGTGCGCGTGTCATTGATGCCGATGCCGCGGATAGTCACATCCGACCCCGGCACGATCAGCGCCGCGACCAGCGGAAACGCCGCCGAGGAAGGATCGCCGGGAACGACTATGGTCTGCGGCTGCAAGTCCGCCTCGCCGCGAATCGAAATGATGCGCGCGCCGTCGCCATCCTGCTCCACCGTCAGATCGGCGCCGAAACCGCGCAGCATCCGCTCGCTATGGTCGCGCGTCGCCTCCGGCTCGATAACCCGCGTGATGCCCGGCGTGTTCAGCCCGGCCAGCAGCACCGCCGATTTCACCTGCGCGGAGGCCACCGGCAGGCGATATTCGATCGGCACCGCAGGCGAGAGGCCCCGCATGGTGAGCGGCAGGCGCCCGCCGGGGCTGGAGGAAAACTCCGCCCCCATCAGCGACAGCGGGTCGATCACCCGCCCCATCGGCCGCTTCGACAGCGACGCGTCTCCGGTGAAGGTCGCCGTCAGGTCATGGCTCGCCAGCAGGCCCATCAACAGCCGGGTGGAGGTGCCGCTATTGCCCATTTCGATCGCCTGTTGCGGCTGGAGCAGCCCGCCCACGCCGACGCCCTCGATATGCCAGACGCCGTCCACATCGCGCTCTATATGCGCGCCCATCGCCCGCAGCGCCGCCGCGGTCGCCAGCACATCCTCGCCCTCCAGCAGCCCTTCGACCCGGCTTTCCCCGACCGCGAGCGCGGAAAACATCAGCGCGCGATGCGAAATGCTCTTGTCGCCCGGCACCGCGACGCTGCCCGACAGGCCAGCAGTGGGCGCGTGGAAGGTCAACGGCTGATTCTGGTGGTCGGCGGCAATCGATGGCATCACATTATCGGCTTTCTGGTATAAAAATCGTCCCGGCTTTTGACAGCGCCGCATTGCTATGGCAAGGCGCCCCTCGATTTGCGGGACGGATCATTCCGTTTCACGCTCTTTGCTTGTTTACTCAAAGGATGGACGGCGGCACATGGTGAAGCCTGAATGGGGCACGAAAAGAACCTGCCCGAAATGCTCGACACGCTTTTACGACCTTGGCAAGGATCAGCCCGTGACCTGCATTTCCTGCGGTGTTTCATGGGATCCTGAGCCGGTCCTGAAATCGAAACAGCCTCTTCCTTTTGAAGAGGTGCAACCCAATAAGCCGGCCGAAGCCGCCGATGGCGATCTGGCGGCGACCGATACCGATCTGGACATCGATATCGACGTCGATGACGATGGCGATTCGCCGGATAATGATGTCGATCTGGGCGGCGACGACGACCTGGGCGTGGCCGCTGGCGACGACGACAACGACGACGATAATTAATGCTTGCAACCGGGGCGCTGACCCCCTAAAGGCAGCGCCTCGACGCAAGGCAGGCCCTTGGGTCGTCCCCACGGATCAGGGGCCTTGCAACAGGGAAATGATCCGGCCGACGGCTTCCAGACCGTTGGCCCGATGAAATGGACGGGGCCGTAGCTCAGCTGGGAGAGCGCTACAATGGCATTGTAGAGGTCAGGGGTTCGATCCCCCTCGGCTCCACCATTTCCTTCGTTATCTCGCGAACCCCTTGAGTCTTTGGCGGCCGTCTGCGCAGAGCGCATCCGGCGTGGTTCGATCCCCCTCGGCTCCACCATTTCAACCCTCATCTCGCGACCCCCTTGAGTCCTTGGCGGCCGTCTGCGCAGAGCGCATCCGGCGTGGTTCGATCCCCCTCGGCTCCACCATTTCAACCATCATCATGCGAACCCCTTGAGTCCTTGGTGGCCGTCTGCGCAGGGCGCATCCGGCGTGGTTCGATCCCCCTCGGCTCCACCATTTCAATCGTCATCGTGCGAATCCCTTGAGTCCTTGGCGGCCGTCTGCGCAGGGCGCATCCGGCGTGGTTCGATCCCCTTTCCGAGGGTTTGGAAATAAAGCATTCCGAAGCCATGGGACCGGCTTGGGACCGATACGCGCTTATCCGTGTGCGCCTGCCGACCCGATACTCTTCAGCGGCCCATAAGTTCGCCCTGCCCAGCCGCTATCCGCGGTCATAGCCCATCGTGCGAGCCACCCTCTTCCTTCCGCCCGCCGAACTGTGCGGGCCGTTCCGAAGCCCGGCCCCCTATCGCAATGGAGCGGCGCTTCCCTGCATCAGATTGGGTCAGGACGCGGGCAGGCGGATGCGAATCGGAGAGGAAAGCGCCGCCCCGCTCTTTCCCGCCGGGCAGCGCGTGGGCTGGAAGGCGGTGTCGAGGCACACCCACATCTCGCTCAAATAGCCCGCCTTGTCCGTGCGAACGCGAATCGTCTCCATGCCCATCCCCCGATTATGGGCGGAAAAGGCTCTGGCCAGCGTTCCGGCCGTCAGATTCTTTTGCCGCGCCAGTTCCGCCATGTCGGGAAAGCGGACCTGTTGATAGAGCGACCGCCCACGGGAAAAATACTCCTCCGGCCGCCGCGCCATGCAGGTGCCGTGTTTGGCCCATTCATGCTGCATCAGTTGGACCGAAGGCATGGTGCAGAATTGCGCCGCCAGCACCGCCTTGGGCAGGATCGTGGCGGGCGCGCAATATTGAGGCCATCCCCTGCCGCCTTTGCCCTCCGGCCATAATCCGTGAAGAATGAAACCGAACCGCCCCGCGCTCCCGTCGCATTGGGTGCCGCCCCCTCGGTTCCGGCCCGCGCAATAATTGGGGGACCATGACAGGGCGAGCGTATAGCCGCCTATCGGCATGCGCCTCACATCCGAAGGGGTGCGCGGCCGCTCCATGCGCGGCGCGGGCAGAGCAGCCGGGACGCGGCATTGCGCGCCTTGCCCTATCGGCTGCTGCGGCTGCGGCGTCCCGGATGACGGCATCAGCGCCAGAAGCAGCGCGATACCGGCCACCGAACCATCAGCCATGCTGCGTGAAATCCAGCCCGATATCAGCCGCCGGGGCCGACTGGGTCAGCCGCCCCACGCTGATGAAGGTCACGCCTGTCTCGGCAATGGCGCGAATGCTATCGAGCCGCACGCCGCCCGACGCCTCGGTCGGCACGCGCCCGCCCACCAGAGTCACCGCGCCGCGCAGCGTCGGCGGGTCCATATTGTCGAGCAGCAAATGGGTCGCGCCCGCCTTCAGCGCCGGTTCGATCTGGTCGATGCGATCGACCTCCACGATGATCCGCTCCACCCCGGCTTCCACCGCCCGGCGCACCGCCTCGCCCACCGAACCGGCCACCGCGATATGATTATCCTTGATCATCGCCGCATCCCACAGGCCCATGCGGTGATTGGTCGCGCCGCCCATGCGCGTTGCGTATTTTTCCAGCAGGCGCAGGCCGGGAATCGTCTTGCGCGTGTCGAGCAGGATCGCGCCCGTCCCCTCGATCCGCTGCACATAGCTGCGCGTCATCGTCGCTATGCCAGTCAAATGCTGCACCGTGTTGAGCGCCGACCGCTCCGCCGTCAGCAGCGCCCGCGCCTTGCCGGAAAGGCGCATGAGTTCCGTCCCGGCGGCGACCATATCGCCCTCGCCCGCCATGATCTCGATCTCCACTTCGGGGTCGAGCGCACGGAAAAAGGCCTCAGCAAGCGGCAGGCCCGCGACCGTCACCGCGTCGCGGCTGTCCATCACGCCGGTGAAGTGCGCATCGGCGGGAATGACGCTTTGCGATGTCACGTCACGCCCGGAACCGCCGACAGGGCCGCCCAGATCCTCCTCCAGCGTCGAGGCGATAAAGGCTGAAAGATCGAAACCGGGAAGAGCAAAGGTCATGAGGATCGCCTGAAGAAAAAAGAGGTGGCGCCAATGCGGCGTAAGGGAAGGCGAGGGAAGCGCGGCTTACCAGCCCGCGCCGGGCTGGGCGAGATAGGCCAGTTCCGCCTCGGTGGAAACGCGGCCCAATGCGGCGTTGCGGCTGGGATAACGGCCGAACCGCTCGATCACCTCGGCATGGGCGCGGGCGAAATCCAGATTGAATTCAAGGCCGGGGTCGGAAAAACAGCGGATCGAGAACAACTGCACGCCCCTGTCCTCGCAATGCATCAGCGGCATATAGAGAAAGGCGCGCCGCTGCGGTTCCATATCGGCATGATATCCTTTGGCAATGGCGGCCAGCGCCAGATCGAGCGCGAGGGGGTCGGCGGCATAGGCCTCCGCGCTGTCCCGGAACAGATTGCGCGAAAACTGGTCGAGCACGATGATCGCGGCCAAAATGGTGTCGGGGCTTTCCTGCCAACCTTCGGCGCCGGTGGCGAACAATTCCTCTTGCAGGGAAGCGAAGCGCTGGCGGATCGTCGCATCGACAATCGGGTCTTTGCCGAAATGCTGCTGCGGGGTCAGTTCCCCGAACCAGAAATCCAGCACCTCGCGCGCGGCGATCCGGCTATCTTCGGCTTCCATTGCCCTGATCCTTCTTCTTTCCAGTCCTGCCAGCCCGGCACCAGTCAGCGGGCGCCCAGATCCCCCTGCCCGACCGTGCCCGACGCCATTTCCAGCATCCGGTCGAGGCTCTTCTTCGCCTCCAGCCGCAGGCCTTCCTCTATCTCTATGCGCGGTTCGAGATCGCGCAGGCAGAGATAGATTTTCTCCAGCGTGTTGAGCGCCATATAGGGGCAGATATTGCAATTGCAGTTGCCGTCCGCACCCGGCGCGCCGATGAAGGTTTTTTCCGGCACCGCCTTTTCCATCTGGTGGATGATATGCGGCTCGGTCGCGACGATCAGCGTGTCGCCCGCCATGGCCTTGGAATAATCGAGGATGCCGCTGGTCGATCCGACATAATCGGCATGGTCGAGAATATAGGGCGGGCATTCGGGATGCGCGGCGATCGGCGCGTCGGGATGCTCCACCTTCAATTTCAGCAATTCGGTTTCGCTGAACGCCTCATGGACGATGCACACGCCCGGCCAGAGCAGCATGTCGCGGCCGGTCTTGCGCGCCAGATAGCCGCCCAGATTCTTGTCCGGGCCGAAGATGATCGGCTGATCCTCCGGTATCTGCGCCAGAATCTTTTCGGCCGAACTGCTGGTGACGATGACGTCGGACAGCGCCTTCACCTCGGTCGAGCAGTTGATATAGGTCAGCGCGATATGATCGGGATGGGCTTCGCGGAACGCCTTGAACTGGTCCGGCGGGCAACTATCCTCCAACGAGCATCCCGCGTCCATGTCCGGCAGCACGACGATCTTGTCGGGGGAGAGGATTTTCGCCGTTTCCGCCATGAAGCGCACGCCGGAAAAGACGATCACATCGGCGTCGGTCGCCGCCGCCTTGCGCGAAAGTTCCAGCGAATCTCCGACGAAATCGGCCAGATCCTGAATTTCCGGCTTCTGATAATAATGGGCGAGGATGACGGCATTGCGTTCCTTCTTCAGGCGGTTGATTTCCGCCAGCAAATCCAGCCCGGCAAGAGAGCCTCCTCCGCCCATTCCACCACGCGCGTCCATATCCCGTTACCCTCTTATTCGGCGGCGATGCCGCCCTGTTGTTGTTCCGGCTGTTCGTCCGCAAACCGGGCCACCACATTGGCCTGTAGCCCAATCGCCCGCAATGGCAATGCGAAGGTGCGCTCGATCGCGGACCGGGCGGCATCGCGGGCCAGCCGCATCGGCACCTGCGCCTTTGCCTGCTTCATCAGTTCGGCCTGCCCTTCCTTTCGGTTGGTGTCGTCCAGCATCTTTTCCGCATCGGTGAACATGGTGAGCAGGCCGCTTTCGCCATATTGACGGATGCCCGCCAGATCGACCTCCGGCCCCGCCAGAATGAGCGGCGGCATCCGGACCGTCAGCGTCTTGCTCGCCTCATCCCACTGCACGTCCTGCCGGGTGATCCTGGTGAGATCAATCTCATAGCGCACCGTGCCGGGCATGATCATCGTCCGTTCCGCAGAGAGGCCCAGCCGTTGCTGGCGGGACGTGACCACCGCGACGAAGCGGGCGATGAAGGGCGTCAGCCGCGCCTGTTCATGCAGGCCCGCGATGCTCGCCGTCGTGACGCTCTCCACCGAACCGGAGGCGTCCGCACGCAACTGGCTGTAGACATAATAGCCCCCGCCCAGCGCGGCGCCGGCAACCGCCAATATGACCAGCAGAGAGACGACAAGTTTCTTCACCCACGGGTTCCTTTCCAGATATCATCCCCCATATGGGTGGCCATTCCCCGCTGTTCCAGATCGAGCAGATGCGCGAGCACCGATCGCGCCGCCGCAGGATGCAGCTTCCGATCGACGCCCTTATACATTTCGGCCACCATGTCGCTGATCCGCGCGCCCTGCGGCGTGGCCGTGATATGCCGCAAAATCTGTCCTTCGCGATGCTTGCGATGCCCCATCATGCCGCGCACCAAGCGTTGCGGCCGTTCCACCGCATCGCCATGGGCGGGATAATAGACGGCGTCGTCGCGATCGAGCAGCTTTTGCATGGACCGCATATAATCGCCCATGTCGCCATCGGGCGGGGAAATCACGCTGGTGGACCAGCCCATGACATGATCGCCGGTAAAGAGCGCCTTTTCCTGCGCCAGCGCGAAACAGACATGGTTGGACGTGTGCCCCGGCGTCGCCACCGCCTCCAGCGACCAGCCATCGCCGGACAGGATCGCGCCGTCGCCCATCACCTCATCGGGGCGATATTCGGCATCGAACGCCGCATCGGCGCGCGGGCCGTCATCCTGCAAGGTCAGCGGCGCGCAGCCGATGATCGGCGCGCCTGTCCGCTGCGCAAGAGGCGCGGCGGCGGGGCTGTGATCCCGGTGGGTATGCGTGCACATGATCGCGACCACGGGCCGTCCGGCAACCCCGGCGATCAGCGCATCGATATGCGCGTCCTCATCGGGGCCGGGGTCGATCACCGCCACCTTGTCCCGTCCCACAACATAGCTTTGCGTGCCGGTGAAGGTGAAAGCCGAGGGATTGGGCGCCAATATCCGGCTTATCAACGGAGAAAGGCGCATCACTTCACCCGCAGGCAAGATTTCCGGGTCGAAAGGCGGTTCCATAGTACCCCATGTGTCGATCCCGCAGGATTATTCAAGCTTGTCCTGCGCCATTGCGGAAAAAACCGCGCGATATGTCGGAATATTTTACAAGGGGAAAGGCGCGTATCTGGATGTTAACCATCAAACAGGGGAGAAAACCGACGCCGTTCCAAACTGGCATGGCCGGTGCATATCCACAGCCACTACCCGTTCGAATAAGGGGGATGCCGACGCCCTGTCTCCGCAACGCATCCCCCGCCCGAACCTCTCCCCCCAATTCATTCCGCCCGATAGCCTGTTGCGCCTGCCCAAGCGGGGATTTATTGGCGCGCTTGCCGGGCCTGCGGGCCGACAGGAAGGCTTCCCGAACGTCGATATGAACGCGCGGGAAACAAGAACAGGCGATGGCGGACAAGGGGCGATGCCTGAAAGCCCCCTCCTGCCTAATCCCTCATCGCCATGAAAAAGGGGCAAGACAGCCCAGCCGCCTTGCCCCTTTATTTCCCTATTCCCGCGATGCACGGGCGGTCTTGCCCGCGCGCCATCGCTGTCATCCGGCTCAGCTGGCTGCGGCGACGCCTTTTTCGGTCATCATCTGGTGCAGTTCGCCCGCCTCATACATTTCCATCATGATATCGCTGCCGCCCACAAATTCCCCCTTCACATAAAGCTGGGGGATGGTCGGCCAGTCGGAAAATTCCTTGATGCCCTGCCGCACTTCCTGATCCTGAAGCACATCCACGCTGTCATAGGCGACGCCCAGATGCTCCAATATGGCGATGGCGCGGCTGGAAAAGCCGCACTGCGGGAAGAGCGGCGTGCCCTTCATGAACAGCACGACATCATTGGCCCCGACGATCTGCGCAATGCGCGCCTGAACTTGTTCACTCATTTCATGCTCCTAACGGCATTATCGCTGCGCGCCTGCTTGTGCCTGCCGCGCCATATCCGCTTTCAAGTGGGGACGCCGGTGGTCAGTTGCAAGGCATGCAGCACGCCGCCCATGCGTCCGCCCAGCGCCGCATAGACCGCCTGATGCTGCCGCACCCGGCTCATCCCGCGAAAACTCTCTGCGGTCACGGTTGCGGCATAATGGTCGCCGTCCCCGGCCAGATCGCGGATTTCGACCTCCGCATCGGGAATGGCCGCGCGGATCATGCCCGCAATGTCTTCAGCCGCCATCGGCATGAGATGAATGCTCCCGTCGATTGTCGTTTATTGCGGTTCGATGAACATGCGGCGCGCGATGACCGCCTGTTCTTCAAGGGCCGCACGCACCATGCCCTCATCCACATCGACGCCCGCGCTGGTCAGGTCGCCCATCAGCTTGCGGATCACGTCCTCATCGCCCGCCTCTTCGAAATCGGCCTGCACGACTGCCTTTGCATAGGCATCGGTTTCAGCGGCGTTCAGCCCCATTTTGACCGCCGCCCATTCGCCCAGCAGGCGATTGCGGCGGGCCGTGATGCGGAACTGCATTTCCTCGTCATGCGCGAACTTCGCTTCAAAAGCGCGCTCGCGATCCTGAAAACTGGTCATATCCTTCGGCCTCGATAAAAACGATGATGTACAAGAAACCCAATAGATGCCGCCGCCTGTCCCGGCAAGGATATCAGGCGGAGGCCGAAGCCGGGATCAGCCATGGCTGGTCCGTCACCCGGCGCTGTTCATAAGTGTCGATGCCGCCGGTCCGTTCCAGCGTCAGGCCGATTTCATCCAGCCCGCCCAGCAGACAGCTTTTGCGGAACGGATCGATCTCGAACGAAAAGCGGTCCTGAAACGGCGTCGTCACCATCTGGCTTTCAAGGTCGACGTGAATGGGATCGGTCTTCGCGATCTCCATCAGCCGGTCGATCACGTCTTGCGGGACCACGACGGTCAATATGCCGTTCTTGAACGCATTGCCGGAGAAAATATCCGAGAAACTCGGCGCGATCACGACCTTGACGCCCATATCCGCGAGCGCCCATGCGGCATGTTCGCGGCTCGACCCGCAGCCGAAATTGTCCCCCGCGATCAAAATGGGGCTGCCCGCATAATCGGGATCGTCGAACACATTGCCCGGTTGCTGGCGCATCGCCTCAAACGCGCCCTTGCCCAGCCCGGCGCGGCTTATGGTTTTCAGCCATTTCGCGGCGATTATCATGTCGGTGTCGACATTTTTTACACCCAGCGGATAGGCGCGTCCGTCAACCGTCCTGATCGGCTCCATCAGCGAAGCGCCTCCCCGTCCGTCGCCGGGTTCACTTGGCCCGAACCATCCTTATCGGCATCGAGCAGGGAATTATCCTCCGCCTTTCCCACGCTGACCGCCAGCGCCGCGCTCGCCAGAGCGCCCGCCGCCAACATCCAGAATACAGCCTTCATGCCTCTTCCCCCGTCAGTTCCCGTATATCGGTCAGATGTCCCGTGATCGCCGCCGCCGCCGCCATGGCCGGGGACAGCAAATGCGTGCGCGCGCCCGGTCCCTGCCGCCCCATGAAATTGCGGTTGGACGTAGAGGCGCAGCGTTCGCCGCTCGGCACCTTGTCCGGGTTCATCCCCAGACACATGGAGCAGCCCGGCTCCCGCCATTCGAAGCCCGCGTCGATGAAGATGCGGTCCAGCCCTTCCTGTTCGGCCTGCAATTTGACGAGGCCGGAGCCGGGGACGACCAACGCCTGCTTGATGCGCCCATCGATCTTATGTCCCTTCACCACCGAAGCGGCGGCGCGCAGATCCTCGATCCGGCTGTTCGTGCAACTGCCGATGAACACATGCTGGACCTCGATATCCTGCATCCTTTGCCCGGCGGAAAGCCCCATATAATCCAGCGCCTTTTCCGCGGCCGCGCGCTTGGTCGCGTCCTCGAAACTTTCCGGCGCGGGAACGGCGCCGGTGATCGGCACGACATCTTCCGGGCTGGTGCCCCATGTCACGGTCGGCAGGATATCGGCGGCATCGATGACCACCGAGCGGTCGAACCGCGCGCCTTCATCGGTGCGCAGCGTCTTCCAATAGGCGACGGCCGCGTCCCAATCCGCCCCCTTGGGGGCCATCGGGCGGCCCTTCACATAGGCGAACGTCTTTTCATCGGGCGCGAAGAGGCCGGCGCGTGCGCCCCCCTCGATCGACATGTTCGATACGGTGAGGCGCCCCTCCACCGACATTTCCTCGAACACATTGCCGCGATATTCGATCACATGGCCGGTGCCGCCGCCGGTGCCGATGACGCCGATGACATGCAGGATCACGTCCTTGGGCGTGATGCCCGCGCCCAGCCTGCCTTCGACGCGGATTTCCATCGTCTTGCTCGGCGTCAGCAGCAAGGTCTGGGTCGCCAGCACATGCTCGACCTCGCTGGTGCCGATGCCGAACGCCAGCGCGCCCAATGCGCCATGCGCGGCGGTGTGGCTGTCGCCGCACACCAGCGTCATGCCCGGCAAGGTGAAGCCCTGCTCCGGCCCTACCACATGGACGATGCCCTGTTCGGCGTCGGTCGGGCCGATATATCGAATACCGAACTTTGGCGCGTTGCTTTCCAGCGCGGCAAGCTGCTGCGCGCTTTCCGGGTCGGCGATCGGCAGGCGATGGCCCTGCGCGTCAAGGCGCGCGGTCGTCGGCAGGTTATGATCCGGCACGGCCAGCGTCAGATCCGGGCGGCGAACCTTGCGCCCGGCCATGCGCAGCCCCTCGAACGCCTGCGGGCTGGTCACTTCATGAACGAGGTGCCGGTCTATATAAAGAAGGCATGTGCCGTCTTCCCGGCGTTCGACAACATGGGCGTCCCAGATTTTTTCATACAAGGTGCGTGATTGGGTCATGAGCGCGTCCCTAGCGCCATCACGCGGTTAACGAAAGACAGAAACATGAATTTCCGCATCATTATCCCTAAATAACCGTCCTTCTCGCAGCTCTTGGCATGCGTGCCGGCCAAAGCTGTTTCCGGCATCGCGTCAGGATATTGTATAACCAATTGAGCGCGCAGGGAATCCCAAATCCAGCATGGCCCGTCATGCGGGCAGATTTTGCCGCACCCAGCCGACCAGTTGGCGGCGATCCAGCGCCCCCGATATCCGCGCCCGCTCCTCCCCTCCGGCGAAAAGCACCAGCGTCGGCAGGGACCGTATCCCATGGCGAGAGGCCAGCGCCTGCTCCGCCTCGCTATCGACCTTCACCAGCCGGACGGCCGGTTCCAGATCCTGCGTGGCGGCGGCGAAGGCCGGGGCCATCATCCGGCACGGGCCGCACCAGCCCGCCCAGAAGTCGGCGAGCACGGGAAGGCTGCCCTTGCCGACATGCCGGTCGAACGCCGCCGCTGCCACCTCGATCGGCCCGATGCCGAACAGCGGCTTGCCGCAACGCCCGCATTTCGGCCCGCCGCCGATGCGCGCGGCAGGCACGCGATTGGCCGCCTGACAAGAGGGGCATATCACCAGTTCGGGGTCGCTCATCGCCTTGCCATCCTGTCCTTCCGCGGCCAATATGATCCCCCTCCGCACAGCCCGCAAGCATCACGCCCTCCGACGCGTTTCGTCGAAGGTGGGGGCGGCCTGTTCCCGCTCTGCGGCGCATTCCCGCGCCAGAAAATCCAGCAGCGCCCGCACCGAAGGCAGCAGGCCGCGCCGCGACGGGAACACCGCATGGACCACCCCCGCGCGCGGACGCCATTGCGGCACCACATGTTTCAGCCGCCCGGCCTCCACATCCTGCCAGATCATGATCGTGGGAAGCTGCGCGATCCCCACACCGGCGAGCGCGGCCGCCCGCAGCGTCGCCATATCATCGGTAATGAGCCGGGGATGATGCGGGACATGGGCCACCTGCCCATCGGCATGATGCAGATCCCAATGATGATCACGGCGGGCCGGTCCTTGATCCAGGCTCGGAAAATCGGGCAGATCGGCGGGCGAATGCAGCGTGCCGCCCACCAGCGACGGGCTGGCGACAAGGCATTGCGTGCTTTCATCGAGCCGCCGCATCACCAGATCGGTCGGTTCCAGCGGCGGGGTGCGCACGCGGATCGCCAGATCAAACCCTTCCGCGATCACGTCGACGCGCCGGTTGGTCGCCTCCAGCACCACCTCGACCGCCGGGTTTTCCAGCATGAACCGGCTGATGAGAGCGCCGAACTGAAAAGCGAGCAGCGCCACCGGGCAACTGATCCGCACCACGCCGCGCGGTTCCGCCCGGCTATGCGCGATAAGCTGATCCGCCGCTTCGGCTTCCACCAGCATCGCCACGCAGCGTTCATAATAATCGCGCCCGATCTCCGTCACGGAAAAGCGGCGGGAGGACCGGTTGAGCAACCGCACGCCCAGCCTTTCCTCCAGCGCGAGGATGCGGCGGCTGAGTTTCGATTTCTGGACGCCCAGCGCCCGCCCCGCCGCGGCAAAGCCGCCATGATCGACGACGGCGACAAAATAGGCGAGGTCGTTGAGATCCTGCATCGTTGCATGAATAGGACGATGCGTCGGGTTACGCAATCTTTTGCCGGGTGCGGCGCGATGCTATTTCTCTCTTCAACAGCGGCCCTCTCCTTCAACCGGCGGGCCGCGCAGGAGACGACATATGAGCAAGACCGTTCTTGGCCGCTATGGCAATAATCAGGGCCATTGGGTGGGCGACGGCTTCCCCGTCCGCACGCTCTTTTCCTATTCGACGCTGGGCGCGCATGTCAGCCCGTTCCTGCTGCTCGATTATGCCGGGCCGCATGATTTCGCGCCGACCACAACGGCGCGGGGCGTCGGCCAGCATCCGCACAAGGGCTTCGAAACCGTCACCATCGTCTATGATGGCGAGGTGGCGCACCGGGATTCCGCAGGCAATGGCGGGGTCATCGGCCCCGGCGACGTGCAGTGGATGACCGCCGGGGGCGGCATCATCCACGAGGAGTTCCATTCCCCCGCCTTCGCCAAGACGGGCGGACGGTTCCGGGTGGTGCAGCTCTGGGTCAATCTGCCCGCGAAGGACAAGGCGGCCCCCGGCGGCTATCAGGGCATAGTGGCGGCGGATATCCCGACCGTCGAACTGCCCGGCGAAGCTGGCTCTGCGCGGATCATCGCCGGGGAACTGGGCGGCGTCAAAGGCCCCGCGCGGACCTTCACGCCGATCAATGTCTGGGACATGCGCTTGCGCCGCGATGCCGATGTGACGCTGGACCTGCCGGAAGGCCATGTCGGCCTGGTGGTGATGCTGGGCGGCCATGCGACCGTCAACGGCACGCAGGATGTGGGCGAAGCGGAGGTGCTGCTGCTCAGCCGCGAAGGTGGTGATATTGCCATCCATGCCGATGGCGACGCCACGCTGCTCATCCTGACCGGCGAGCCGATCGATGAACCGATCGTCGGCTATGGCCCGTTCGTGATGAACTCCGAGGAGGAAATCCGTCAGGCCATCGACGATTTCAACAGCGGCCGTTTCGAGCGGATATCCGCCTGACGACCCGGCCCGGCCCTTTCCCGCAAGGAAAATGGGCCGGGCCGTTTTCTTTCCGCCGTCCCTTCCTTGGGGAACGGCAACCAAAGCCTTCCTGCCCTGTTATAAGGCGGATATGATCCGTTTTTCGTGCATGACAGGAAAGAAGCGTCCCATGATTGACATGATAATCGAACACAGACGGCGCAGTCCTGTCGGCGGGCACGGAAATCTGCCTGGCCCGTTGCCCGCGCCGCTCGCCAAGTCCTGACTTCCTTATCCTGTTCCCCGCCCCTCTGTTGTCCAAGGAGCCATCATCATGACACGCATTGTCGGAATTGCCGGAAGCCTGCGTCGCCATTCCTATAATCTGGGCCTGCTGAACGCGGCGCGGGATCTGATGCCCGACGGGGCCGAACTGGATGTGCGGACGATTGAGGGCGTTCCCCTTTATAATGCCGATGATGAGGAAAGCGGCGGCATCCCCGCAGCGGTGACAACTCTCAAGGACGCGATCGCCGGGGCCGATGGGCTGCTGCTCGCGACGCCCGAATATAATAATGGCATGCCCGGCGTGTTCAAGAACGCCATCGACTGGCTGTCCCGCCCGCCCAAGGATTCCGCCCGTGTCTTCAGCGGCAGGGCCGTCGCCGTCATCGGCGCATCCCCCGGCGGCTTTGGCACGATATTGGCGCAGGATGGCTGGCTGCCGGTGCTGCGCACCCTCCAGACCCGCCCATGGTTCGAGGGGCGCCTGATGGTGTCGAAGGCGGGCAATCTGTTCGACGATGAAGGCCGATTGACCGACGAACCCACCCGCGAACGGTTGAAGGACTATCTGGCAGGCTTCACCGCCTTTGCCCGGCAATCCGGCCAATAACGCCGGAAGCGCCCCGCCCCCTTGACCGGCATTAGGAAGGGGGCGGGCGGAAAGGGGCAGGCGCGGATATCCCCGCGCCTTACACCAGCCCGCGCCGGACCAACATGGCCGAAGGGTCGGCATCCCGCCCCCGGAACGCCCGGAAACTCTCCGCCGCTGGCCGCGTCGCGCCGCGAGAAAGCACGTCTTGCCGCAACGCCTCGCCGGTGGCGCGATCCACCAGCCCGGCCTCCGCAAAGCGCTGAAAGGCGTCCGCCGCCAGCACCTCGGCCCATAAATAGCTATAATAGCCCGCCGCATAGCCGCCCGCGAAAATATGGCTGAAACCATGGGAAAAGCGGCTCCATTCGGGTGGATGGATCACCGCCACTTCCTCGCGCACCACCTGCATCACCCGCACCGGGTCATCGCCCAGCGCGCCCATGTGGAGCAGCATGTCGAACAGGCCGAATTCGATCTGCCGCACGATGAACATGCCGGATTGGAAATGACGCGCCGCCGTCAGCCGGTCAAATTCTTCCGCAGGCAGCGGCTCTCCAGTCTGATGATGGCCCGACATGGCGGTCAGCACCTCCCTGTCCCACGCGAAATCCTCCATCAACTGGCTGGGCAGTTCGACCGCATCCCATTCAAAACCGTTGGTCCCCGCGATGCTCGGCCGGTTGACGCGGGTGAAGAGGTGATGGAGGCAATGCCCCGTCTCATGCAGCAGCGTCGTCACATCGCCATGCGACAACAAGGAAGGGGCGTCCCCTCCCTTGGGTGAGAAATTGCAGACGAGATAGGCGACCGGCACGCCGATCGCCCCGTCATCCTGCAAGCGCGGGCGGGCCTGCGCCATCCATGCGCCGCCCCGCTTGCCGGAACGGGCATGGAGATCGAGATACAGCCCGGCAAACACCGTCCCGTCCTCATCCACCACGTCATAATAATGGGCGTCGGGGTGATAAAGCTGCACATCCTTGCGCTCATCGAGGCGGATGCCGAACAGGCGCGTCAGCAGCGCGCGCCATCCCTCCATCACCCGATCGACCGGGAAATAGGCGCGGATCGCCTGTTCATCCACCGCATAGCGCGCCTGCCGCAGGCGATTGGCCGCAAAGCCGACATCCCATGGCTGCACATCCGCAATCCCCAGTTCGGCCGCGGCGAAGGCGCGCAGTTCCTCCATCTCCCGCTCGGCAAAGGGTTTGGCGCGGGCCGCCAGATCGCGCAGGAAATGCAGCACCTCGTCGGCGCTGTCGGCCATGCGGGTCGCCAGCAGCCAATCGACCGTGCCGTCGAACCCCAGCAACGCCGCGCATTCCCGCCGCAATTCGAGGATCCGCGCAATGCGGTCGCTATTGTCGAACTGCCCCGCCTGCGGCCCCCGGTCGGATGCGCGGGTGTTGAACGCCTCATAGACGCGGGCGCGCAGCCCCCGATTTTCCGCGAAGGTCAGGATCGCATTGACGCTGGGATATTGCAGGGTGACGAGCCAGCCGTCGAGATCCTTCTCCCTTGCGGCCTGCGCGAACATCGCCTTGTCGGCATCGGACACGCCCGCCAGCATCGCTTCATCGGTGACAAGTTCGCTCCACGCATCCGTCGCGTCGAGCACGGCGCTGGCGAACCCGTTGGAAAGGCTCGACAGTTCAACCGAAATCTCGGCAAAGCGGGCGCGTTTTTCCTCGGGCAGCGCCACCCCGGCAAGGGTGAAATCGCGCAGGGCATGGCTGACCGCGACGCGGTCTTCCTCCGGCAGGGTCGCGAAATCGGGCGAGTTCGACACCCCCCGCAGCACTTCATACAGATCATGATTTTGCGCGACCTTCATCGCGTTTTCGACCAGCTTCGCCTGCCCTTCGGCATAGGCGGCGCGCAGTTCGGGGCCATCGGCCACCGCATGAAGATGCGACACCGTGGACCAGAGCGCATCGATCGTCCGGTCCGCCCGTTCGAGCGGCAGCCACGCCCCGGCAAAACCGGCTGCGGGCGCCTGCGTCACCGCCTGAACCACCCTTTCCTGTTCGTGGATCGCTTCTTCGAGCGCGGGAACGATCATTGCCGGCGTCACTTCGGTAAAACGCGGCAGGGCCATGGCATCGAGCAGGGGATTCATGAGGGCAGACGGTCCGTTTCCTGAAAATATGAACATGCGCGCCGCAAGATAGAGCGCCGCTATCATAAGGTGGGAACCGGCCAGCGCGATTAAAAGGATGGGACGATAAAAACAGAGGCGCTCAACCCGTCCCGCCTTCAGCGCATCGTTCCGGCTCGCATCGTTCCGGCAACATGGGGAAGGCGCGGATAGGCCGTGACGATATCAGGAGGGAAAGCGGACAGGCGGCAATTCCGGGGCGCGGGCCATCGCGACAGGCGGAACCCCGCCCGGCGGCAAAACCGCCCTTCCCGGAAAACTCATTCAGCCCAACAGGGCGTAAAAACTGCCCGCGATCATCAACGCCGCCAGACTGGCCTTGCACAACAGCCCGAACCCGCACTGACAAAGGTTGTGATGAATCCGTTCCATCATGGCCTCCGACATCATCCTCTTCCGCCCCGCTTTTGCTCGGGATCGGCTGATTCGAAGCATAACAAATCCAGCCGGAAGAGCAAGAAGGGCGAGGCGACCGGGCGCCTTATGCTTCCGCGTCGGGAAGGCCCAGCCGGTCGATCAGCTTGGCCAGGCAATCGCTCATATGCAGCCGGTCCTCATCGGTGAACCGCGCAAACAGATGTTGCACCAGATCGCGGCGCAAAGGCTCCGTCGCGGCGATGGCGCGCCGTCCCGCATCGGTGATGCCGAGGCGCTTGACCCGGCGATCGTCGGGATCGGTCGTGCGGAAAATCAGGCCATCGCGTTCCAGCGCATCGAGCGCCTGCGTCACGGTGCGCGGCGCCTGCCCGAACAGTTCGGCGATATCGACCGCCCGCGCCCGGCCATCATGCCGTTCGACATAGAAGAGCAGTTTCGTCTGCGCGAGCGAGGCCCCCCGCATGGTCATCGTCCGATCGATGCGCCGATGCATCAACAAATAGGCCCGCCCCAGTTGGCGCAGCAATTCATCATCTGTTATTTTCATGAGGTGCCTCATTAGATGGTATTGCATTATACCGCAAGTGCGAGCATATGCAGTCGCCAACTTAACGAATGAGCGCCTGCAATGAGTGTCGAACCCACCTCCCTTCCCCCCACGGAAGAAGATGAAAGTCCCTCACCGGCAGGAAAGAACAAGCGCAACCGGCGCATCATATTGATAATGGTGGTGGCGGCGCTGACCATCGGCGTTCTCTGGTTCGTTCGCCATGAAACCTACGGCAAATATCAGCAAAGCACGAACGACGCCTATGTCCAGGCGGACGGCATCACCGTTTCGCCCAAGGTGTCGGGCTATGTCGATCGCGTTTTCGTCGAGGAAAATCAGGAGGTGAAAGCCGGGCAACCGCTGGTCGAGATCGACCCGCGCGATTACCGGGCGCAGGCCGCCCAGTCGCAGGCGCAGATCGCGCTCGCGGAAGCGGCCGGGGCCGGGGCGCATGCGCAGATCCGCGAACAGCAGGCCGCCATCACGCAGGCCGAAGCGCAAGTGATGGCCGCGCAGGCCGATGCCGATTTCGCCAACAGCGAAGTGGCCCGCTATCAACCGCTGGCCCGGAGCGGGGCCGAGCCGCGGGAACGTCTGGCGCAAATGCGCAATCAGGCCGCGCAGGCCAATGCGAAGCTGACCTCCGCCCGCGCCGGCCTCACCAGCGCGCGTGAACGGGTCGCGACGCTGCAAACGCAGGTGCGTCAGGCCGAGGCGCAGGGTCAGGCCGCTCGCGCCCAATTGTCCGCCGCCAATACCAATGTGCAGGCGACCGTGCTGCGCGCCGCCGTCGACGGGCGCATCGGCGACAAGACCGTGCGGCAGGGCCAGTTCGTTCAGGCCGCCACCCGCATGATGACGCTGATACCGATCGACCAATTCTATATCGAGGCGAATTTCAAGGAAACGCAGCTTGGCCTGATGCGGGTGGGACAACCGGTGAGCGTGGAAGTGGACGCCCTGCCCGGCGTCGAAATCCCCGGCACGGTGGCGAGCATCGCACCGGGAACGGGCGCGCAATTCTCTGTCCTGCCGCCGCAGAACGCGACCGGCAACTTCACCAAGATCGTGCAGCGCGTCCCCGTGCGCATCGCCATTCATGCCGGGCCTGAAACCCGCAAATTGCTGGTGCCGGGCCTTTCGGTCGATGTGTCGGTGGACACCCGGTCCGCCAAGGGCGCCACGCAGCAGATCCGGGATGAACAGGAACAGTATAACGCGCGGATAAGAAAGTGACCGCCACCACCGCCGACGCTTCCGGTCTGCCGCCCGCCTCGGCGACGCCCGAACGCGCCGACGCCACCGCATGGATGGCGGTGGCCGCGGGCAGCCTCGGCGCGATGATGGCGACGCTGGATATTTCCATCGTCAATTCCGCCCTGCCCACGATTCAGGGGGAAATCGGCGCGAGCGGCACCGAAGGCACATGGATCGCGACATCCTATCTGGTCGCGGAAATCATCATCATCCCCCTTTCCGGCTGGCTGGAAAGGCTGCTCGGCCTGCGTACTTTCCTGCTGATCGCCGCAACGCTCTTCACCGCATTTTCGATGCTGTGCGGGGTCGCGAGCGATCTGACGACGATGATTATCGGCCGGGTCGGACAGGGCTTTACCGGCGGCGCGCTCATCCCCACGGCGATGACCATCATCGCCACCCGCCTGCCGAGGGAACAACAGCCGATCGGCAATGCGATGTTCGGCGTCACCGCCATTCTCGGCCCGGTGCTGGGGCCGCTGATCGGTGGCTGGCTGACGGAAAACATCAGTTGGCATTATGCCTTCTTCATCAACCTGCCGGTAGGCATGATCCTCATCACCCTGCTGCTGGTCGGCCTGCCGCACCAGAAGCCGAAATTTCAGGAATTGAGGCATGCGGACTGGATGGGCATAGCGGGGCTGGCTCTCGGCCTTGGTGGCCTGACCATCGTGCTGGAAGAAGGCCAGCGGGAACAATGGTTCGAAAGTCAGGAGATCATCAAGGTCACGATCGTCTCCGCCATCGGCTTCGTCCTGCTGATCGCCGGTCAATTTTTTGCCAAGCGGCCGGTCATCAAGCTGAAGCTGCTGCTGAACCGGCAATTCGGATCGGTCGCGCTGATGGGTTTCGTCATCGGCATGATGCTCTATGGCACGGCCTTTGTGATCCCCCAGTTTCTCGCGGCAATAGCGGATTATAACGCTTTGCAAGCGGGCAAGGTGGTGCTGCTGTCCGGCATTCCCAGCCTGATCCTGATGCCGTTCACGCCGCTCCTGATCAAGCATCTGGATATCCGCATCGCGGTATCGGCGGGGCTGCTGATCATGGCGACGAGTTGCTGGGTCGATACGACCATGACGGCGCAGGCGACCGGGTCCGCCTTCGTCGAATCCCAGTTGTTGCGCGGCGTCGGCACGATCCTCGGCTTTCTGTTCCTGACGCAGGCCGCCATCACATCGGTGCCGACCGAAGATGCCGGGGACGCCGCCGGGCTGTTCAGCGCCGTGCGCAACCTTGGCGGCTCCTTCGCGCTGGCCGGAATCGCGATCATGCAGGATCAGCGGCTCTGGCTGCACAGCCGCCGTATAGAGGAAACGCTGAACGCCAATTCCGTGGGGGTGCAGGATTATATTGCGGGCCTCACTCATGCGCTGGGCAGCCCCGAAGCGGCGATGCGCACCCTTGCCGGCACGATTCAACGCGAGGCGCTGGTGATGACCTATAATGATATATTCTGGCTGTTGACGGTCGGCATCATCATCGTGATGCCGCTGGTATTATTTTTGCGACCGCTGCCCAAAGGGCGGGCGATCGCCATGCACTGAGGTCCATAATGCCTATGCGTTCGCCCCTGCGGCTCCTTCCCGTTCTGGCCCTTTCCGCCCTTTCCGTCCTTGCCGCCTGCACGGTCGGCCCGGATTATGAGGGGCCATCGACGGCGGGCACGCCGCCCGTGCCGCAGCATTTCGCCCGCGCCGGGCAGGACGTGGCGGCCGCCGCGCCGACGCCCGCGCCATGGTGGACGGCGCTGGGCGACCCGGTTCTCGATGAACTGGAACAGCGCGCCCTTGTCGGCAACCCCGGCATCGCTGTCGCGCAGGCCCGGCTGCAACAGGCCCGCTCCGCGCTGCGGCTGGAGCGCGCCAACGGGCTGCCCAACGCCAATGCACAGGCCATGGCCGCCCATGCGCAACTGCCGGGCATAGACCTTGGCTCTTCGGGTAATGGCGGCGATCAGGGCGGTGGGGGCCAGAGCGGGGGCGACGACAGTGAATCGCTCAACTTCTATAATATCGGCTTCGACGCAAGCTGGGAAATCGACCTGTTCGGCGGGCATCGCCGTTCGGTGGAGGCCTCCCGCGCCTCGCTGGCCGCCGCCGAAGCGAATGTCGCCGATGCGCAGGTCAGTCTCGCCGCTGAAATCGGGCAGGCCTATGTCAATCTGCGCGACCGCCAGCAACGCCTCGCCCTAGCGCAGCATTCGGCCGCCAGCCAGCGCGATATATTGAAACTGACCGAGCAGCGCTATGCCCGCGGCACCACCTCCGCGCTGGACGTGGAACGCCAGCGCAGCCTCACCGAACAGAGCGAAAGCGCGCTCCTGCCCCTGAAGGCCGAGGAAAGCGCCTATCTCAATGCGCTGGCGACGCTGGTGGGGGAGGCCCCCGGCGCGCTGGACGATCTGCTGACCGCGCCCAAGGCGATTCCCCTGCCCCCCGCCAGCGTGGCGATCGGCGATCCGGCAGCGCTGCTGCAACGCCGCCCGGACATTCGCGCCGCCGAACGCCAGCTTGCCGCCGCGACCGCGCAAATCGGCGTGGCGGAGGCGGCGCGCTTTCCGCGCATCAGCTTCATGGGGCTGATCGGCATTGGCGGCACCGACCCCGAAGATGTGGTCGATCTCGACAATCTGGCGGCCATCGCCATGCCCCGGCTGAGCTGGAACATCCTCGATTTCGGGCGGAACGGCGCGCGGGTCGGACAGGCGCAGGGCGCACGCGAGGAAGCCGCCGCCGCCTATCGCCAGACGGTCCTTTCCGCCCTGCGCGATACGGAAGATGCGCTGTCCCGCTATGGCGCCAGCCGCCAGAGCGTCGCCAGCGCGGCGCGCACCCGCACATCGGCGCAGCGCACCCTCACCCTGACGCGGCAGCGCTTCACCGCCGGCACCGCCAGCCGGATCGACCTGCTCGACGCGCAACGCCAGTCGTTCAATGCCGAACAATCGCTGTCACAGGCGACCGCGACCATGACGGCGGATTATGTCGCGCTGCAAAAGGCGCTTGGCCTGGGCTGGAGCGATCCTTCCTGAAGAAGCGGGGACGACGGCACCGCTCGCCCCGCCGCCGCCCGCCCCGCCATCGCTCATTCCGGCTCGGCTGCGGGAAGCAATTCTTCGCGGTGACGGGATATTTCGGCGGCAATGGCGTCCATCACCGCGCGGATGCGGGGGGTCTGGCGCATGTCCCGGTGCACGCCGATCCAGATGTCGCGCCGCAACAGGGGAAGGTCGGGCCGCACCCGCACCAGATCGGGATGCCCCTCCGCCCGATAGCAGACGAGGCAGGCCACCCCCATGCCTTGGCAGGCCGCATGAAAATGGACCTCCCGGCTGTTGGATTGCAAGGCGATTTCGGCATCGGGCAAATGCTCCCGCAGCCATGCGGCTTCGGGCAGATGCGCCAGATCATCCAGCACGGTGACGATACGGGCGGGAGGGTGCGCCGGATCATGGCCCGGCACGGCATGGGGCGCGGCATAAAGCGCCATGGCCATCGTCCCCAGCCTGCGCGTCACGATCTCCTGCCCGTCGAAAGGGGCCATGCGAATGGCGATATCCGCCTCTCGCCGCGCCAGATTGAGCTGCCGTGCATCCGACAACAGTTCAACGCTGATGCCGGGATGGTCTTGTTGCAGGCGCGCCAGCGCAGGCACGAGAAATTGCGCGGCCAGCGTATCGACGGTCGTGACCCGCACCTTGCCCGCCAGCATCACGTCATGGCCGCGCATGGCGCGTTCGGCGGCCAGCATCTCCGCCTCTATGCGCTGCGCGCCGGGCAGCAGACTTTCCCCCAGCGGCGTGAGCAGATAGCCCTCCGGCGTCCGGCGCAAAAGGCGCGCGCCCATCCGCGCCTCCATGGCAGAGAGGCGGCGGCCCATCGTCGGTTGAGACAGGCCCAGCGCCCGCCCCGCCGCCGACAGCGTGCCATGGCGCGCCACCGCCAGGAAGGTGCGCATATCATCCCAATCCATCGGCCACCCTCTCCATTCAAAAACGCATGGCTATTAGTTGAATATTGCCGGTTGTATACGAAATCCTTTGATGCCACATCCCTCTTGTCCCCGAAACATTCTGCGGGAGGGATGGGGAAGCCCTATTTCCCCTCTCACCGCCCGAAAAGGAACCTGTCATGTCTAATCTTCTGGTCATTCGCAGCAGCGCCAATGGCGCCAATTCCGTTTCCAACAAGCTGATCGACGCCTTTCTGGGCGCGGCCCGGTCCGCCAACCCCGCGCTGGCGGTGACGGACCGCGATCTGGATGCCGACCCGGTGCCGCATGTGCGGTCCTCGACGCTGGCGGGCATCGGCCGCCCCGCGCCGGAAACCGAAGCCGCCCGGCCGACCCGCGAACTGTCCGACCGGCTGATCGGGGAAATGCAGGCGGCCGACCTGATCGTCATCGGCGCGCCCATGTATAATTTCAGCATCCCCTCGACGCTGAAAAGCTGGCTCGACCATGTGCTGCGCGCAGGCGCGACCTTCCAATATACGGCGGAAGGCCCCGAAGGCCTGCTGAAGGGCAAGCGCGTCGTCATCATCGCGAGCCGCGCGGGCGCCTATAGCGAGGGCGCCGGGGCCGCCATGGATCACCAGATCAGCTATTTGCGCCTGCTGCTCGGCTTCATCGGCATCACCAATGTGGATGTGGTGCTGGCCGAAGGCCTCGCTTTTGGCGAAGACGCGGCCCTTGCCGCCATCGGCGCGGCGACGGCGGAACTGGAACAAAAGGCGGGCGCGCTCTGACACTCCTGCCCCTCCCCGCTCTGCCCATCTCTGCGTAAAGGGGTGGGCGGACGGCGGAACGACAAAGCCCCGGCCAGCCTGCTGGTCGGGGCTTGTTTTCGTCCGTCACCTGCCCGGATTCATCCGCCGAGGGATATGCTCACACCCATTGGCTATGCGCCCCGCTCGGCTCGACATCGGTGAGCGCGCCATCCGTGTCAGGCGGCGTGGCGAGCAGCCATTCGTTGAACGTGCGATAATGCACCGGCTCCACGAACAGCAAGGCGATGGTTTCCGAATCGCCGATCGTCGCGCCGTCGCTGATCCGCCCCTGCAAGCGGCCCAGCCCGTCGATCATGATGCCGAACAGGCGCTCGCCGGCCCAATCGCCCAGATTCTCGACAACCAGCCCCGTGGGCGAGATCATCAGCACGGGCGCGCGCGATCGTTTATGCCCGGCCACCAGATGCGCCCAGCATTTGCGGCGAAACAGCGGATAGCCGACGGGGGAGACATCCTCGTCCCGTTGCTTGCGGATAGATATGCGTTTTCCGGCAGAAGGCGCTCCGCTCACCAGAGCGGCGCTGGCCGGATCGTCAAAGGCAATGCCCGCCTGCCCTTCCCGCACCCAGCGGACGGTGCCGCCGATCCGCTGGCCGGAGCGCAATTGCAGTTCCACCGCATCATCCACCGCCAGCGCCAGCGGGCATTCGATCATCACCCCGCCGGACGACAGGTTGCGGATACGGCAGAGCGCGTCATGGTCGGCATGGCTGATGCCCGCATTGATGAGCACGGAAATCTGGCGCGCACCGGCACGGCGGCGATCCGTGGCCGCATCATCCGGGGAAGCCTGCCCTTCGATCATCGTCGCGTCCTCCGCTTGCAAGCCCTGGCTCCTCCGCCCGTTCGACGCCCCGGCAAAGCGGGGATTTCCCGCCCTTCCGCCCGGTGGAATCGAGCCATCGGCCCTTGTTCCGTCGAACATGCCGCCCATTTAACGACAACAAGGCTAATGATCGGTTAAAATGCTGTCACAAGCCTGTATTTCCCTGCATAAAAGAAAGAGGAAATGCGCGGGCCGACTCCCGCCGGCACAGGGTTTCGTCGCAGATCCGGCGGCGTCCCGCCAATGCGACATTGCACTGTCACACGGGAACATTATATCGCGCCTTTCTTGGATGCGTCACAGGAGCGTGAATTGAGCAAGGTTCTGGTTATCGGTGCCGGGGGCGTCGGGTCGGTCGCAGTGCATAAAATGGCGATGAACCCGGATATTTTCAGCGACATCACGCTCGCCAGCCGTACCGTGGCCAAGTGCGACGCCATCGCGGAATCGGTGAAGCAGCGCACCGGCGTCACCATCAAGACGGCGCAGATCGATGCCGATGACGTCGCGGCCACCACCGCGCTCATCAACCGGGTCGGGCCGAAGCTGGTCGTCAACCTGGCCCTGCCCTATCAGGATCTAGCCATCATGGACGCCTGCCTTGCCGCCGGCGTGCATTATATGGACACCGCCAATTACGAACCGCGCGACGAGGCGCATTTCGAATATTCATGGCAATGGGCCTATCAGGATCGTTTCAAGGAAGCGGGCCTGATGGCGCTGCTCGGCTCCGGCTTCGATCCGGGCGTGACCAGCGTGTTCGCGGCCTATCTGAAGAAACATCATCTCGACCGCATCGACACGCTCGACATTCTCGATTGCAATGGCGGCGACCATGGCCAGCATTTCGCGACCAATTTCAACCCGGAAATCAATATCCGCGAAGTGACCGCCCCGGCGCGCCACTGGGAAAATGGGCAATGGGTGACGACGCCCGCCCTGTCCCACAAGCAGCAGTTCGATTTCGAACAGGTCGGGCCGAAGAACATGTACCTCATGTATCATGAGGAACTGGAAAGCCTTGCCACCCATTTCCCGGAAATACAGCGCATCCGCTTCTGGATGACCTTTGGCGACGCTTATCTCAAGCATCTGGAAGTGCTCCAGAATGTCGGCATGACCCGGATCGACCCGGTGATCTATAACGGGCAGGAAATCATCCCGCTCCAGTTTTTGAAGGCAGTGCTGCCCGAACCCTCCACGCTCGGTTCGACGACCAAGGGCAAGACCAATATCGGCGACATAGCCACCGGCATCGCGAAGGACGGTTCGACGAAAACCTTCTACATCTACAATATCTGCGACCATGAGGACGCCTTTGCCGAAACCGGCAATCAGGCGGTCAGCTACACCACCGGCGTCCCGGCGATGATCGGCGCGGCGATGATCCTGACCGGCCAATGGTCTGGCGCGGGCGTGTTCAACATGGAACAGATGAACCCCGATCCCTATATGGACATGCTGAACAAGCATGGCCTGCCCTGGCAGGTGAAGGAACTGGACGGCCCGCTGGCCTTCTGATCCCTTCCCGATTTTTCGACAAGGGCCGAGCCGCCGTCCGTTCCGGTATGGCGGCCCGGCCTTTCTCTTACTCAGGCGGCGGCCATGATGCGGCCTTGATGATGCCGCGAAGCGCGCGAAAGGAGTATCTCATGGAAACACGGGCGGGTGATCCGGGCGCTTTTGCGCATTTCGATCTTGGCCGCGTGCCGTCCCCCGCCTTCGTGGTGGATGAGGCGGCGGTGCGGCGCAACCTCGCCATCCTCGCCGATGTGCGGGACCGGGCGGGCGTGAAGATTCTCGCCGCGCTCAAGGCCTTTTCCATGTGGTCGCTGGGTCCGGTCGTCGCGGAATATCTCGATGGCGTGTGCGCGTCGGGCCTTTACGAAGCGCGCCTCGGCCGCGAGGAATATTCCGGGCCGCAGGGCAAGCGCGAGGTCGCGACCTATTGCGCCGGTTACAAGGCGGAGGATCTGCCGGAAATCTGCGCGCTGTCCGATCATCTGATCTTCAACTCGCCCTTCCAGCATGACCGCTTCCGCCCGATCCTCGACAAGGCGCGGGCGGACGGGCACCGTTTCGACGTGGGCCTGCGGATCAACCCCCTCCATGCCGAGGGCGAGGTCGCCAAATATGACCCCTGTCAGCCGCATAGCCGCCTAGGCTTCCCGGTAGACCAGTTGCGCCCGGAGCATCTGGAGGGCGTGGACGGCCTGCATTTCCATACGCTGTGCGAACAGGATTTTGCGCCGCTCCAGCGCACATGGAACGCCCTTCTCCCCCGGATCGAGGCCTTTCTGCCGCGCCTTGCATGGCTCAATTTCGGCGGCGGGCATCACATCACCCGCGCCGATTATCAGCGCGACGAGCTGATCGCCTTCCTGCGCGCGGTAAAGGCGCAGACCGGCGTGGAACTCTATCTCGAACCCGGTGAGGCCGTGGCGCTGGACACGGGCATCCTCATCGGCGAAGTGCTGGACGTGATCGACAACGGCATGCCGGTCGCCATCGTCGATATTTCCGCCACCTGCCATATGCCCGACGTGATCGAGGCCCCCTATCGCCCCGCCCTGATGGGGGAGGCGGCGGATGGCCCGGCGATTCGCCTGGGCGGCCCCTCCTGTCTGGCGGGCGACATCATCGGGGATTACCGATTCGGCGGTTTGCCGCAGGTCGGGCAACGCTTCGCCTTTCTCGATCAGGCGCATTATTCGATGGTCAAGACCAACACCTTCAACGGCGTCCCCCTGCCCGCGATTTTCCTCTGGAACAGCGGAAATGACGCATTGCGCGCCATAAAGTGCTTCGATTACGACGAATTCAAGCGCCGCCTTTCCTGACCCTGTCCGCACCCGCTTCCAAACCCATTTGTGTAAATTTTTTCGGGCAAAGTCCTTTACACCCCCGGCTTCAATCCATATATCGACCATCCGCTGCCCCATGGGACTTCCACCGCAAGGCAGCTCAACTCGTCGAAACTTGTTTCTGGAGGTCCCTTGAATTGCACAAGCATCATAGCGCGCTGGGGGTAGCAAGCACCCTCAAACCGGCAGCACCGGTAACGCTTATTCGCCCGCAGGCCGCGGCCCGCGCCGCTCGGTTCTTCGCAGAGAAGTTTCCGGGCAAGTCGCTTTACGCGGTGAAGGCGAACCCGTCTCCTGACCTGCTCCTTACGCTTTGGGCCAACGGCATCACCCATTATGATGTCGCGTCCATCGCAGAGGTGCGTCTGGTTGCCGAGACGCTGCCGGAAGCCAAGCTGTGCTTCATGCACCCGGTCAAGGCAGAGGAAGCCATTGCCGAGGCCTATCACCGCTATGGCGTGCGCACCTTCTCGCTCGACACGATGGAAGAACTGGGCAAGATCATGCGCGCCACCGACGGCGCGGCCGATCTGGAACTGTGCGTCCGCCTGCGCGTGTCGTCCGAACATAGCGAACTGAGCCTCGCGTCGAAATTCGGCGCGGAACTGGGCGAGGTGAAGGAATTGCTGATGGCGACCCGTCAGGCGGCCGATGCGCTGGGCATCTGCTTCCATGTCGGCAGTCAGGCGATGACCCCGCAGGCCTATACGCAGGCGTTGGAGCGCGTTCGCGCCGCCATTGTCGAAGCGGCGGTGACGGTCGATATCATCGATGTGGGCGGCGGCTTTCCGTCCATCTATCCGGGCATGGAACCGCCCGCGCTGGAACTCTATTTCGACGCCATCTACCACGCGGCCGAAAGCCTGCCGGTCAGCTATTCGTCGGAACTCTGGTGCGAGCCGGGCCGCGCGCTGTCGGCGGAATATAGTTCGCTGATCGTGCGGGTGGAGCGTCGTCGCGGCGATGAACTCTACATCAACGACGGCGCCTATGGCGCGCTGTTCGATGCGGCGCATGTCGGCTGGCGCTTCCCGGTGGAGTTGCTGCGCGAGGACGAAAGCACGGCGGACCTTAAGCCGTTCAGCTTTTATGGCCCGACCTGCGACGATATGGATCATATGGCAGGCCCGTTCCTGCTGCCCGCCGATGTCGGCCCCGGCGATTATATCGAAATCGGCATGCTCGGCGCCTATGGCTGCGCGATGCGGACCGGCTTCAACGGCTTCACCTCCGAAACCCTGGTCGAGGCGGAAGATGCCCCGATGGCGAGCATGTATGATGACAGCATCGCCCAGCCCCGCCGGGCTGCCTCGCAACGCGGCAAGGTGATCAAGCTTAGCCAATAAGGGCGCCGCCGGATCGCGGCAGACAGATGGTTACGGATATGCGGAAAAAAGGCCGGACCTTCGGGATAAACGGAGGCCCGGCCTTTTCCTTGCCGTAACCGCTCAGCCGCCAGAGCGAGAGAGACGCGCGCAGTCCCGTCCCACCCCTGCCGCGAGGGCATATCGATCCGGTGCAATGCATCTGCCTTATCGAAGCACGGCCCCGCGCAAATAGGGACTGGAGGATCGTTTCCATCCGTCAGTCGTCTGACCGGACGCAATACACAGGATCAATCCACGCATCCGCGCAGGCCTGCCTTTCATGCGGCATGGGGAATAAGGACTTTGCTGACACCCGCCCCAAAGCATCATGCGATGTGCCTATTGCTGCGCCTTCTCCCCTTCACTGCCCTTCCCTTCGCCCGCCAATCCATCTTTGCCCGGCAAAACGCCACAGGCGCGACGGATTGACATTGTCCGCACTCATCCGCACCCTCGCCCGACAATATTCCGGGGGGAATCATCCATGACCGTCACCATTGCCTCGTCTCTGCTCGCGCCTGCCGCGGCGCTGGTCGTCTGGTCGCTCGTGATGCTGGTCTGGCTGGTTATCGTGCGCGGCATCGCCTTCCGGGCGGCGCAGATCGACCTGCGCAAGGTTCCCGCTGGCGGGCGCGGGCAGGATCTCGACAGGATGTTGCCCGCGCCCGCCAATTGGCCCGCCCATAATTATGCCCATCTGATGGAACAGCCCACGCTGTTTTACGCGACCGTCATCCTGCTGGCGCTGCTTGGGCAGGGCAGCATGCTCAATATCGCCCTCGCCTGGGGCTATGTGGCGGTGCGCATCGTCCACAGTTTTTGGCAGGCGCGGGTCAATATCGTGGCGGTGCGCGCGCCACTGTTCCTGCTCTCGTCGCTCATGCTGATGATATTGGCGGTCAATGCGCTGATCGCGGCGCTTTCCCTCGCCTGATCCGGAACTTCCCGCCGCGATCCATTGCTATTGCAACGTGGATGGTCCTTCGCGATCGGTCCTGCCATAAAATTGCATGAGCTGAATCGCGCGCTCCACCCGCTCTTCCAGCGTGGGCGCTTCCAGCAACGACTGTTTCGACGCCACATCGAACGGCGCGACCTGAGCGATGCCGTTGACCAGCGCTTCGTCATCCAACCGGGACACCGCCGACCAGTCGACCACATAGCCCAGCCGATCGGCAAAACGCCGCGCCTCGATTTCCAGCGCGGCGCGGGTGGCGGATGCCAGCGCGCTGGCCCCGCCCTGCTCTTCGGGTTCGACCTGCGCTTCCACCTGCCGGAACGGGGTGACGACATCCAGTTCCTTCATGATATGGAACCGCGCCAACCCCAGCAGCACGATATTGAACCGGCCATCGTCCAGCGCGTCGCATTCGACGATCCGGCCCAGACAGCCCACCGAATAGAGCGCGGGATGCATGCCCTCCTCACAGGGCTGGACCATGCCGATCAGCCGATCACGGGCCAGCGCATCGCTGACCAGCGCCCGATAGCGCGGCTCAAAGATATGAAGCGGCAGGTGCGCGCCGGGAAACAGCAGCGCCCCCGGCAACGGAAATAGAGAGATGCGCTGTCCCTTCATCGACACGCTCCGCCTTGCCCATCAGGTAAATAATATCGCCGACAGCCGGCGCCGCTGCGCCGACACCCACGGGTCTTCCAGACCGACGACCTCGAACAGCTTCAACAATTGCGTGCGCGCCGCGCCGTCATTCCATGCCCGGTCGCGGGTGATGATTTCCAGCAGGGCATCGGCCGCGCCTTCCCTGTCGCCATTGGCCATCAGCCCCCCGGCCAGTTCGAACCGCGCCTCATGATCGTCCGGGTCGGCCGCGACCTTCGCTTCCAGCCCGGAAAGATCCTGCACCGGCTTGACATCGCGCGCGAGCGAAAGCGCCGCGCGGGCGCGCTCTATCGCCGGGTCTTTCGTCACCTCATCCGGCACGGAGCCGAGCAGCGCGTCGGCCTCGTCCAGCCGCCCCAGCGCGACCAGCGCCCGCGCCTGCCCGCCGATCACCGCAGGATGATCGGGCGCCATGTCCGCGATCTGGCTGAAGATGGAAAGCGCGCGCTCCCCCTCCCCATCGTCGAGCGCCTGTTCGCCCATGGCGATCAGCGGGGCGATTTCTTCCGCTTGCAGCTTTTCTTCCGATTCCACCGGCAACTGCGCGAGAATCTGGTCAAGCATCTGCTTGAGCTGCCCTTCGGTGCGCGCCTGGGTGAGATCCGCGACCGGCTGTCCCTGAAACACAGCATAGACCGTGGGGATGGACTGAACCCGGAATTGCGAGGCGATGAAGCCGTTTTCATCGACATTGATCTTGACCAGCTTCACGCCCTTGGCCGCATAATCGGCGCAGACCTTTTCGATCACCGGGGCAAGCTGCTTGCACGGCCCGCACCATTCGGCCCAGAAATCGACGACGACCAGCGCGTTGCGCGACGGATCGACCACATCCCTGCGAAAATCCTCAACCGCCTTTTTGTCCGCCTCGCTAAGCCCCAAGGTCGCCACGTCCACCCTCCTGATTGACCGAAACATATCCGCGCGGGGCCTGCCGGCCCGCAATTCATGGCCTTCTATGTGGGGAGCAGCCACGCTTTTCGCAACCGTCATGAGCGATTGCAGAAAATAAGTTGAAAAAGGGGTTGCCGACGTCGCAACCCGATGCTAGTTGCCCGCCACCCGCCGAAGAGAAGGCATCCGCCTCTCACCACCGGCCGCCAGAGCGGGCGTAGCTCAGGGGTAGAGCACAACCTTGCCAAGGTTGGGGTCGAGGGTTCGAATCCCTTCGCCCGCTCCAGAAATATCAGTGAAATCAGTAGATTACGAGACCCTCGCTAAACGCGGGCAGGTCTCGAAATCCGTTGGTGTCCACCTGGTGTCCACCGATTTGCTGCGGTGGACACCCGGCCCGCAGCGACCAGCGCATGTCCGGTCAACATTTTCGTTGCGCGCTGTTGATGTCCCCAGGCCAGCTTGGGTTTGTCGGGGGGCTCACTTAGCCGCTACCTAACCATGCCTATTGACGTTAATCGGGCGATCCTAGCGATCTACGTCGTCACCTTCGGTTGCTACGTCCAAGCGGAGCCTTTGACCTCTATCCTCAATAGCCGCTCGGTCATGAAGTGATCCTTCAGTTTCAAAAACTGAGGGCGACGCCTCGCTCACCGGAATGACGCGCGTCCATCCCGCCGGCTTCAGTGACCTCGCACGGAAGTAGCTAGGTTCATGAAACGGAGTTGCCGACCTATAAAGCGTCACGGTCAGTGGAAAGCTCGACAAGAACATATAGCGAAAATCGGTTTGTTCGGGCAGTGTTGCGCGTGGGGCACCATTATACAACCATGACGAGTCGTGGGGGGAGCGGGGGCGGATGATTCTCACTGACAATGAAACAAGGGTCGATCTCCTTAACAACGAGGCGATCGCCACGACCATAATCGAACTGCTGCGCGAGAAGCCCGAGCGCGCCGTGACGATCGGCGTTCATGGCGATTGGGGAGCTGGTAAATCCAGCATCCTGGAGATGATCGAAAGCGGCCTCAGCTCGGATGAGGACGTCCTCTGCATCAAGTTCAACGGCTGGCGCTTTCAAGGATTCGAAGACGCGAAAATCGCGCTGATCGAGGGTATCGTCACCGGGCTTATCGAAAAACGCCCGTTGCTCACCCAGGCCGGCGTAGCCGTGAAAGACATCTTCCGGCGGATCGACTGGCTCAAGGTCGCGCGGCACGGAGGCGGACTCGCGTTTACCGCGTTCACTGGCATCCCCACAGCCGATCAGATCGGGGCGGTGGTCGGCACCTTGAAGGGCATCTTCTCTGATCCCTCGAAGCTCGCCACGCAGGAGAATTACGACAAAGCGATAGACGGTGTGCAGGGTCTGCTGAAACCGGGAGAGTCGAAAAATGTGCCTGAAGAGATCGAGGCGTTCCGGAAAGCCTTTGACGATCTGCTCAAGCAGGCGGGCATCAAGCAACTGATCGTCCTAATCGACGATCTCGACCGCTGCCTGCCGGATACGGCGATCGAAACGCTCGAAGCCGTCCGGCTGTTCGTTTTCACCGCCCGCACCGCGTTCATCGTCGCGGCCGACGAGGCGATGATCGAATATTCGGTGCGTAAGCATTTCCCCGAACTGCCGGATACGACCGGCCCTCGGGATTATGCGCGCAACTATCTCGAAAAGCTGATCCAGATTCCCTTTCGCATTCCGGCTTTGGGAGAAACCGAGACCCGCATCTACGTCACTCTGCTGCTTATCGGCGCCGAGCTGAGCGAGGATGATCCAGCCTACTCAGCCCTCATTACTTCGGCCCGCGAGTTGCTCAAACGGCCCTGGCAGACGGCCGGGCTCGACGCGCAAACGGTTAAGGCCGCGTTGGGCGACAAGCTCCCCGATGTGCAGAACGCCCTCACCTTGAGCGATCAGATCGGCCCGATCCTGGCCAGTGGCACTCAGGGCAATCCGCGGCAGATCAAGCGTTTCCTGAATACCCTGCTGCTACGTCATCAAACCGCGCTCGCCCGCGGTTTCGGGGAAGAGGTGAAGCTGCCCGTCCTGGCCAAACTCATGTTAGCCGAACGGTTCCTTTCCAGATTGTTCGACCAGATCGCCAGCACCGCCGCCCGCGATCCGGACGGTCGCTGTGTGGATTTAGCGGCGCTCGAAGCCGCGGCGTTGGAGGAGAAGCCGGCCCCCAAAGCGAAGCGGACCGGGCCGAAAATCAGTTCCACCGATAACGCTAAGCCGACCCCTGTCCCGGAGTCCAAAGACAGCGCCATCCTGACGGAATGGAAAGCGGCCGATGCGATACGGGCTTGGGCACAGCTATCACCGCCCTTGGCCGAAGTCGATCTGCGCCCCTATCTGTTCGTGACCAAGGATCGAAAGGACTATTTCGGCGCGGCTTCCGTCCTCGGGCGTCTCGCGGCGGTGGTCGAAAAGCTGCTCGGGCCGAAACTGGCCGTCCAGGCGTTTGAAGGCGAACTCAAGCAACTCGTTCCGGCCGAGGCCGCCCAAGTCTTCGAGGAACTGCGCGGGCGCGTCATGGGCGGCGATGCCTTCGACACCGCGCCTCCTGGAATAGATGGGCTCGCCGTGCTGGTTCGCGCTCATCCCACATTACAGGCGAATCTTCTCGACTTGCTTGAAGCCGTGCCAGCCGATCGGTGCGGGCCGTGGCCCGCGTCGGGTTGGGAGGGTGTCATCAAGGATTCCGACGCTCTGTCGCGCTTCGAGAAGTTGCTCCAAGGATGGTCCACGTCCGGTTCGACCTTCTTGAAGACGACGGCGAGCGCGGCGCTCCGCACGCGGAAAGGCGGGCGCTGATGGGCACGTCGAGCGCCTACGGCGGTGCAGGCGGTGGCACACCGCTCATTCCGAGCTGGTTGCAGGGTGATAGCGATGGTGGGGCCGGGGCGGGCGCAGGCGCGGGTGATGGCGACGGGGCACAGCCCTCTTCTCCCGCCGAGAAGCCCCCAGCAGTTCCTCCGGCGCCAGCGCCCCGTCCGGCCGCGCCGGCAGGAGCATCGGATCGGTTCACATCCGCGCGAACCAATTTCACGCGCTTCGCAAGCTCCGGTGGCAGCGACCGCAGGAGTCTCGGTCGCGCGGTCTCGCAATATGTGTCGAAGTCGGCGGGCGGCTCTCGCCAAGCCGCGCAGCGCATGGGTTCATCGCGGGGCGCGGGCGCCGGGCTCGTCAGATTTCTCAACGATGCCAGCGCCAATGGCGTTCGTGAAGCCCTACGGACGCTCAACCTAGAAAGCCTAGCCGGGCGGCCGATCGAGGAAGTGTTCGCGGGACTCGCCGACTACATTTGCCCCGAAGGCGGCTCGATCGACGAAGGTATCGCGCGCGACGCCTTCGTCGAGACAATCGCCGATCTCGCCGGAGCCGGCATCACGGACATCGACGCGCTGACACCGGGCCAGATTCAGACCGTCTTCGAGTTGTATGCGACGCACGCGATCGAGGCGCGCATCTGCAACGACATCGGCACCAAGGTTGTGACCTTGCCTGCCGATCCGCGCGCGGCCGAGAGGGTTCAGGCGCAACTGCGTGATTTCATCCAGCGTGGTGTCAGCGACGCGATCAACGCCGCGGGCGTCAACATCCAGTCACTGACCCCCGGTGCGGTGATGGGCTTTGTCACCGACGTCTATCAATCCGCCTTCGACGTGTTGCAGACGATGGGCGATGGGGAGGCAGCGAAATGAGGCGCCATGTCATCATCGGCCGTTTCGGCGAGGACGATAAGACCCGTGTTCCCAAGGCGCGCGACGAGGTTGCATCGACCTTGCAGTTGGTGGCGGGCAAGCGCCTCGATCATGGGATTGGTCGCGCTTTGGCCGACCTCAAAGCGCTGCACCTGACCCCAAGCGAGATCGGCGCGGACATACTCGTGATCGCGGCCCATGTTCATGCAGCGGACACCCGCATCTCGCGCTCGACTGAATCGCAGGACGCCTGGACACGCGAGATTCGGCTGGTCGTTCCCGTGAGCGATCCGGCACGATGGGCCGCTGCTGCGCCGATCTTGGTTCGCGCCCTGAACTTCCTGACAGGTGACAAATGGGATGTCGGCTTCCGCAAACGGGCCAAGGGCTACGCAAAACTGGTTCCCGCCGCTGCGCCCACACTCATTCCCGCCCCGTTCGATGGCGTGAGTCTGTTCTCTGGGGGCTTGGACAGTCTGATCGGCGCGATCGACAGCTTGAGCGCTGGTGAGACGCCGCTCCTCGTCAGCCATGCAGGGGAAGGGCTGGTGAGCAAGTCGCAGGAGCGGTGCTTCGACGGGTTGAAAACCGCCTACAAATCATCTTCCTTCGATCGACTGCGCGTATGGATGAGCTTCGATAGCGGCCTCGTCGCAGATGTCGAATCGGAGGACACGACGCGCGGTCGCTCGTTCCTATTCTTCTCCCTGGGCGTCGCCGCCGGCACCTCACTTGGCCGCGACTTCGTGCTCAAGGTTCCGGAAAATGGCTTGATCGCGCTCAACGTGCCCCTCGATCGCCTCCGGCTCGGCGCGCTCAGCACACGGACGACGCATCCCTTCTACATGGCCCGGTGGAACGATTTGCTCCGAGCGCTCGGCATCGGAGGCAAGGTCGAAAACCCTTATTGGGACAAGACAAAGGGGGAGATGGTCGCCCAATGCGCCAATTCGGCCCTGTTGAAGCAGCTCGCCCCACTATCGCTATCATGTTCGTCACCGACGAAGGGGCGATGGACCAAGAAGCCGCAAGGACACTGCGGATACTGCCTGCCATGTCTTATTCGACGGGCCTCTCTGCGAGGCAAGGATTCGACGGTTTACGGCGTGCCCGACCTGAAGGTTGCCACATTGGACACCAAGCAGGCCGAAGGTCAACAGGTCCGGTCCTTTCAGATCGCGATCGCACGGCTTTCGAAGCGTCCGGAACTTGCCAAGGCCCTCATCCACAAGCCAGGGCCGCTCTATGATGATCCTTCCCGCCACGACGATCTGGCCGATGTCTATCGCCGCGGATTAGAGGAGGTTGGTCGCTTGCTGACTGGCGTTCGCGCCGCACCATCGTAAGAGGCCCCATGCGATCGGGTCTCGTCGATTTTCATTGCCATCTCGATCTCTACCCCGACCACTCGGCCGCGGTGGAGCGTTGCGAGCGCGATGGGGTGTTCACCCTAACCGTGACCACCACGCCCAAGGCGTGGCCGCGGAATCACGAACTGGCGTCTGCCACCCGTCATGTCCGAGCGGCTCTCGGCCTGCATCCGCAACTGGTCGCCGAACGCGCTCATGAAATCGGGCTATGGGAGGAATTGCTTCCACGGACACGGTATGTGGGCGAGGTCGGGTTGGACGCCGGCCCGCGATTCTACAAGTCTTTCGAGACGCAGAAGGAGGTTTTCGCCCGCGTGTTATCGCTTTGTGCGGCGGCGGGTAACAAGATCGTCACGACGCATAGCGTTCGCGCGACCAAGGCCGTGCTCGATATGATCGAACAACACCTGCCGCCTCCGCGCGGTCGCGTGGTGCTTCATTGGTTCACCGGCACCGCAGCAGAGGCTAGGAGGGCTGTCGATCTCGGCTGCTATTTTTCGGTGAATGCGGAAATGCTCGCCAATGAAAAACGCGCCGCGATAACCAAGGCACTGCCGCTAGAGCGCATTCTGACCGAAACAGATGGGCCATTCACTCAGACCGATGCCCGCCCGACCAGGCCGAGCGATGTCTGGATCGCTGTGGAAGGTTTGGCCCGCCTGCACGGAATGCTGCCAGCGGACATATCTGCCACGATCATGCGGAATCTCAAGAATATACTTATAGAACAAGGATAGGAGGGTCACCCCGTGGGATTGACCCTTATCCCCCCGCTGCCTCCGAGGCGGAAGTCATTTCAAGTCTAGCCGTCCTGCTCGCGCTGCAATTCTCTTATGCGTTCGATGACAGGTGAACTGATCCGCGGACGATTGATGTCGCGGAACAGCCGGTTGACCTTGGTGACACCTGAGTCCTCAAGGATCATCCGGCGTGTTTCTCGCCAATCCCTTCGGAACTGTGCGAGTCGTGCTTGCTGTTCGCTTTTCGGTAGGTCACGCAGATCTTCAACGCCCATGAAAAGCGCGGTGCAATGGGCGCCCAGTTCCTCGTCTATGTAGAGGGCGCTGCGTGTTGTGTGTTCCGCAATCGGCATGATGGCTGCGGAGATCAACTCGTGCCGCTCGGCCGCCGACAGTTTCTGATTGTCGATCATTTGGTTCGCGATCCGATAGCTCTCAAATAGGATACTTAAAAGAGCGTCGTAGGCTTCGAGGCGCTTGGCGAAGATCGTCGCTGCGAATTGTTCCACGCTCTGCCGCCGCCTCAACAATTCTCCTAGGACGATGCCCAAAGGAACACCCACAAGACCGATCAATGCTCCGGTTAGCTGTGACCAGTCCATAGGCTTCCTTCCAAGTTGATAGGTCCAGACACGAATGCGATTTGACTCTGCCCCCTGTGTTCAAATTCGATGTGGCTTCAGATGGACGGAGTTGTTCGACCACTATCATCTGTCAGGTTGATGGGGAAAGCCTTCCCCTGACCGTGCGCCCTTCGGTCGCCCGCTACCCCTTCTGCGGGGACACCCCGCAACGCCCCGTTCGGCGCCTGCGCGCCGACCCGTAAATCCGCCTGGGCGGATTTGTGTCTCCTGAAGTTGCGGAGATCGGGCCAGGGCGTTCGCCGGCCCGATCGCATTTGTTTGTGACTCTCCCCTCGAATGGTGTGGGCGCCGCTTCCCTTTAGGCCCGCCGCGCCGGGGCGCAACGCGCGGGCTCGCCCGCGCTTACTTCCTCTTACGTTCCAGCCCTTCGGGTGCGCCCCGGCTCTGCCGGCAGGCCTGCCGGTCGCTCCTTCGCCGCCCACCCCATTCCGGGGTGAGTGCGGTTTGAAGGAGAAAAGTGATGAACGCTGTTACCCCAACGACCGCTGTTGAACCTGTGTCGGGCGTCGAGATTTTCGTGCCACTCAACAAGCTCAAGAAGTCTCCCCGCAACGCCCGCAAGGTGCCGCATGGCGAAACCGCCATCGAGGCGCTGGCCGCTTCCATCCAGCACAAGGGGCTTATCCAGAACCTTGTGGTGGAACCCGAAGTGAAGGCAGACGGGACGCCCACCGGCGTCTATTTCGTTACCGCTGGCGAAGGCCGCAGGCTGGCGATGCTGTTGCGCGCCAAGCGCAGGCAGATCAAGAAGTCGCAGCCGATCCGCTGCTATCTCGACACCGAGAACGATCCGTCCGAAATCAGTCTGGACGAGAACGTCACCCGGACCCCGATGCATCCCGCAGACCAATTCGAGCGGTTCCACGAACTGTTCGAGACGAAGGGATGGGGCGCGGAGGAAATCGGCGCGCGGTTCGGCGTGTCGGCTGGCGTGGTGAAGCAGCGGCTTCGCCTTGGCGCTGTCAGTCCGAAGCTGCTGGAGGTCTATCGCGAGGATGGGCTGACCTTGGATCAGTTGATGGCCTTCGCCATCACCGAGGACCATGCCCGGCAGGAGCAGGTATTCGGGAACCTGCATCACAATCGCGAGCCGTGGATCATCCGGCGCGACATGACCGCTGGCAACGTGCCTGCCGATGATCGCCGTGCGGTGTTCCTCGGAGCCGACGCTTATATCGAGGCGGGCGGCAGCATCATCCGTGACCTGTTCACCGAGGACCGGGGCGGTTTCTTCGAGGATGCGGGCTTGCTCGACATGCTTACCGTCGAGAAGTTGCGCGAGGTCGCTGGCGAGGTGCAGGCCGAGGGGTGGAAGTGGGTTGAGGCCCATATCGACTATCCCCACGCGCATGGGATGCGGCGCTACTACCCGGAGCCGGTCGAACTGTCCGACGAGGACGAGGCCCGGCTTGATGCCCTGTCCACCGAGCATGACGAGCTTGCCGAAGGCTATTCGTCTTATGACGAAATGCCCGAGGACGTGGCGGCGAAGCTGGAAGTAGTGTCCGACGAAATCGACGCCATTTCGGCCAAGCGCCATGCCTACGATCCCAACATCATCGCGCACGGCGGCGCGTTCGTGGTGCTTCACCATGACGGCACGGTCAGGATGGAGCGGGGTTTCGTCCGTCCCGAGGACGAGGCGCTTGCCGATCCGCAGCCCGAGGACGAGGCCGACGCCATCGGCCCGGAGGCCGTGGAGGACGAGGACGACGACGAGGACGTTCAGGATTTCGAGGATGAGGACGAGGAACCGGGCAAGCCGATTTCCGACAGCCTCACCCGTGACCTGTCCGCCCACCGGACGCTGGCCCTTCGCGTGGCGCTTGGCGAGCAGCCCGGAATGGCGCTGGTCGCCCTGACCCACACGCTCACGGCGCAACTGTTCTACAGCTACGCCGAGGCCGGTTGCCTTGAAATCCGTCCGACCGTGACGCCGCTTGGCAGTCATGCGGCGGGGATCGAGGATACGCCGCTGGCGGCGCGGGCGAGCGCGGCGCATGAGGCATGGGCCGAGCGGATGCCGCGTGACGTGTCCGACCTGTGGGGCTTCATCGTCGCACTGGACGACGAGCAGCGTGTGGCGTTGCTGGCGCATTGCGCGTCCCGCACCGTCAATGCACTGCGGGTGCCGTGGGATCGCAAGCCCCGGACGCTGCAAACGGCGGACAGGCTGGCGACGGCGTTGACGCTGGACGTGGCGAAGGACTGGACGCCCACCGTGGACAGCTACCTTGGCCGCGTCACCAAGGCGCATATCCTTGAGGCCGTCACCGATGGCGTGTCGGAGGATGCCGCCCGCCGGATCGCGGACATGAAGAAGCCGGACATGGCGCAGGAAGCCGAACAGCTTCTGGCCGGGACCGGATGGCTTCCCGCTGCGCTGCGGACGCCGGAGCCGGAGGCTGAACCCGTCGAGACGGAGGACGCCGAAGGGACCGCGCAGCCGTCCGAAGCGGAGGCCCCCGATACCGGAGCGGAGGACGGCGAGGCCGTGGAGGTCGAAACGGTGGAGCAGCCGACCGACCCCGAAGCGGTGGAGGTCGAGCCCGAGACGGTGGGCGAGGAAGACGCCTATTCGGTTGCCGCCGAGTAGGTGACGGAGCCGGGGCCGCTGCGGCGGTCCCGGTTTCCCCTTTGCCCAGGACCGGATAATTCGCGGCCGCGCCCCTTTCCGGGCGCGGCCGCTCTGTCATGGGATGATCGTCGCTCGCCGGGCATGGCCCGGCTCGCGCTTTTTAAGAGTCCTCGGTCAGCAAGGTCTCGAAATCCCGGCCGCCATAGAAAATCCCGACAATAACGACCGCCGTGTCTTCCACCGCGAAGGCGATGGTCACGCGGCGGCGCCAGGCCGTCGTTCGCAGGCCCGGCCGCAGATCGTCGCGCATCGTGCCGCGCCGGGGGAAGTCGATCAGCTTGCCGATATGATCGAGGATGCCATCGGTGAAGCGTTGCGCGATGTCCGGGGACGCGGCGGCGGCGATATGGTCGTAGATGGCATCGAGATGGTCACGCGCTTCCGGCGTGAGGATGATGGAATATCCCACGTTCAGCCGCGCTTGGCGGCTCGCTTGTGGCGCTCGGCCAGACCGGCCCGCACGTCGTCGAGTGGGATGCCGCGCGAGGGATCGGCCTTGTAGGCGTCATAAGCCGGGATGACCTCGTTGTGCAGCCATTGCTCGACGGCCCGGTCGCGCGCCTGGAGCGCGCGCAGCCCGTCGCGGATCACTTCGCTTTCGCTGGCATATTCGCCCGACGCCACCTTGGCGCGAACCTGCGCCGCCATGTCGTTCGGCAGCGTTACGCTGAACTGTTGTGTCGTCCGCATGGATAGCACTCCTTACGGATAGGATTTAATCCTATTCGCGCGATTCTTCAAGGTCGCTGGCGATCATCCGAACAGGCCGGGCAGCACCGGCATGGGCTCGCCGCGCGCCGTCGCCCGCGCCGCATTGCCGGCCCCGGCCACCGTCACCCATTCCACGCGCCAGTCGAGCCGCAGCAGGTCACTATCGCCCTCCCGCTGAATCCGCACGATCCCGGCGCCTTCCTCGCTGACGGCGAACCGGCAATCCTCAGCCTCGCCATAGGCCGCTTCGATCAGCGTCCCGTCCGAGAAGCTGAGCCAGCAGCGCCCGGCGCTATCGGCCGGAATCACCAGCTCGGCCTCCACATCGCCCATCACCTTCAATCTCGTGCGGTCCTGGCCGCGGATCATCACGCTCATACACCGTTCCTCGATCTCGATTCGCAAAGCTGCATCGTGGAACAAATACGGAACATAAGGCAAGGGAAAGAGTCGCCGTAGCCGGATGGCGGAGCAGGAAGCACCCCGCCCATTTCGGGCGACGCGCTGCGCCGACCAGCGCGACCAGCCCATATTCGCCGGCATCCCGGCCCCGAATCCGGCGCTTGTCCGGCATCGCACAGGCCGGGCCTGCGCCCGTCCGAAACGCAAGCCGCGCCCCTCCCGACGATTTTCCGCATAGCAGCACCGCGCTCCGCTGCATCGGCCGCACCACCACGAAAGCCGGGGCCACGTCGCCCTTGCACCTCGCCCGCGCGAAACCCGCCCGCCGCGCCTGCCTCGGGCACCGGACCATCGCCGGCAGCGCCACGACCGGCGGCGGCAAAGCTCCTCCGATCATCCCGTCAGGTCCATGATCCTGCACGGCACCGCCGCCCACGCGGCCTCTCGAAAGGCTTGTCTGGCCGAAGCCCGCCCGTCTTCCCGCAACGGCGCCGAACGGTTTTTTTCCGCCGCCGGCCATGCCGGCTTTGCATCGCGAAGCCAAAAAAACCGCCCGCCGCCGCCAGCCACTTCGTTCCGCCCTGCGGGTGCGGGCTGGTCGTCCCCCGTCCGATCGACAGCCATCGAGGCCGCGACAGGCGCGGTCCCGAGGCAAGAAAGGACTGACGTTATGATCTGCGGACACTTCACCACCACCGACCACGGCTTCACCGGCGAAATCCGGTTCTTCGGCAAGCGCGAACAGGTCGCGCTCCTCCCGATCGAGGGCCAGGACAACGAGAAGGCCCCCCACTTCCGCATCGTCGCAGCCGACGACGAGCGGATCGAGTTCGGCGCCGCCTGGCGGAAAACCAGCAAGGAGAAGCGCGACTACATCTCGTTCAAGCTCAACCCCGTCGTCGCTCAGCCGGTCTATCTCCGGCTGTTCGAGTCCGAGACGATGGCCGGCGAATACGAGTTGCTCGCAAGCTGATCGGCTCCGCGCCCCGCCCGAAATGGGCGGGGAGCCCCCTTTTCCCGCTCCCAAAAGGATCTTCGCCATGTCCGATCGCATCGGCCATAACGGCGGCCCGCCGCTCGACGATCATAGGCCAGGCCCCGCAGATGGCGCGAGCTGCCGGCGATGCCGACACTGGCGGCCGCCGAGCGAGCGCGAGGAAAGCGACTATCGCGCCTATCAGATGGGCGTGATCCGCCGCCGCGTCGCCGAGCCTTCGGGCGCCTGCGACCGCGTGATGCTGCGGCCGGGCGGCCCCGTCGCCTTCGCCGGCACCAAGGGCCGGTCCTGGTGCTACAATTTCGAGGCCCAGCCGCCGCCCACCGACGAGGAGCGGCGCGAATGGGGCTTCGTCACCATCTACGAGGGCGATCGCATCGTCTGGCAGGGCCGCGAGGGCGAGGAACCCGCCGAGTATCGGCAAGGCGATTTGTTCGACTGACGGCGCTGCTAGCGGCCTGACCCCCGCCGGTATCCCGGCTGTCGTTTGCTTGAGTGGGAATCAGGGCGCTCCGCCCCCGCTCCCCAGCAACAACAATCAGCCGGGCCGTGGCTCAGTCGCTGCGCTCCCTGCGCCCGCACCACCCCGGCAGATTCTTGCTGCCCCCCACACCCCCGGCTGTTCGCCACGAGGCAGGGCCGATGGCCGAGAGCCATCGCCCTGACGGCGATTTGAAAGGGAGTAAAGACATGACGAAGACTATCACCCATGACGAAATCCGCAGCCAACTTGCCGCCAGCGTTGGCGGGGAAGCGCAGCTCGCATCGTGGTTCAGCAATCGCACATTCTCGGACCTTCGCGCCCGCGCGGCGCGGTTGCTGGACGAGGCCGCAGCCGATGCGGCGACGATGATCGAAAAGGTCAATCGGGCCATCGACAAGGACGGCTTGCGGCAATGGCGCAACGCGACCGACGCCGACCTTGTGCAACGCTATGTGCGTTTTTGGGCAGCGTGGCAGCGGGCCGGATCGCAGACGGCGAACTGGATGATTACGGGTCCGGCTAACTTCCCGGTGGCGCGCAATCAGAAGCGCATCGCCACCGAAGATCGCCGATGGGAGGAATTTAACGCCTTCCGCACACAGGCCCCCGCCAGAGCGATCAAGCGCGCGCAGCGCATCCGCAAGGCCGCGCTCGGCGCTACCGGCATGATGGATAGCGAGCTTGCCGACTTGCAGAATCGCCATGACAAGCGGGTCGCCCGTCATGCGATGATGAAGGCCATCAATGCCCTTATCCGCAAGCACAAGCTAACCGAGGACGGCGACGGCCCCACCCGCCTTGCCGCTATGGCGCGCGAGGGGAATCATCCGATCGGTGAGGCGGCGGCGCGCAGCGTCCTGACTCCAAGCTGTTTCGGCACACGGGGCTTTGAAAGTTTCAGCCTCACCAACAACAATGCGGAAATCCGCCGTCTCGCGGGCCGCATCGAGCAGGTGAAAGCCAAATTGGTCCGCGCTGAGGCGGTGGAGAGTGGCGAAGCCGAGAACCGGACGCGCAGGGTTGGCAACGTGGAAATCGTCGAGAATGTCGCCGAGGACCGCTTGCAAATCCTCTTTCCCGGCAAGCCGGACGGCGAAACTCGCTCCGCATTGAAGCGCCACGGCTTCCGCTGGAGTCCATCGCAGGGCGCATGGCAGCGGCAGTTGACCAATGCCGCCCGTTACGCCGCAGAGCAGGTTATGGCCCGCCTCCCTCAACCGGAGGTATGACCATGCCGATCAGCATGATGGTCGCCGACATGGAGGGCGGGGCGTGAGCCAGATCGGCCATAATGGCGGCCCGTCGCTGGACGATGGGCCGGAGCCGTTGCTTCAATTTCGAGGCCAAGCCCGCGCCGGTCCATGAGCCGCGCGCCGGGCAGGCGTTCGTCACCATCTACGAGAATGGCCGCATCGTGTGGCAGGGCCGCGACGGTGCCGTGCGCGGCGGGCGGGATTGACCCGCCCGCCGCGCTGACGAAAGGGGGCTGGGGCGCCCCCTCTCGCCGCTCTCCCCATGAGGGGGCCAAGCCCCGCCCCCTCAAACTCCCCCACCCATGAGGAAAGGGGGACGGTTCCCTCCACCCCTTTCCCCAAACCCCTATCCCCTCTCCCTTCGGGAAGGATGGCGCGTTGATCGGGAATCCGCCGCGCAGGCGCGGCGGGAGGCTTGGGGCGCTGCCCCCGGCGCCCTTCGGAGCGGCTTCCGCCCAGCTTCCTCCACGCGCGAGCGCGTTCCGTGCATCCGGTTCCCCGCGAAGCCGCCCACTCCGGTTGCACCCCCGGTCTTCGCCAGACGGTCAGGGTTTCAGCGCGGCGCTTCCCGCTGCGCGGAAACCCTGACCCACGGAAAGGAAAGACCCATGACCATCCATCATCTTGCCACCCGGTTCGGCCGCAACAGCCATCAGATCGGAGGTTATGAGCCGCTGGACAACGAGGCACTGTATCGCCACGTTCCGTCCATCTTCGCCCGCGAGGCGCACGACAGCCGTTCGGAGCGGTATGTTTATGTCCCCACCATCGACATTGTGGAGGGATTGCGCCGGGAAGGATGGTTCCCGTTCTTCGCCGTGCAGTCCGTCCCCCGCGACGGCAGCCGCCACGGCCACGCCAAGCACATGCTGCGCCTGCGCCGGGATGAGGGCATCGGCAAGCCCGAGGCCGCCGAGGTCATCATCGTGAACAGCCACGATGGCACCAGCGCCTATCAGATGTTCGCCGGGATGCTGCGTTTCGTATGCACCAACAGCATGATTGCGGGCGAGCGGTTCGAGGAGGTCCGCGTGCCCCACAAGGGCAACATCGAGCACGACATCATCGAAGGCGTTTACACCGTGGCCGAGGACTTCCCCCGGTTGATCGACGCCAGCGAGACCATGAAGGAGGTTCGGCTTTCCGAGGACGAGCAGCGGTTACTTGGTGAGGTCAGCCTTGTCGCCCGCTATGGCGACGATGAAAGCCCGCTCACCCCGGAGCAGATCATCGAGCCGCGCCGCTACGAGGACAGGGGTAATAGCCTGTGGAGCACGTTCAACGTCATTCAGGAGAACGTCATCCGGGGCGGCTTGCATGGCCGCAAGCGCAACGCCGAGGGTCGCATCCGCCGCAGCCGCTCGCGCCCGATCAACGGCATCGACCAGAACGTGACGCTCATGCTCGACAAGACCGACGCGACCAAGCTGCTGACGAGGATCAGGCGGCAATGGTTCGCCAAGCGCAAGTCGGTCGCCGCCATCTTGAAGGAGGTGATGACCAACGAGGCATCGACGCTGCTCGACAGCGACGCCTCGAACAAGGCTGCCGATGCGGACACGGCGTTGCAGGAGCTGGGCGCCGACTATGCGGGCATGGCCTATGTCACCGCGACGGTGACGGTATGGGACCGCGATCCCGCCATCGCCGCCGAAAAGCTGCGGCTGGTCGAGAAGATCGTCCAGGGCCGCGACTTCACCGTGATCCCCGAGGGGATGAACGCCATAGAAGCGTGGCTCGGCTCGCTCCCCGGTCACACCTACGCCAACGTCCGGCAACCGCCGATCTCTACCCTCAATCTCGCCCACCTGATCCCCCTGTCAGCAGTATGGGCGGGGCCGGAACGGGACGAGCATTTCGGTGCTCCCTCCTTGCTCTACGGCAAGACCGAAGGCTCGACCCCGTTCCGGTTTTCCCTTCACCCCGATGGCAGCGATGTCGGACACACGCTGATCGTCGGCCCGACCGGCGCGGGCAAGTCCGTCCTGCTCGCCCTCATGGCGATGCAGTTCCGTCGCTACGAGAACGGCCAGGTCTTCGCGTTCGACTTCGGCGGCAGCATCCGCGCCGCCGCGCTGGCGATGGGCGGGGATTGGCAGGATCTCGGCGGCGGACTTTCCGACGAGGATGACGGCGGCGTTCAGTTACAGCCGCTCGCCCAGATAGACGATCCGGCCGAACGTGCCTGGGCGGCCGAATGGCTGGCGGCGATCTTCGCGTCCGAAGGCGTTGCGGTCGATCCGCAGGCCAAGGAGCATATCTGGTCGGCGCTGACATCGCTCGCCAGCGCGCCCTTGGCGGAACGCACGCTGACGGGGCTCGCGGTCCTGTTGCAGAGCCAGCAGCTCAAGCAGGCGCTCGCGCCTTATTGCATCGGCGGGCCGTGGGGCCGGCTGCTCGACGCCGAGGCCGAGCGGCTGGGCGAGGCAGACGTGCAGGCGTTCGAGACCGAGGGCCTGGTCGGCGCCGGCTCGGCGGCTGCCGTCCTGTCCTATCTGTTCCATCGGATCGAAGGCCGGCTGGACGGCTCGCCGACGCTCATCATCATCGACGAGGGCTGGCTTGTCCTCGACAGCCCGGACTTCGCCGCGCAGCTCCGCGAGTGGCTGAAGACCTTGCGCAAGCGCAATGCCAGCGTCGTCTTCGCGACCCAGAGCCTCGCCGACATCGAGACCAGCAGGATCGCGCCGGCCATCATCGAGAGCTGTCCGACGCGCATCTTCCTGCCCAACGAACGCGCGGCCGAGCCGCAGATCGCGGCCATCTACGAGCGGTTCGGGCTCAACGCGCGGCAGATCGAAATCCTCAGCCGGGCCACCCCGAAGCGGGATTATTATTGTCAGAGCCGGCGGGGGAACCGGCTGTTCGAGCTGGGGCTGGGCGAGGTGGCGCTGGCCTTCACCGCCGCCTCCGCCAAGTCCGACCAGCTCCGCATCTCCGAGATCATCGAAACCCACGGGCAAGCCGGATTCGCCGCCGAATGGCTGCGGCACCGCGGCTGCGCCTGGGCCGTCGAGCTTCTTCCTCCCAGCCAGCAGGAGTTACCGCTATGACCAGATTCCCCCTGCGCCGCGCCATCGTGGCCGGCGTCCTCGCCAGTGCGGCCGTCGTGCCGATCGCGCTGCCCATGCCGGCCTACGCGCAATTCGGCGGGATCGTCTATGACCCGACCAACTACGCGCAAAACGTGCTGACGGCCGCGCGGTCGTTGCAGCAGATCAACAACCAGATTCAGCAAATCCAGAACCAGGCGACGAGCCTCATCAACGAGGCGCGCAACCTGACCTCGCTGCCGTTCAGCTCGCTCCAGCAATTGCAGCAGCAGGTTCAGCGCACCCAGCAGCTTCTCTCCGAGGCGCAGCGCGTCGCCTATGACGTGCAGGACATCCAGCAGGCGTTCAACGGCCGCTACAAGGGCGCGGCGCTGACCGGCGATCACGCGCAAATGGTCGCCAACGCCAATGCCCGCTGGGAGGATAGCGTCGGCGCCTTTCAGGATGCCTTGCAGGTGCAGGCCGGCGTCGTCGGCAACATCGAGGGCGCCCGCACAACGATGGACAGCCTGGTCTCGGCCAGCCAGTCCGCGACGGGCGCGCTCCAGGCGGCGCAGGCGGGCAACCAGCTCCTCGCTCTGCAATCGCAGCAGCTCGCCGACCTCACCGCCGCCGTCGCCGCGCAGGGCCGGGCGCAGGCACTCGAATCCGCGCGTCAGGCGGCCGAGGAAGCCGAAGGCCGCGAGCGGTTCCGGCGCTTCATGGGCAACTGAGACGCCCCATGTCGCGAATAGGGAAGATCGCAGGGATCGCCGCTCTCGCAGGAATGATGCTGGCCATCGGCATCCTCTGCCTGCGGGAACGGCCGGCGCCGTCGCCGGAGATCGTGACCATCGCCGGCAGCAAGGGCGACGAGCATCTGGCGAGCGAACTGGATCGCTGCGCCACGCTCACCATGCCCGACAGCGGTTGCGAGGCGGCATGGGCCGCGAACCGCCGCCGCTTCTTCCGCCAGGATGACCACAAAGGCGTCGGGCCATGAACGACACCGGCGTCATCGACACCTTCCTCAATACTTTCACCGGCTACATCGACAGCGGATTCGGCCTGCTCGGGGGCGAGGTCGCGTTCCTCTCGACCACGCTCATCGCCATCGACGTGACGCTCGCCGGGCTGTTCTGGGCCTGGGGCGCGGATGAGGACGTGCTTCAGCGCCTCGTGAAGAAGACGCTCTATATCGGCACCTTCGCATTCATCATCGGCAATTTCTCGCTGCTCGCGACCATCGTGTTCGAGAGCTTCGCCGGGCTCGGCCTTCAGGCCAGCGGCGGGACACTCACCATCGCCGATTTCATGAAACCCGGCACGATCGCGGCGACCGGGCTTGAGGCGGGCGAGCCGCTATTGGAAGCCGCCGGCCAGTTTTCGAGCCTGTGGGCCTTCTTCGCCAATGCCGCGCTGATCCTCGTGCTGCTGATCGCCTGGCTGATCGTGGTGCTGGCCTTCTTCATCATCGCCGTGCAGGTCTTCATCACCTTGATCGAGTTCAAGCTGGTGACGCTGGCGGGTTTCGTCCTGCTGCCCTTCGCCTTCTTCAACAAGACCGCCTTCATGGCCGAGAAGGTCTTGGGTCATGTCGTCTCGACGGGCATCAAGGTCTTGGTCCTCGCCGTCATCACCGGCATCGGCACCACCCTGTTCAGCCAGTTTACGACCGCCGGCCTGGGCGCCGAACCCGATATTCAACAGGTCATGGCCATTGCGCTCGCCGCGCTGTCGCTGCTGGGCCTGTCGATCTTCGGCCCCGGCATTGCGAACGGCATCGTCTCGGGTGGCCCGCAGCTTGGCGCCGGTGCGGCGGCAGGGACCGCGCTGGCGGCAGGCGGCGCGCTGGTCGGAGGCGCCGCCGCCGCACGCCTTGGCGTGGGCGCGGCCGGGTCCGCAGTCGGTGCGGCCGGCCGGATGACCGGCGCCGCCGCGCGTGGTGGCGCTCAGATGGCAGGCGGTGCCACCAGCGCCTACAGCCTCGGCTCGTTCGGCAAGAGCGGTGCAGGCGCTGTTGCGGGCGGCATAGCCGCTGTCGGCCAAGCGGCGGCGGGAAGCGCGGCGAACGCCGCCCTTTCGCCCTTGCGCAAGGCGGCCGCCAAGGGCGGCGAGGCGATCAAGTCCAATTTCCGCTCCGGCGCCCGTGCCGGATTCACCGCAACCGGCGGCACGATCACCGGCGGGCCGGCATCCGCCGCCCCGGCGGCTGCAACCGCTGGCGGTTCCGCGTCGGCCGGCGCATCGGTCCAGCCTGAATGGGCCGCCGCGATGAAGCGCCGCCAGTCCATGACCCACGGCGCAACTGTCGTCGCCCATACGGTCAGGGCCGGCGACAGCCACGGCGGCGGTGCCGGTCCCGACATCAAAGAGAAGGACTGACCTCTCATGCTCCGACGCCCCACCATCCGTTACGGCCAGACGCCCGAGCCCACGACACCTTATCAGCGCGCCGCCCAGCTATGGGACGACCGTATCGGTTCGGCTCGCGTGCAGGCGAAGAACTGGCGCCTCGCCTTCTTCTGCGCCCTGGCGCTCTCGGGCGGGCTCGCCGCCGGTCTGGTCTGGCAATCGGCGCGCGGCCATATCGTGCCCTGGGTGGTGCAGGTCGATCGACTCGGCGAAGCGCAGGCGGTCGCGCCGGCCGAGGCGGGCTATCGTCCGACCGACCCGCAGATCGCGTTCCATCTCGCCCGCTTCATCGAGCAGGTCAGGAGCGTTCCGGCCGATCCCGTCATCGTCCGTCAGAACTGGCTCAGAAGCTACGACTTCACGACCGATCGCGGGGCGATGGCCTTGAACGACTATGCGCGCGCCAATGATCCGTTCGCCAATGTCGGCCGGGTGCAGGTCGCGGTGGACGTGTCGAGCGTCATCCGGGCCTCGCCCGACAGCTTCCGCGTCGCCTGGATCGAGCGCCGCTATCAGGACGGAAGCCTCACCGCCACCGAACGCTGGTCGGCCATCCTCACCATCGTCGTGCAACCGCCGCGCACGCCCGACGCGCTGCGTAAGAACCCGCTCGGCGTCTTCGTCAACGCCCTCAATTGGTCAAAGGAGCTGTCGCAATGACGCCTTTCAACCGCTCCGCTTCGGCGGTCCTGCTTGTCTCCGCCACCACGCTCGCCGGCTGTGCCACCACATCGGCGAAGCCGCCCGCGATTCGCTACGACGATCCGCCGGCCGGGATCGCAGCGACACTCGCACCCGAACCGCCGCGCGCCATCGAGGTGGTGACGATCCCCGAACCGCTGCCGCTCCCCGGCCAATTGAAGCCGGTCACGGACAGCGCGCCGCCTGCCGATCCGCGTAGGCGCATCGGTGCGGCCAATGCCGCCGCCCGCGTGCAGCCCGTCCGAGACGGTTTTCTCAACGCGATCCAGCAATATCCCTGGACGCAGGGCGCGCTCTATCAGGTCTATACCGCGCCCGGCCAGGTGACGGACATCGCCTTGCAGGAGGGCGAGCAGCTTGTGGGGCCGGGGCCGGTCGCGGCCGGCGACACCGTGCGCTGGATCATCGGCGACTCGGTAAGCGGCAGCGGTCCCACCGCGCGCGTGCATATCCTCGTGAAGCCGACCCGGCCGGACATCGCCACCAACCTTGTCATCAACACCGATCGCCGAACCTATCATCTGGAGCTGCGCGCGACGGCTGCGACCTACATGGCGTCAGTCTCGTGGACCTATCCGCATGACGCGCTGATCGCCTTGCAGGGACGCAACGCGGCGGCGGCATCCGCCGCGCCCGTGGCGAGCGGCGTGGACGTGTCCGCGCTCAATTTTCGTTACCGCATCGAGGGCGACCGCGTTCCGTGGAAGCCCGTTCGCACCTTCGACGATTCCGCGCAGGTCTTCATCGAGTTTCCAGCGGGGATCTCGCAGGGCGAGATGCCGCCGCTGTTCGTGACGGGCGCAGCCGGCGATGCCGAGCTGGTCAATTACCGCGTGCAGGGCCGCTACATGGTGGTGGACCGGCTGTTCGCCGCCGCCGAGCTGCGCCTGGGCGACCGGCGCAGCGAGCAGCGCGTCCGCATCGTGCGCGACGACGGGCGCAGGGGGCGGCCGTGACCGATCCGGCCGGCCATGCTCCGCCCGAGGCGGCCGCACCGCAAGCGCCGCGCCCCGATCCTCAAGCCTTCCAGCTTCGCGGCGACCCGCCGCGCGTCATGCGGCTCTCGCGCAAGGCGCTCGCGGTCATGGGCGTCGCCGCCGGCCTCGGTATCGGTGGCTCGCTGATCTATGCGCTCAAGCCGCCCGGCGAGAAGGAGGCGAAGGAACTCTACAGCACCGAGAGCCGCACGGCGACCGAGGCTATCACATCGGGACCGCGCGATTACAGCCAGGCGCCGCGGCTCGGCCAGCCGCTTCCCGGCGATCTTGGCGGGCCGATCGTCTCCGCCCAGCAGCGCGGGGAGAATGTCCCGGTCCCGCCGGTCGGGGCACAGCCCGATCCGCGCGCGCAGGCCGAAGAAGCCGCCCGCCAGCGCGCCCAGCAGGAACGCGACGCTGCCCGCATGAGCGGTGTGTTTCTCGGCGGCAGGAGCGCCGGAGTCTCGCCATCCATTCCGACTCTGCCGAACCTTGCGGCGCAGGACGCTGATGCTCCGCAGCCCGCCGAGGCAGCGCAGAGCGATCAGGCCGCCAAGCGGGCCTTCATGGCGCAGGCGTCCAGCCAGCGCACCGTCAGCGTCGAGCGCCTGATGGCGCCGGCATCGCCCAACATCGTCCAGGCCGGCAGCATCATTCCGGCCGCACTCATTACCGGCATCCGTTCCGACCTTCCGGGCCAGATCACCGCCCAGGTGACGCAGAACGTCTATGACAGCCCAACCGGGCGCATCCTGCTCATTCCGCAAGGCGCGCGGCTGATCGGCGAATATGACAGCGAGATCGCCGCCGGACAGACCCGCGTGCTGCTGGCCTGGGATCGGCTGATATTGCCGGACGGCTGCTCGATCGTTCTCGAGCGCCAGCCCGGCGCCGATGCTGCGGGGTTTGCGGGGCTACAGGATCGCGTCAATCAGCATTGGGGCAACATGCTCAAAGCTGCGGCCGTCTCGACGCTACTCGGCGTGGGCGCGGAACTGGGCGCGGATAGCGAGGATGACCTTACCCGCGCCCTGCGCCGGGGCTCGCAGGATACCATCAACCAGACCGGCCAGCAGATCGTGCGGCGGCAATTGAATGTGCAGCCGACGCTCACCATCCGGCCGGGCCACCCGTTGCGCGTGATCGTGACGCGCGATCTCGTGCTCGAATCCCTGGGAGCTGCGCAATGACGAAATTGAAGCTGGGGCCGCTAGCCGACGATCGGCCGGTCAAGCTCGCGGTGGAGCTGCCCGCCACGACCCATCGCGATCTTGTCGCCTATGCCGCCGCGCTCGCGGCCGAGACCGGGGGAGCGCCGGTTGCGCCCGAAAAGCTCGCCGGGCCGATGCTTGCGCGGTTCATGGAAACCGACCGGGCGTTTCGGAGGTATCTCGCGCAGCAGAAGTGACGGCGCTTTCGCGCCGTCAGTTGCCCATGAATCGCTTGAAGCGGTCCCGGCCTTCCGCCTCGATGACGGCCTGCTCGGCATTGGCGCACTCGCCGCCCCGCACCGTGCCATCCGCGCATTGCCCCACGATCTCCCGTGCTTCATCGAGATGTGCTGCGAAATACTGCGTCCCGCGCGGCTCAGCCGGCGTCGGCGCGGCGGCAGGCGGGCCGGCGACGATCGCCGCCCGTTCGACGGGCACGATCACCGGGCGCATCACGAAGCCCGCCCCGAACCCGATGATGAGCGTGACCAGCACGATGATGAGTGTCTTTCCTTGCGTCATGACGGCTCCTTTCCCGGTTGCTGAAAAGATGGTTGCGGCCCAGGCACGGACGGCAGCGAATAGCGGGTGGCTACAAAATCGAGTAAGCGGCGCAGCACCGTATTCTCATTGTCCTTACGCCAGTAGCCAGAGAAACCTATCCGCATGTGCCCGTTGGTCTCGTGGACCTCGCGGAACACCACACCGGGGACGTGGATGCCGAGCGCTGATTCCGCGACGATCGAGAGGTGCCCGCCGAGCGCAATGACGCTCAGCACAGTATCCCGCCTGATGTCGTCCATGTCGATCTCCGGTGAGTAGCCCGGCATCCCGAGCTTGCCCAAGAGCATGTTGCGCGTCTCGGGACCGGGGTCTTGTTCAGTGAACAAAAATCGCTGGCCAGTCAGGTCGGTCCAATGGATGCATTCGCGCTCCGCAAGCGCATGGCCTTCCGGCATCGCCACCAGGATGCGTTCGCTCCAGAAAGGGCGGCTCATCAATCCCGGATACGGTATTTCGCCAATCATGATGGCGATGTCGAGCAGTCCGTTCTCTATCCCCGCCAGCAGCATGTCGCGATCGCGCTCGAAGCCGCGCACCCGCACGTCAGGGTGACGCTCGCTAAACTCGGTCAGGGTCGCGCGTAGGTTTCCAGCCGAAAAAGACGTGTAGAAGCCCACAGCTAGGCTGCCGGCATGGCCGTTCTGCGTCGCTCGCGCCCAGGCGTTTAACTCCTCGAACTCTCCGACAATCCGCTGTGCGGTGCGCAGATAGGTTTCTCCGCTTGGCGTCAGTGTGGCGCCGCGTGTCCTGCGGTCGAACAACGCTATGCCAAGCCTTTTCTCTATGTTGAGAATATGCCGGCTGAGTGTCGCCTGCTTGATGTTTAAGGTGCGCGCCGCACGGCTGAAACTGCCGGCCTCGGCGGCTGCAATGAGGTAGCGGAGTTGGCGCACCTCGATCATTGCGCCACTTCGACGGAAGAACGAACCGGAACCCCTTCGATACCTGAAGTTCGATCTCGATAAGCCAGCAGTCGTAGCGCATTGAACACAACGAGCAAGGTCGACCCTTCATGCACTGCAACCGCCGGCCCGATACCAAGTCCGAGGATCGTGGCAGGCACCAGGAAAGCAACGACCCCGAGACTGACGAACACGTTCTGCCGGATCACCGACCGGGTGGTGCGGCTCAGGTCGACCGCAAACGGCAAATGCGATAGATCATCAGCCATGAGCGCCACGTCAGCCGTTTCGAGGGCAACGTCGGAACCCGCGGCGCCCATGGCGATACCTACCGTTGCGCTCGCCATGGCCGGCGCGTCATTGACGCCATCGCCGACCATCGCGACCTTCGTTTCGGCGCGGAGCCTTTTGATCGCCTCAACCTTGTTTTCCGGCATGAGATCGCCCCATGCGTCGTCGAGTCCAACCTCCCGCGCTATCGCCTCGGCAGCCTTCTGATGGTCGCCGGAGATCATGATCATCCGCTTGATACCAATAGCCTGTAGCTGCTTGAGCGCTGCCTTGGCCGTCTCCCGCGGCGTGTCGAGCAAGCCTATCGCTCCAAGGTCGCGATCATCGCGCCGGACGACCATGCTGGTCTGTCCGCTCTCACGCAGTGCTGCGATTGCGCCGACCATTGCCGGAGAGAGTGGCGCGATGCCATCGGTGCCGAACATCTCGGCCTTGCCGATGAGGATTTCGTCCTCGCCGATAAGGGCCGAGACGCCGCGACCCGTCAGGCTCTTCAGGCTTTCGGCCTGCGGGATGGAGCAGTCTCCGACATGATCGCGCCCGTCTCGTGCGATCGCTTGTGCCAGCGGATGATCGCTCAAGGATTCGACCGCGACGGCGATTGCCATAAGCTCTTGCTTGTCCATGCCAGGCGCGGGAATGATTTGCTGGATACGCGGCTCACCCTTGGTAAGCGTGCCGGTCTTGTCGAAGGCGATCGCGTCGAGCGAGCCGAGCAATTCCAGGGGTGCGCCGCCCTTGACGAGCACGCCGCCGCGTGCCGCTCGGGCCACACCCGACAGGACCGCGCTCGGCGTGGCGATGGCGAGCGCACACGGGCTGGCGGCTACAAGCACCGCCATGGCGCGATAGAAGCTGTCGCGGAACGGTTCATCGACCACCACCCAGGCGAACAGCAGCACGACCGCCAATACCAGAACGAGCGGCACGAAAATCCGTTCGAAGCGATCAGTAAAACGCTGGGTCGGCGACTTCTGCGTTTCGGCTTCGCTGACCATCTTGACCACCTTGGCCAGCGTGCTTTCGCTCGATAGGCGCGTCACTTCGATCTCGATAAGCCCGCTGCCATTAATCGTGCCGGCAAAGATTCGGCTCGCGGCATCGACCCGATCGGGATTGGCGCGCGCGGCCGCGTCGTCCATCACAGGCTGTTTGTCGACAGGAATGCTCTCGCCGGTCACGGGTGCCTGGTTGATGCTGGACGTGCCCTTGATCACGAAGCCGTCCGCCGCAACGCGCGCATCCGGTTTCACGATCACGGTATCGCCGACCTTGAGGTGATCGACCGAGATTTCCTCCGTGGTGCCGTCCGGGCGCCGGACGGTTGCCGTGCGGGGCGCGAGTTCAGCCAGCGCCTCGATCGCCCGCTTGGCCCGGCCCATCGCATAATGCTCCAGCGCGTGACCGAGGCTGAACAGGAACAGCAACAGTGCGCCTTCGGCGAATGCACCCAACGCCGCAGCACCGGCCGCAGCAACGAGCATGAGCGTGTCGATCTCGAACTTGCGTAGTCTGAGATTATCGATCGCCTCGCGCAGGGTGAAGAAGCCACCGAAGAAGTAAGCGATGATATAGAGCGCAGTCGGAAGCCAACCCGGTGCTGCCAAAACGAACTTTTCGATGGCAAACCCGATGCCGAGCAAAGCGCCGCAGGTAAGCGCGAAAATGAGTTCGGCGTTGGGGCCAAGGAAAGCGCCATGATCATGGTCGTGACCATCGGCTTTCGTGCGCGCGCCCTTTGCGTCATCGGCGCTATGGTCGTGCCCTGCACGGGCATCCTCGGGGGAATAGACCAGCGTGCGTCTTGTCTGACTGACCCCCATCCGTGCGAGCACGCGGAAGATTTCCCGTTCCGAAATCTGTTCCCGATCGAACTCCACGCGCACTATGCCGGCGGCATTGGCATCGGCTTCGAGCACGCCCCGCAGGGTTCGCAACCGCGTGCTGACAGTTCGGGCCTTTCGCTGGTGGGTGATCCCTTTAACCGGCCACAGCACATGGCCATATCGCTCAGAGATGGCCGCACCGGCCGCTTGGGCAATGTCGCGGATGCGGCCCAGGGAAAGGATCTCGCGATCATAGTGAATGCACAGTAGAGCCGGCTTGTCTCCTTCGGCCGGAACAATATGCGCTTTTTCTATTCCCGGCCGCGCCGCAAGATTGGCTGTCAGCCGCGCGACACAGGCGTCGTTAACGTCCGGGATATCGGGAAGGATGAGCGGTATATCGAGCTGTAGCTTCTGCGACATGGAGTTTCCTCTGATGAATTCGGGGGTATGGGGCACCTGCGCCCGAAAGTGCGGCGGCGGGCCGCTAGGGAGGCGGTTGGCCGACCCGCTTTCGGTTATCCCGGCGGCAGACTTGCGACGGAACGTCGGCGCGCAGGATCACGATCGCATCACCCGAAACCGCGAGGTTCACATAGTCACCGAAATACGTGACTCCGGTTGCCGGGGAG
>JBFWKI010000026.1:0-57342 GCA_050252755.1 Sphingobium sp.
AGGGGCCTTCGCCGATTTCGAATAGGAGGATTTGGGCTTCATCTTCGTTCCTTCGTCACTACGACGAAGCCCAAATCCTCCTTACATCACAACCTCAAATCTGTGCCATGGGCGCTGACGCCGGACAGCTACGGACGGCGCCAATGCCGCGCAAATTGAGATAGTTTCCGGCAAAAGGCGCATTGGCGTTGGTTATGGACGAGGCAGCGCCGCGAGAATTGAAGAATTGCGGCATTTTATTGAGAGCGTCAGGTATATTGGAGGGCGCGGCCTGCGCCAATTGCTCGACGGGGAGCACCGTCACCGGCGTGGGTGCGGAATAGCCGTCCCGGACGATGCGGCTGCCTGTCACTATGATTTCCTCGTTAGTGACATTCTCCTGCGGCGGCGGTGCTGCGACGGCGCTGGCGGAACCTGTATCCGCGACTTGCAACGCCACTGGACGCAAGGTGACTTGTGCCGGGCGGACCACGAACGTGTCGTCATTGGCCTTTTCCAACCTCGCACCCGTGGGCGCCAGGATTTGACGAAGGGCCGCATTGGCTTCCAGCTTACCATGCACGGCGCCAGAACGGACATTGCCTAGCTGCTGAGGATCAAAAAGGATCGCCTTGCCGCTTTGCCGGCCAAAGGTTTCAAGCGCCGATCCGATGGTCTGCGCAGGAATGTCATATGATCGCAGAACCTGCGCCATCGCCGTCGTGGCGCTCAACGCCACGATCATCAATGAACTGCCGCACAGTAAACGAGCTGCACGAATATTGCCTAACAGCATATCTTCCCCTCCTCATGCTCTTTGTTGAGCTTCCATTGTCCAAGACGCCGGGTTTTAGAGGGGCCTTACATTCACTCAGCCAAACCTATCGAAAATATCAGGAGGGATTATATCCGGGATGGCTGGCGCGCGCTGTGCGACGATTTCCAGCTTAGACGTATCACGCGATCGGATATTTGTTCGGCGCGCAAAGGATATAGCGCCACCATCGCATCGATGAAATCTTCGGGCCTGTCGGTACGAAAAACGCCGCTGACGGGTAATTTCGCAATGTCCGGGGAACCCATCATTATCTGTAACGGGGAATAGCGATTTATCTGCGCGGCGGCCGAGGCGGCGGAATCATTGCGGAATATTAGCTCGCCCCTCGTCCAGCTCAGGCTCCGCCCCACATCTGTCATATCCAGCGTCTTGCTGCCGTCTGCGTTGACAGACAATCGCTGACCGGACCTGCGCATGGTTATGTCCGTCGTTGCCGGGGTATCGTCCGCCACCGCGACATGGCCTTCCACGAGCAATATTTTCACAGTGCCATTTGGCGCCATCTCCACATCAAATTGCGTTCCAATGGCCCGAACGCGCTCGCCCCTGGCAAATACGTCAAACGGCCGGCTCGCATCCTTGGCCACCTTGAACAAGGCCTGTCCCGATACCAGCCGTATTTCCCGGCGATCTGCACGATATGCGACCCGGACGATTGAATTTGTGTTGAGTGTTAGCTGCGAGCCATCGGGCAGAAGCACATCGCGGCGCTCATGAACGCCGGTCGCAAAAAATTGAGCGACACGATCATGGGACCGGATTGAAGGGTCGGTAGCAAGCTGCCTGACAGTAGTGATCCCGGCTCCGGCCAGAACCAGAAATGTGGCGGCCGCTGCGGCGACCTTGCCCCAAGGCCAATTCTCAAATCGTGGACCGCGGGCCGTTTTTTGAAGCGCGGTGTCACGCATCCTGCGAATTTCAGGATGGGCAGCATATGTGCCGAGAAGAGCGGAAATATCCTCCAGCTCATCCCAGGCCTTCTTATTTTCAGGACTGGCCAGCCACGCCTCAAACAGGGCGTCATCACGCCAGGTCATTTGTTGCAAGCTCTTGCGCGCTTGCCAATAAACGGCATGATCTTCCGCACTGGAGGGCTGGTTTCGGCGGGGAAGCAGCTTCATGACAACTGCTCCCGCAGATATGCCAGGGCGCGGCGCAGATCTTTTTCCACCAGGCTGATCGAAATTCCCAGATGCGCCGCAATTTCCTTACCCGGCATATGCTCGAATTTGCTGAGCATCAAAACCTTGCGTTGCCGTTCTGGAAGCGCATGAACGGCAGCGATGGCGCGATTGCAACTTTCCTTGCCCAGCGCGATGCGCTCAGGGTTGATATCATCGACAGGTTCACTGGCAATGCCTGCCTCGTCATGCACGAGCAAGGGGCGGCGGCGCTGCATTCGGGCGCGGTCTTTAAGCAGGTTGGCCGCTATCTGAAAGATATAGCCTTCGATATTGTCGATATGATTGATCTGACCACAGCGCCACAGCGCAGAAAATACCTCCTGGGTCAGATCTTCAGAGTGCGAACCGTCCTGCAAGCGACGTGTCAGATAGGCCTGAACCGGCGCTTTATACCGAGCCATGAGCAGTTCGATCTGCGCATGCATCGCCTTATCGGCTTGGTCCATCATGGTCTCTTTCAGGCGCATGACTTTCTAGACGCCGGATTTTGATGATCCCTCATAAGTTTATTGGGAGGATACTGGGATTATGGCCAGTTTTGGCCGTCCGGGCATAAGGTTGACGTGCGCGGCCACATCCCCGGACCCCTTTGCCAATGCCCAGAGGAGGGCGTGGCCTTTTCGCCATATGGAAGGACAAGGCTATGAAAAGTCGTAGCGGACAAGCCGCCTTACTCCGGTGCAAAACCGCTTAAGGCAAAATTATCCCGGGACAGGCTGTCATGAAGGCATTGGTTTTAGACAGTTATCCCACCGGCACCGACTTTACCTCCGCCATCCATATGGTCGACCGACCAGAGCCGGTGGCGAACGAGGGAGAGGTGGTGATCGCCAACGAACTGCTCTCGCTCGATGCCGGCACCCGCATGTGGATGACGCCGCGAACGGATAGCTATCAGCCGCCAATCCCGCTTGGCGCGGTGGTGCCGGGTCTGGCTTTGGGACGGGTCGTTCAATCGCGCGTTGCAGAGTTTGAGCCCGGTGATCTTGTTCGTGCCTTCGGACAATGGGCGGAAAAGTCCGTGGTGCGTCCCGAACTCTCCGGGCTGGTGAAGCTGGACGAAAGCGTTTCCGATCCGCGCCAGCATCTGGGGGTGCTGGGCATGAACGGCTGGACGGCGCTCGTCGGCATCACCGAAGTGGGCCGCGCGAAACTTGGCGACACCGTCATGGTCTCGGCCGCAGCCGGTGCCACAGGCATGCTGGCTGCGCAGATTGCCAGAATCAAGGGCGCGCGCGTGATCGGCATTGCCGGAGGCGCGGCCAAATGCGCCTTCCTGACCGAAACATTGGGGTTGGACGGCGCGGTAGATCATCGGCAGCATGATGTCGAAACAGCGATTGCCGCAGCGGCGCCAAATGGCATCGACATATATTTCGACAATGTCGGCGGACCTTTGCTCGACGCCATATTGCCCAACATGGCGCATTATGGCCGTATCGCCATTTGCGGGCTCGTCGCGGGCTATGCTGAGGCTCAACCGGGGCCACGGCGCTTCGACCAGATACTGGCGCGCCGCCTGCAAGTGACGGGATTCTTCTCGCCGGACTTCATGGACCGCGAACCGGAATTGGTGGCGCAACTCAGGGCCTGGCTCGATGAAGGCCGGATCACCATGCCCTTTGACGAGACAAAAGGGCTCGAACAGCTTCTGACCGCCTATACGAAGCTGTTTACCGGCGGCAACATCGGCAAGGTGATCGTCAGGGTATGATCCTGCCTGGGAGAGATGTGATGAAATGGATTCGGTTGATAATTCTGGCTCTGCTGTCCCAGGCTATGCCCATGACCAGCTTTGCTGAAACGCCAAAAATCAAGGCTGAAGATCTCGACTATAGGCGGGATGGAATGGGCTATCTCCTCGTTCTTCGTAAAGGTCAGCCCGTTGTCGCCAGCCTCAATGCTTTCCTGGCAAAGGAAAATATTCCCGGCGCATCCATCTCTGGAATTGGCGCTGTAGAAAATGCCGAGGTCGCTTATTATGACATTGCCGCCAAACAGTATCGCGTCACGACATTCGCGCCTTCCATGGAGGTGTTGTCGCTCAAAGGCAATCTGGGCTCCCTGGACGGCGAACCTGTTGTTCACGCGCACATTGCCCTTGGCGGTGCCGATTATACCGTGCATGGCGGCCACCTGAGAGAAGCGACGGTGTCCCTCATTCTGGAGATATTCATCACTCCGACGACGAAGCCGATCGAACGTGAACGAAACAACGAATTTCCAGAGCTTCGGACGATGAAAAGAGTTCGCGCTACGGACTGACTTAGCATGCCACGCGCCGGAAATGATACCAGACGCCACCGCGTTTTTGCAGATGAAGGGTTTCCGCCACGACTTTCATGCCTTGCTGTATACCATAGGTGTGACCAAATGGCAGGCATAAGTGGCTTATTTTCTGGCTAACCGCCCATAATCAAGGCGTTAGAAGAGAATTGGTGGAACCGAGGGGGATCGAACCACGCCGGATGCGCCTCGCGCAGACGGCCACCAAGGACTCAAGGGGTTCGCGAAATAATCGGGGAATTGGTGGAGCCGAGGGGGATCGAACCACGCCAGATGCGCCTCGCGCAGATGGCCACCAAGGACTCAAGGGGTTCGCGAAATAACCGGGGAATTGGTGGAGCCGAGGGGGATCGAACCCCTGACCTCGTCATTGCGAACGACGCGCTCTCCCATCTGAGCTACGGCCCCAAGGCGCTCGCCTATAAGCGAGCGGTGATATGATGGCAACGCCCTTTTTGCATAAAAGGACAGAGAAAATTCCGATGGATCAGGAAACGAAACCGACATTGAGGAAAGCAGGCACCGGGCCGTTCCAGGCGCCGTCTTCCAACGTGCCATCCACATCGGGATGACGACCCCGGCTCCGGCCTTCTTCGGCGCGCGCGCGGCCGGCGCTGGAACGCCCCCCCTCTTCGCGATCCGTCGATGAACGCCCGGCGGAAGCGCGCTCGGCGGTGGAACGCTCAGTGGTGGAACGCTCAGTGGTGGAACGATCGGCGGTAGAACGCTTGCCCTCCGGCTTGCGATCGCCCCGGCCCGCATCCTCCCGCCGGCCCGGCCTTGCGGTTCTGGAACGCCTGCCGTCCCCGGCGGGCGCGCTGTCCCGCGCATCCTCTGGCGCCTGATCGCCCTCGACCGGCGCGACATAATCGATCGCCGTGCCGATCAACTTCTGGATATTGTCGATCGCCTCGGCGTCTTCTTTCGTCACGAAAGTATAGGCCGCGCCCTTTGCCCCGGCGCGCCCCGTGCGGCCTATACGGTGGACATAATCGTCCGGGTGCCAGGGCGCGTCGAAATTGAACACATGGCTGACGCCCTTGATATCCAGCCCGCGCGCGGCGACATCGGACGCCACCAGAATATTCACGTCACCGGTCTTGAACCGTTCCAGCTCCGCCAGGCGGGCGCTCTGGTCGATATCGCCATGGATCTCTCCGCTGGCGAAACCATGGCGTTGCAGGCTCTTGTTCAGTTCGCGCACGGTCGATTTGCGGTTGCAGAAAACGATCGCGTTGGTGACATTTTCCGCCCCCAGCAAAACGCGCAGCTTCTCCCGCTTCTTGCGCGCATCCACCTTCACCAGCCATTGGGTGATGTTGGCCGAAGCGGTCGCGGGGCGCGCCACCTCGATCGATTTGGGGTTGTCGAGGAACTTGTCCGCCAGTTTCTTGATCGGCGGCGGCATGGTTGCCGAGAACAGCAATGTCTGCCGATTGGCGGGCAGCTTGGTGCAGATATGCTCGATATCGGGGATGAACCCCATGTCGAGCATCCGGTCCGCCTCATCGATCACCAGCAGGCCGCAACCCGTCAGCAGGATATTCCCGCGCTCGAACAGGTCCATCAGGCGGCCCGGCGTCGCGATCAGGACGTCCACGCCCTTTTCCAGCGCCTTCACCTGATCCCCCATCGACACGCCGCCGATGAGGAGCGCCATGCTCAGCTTGTGATATTTGCCATATTTCTCGAAATTCTCGGCCACCTGCGCGGCCAGTTCCCGCGTCGGTTCGAGAATCAGGGATCGCGGCATGCGGGCGCGGCTGCGCCCATGGGCCAGGATGTCGATCATCGGCAGGACGAAACTGGCCGTCTTGCCGGTGCCGGTCTGGGCGATGCCGATCAGGTCCTTCATCATCAGAACCGGCGGAATCGCCTGCGCCTGAATCGGTGTGGGCGTGTTGTATCCGGCTTCTTCGACAGCCTTCAACAATTCATCAGAGAGGCCGAGATCGGCAAAAGTCATCCAGTTGTCCGGAATACGAAACGTCAGGCCCCATGACCCGACTATCATCGCGGGCCATTGGTCAAAAATCACGATAATGTCAAGAAAATCCGTGAGGCAGCACCCCGATTGTCCCGAATCCTTACAGGGACGGCCTCATTTGTCGGGGACGAGACGCCGGATATCGGTAATCAGGCAATTCGCCCCGCCCCGCGCCAGCACCCGATCCCGCCCGGCGCACAAGGAGCCATCCTCGTCCGGCTGGATATAAAAGCCCGAATAGAGATATTCCGGCCTGCATTCCCGGCCCAGCCGCGCCCGCATGCGCGAATTGTCGCGCAAGATGAGGTCCACCCCATGCGACGTCGTGATCGAAGCGGCCCGCAACTGGGAAAGCCGGATGCATTTCGGTCCCTTGCGCTCCTCCCATTTCATGGGCGATGGCGGCGGATCGCGGCGGCTTGGGGGCGCCCGCATGTCAGGGGGCGGAAAGGCGGGGCGCATCATCGGCACGCGAATGACGACCCGCTGCTCGATCACCTGCGCCAGCACGACCGGTTGCCCGGCAGGCGCGACCGGCGGCGGCGGCATCGCTCTTTCCCGCAAGGGCGGGCGCAGCGACTCCAGCCCGTCATCCCCCAGGGGCGCAGCGCCGGTTATCGAAACGGACAGCAACAAAATTGGCAGCAGAGTCACGATCACCCTTTTCGCGTCTTGCACGGTGAGAACTGGCATCCCACCCGACCGGCATAGAGAAGCACTGTTGAACAACAGGTGAATTAAGACAATATGCCACGCATGACCCAGGCCATTCCCGTCGATCTTTTCCGTCCGCTGCTCGATGCCAAGGGGGTCATCACCGATCCCGACGACATCGCCCCGTGGCTGAACGACTGGCGCGGCCGTTTTCACGGGAACAGCCCGGCCATATTGGCGCCGACCACGACCCGGCAGGTGTCGGCCATCGTCTCTCTGGCCCATGAACGGGGAATCGCGCTGGTGCCGCAGGGGGGCAACACCTCGATGGTCGGCGGTGCGACCCCGCCGCAGGACGGGCGGGCGCTCATCCTCTCGCTGCGGCGGATGAACGCGATCCGCTCGATCAGCGCCGAGCATAACCGGGCGGTGTGCGAGGCGGGCGTCATCCTTTCCACCCTGCATGAGGCGGCGGAGGCGGAAGGCCGCCGTTTCCCCCTCAGCCTTGGCGCGAAGGGATCGGCCACGATCGGCGGCCTCATCTCGACCAATGCCGGGGGAACGCAGGTTTTGCGCCACGGCACGATGCGCGGGCTGGTCGACGGGATAGAAGCCGTGCTGCCCAACGGCCTGATCCATGAAGGGCTGGAGCCGCTGAAAAAGGATAATCGCGGCTATGATATCCGCCACCTGATGATCGGCGCGGAAGGCACGCTGGGCGTCGTCACCGCCGCCACCTTGCGACTCGCCCCCGCCCTGACCCGCACCGCGACCGTCTGGGTCGGCGTGGAACGGCCCCATGATGCGCTGGCACTGCTGCGCTTTCTCGAACGGCGATTCGGCCAGACGATCGAGGGGTTCGAGGTCATTGCGGGCGATTGCCTCGGCCATGTGCTGACGCATATCCCCGGCGCGAAATCGCCCATCGCCACCCCTGCCCCGTGGCATGTCCTGATAGAGTTCGACCTGAGCGATGCGCCCGACGGCGCGGAGGCCGAGCAGAAAATCCTCTCGGCCCTCAGCGAATTTCTCGACAGCGGGCGGGCGCTCGACGCCACGATCGCGCGGAACGAGGCGCAGGCGCAGGCCTTCTGGCGGTTGCGGGAATCGCTGTCGGAGGCGGAACGGGCGCAAGGCCCGGCCCTGCAATTCGACATCAGCGTGCCGGTCGAGCGCATGCCCGATTACATGATCGACACGGTGAAGGCCGCAGAGGCGCGCTTTCCCGGCACCTCGGCCACATCCTTCGGCCATCTGGGCGACGGCAATGTCCATTTCCATGTGCGCGCGCCAAAGGGAACGACCGACGGGCCGGAATGGATGGCCCGCTGCGGCAAGGACATCAGCGCCTTTGTACATGATGCCGTGGTTGCGGCGGGGGGGTCGATCTCCGCCGAACATGGCATCGGCCAGATGAAGCGGGCGGAACTGGGTCGCCTCGCCTCGCCTGCTCATTTGTCGGCGCTGCGGGCGATCAAGCAGGCGTTCGATCCACGCGGAATCATGAACCCGGAAAAGCTTATCCCGCTTGCATCGGAGGGCTGAGCGATTTATCGCCACCCACCAGCCTATCACGCGACCAGCGGGCCTGCCCGTTCAGCATCATGGAGACGATCATGGCCAGCGCGCCGAACGCCAATCTGCCGATTTTCTATAACGATCTGACTCCGCTCAACAGCAATGAACATGGGAATTATCGCATTCGTCCCATCGACGCTGCGCCGTTCCTGAAGGAACAGCATGCCGTTCCGCTGACCATCGACGAATTTGTTTCCGCCCAGCGCTTCGTGCCGATCATCTTTTCGGCGGGCGCGGACCCGGTTCCGCTCGCGCTGATGGGCCTGAACGAGGGCGTCAACACCTTCATCGATGAAGAAGGCAAGCTGCGCGGCCCGGCCTATGTCCCCGCCTATGTCCGCCGCTATCCGTGGATGCTGGCGAAGCTGCGCCCCGATAGCGACGAATTGTCGCTCTGCTTCGACCCCAGCGTCGACTGGATCGGAGAGCTGGAAGAGGGCGACGCCCTGCTCGACGAGAACAAGCAGCCGACCGAAATCACCAAGGGCATCCTCAAATTCTGCGAGGAGTTCGAACAGGCCGCCCAGCGCACCAGCATGTTCGTGAAGGATCTTCAGGAATTGGGCCTCATCATGGAAGGCGAAGTCGCGATCCAGATGCCCGGCAACGATCAGCCGTTCGTCTATCGCGGCTTCGGCATGGTGAATGAGGAAAAGCTGCGCGACCTGCGGGGCGACCAGTTGCGCAAGATCAACCAGAACGGAATGCTGCCGTTGATCCACGCCCATCTCTTTTCCCTGCAACTGATGCGCGAACTGTTTCAGCAGCAGGTCGAGCAGGGCAAGCAGCCCAATGTTCCGGCTCCCGAAGCCATAGCCTGACACGGGAAGGATTTTGCGGGGGCCAGCGCGTCCCCGCCGCCTTCATTCCCAATATTTCATCGACGCCCCTGCCTTGCGCGGGGGCGTTTTTCTTTGTCCGGTCCGGCCCTGTTTTGCCCCGTTTCTATGGTTAATCGTGCAGATGGTTCGGCTTTGGTTAAAAAATGCGGGGCGAAGATGATGATCGGTGGTTGAAAAATGCCGCCGCGTCCCTTAATTAGGAAATGTGCTGGCGCCTGTTCCCCTTTCGGGCGCGGCATGGACGCTTTCCTTCTGGAAGGCGTCTCCTCCCTGAACCTGGCCACCCTATGCTTGCATAGGGTGGTTCTTTGTTTGTACCTTGGGAAATCGCGCTTTTTCGCCGTTTATTCGGCCGCTTCCGACCAGCGATCCCGGCCCAGTTCCTTCACCAGCGCCTCGATCAACCGGGCCATGGCGGCATGAATCCGGGGCAATCCTTCGCCCGGTTGGTCCAGCGACTCATCCAGATACAGGTCGCGCGACACCTCGATCTGCAACGCATGGCGTCCCCGCAGCGGCCGTCCATGACGCTCGATCAGATAGGATCCCGGATAGGGGGTGTTCAGCGCCACGTTCAGGCCCTCCGCCATCAGGGCATCGCGCGCGGTTTCCGACAGGCGATTCGATGCCGATCCGCCGAAGCGATCGCCAATCACCACATCGGGCCGCCCGCCCGTCCCTGCCGCCACGCCTGCCCCCACCCCTGCCGACGACGGGGCCAGCGGCGGCATGGAATGCACATCCACCAGCAACGCCTGCCCGTGATGGACGTAAATATCCTCCAGTTCGCGCTCCAGCGCCTCATGATAGCGGGCATGCATCAGCGCGATACGGCTGCGCGCCTCTTCCCAAGGCATCGCCCCGCGCCACAGATCACCGATGCGCGGCAGGCTGCGCGGGAACAGGCCCAGCCCGCCCCGCTGCTTCAGGCTTTGGATCAACGGCTGGCCATGGGGGATATCGCGCACCAGATTGGGGTCGATATCCCGCGGGTCGCGATTGAGGTCGATCACCGCGCGCGGGACATGGGCCACCACCGCCCGATAGCCGCGCGAAACCAGATCCGTTATCAACAGGTCCGCATGGCGATCTTCCAGGCGTTGCAGGTCCGCAAGCGGCATACGGCTGCGTTCCAGCACCGCCGGGGTATAGGACCGCCCCGCATGGGGAACCGAAAGCAGCACCGGCCCCCTGTCATTCCAGCCGGGATTTCCTGTCATCACCTCGAACAGGGGGGTGGTCGCCCATGCTGTCAAGCCAGCCTCATTCGTCACGCCTTGCAATCTCCTGCCCGGCCACAGAGATTTTTTCGTGCCGGAAATCCCTATGTTAAGCGCTTATGCACAAATTCAAAGCATAACTGTCCGGCATTGACAGGGTGCGTGTCGGCTGGCAGCACCCATGGCAAGAGAAAAATGAGGTATCGGGGTCGATGATCCGTATTCTGCTGGCGGAAGATGATGATGCGATGCGGCAATATCTGGCGCGGGCGCTGGAGCGCGCGGGCTATGATGTCGTGTCGGTCGATCGGGGCACGGCCGCCCTGCCGCTGCTGGAGACGGATCGCTATGATCTGCTGCTGACCGATATCGTGATGCCGGAAATGGACGGCATCGAACTGGCGCAACATGCCTCCCGCGTGGCGCCCGACATGCGGGTGATGTTCATCACCGGTTTTGCCGCCGTCACGCTGAAGGCCGGCAAGGCCGTGCCGCAGGCGAAAGTCCTCTCGAAACCCTTCCACCTGCGCGATCTCGTGCTGGAGGTCGATCGCATTTTCGGGCTGGACAGCGTCAAGGGGCTGTAACCGCCCTGCCCTGCCCGATCCGGCTCAATTTCCGCTCCGCTAATCCGCGATCACCATCTCGACATCCTCGGTGCTGGGCAAAGGGTCGCCCCGCATCGCTGCGTTCAGGCGCACCCTGTCCAGCTTGCCTTCCCATGCCGCGACAACCACGGTAGCGACCGCATTGCCGACGAAATTGGTAAGGCTGCGGCATTCGCTCATGAAGCGGTCCACGCCCAGAATCAGCGCCATTCCCGCCACCGGCACAGACGGCACGATGGCCAGTGTCGCCGCCAGCGTGATGAAGCCCGCCCCGGTAACGCCCGCCGCGCCCTTGGAACTGATCATCGCAACCAGCAGCAGCGCGACCTGCTGGCCCAGCGTCAGGTCCACATTGGTCGCCTGCGCGATGAACAGCGCAGCCAACGTCATGTAGATATTGGTGCCATCCAGATTGAAGCTGTAACCGGTGGGGACCACCAGACCCACGACGCTCTTTTCGCATCCGGCCCGCTCCATCTTCTCGATCAGGCTGGGCAAGGCCGCTTCGGAGGAGGACGTCCCCAGCACCAGCAGCAATTCGGACCGGAGGAAAACGATCAGCCGCCAGACCGAAAAGCCCGTCATCCGCGCAATCGCGCCCAGCACGATCACCACGAACAACAGCGAGGTCAGATAAAAGGTCGCCACCAGCCCCGCAAGGTGGGTCAATGTCCCCAGCCCATATTTGCCGACCGTGAAGGCCATGGCGCCGAACGCCCCCACCGGGGCCGCCTTCATCAGGATCGCGACCAGACGAAAGACCGCATGGCTCGCCGAATCGAACAGGTCGAGCAGCGGCCTTGCCTTGTCCCCGATCATCGTCAGCGAAATGCCGAACAGGATCGCGACGAACAGCACTTGCAAGATATGCCCATCGGCCACCGCCGCCACCAGAGTCGCCGGGATGATATCCAGCAGGAAGGCGACAAGGCTGCTTTCATGCGCCTTTTCCGCATATTCACTGACCCGCGACGCATCCAGCGAAGCGGGATCGATATTCATGCCCGCGCCGGGCTGAACAAGATTGGCGACGGCAAGGCCGATCGCCAGCGCAAGGGTCGAAACCGTCAGGAAATAGAAAAAGGCCTTGCCCGCGACCCGACCCACGCCGGACAGCTCGCTCATGCCGCCGATACCCGTTACCACGGTCAGGAAAATGACCGGCGCGATAATCATCTTCACCAGCTTGATGAAGGCGTCGCCCAACGGTTTGAGCGCCTCTCCCGTCGCCGGGGCGAGCGCGCCGATCAGCACTCCGGCGGCGATCGCCAGCAGCACTTGCACATAAAGATGGCGATACCATGGGCCGAGGGCCACACGCCCGCCACCCCCTAGAACAGCGCCCTTTTCCGCGCCCGGCGCCCCCGTTTCAACGCGCATCCATTCCCCTGTCCGGCACCCTTCAAAAAAATGCCCTTAGCCTTGAAACAGGGGTTGCACAAACATCCGATCGAGGCTAACTGCGCGTCTCCCGGTGAGGGCGTGTAGCTCAGTGGTAGAGCACTATGTTGACATCGTAGGGGTCGCAAGTTCAATCCTTGCCACGCCCACCATTAAAAGGCTTGGAAATCCTCGGATTTCCGGGCCTTTTTGCTTTCCGTTCCCGGTTTGCGGATTGGCCCGCCCATCGGGCGCGCGCCGCTTTTGTGCGCCTCCTCATCATGGTTAACCAATAATTATCCTTGTTCGGGCATGAACGTCCTCAATTCGGTCTTATCGGCTTGATTATCCAGCGGAAAATCGCAGGCCAGACCAGCGGATAAAAGGGAAGCGAAGCCATGAGAATATTATTCTATCTGCCCGTGGTGACGCCATGGTGGTTCGATAATGTGATAGAGCCGCTCATCCGCATCATGGCGCAGGAGGCCGAGGCGGAAATTTCCATATTGGCGCCCGTGCCCTGGTCCTTCACCGGCGTCGGCGATCGCGAGATGCAACGACTGGCGGACCTGCCGCACATCGACTGGTACATCATGAACCGGGATGATCATCGCTCCACCCGCACCATTCCTGACAATGGCGCGGAACTGGTGGAATTTGTCCGCACGCTTGCGCCCGATTTCACCTTCTGCCGCGCCGCCGACTGCGCCACGCCGCTGCAATTCCCCGGCGTCGTTCGCTATGTGATGGAAGGCGACGCCTCTCCGTTGCGGCTGGACGGCCCCTCCTATGCGCTGAAACATCTGCCCTTCGATCATGGCGAAATGCCGGATCTAGCCCCATCGTCATGGCAAAGGCTGGAAACCCGGTTCGCGCCGGTCTGGGAAGACCGGCTGAAGCGATTCGAAAATTTCCGCATCGACCGGGATTTCGTGCTGGACCGGGCCGGCATCCCCGCCGACAAGCCCTTCGTCCTGCTGCCTCTGGAATATGAACACCCGGAAAATTTCTTCCTGATGCACCGGCTGGGCGAGCGTTCCAATGACAAGCTGGTGGAGGCACTGGCGCAGCGCCTACCCGACACGCATCGGCTGGTCGTCACCGATCACCCGCTCAATAAATATGCGGTGGATGGCTATGCGCTGGAAGAAACCGTGGAAAAGCTGGGCGACAAGACCATATTGATCGACGCGAAGATCATGGGCAATCCGCCGACCGAGGTGCTCTCCCCCCATGCCGATGCGATGATATTGGGCGATTCCAAATGCTATTCCATCGCCGCCTTTTTCGGCACGCCGATCCTGCGCCGCAGCTGCTTCGCTACCGGGGACTGGATGAACGCCGAAACGGATTTCGACCGCTTCCTCGAACGACTGGAACAGGGGAGCCTGTCCGCGCCCGACCCGGACAGCGCGCGCCGCTGGTTCGCCTTTCATTTCGCCAATGAGGCCTTCGCCGCCAATGATCCGGCCCTGACGGCGCGGGAATTGCTCGATCGGATGGTCACGCCGGTCAATCCCGATCGGTGGGATCGCGGATTGGGCCGTTTCGGCGCAGCCCCGGCGACACAGGGATTGGCGGCCTGAATCGAAACAAGGTCGGCGCGGCAGCGGGAACACCGCCCCGCCGCCGCCCCGCCGCCGCTCTGCCTCTCCGCAAAAAAGAAACGGCCGGAGGAAATCCCTTCGGCCGTTTCTTGAAAATCAGCGTCTACCCTCGAAATCCGGTGGAGGCACGGCGTTAGCGGCAATCCATGCCTCGGTCTTCCTGATGTCATCCAGATCGTGCACGTCGAAACAGCCTTCGGTCAGATAGGGCTTGATATTCCGCCCCATGCACGGCCATGGCCGCTGCCCCTCCGGATCGCGAATGGTGGACGCGCGCAGCACCCAGATCGAATGATCGAAGAACAGAGCCGTGGGCAGATCTTGCCGATTGGCCGAAACGTCCCCCGCCGTCTCGACGAAAGGTTGCAGCACACCGTCGACGATGCGCCTCGCCCGATAGGGGTGATAGTCGCTTTTCTCATGCGATGGCACCACGGCGCTCACCGTCGGATCAGCCAGCATCAAAGCAATGCAATCATCGATGATCCGTTCGGTGATCGTCCCGACATTGGCATGTTGCAGCACGATGATGTCGACCGGGCCATCGGCTTCGATCCTGCCCAGCGCATGGATCACCGCGTCGGAACTTTGCGCGGTGGCCGTGCATAATTCGGCCGGGCGCCGAACCGGCAGATATCCCGCCTGCCCCGCCGTCGCCAATATATCGTCATCATCGCTGCTGACATAGAAGCGGCCGACATGGGCGCTGCGATGGGCGGCGGCGGCCGACCAGAGCAATAGCGGCACGCCATGGACCGGCAGGATATTCTTGCCTCGCAGGGAGCTTCCGCCGCGCCCGATCATCAGGGCGGCAATACGGGCGGACTTGCTCACAGACCATGCCCCATGGCCGCCAATCGGGGCGTCGCCGCAGGGCGCCTGTATTTGTGATGCTCGCTGGGAGCGATGATCTTCTCTCCCGACCCCAGCACGATTTCCGCCTCGCGCATCCGGGTTACATAATCGCGGAAATCCGATGTGGTGAGATCCAACGCCACGGCATCGAAATGCGCCCATTCGGTATTGCCGCATTTCACATGTTTTTCCACCATGCGCGCACCCGCGGCAATGGCCAGCGCAGACCCGAACCAACCCTCGTCATGGCTGGAATAGGCGGGAAGGATGTGCGCATGATCCCTTGAAAGCCCCGCATAATGCCGCACAACCGCCACGTTGCAATCCTGCGCGGGCGTCGGATAGGCCGAATTGGCCTGCATCAGATAAAGGCGCGGCACCCGCACAAAGGTTTCCAGCGCCCATCGCTCAAATGCCCGGTCGGTCATCCCCGTCGACAGCACCACCGCATGACGCGCCGAAGAGGCAACCCGGGCGAGGTAGCCGGTATGTTCCGAAATGGTCGAAGGCAGCTTTACCAATTCGGGATCGAAATCGAGAATGAACCGATAGGATGGTTCATCGAGGATAGAAGCGAACCAGCGAATGCCGATGCGTTTGCACAGCGCATTCAGATAGGCGAAATCCTCGCCCGATAATTCCAGTTGGTGGCGATATTCGGCAAAAGTGGTCCCAAACGGCGATTTATAGGGCGAGGCGAGTTGCGACGGAGCATAAAAACTGTCCACATCGCGCTTCTGCACCTTGATGAAATCCGCGCCTGCGGCCCTCGCCGCCCGCACCATCCGTTCCAGCCGGGTGCGGTTGCCGAAATGGTTCGTCGTCAGTTCCGCAACGACCGAGACTTTCCAGTCCGGCGCCTCGCCCCCCGTTCCGGCCGGCAAAAAATCAGCGGCCAGCTCTTCGGGCGGAAGTTGCGAATAATTGCGGTTGCCGACGTGGATGACATCCAGTTCGCTGCCCCTCAACATATAAAGCGCGTTGAGCAGGAAATTCTCTTGCATGCCGATCATCAGGCGGCGGCTGCGCAGATCGCCTGCGTGATATTGCCCGCCTTCGATACGGGCATAACCCGCTTCCGGCGTGAAATCGAAGCCGACCAGATAGACTTTCTGCTGGCGTCCCCGCGCCCGCGCCACTTCCAGCGCGACTTTCAGGGCAGAGATCAGCAGCACATCTTCGATGACGAATGGACCGGACAGCAGCCGTTGCATCATCAGGTCATTGCTTTCCTGCCCCAATGCCGCATGGGGCATATGCAATACGCGGGCGCCCTCCGGCCGGAAATCGGTGGAGGTCAGATAGAGTTCGGCCCGCGGACCGGCGGCTTCCAATTCCTGCCGCACCCAGTCTGCATGAAAGATGCTGATATCGGTGGGACGTATCCGCTCGGCATCATTGACGCCGATTACCAGCGAACCATCATAAACCGCAGGCGGCACCTTATCCGCTGACGGCCCTTTACCCAGGATGAAGATCGTATCGGTGCCGTATGTCGACGCGATAGCGCTGATCTGGCTCAAGAAATCGTCCATGATACTCTCTGTCGTTGATGGTTATGTCGCAACCGGCCTCACGGGCGAGCGCGACGCCTGCCAGCAGATCCCACGAGCGGGCGCCCTTGGGATTGACGAAACGCGCAAAGGCGCCCCGGATGACGTTGAAAAGATTGTAGACCGCGCAGCCCATGATCCGCCCTTCGGGCGTTGCGGCCAGTCCCTCACCGATATCTTGATGCCAGGATGAAGAAAAGCCGACGATCCGCGAACGCGGCACGCGCGCTATGTCTCCGCTCAGCATCACATCGCCCAGTTCGGGCAGCATCAGCAAGCTGCCGGCATGCTTTTCCCCGCGCCAGAGGGACAGGGACGTACCCCACTCCTTCAGGCCGGAACAGAAATTCTCCGTGCCGTCGATCGGGTCCAGCACCGCGCGCCATTCCTGGTGAATGGGCATGCCGGCCGTCCAGCTTTCCTCGCCAATAAAGGCCAGATCGCCAATCCGCTGATGCAGCAGCGCCGCGATCCCCTCTTCCAGATAGACATCCGCCGCCGTCACCGGGCTGCCATCGGCCTTCCAGATGATATCATATCGACGCTCGTTCAACGCAGGCAGCGCATCGCTGATGAAGCGTGCCACATCGCGCAGAAGAGGAGACATATCGGTCATAGGGAGGTTGCCGCCGGTTCCGTTACAATCGCTCGCTCCGGTACTAGGTGGCAAGAATGGACATATGGTTAACGGAGAGGAAACCGTCATATCCGGCTTCAGGGGCCGATCGACATTGGCCGATGGCCGCCTGCGCCTGCGCCTGCGGCTCCGTCTCGTCATCCCCTGAGTGTCGGCCGGTCCGGGCGCCCGCCGCTTGGACCCGACCGAGATTGGCGCATGACCGCTTCGGACTTCTGCCATGCCCTGCCTGCGAACCACAATGAAGCGAGTCACCCGCCTCGCTTGAACCCGTGCTTTCGATGCATATTTTCCATGTTCAGGCATCGGAAGGAGCATCACGCGCCAATGACGATCATGGGGCGGGCCATCGATATGACCCGGTTCTACCGTCAGACCGATCGGTTCTGGAGCATCGTATCTTTCGCGAAAAAGCGGGAACCGGCTTTCCGCGAAAAACGACGCGGTACCGCATAACGGGAACGCGCGACTTGCGTCACATGTAACGCAGCGCGCCTCAATCCGGTCAATGCCTTGATATGGTCCGGCGATCGGGTTTCAGAGCGCACCATCAAGGCCCTGCGCCCATGATAATGCGTAAACGGAGACAGCCCTCCGCTTCCCTCTACCAGCTTGCCGTCGCCCTTCCTCACCCCCAAAAGAAAGGGCATGCCCTCCCTATGGAGAGCATGCCCGTTACTCGATGAACGCTGACCGGAGCGGCCTAGGCGGCGCTCTTGTCCCGGTTCTCTGGCCTCAGTGCTTCTGGTCCGCCCAGATCGCACGATAGGACATGAAGGCCAGCCCGGTTGCGATAATCAGGAAGAACAGCACGGCCAGGCCGGCGCTCTTGCGATTTTCCATCTTGGGTTCGGCCGTCCATGTCAGGAACGCCGCGACGTCCTGCGCCATCTGGTCGATCGTCGGCTTGGGCTGGCCTTCCCCATAGGTCACTTGCCCTTCGGCCGTCAGCGGCGGCGCCATCGCGAGATTGAGGTTCGCGAAATAGGGGTTGTAGTGCAACCCGCCCGGCGTCTTGCTGTCCGGGAACTGCCGCAGCAGTTCGGCAGGCTGGTTCTGGAACCCGACCAGCAGCGAATAGACATAGGCGGAACCATGATGGCGAGCCTTGGTCATCAGCGAGAGATCCGGCGGGATCGCGTTGTTGTTCGCCGCTGCGGCCGCCACATTATTGGCGAACGGCTTGGGGAAGTGATCCGCCGGAACCGGGTCGCGGGTCGAAGCCTCGCCGGTGGCGGGGTCCACGTCCGGCGTCTTGATCGGCCAGTTCTTGGCGATCGCCTTGACCTCCGCCTCGTTATAACCAAGGTCGGCAAGGTCGCGGAACGCCACGAACTTCAGGCTGTGGCAGGCCGCGCAGACCTCCTTGTAGACCTGAAAGCCGCGCTGCAACTGCTGCTTGTCATAATGCCCGAACGGCCCGTCAAAGCTGAAGGACACATGTTTGGGCGGCAGGTGGAACTCATGCTCCGCGGTGGGAGCGGGCGGTTCGCTTACATAAGCGATGCCGCCGACGACGAACGATACCAGCAACCAGCCCGCAAAGAACAGGCCGACGAGGAATGCACCAATACGTACCATTATCCTGCCCTCCCCTTATTCAGCCGGCACCGGGGCGGCATTGCCCCCGGCTTCGTTCGCATCGATGCCATGCTTGGCCAGCACCGCTTCGGTGATGGAGCCGGGCAAGGGCAACGGCTTTTCGAACGCCGCGATCAGCGGCAGGATGATGAGGAAATGCGCGAAATAATAGGCCGAAGCGATCTGCGAGATCATCACATAAGGCTCCTCGGCGGGCGCTCCGCCGCAATAGCCCAGCACCAGCACATCCACGAGGAGAATGATGAAGAACTTCTTGAACAGCGGGCGATAATTGCCCGACCGCACCGGCGAGTTATCCAGCCAGGGCAGGAAGAACAGCAGCAGGATGGAGGCGAACATCGCCAGCACGCCCAGCAGCTTGGCCGGAATGAAGAAGAAATCCACCGTGAAGGCGCGCAGGATCGCGTAGAACGGCCAGAAATACCATTCCGGCACGATATGCGCGGGCGTCGAAAGCGGGTTTGCTTCGATATAATTGTCCGGGTGACCGAGGAAGTTCGGCGCGAAATAGACCATGAACGCGAAGCAGATGAAGAAAATGCCCGCGCCGAACCCGTCCTTCGCCGTATAATAGGGATGGAACGGGATGGTATCCTGCGGCCCCTTCACCTCCACGCCGGTCGGGTTGGTCGATCCGGGGATATGCAGTGCCCAGATGTGCAGGATAACGACACCGGCAATCACGAAGGGCAGCAGATAGTGAAGCGAGAAGAAGCGGTTGAGCGCGGCATTGCCCGGCGCGAAACCGCCCAGCAGCCAAGTCTGGATCGGCTCGCCCACCACGGGGATCGCGCCGAACAGGCCGGTGATGACCTTCGCGCCCCAATAGCTCATCTGCCCCCAGGGAAGCACATAGCCCATGAACGCGGTCGCCATCATCAGCAGGAAGATGACCAGACCGAGCAGCCACACCATCTCGCGAGGCGCCTTGTAGCTGCCGAAATACAGGCCGCGGAAAATATGCAGATAGACGACGATGAAGAAGAAGCTGGCGCCGTTGGCATGCGCATAGCGCATCAGCCAGCCCGAATTCACGTCGCGCATCGTATGTTCGACAGTCTGGAACGCCACAAGATCATTGGCGCCATAATGCATGGCCATGATGATGCCGGTGACGATCTGGATGACCAGCGCAAGACCCGAAAGCACGCCGAAATTCCAGAAGAAATTGAGGTTCCGGGGAACCGGGTAGCCGCCGCCGATCGCGCCGTAAACAAGGCGCGGCAAGGGCAGGCGGTCGTCGATCCACTTCATCAGTGGAGCCTTGGGGGTATATTCTTTCGCCCAGGGGAAACTCATGGGTTCTCTCCTCAGCCTACGAGAACAGCGGTCTCAGAGGTGTATGTATACGGTGGCACTTCCAGATTGAGCGGTGCGGGTCCTTTGCGGATACGCGCCGCCGTGTCGTAGTGCGAACCGTGACAGGGGCAGAAATAGCCCCCGAACTCACCCTTGTTCTCACCTTCTCCGGCGCCGAGAGGCACGCAACCAAGATGCGTGCAAACGCCCATGGTAATCAGCCATTCCTTCCGGCCATCCACGGTCCGGTCGTCCAATGTCTGCGGATCGCGCAGGCTGGATGCGTCGACGGCATCGGCCTTGGCGATTTCTTCGGGCGTCAGATGACGCACGAAGAGAGGCTGGCTGCGGAAGGTCGTCTTGATCGCCTGCCCCGGCTGGATGCCGGACAGGTCGACTTCGGTCGATGCCTGCGCCAGCACGTCCGCGCTGGGATTCATCTGATTGACCAGCGGTAACAAGGCGACAACGCCGCCCACACCCGCAAAACTTACTGCGGCAATATTGATGAAATCACGTCTGCGGACGCCATCCCCTTCAACTGATAACGCTTCGCTCGCACTATTCTCTAGTGTCGCCATGCATTCAACCCCTGTCTCCAACTCACCGATTCACGGACGGGCCGCTACCGGTCATTATTCTCGCCACATCGCCCAGAATATGGGGATAATCAAGGGTTTCCACGCCAGTTCAGCCGGACGGCAGCCCTTCCCCATGGATGCGCACAAAGGCCTGATACCGCCGCAAGTCGCGCATTGCCAGTCGCAATTTCGATGAAAGGGTGACAAATTTTGGTGGGCCGCCTATCGGACCGGTCATGCACCTTGCGCTTTACCAGCCCGACATCGCCGGGAATGTCGGCACGATCATCCGTCTCGCCGCCTGTTTCGCGGTGCCGATCGACATCATCATGCCGTGCGGATTCCCCGCTTCCGACAAGCAGTTGAAGCGGGCCGCGATGGATTATGCCGATGCCGCCAGCCTGACCCGGCACGCCCATTGCGACACTTTCTTCGCCCAGCGCGAAGCCGCCGCCAGCCGCATCGTCCTGCTGTCCTCGCATGGCGGAACGCTGCTGCCGGACATGCGCTTTCAGGCAAGCGACACGCTGTTGCTCGGTTCCGAAAGCGCCGGGGTGCCGCAACAGGTCCATGACCGCGTGCGGGACCGGGTGCGGATTCCGATGGCCGCGGGATTTAGGTCCTTGAATATTGCCGTGGCTGCGGGCATCGCGCTCAGCGAAGCGCTCCGCCAGACAGGATTATATCCGCAATGAAACCTCTCGACGATCAGCAATCGCAGGCCCGCACCTGGTTCGAGGGGCTGCGCGACCGTATCTGCGCGGAGTTCGAGGCGATCGAGCGCGAGGCGGGCAGCGACGCCCGCTTCGATTACACGCCATGGGACAGGGAGGCCGAGGGCATCGCGCAGGGCGAAGGCGGCGATAGCGGCGACGGGGGCAGTAGCGGCGGCGGCGTTCGCGGGGTGATGCGGGGCAAGGTCTTTGAAAAGGTCGGCGTCAACGTCTCGACCGTGGGCGGCGCCTTCTCCCCCGAATTTGCCCGCACCATCCACGGCGCGGCCGACGACCCGGAATTTTTCGCGACCGGCATCAGCCTCGTCGCCCATATGGCCAACCCCCATGTGCCCGCCGTGCATATGAACACGCGGTTCCTCGTCACGTCAAAGCGCTGGTTCGGCGGCGGGGCGGATCTCAACCCGCCCCTGCCCTATGACGAGGACACCGCCTTTTTCCATGATGTGCTGAAACAGGCCTGCGATGCCCATGGCGCCGATTATTATGAGCGGTTCAGCAAATGGGCGGAGGAATATTTCTACATCCCCCATCGCAAGGTGCATCGCGGCGTGGGCGGCATCTTCTACGATCATATCGAATGCCCCGATGATGACGATGCCGCGTTCGACGCCCATTTCGCCTTCACCCGCGCCGTGGGCGACGCCTTTCTCGCCGCCTTTCCGCCGATCGTGCGGCGGCGCATGGGCATGGCATGGACCGAGGCGGACAAGGCCCGGCAGCTCGAATGGCGCGGGCGCTATGCCGAATTCAACCTGGTTCATGATCGCGGCACCCTGTTCGGCCTGCGGACGGGCGGCAATATCGACGCGATCCTGATGAGCCTGCCCCCGCTGGCAAGCTGGTCCTGATCCGTGGCGGTGATCCCGGTGGCGCCGGGTCGGGTCGCCGCCATCGTCACGAAGCTGGCCATGACGCAGAGGCCCCGCCCCTCACCCGTGGCGGCGTCCCCGCTGCGGCTGGTCCGCTGGAAAGCGCCGGAGCCGGAGAAATATCGCACCCTTTTCCGGCGCGTGGGTGAGCCATGGCTCTGGTTCTCCCGCCTGATCCTGACCGATGAGGCGCTGGCCGCCCTGTTGACCGACCCGCGCACGGAGATTTTCGCCGTTTGCGATCCCAAGGGGGTGGAGATCGGCTTGCTGGAACTGGATTTTTCCGGCGAGGCAGCCTGCCGCATCGCCTTTCTCGGCCTTGTCCCGCAATTGACGGGGCAGGGATTCGGGCGCTGGCTGTTGTCGCAGGCCTTGATGCTGGGCTGGCGCAAGGGGGTGGAGCAGATGACAGTGCAGACCTGCACGCTCGACCATGCCCGCGCCCTGCCCCTCTACCTCGATGCCGGCTTCCGTCCCACGACCCGCGTCATCGAAATATTCGACGATCCGCGCCTATCCGGCCTGCTGGATGCTGATGCAGCGCCGCATATTCCCTTGATATAGCCCTGAACGATCAGGCTTTTCCGTCACCCCCTCTATCACCACCACGCAACTGGCGATAGAGGAACGCGGTCATCACGATCATCACCATCTGTCCCAGCGACAGCGCCATGGCTGCGCCGACATCGCCCGCCTGCCGCGCGACCTCCTTGCCGCCCAGCGCAAAGCCGATCACCCCGAACAGGGCTTGCCCCACCGTCTGCGCGATCATGATCGGGATCGACATCAGCACGACAAAGCCCAACAGCCGCAGCAAATGCCCGCTTGAGAGCGTCCAGCTTTCCCGCAGCGCGGCGAGCACGCCCATCTCGCCGTTCACCACCACCGCGTTGACCGGCAGCAACCGCGCCGAAAGCAGCAGCGCGCCCACCAGCAGCACCCCGCTGGCGATCGCTTCGGACACGGCGCCCAGCACCAGCATCGGCACGGCCAGCGCCGCGCCCATCAGCAAGGCCGCGCCCAGCGCGACCGGCATCCGCCGAAACCCCAGACGCAGGGCCTCGCCCAGACTGATGCCCGGCCGCAGCGCGAGCGCATAGGTGGTCAGCGTACCCACCAGTACCAGCAACGGGCAGAAGAACAGCAGCACCATCGCGGACCCCGGCAGGGTGACATTCGCCGCCGCCTGCTCCGTCGCCGCCATCTGGCGCAAGGAGGGCGGGATCGCCTGAAGCAGCAGCGCCACGGGAATGCCCGTGAACAAAAGCGCCACCGGCACCAGCAGCCCGGCTTCCCGTTTCAGGAACTGGCCGCATTCCTGCGACGCCATGCCGATCGACAGCGATTTCATTGTCCCTTGCCACTCCTGCGATCGTTGATCCGCCTTATAACAAGACGTCACATCGGCCTTGATCGTAGCGACAACCCAAGTCAAGAGAAGCCATGTCCACTCATCCCGACATCAGCATGATCGAATGGCGCGTCGATGGAAAGCCCGTGCCCTATCCCGAAGCCCTCACCGATATGGAGGAGCGCGCGGCGCGCATCCATGCGGGCGAGGCGCGCGAACGCGTCTGGCTGATCGAGCATCCCCCGCTCTACACGGCGGGAACGAGCGCCGATATCGCCGAACTGCTCGACCCGCGCTTTCCGGTCTATGATGCCGGACGGGGCGGCAGATATACCTATCATGGGCCGGGGCAGCGCGTCGGCTATCTCAACATCAATCTGGGCGAGCGGGGCAAGGATGTCCGCAATTTCGTCCATAATCTCGAAGGCTGGGTGATCGATACGCTGGCCGATTTCGGCGTCGAGGCGCGCCGGGCCGATGGGCGCATCGGCATCTGGACCGATGACGCCGACGGGCGAGAGGCCAAGATCGGCGCGATCGGCGTGCGGGTCCGCCGCTGGGTGACGCTGCATGGCTTTTCGGTGAATGTCGCGCCGGACCTCGGCCATTTCACCGGCATCGTGCCCTGCGGCATCAGCGAATTTCCCGTCACCAGCCTTGCCGCGCTGGGCAAGGCCGTTTCCATGGCGGACTTCGACGCGGCGCTCTTTCGCCATTTCCCGTCCTTCGTCGCAAGCCTGCGCCGTTGCCCCGACAGCAGTGTTTCTTCTGCTTGAGCATGCGTCCAAGCAGCGTTACTGTCCCCGCTTCGTTCGGCTTCAGGAGAGGTTAATGCCGTCTGCACTTTATACCAACCGCATGTTTTCGGCCATGGCGGCACTTTCCCTTGTCCTTCTGGCCGGAGGATGTGGCGGCGGTCAGGGGGCGGGCAACGGCGCCGAGATGGAAATGAACGATCTTGAAAAGGTGGACGGCACCATCAACGACGCCATGACCGATCTGGATGGCGTGCAGAGCGAGGGAACGGCCACCGTGGATACCGGCAGCAACGTCGCGGCGGCCGGAAAATCCGCCGGAGATGGCAAATCGGCGCAGAATGTGGCAAAACCGCCTGTGGAAGACGATACGGAAGTGGTGGCTGACCAATGATGAAATCTGTCAAATCTTCACTGATGGCGGTTGCGGCCGCAGCGATCTCCTTCACCGCCTTTCCGGCGCAGGCGCAATTTTATTTCAGCGAGCCGGATCTTTCCGCCCCGCCCGTCACCGGCACAGAGCCGCAGCTTTCGCTCAGCCTGCCCGATGCGACCGGGGAAGAATTGCGGGCCGCGCTGGTCTGGCATATGCGCGCCGCGCTCAACGTCGCCGCGCTTCAGTGCGATTTCGCGCCCAGCCTGCTGACCGTCAGCAATTACAACGCCTCGCTGGCGCATCATGATGATGAACTGGCGGCAAACCTCAAGACGCTGACGGGCTATTTCCATCGCAAGGTCGGGCGCGGCAAGCCGGGCGACCGGGCGTTCGACGTCTATAACACCAAGGCCTATTCGCTCTATTCCACCGTCCATGCGCAGCGCGATTTCTGCAACATCATGGGCAAGGTCGGCCGCGATGCGATTTTCGCGCCGCGTGGAACCTTCCACACCATCGCGGAAAATCGCATGGGGCAGGTCCGCAAGGCGCTGGTCCCGACCGGGGAGCAATATTTCACCAACCCGGCCTATAATTTCACCGCCCACCTGCCGGACTTTGGAAAAAAATGCTGGAAAAAGAATGATTTGCGGCCCAATTGTGCGCAGTCATGGCAACAGGGCGCCAAGGGCGGCGCCAAATAATCGCAGCCCGCATGCAATAATCGGCAGGCACCGCAACGGAAAGGGCGACATATCCATGCCGCCCTTTTTCCTATCCCCGCGCTATTTGAGGCCCAGCATCTTGTGCGTCTGCAAGGTCAGGCGCCAGCGTGGATGCGCCAATATCTGTTCGATGCACGCCTCCCGGTGGTGATCCGCATCGGGATCATCCAACGGCTGAAGAAGGAAATGGGCGAAATCCCATTGCGCCATGTCCTCAAAATCATGGCCCGGCAGGGGATTGCCCGGTTGCGGCCAGACCAGCTTCAGTTCATCGCCGGATCGTTGCACCACCTCGCTGCCCGCCTTGGGGCTGATGCACACCCAGTCGATGCCGGGATGCGCCGCCAGCGTCCCGTTGCTCTCGATCGCGATTTCGAACCCGGCCTGATGCAGGGCGTCGATCAGCGTATCATCGACCTGCAACATCGGTTCCCCGCCGGTCAGGACGATATAGCGCTCCTCCCGCCCCGCCCCCCAGAGGCGGGCCGCCATGTCGGCAAGGGCGGCAGCAGACGGATATCTGGCGCCATTCTCGCCATCGGTGCCGACGAAATCCGTATCGCAAAACCGGCAGACCGCCCGTTCCCGATCCTGCTCCCGCCCCGTCCACAGATTGCATCCGGCAAAGCGCAGGAACACCGCCCGCCGCCCGGACCGGACCCCTTCGCCCTGAAGGGTCAGGAACATCTCCTTGACGGCATAGCTCATGCGTAGACGGTCGGGTCGGGCAGGCCCGCCTCGACATAGCCTCTGGCGCGCAGGCGGCAACTGTCGCACAGGCCGCAATGCTTGCCGTCGGGCGTGGGGTCATAGCAGGACCAGCTAAGCCCCGCATCCAGCCCCAGCCGATCGGCTTCGCGCGCGATATCGGCCTTGGACAGGGATTGAAGCGGCGTGTTGATGCGCACGCCCCGCCCCTCCACCCCGGCCTTGGTGGCGAGATTCGCCATCGTCTGAAAGGCGGAGATGAACTCCGCCCGGCAATCGGGATAGCCGGAATAATCCAGCGCATTGACGCCGATGAACACGTCCCGCGCCCCGACGACCTCCGCAAAACCGAGGGTCAGCGACAGAAAGATCGTGTTGCGCGCAGGCACATAGGTGATGGGGATGCCGCCCGCGTCCGACGTTCCCACGCCGTCCTTGGGCACCGCGATATCGCTGGCGGTCAGGGCCGATCCGCCGAACGCCGTCAGATCGAGCGGCAGGACCACATGGCGGTCCACCCCCAGATGCGCCGCGATCCGGCGCGCGCTGTCCAGTTCCACGCGATGCCGCTGATTATAATCGATCGTCAGCGCGTAGAGGCGCAAGCCCTGTTCCCGCGCCAGCCCGGCCGCGACGAAACTGTCCAACCCGCCCGACAGCAGCACAACCGCGCGCGGCGCGTCCGCATCGCCCATGATGTCACCATTTTCGGTCATGCTCGTCCGCTAAACCCATAGCCCTTTCGGCGCAAGATGCTGCGCCCCGGCATTTTTCAGCGGCAGGGCCGGTCCCTCAACGGCAGGGACCAATATGCCGCCCTTCCAGCGCCTCGGAAAAAGGTGCGCCGTCCGCAATGCCCTGCGCATAGATCTGCACCAGCCGGGACGTTTCCACGCGCAAGTCGGTGCGCCCGGTTCCCTGGGCCGTACATTGATAGGTCACGACTGCGTGCTTTGCGGTATCCGTGACAATGAAATGGTCGCAGCCCGGCCCGTCGCCCTGCCGTCCGCCCTGTCGCACATGCAGCAGCCGCGCCGGGTCGCCCAGACAGAGTTTATGGGCGGGCCGCGCATCGCGCCGGTCGCCCCGCGCGCGAAGTTCCCACTCGCCCTTTTCCAGCACCTTGAGCGCCTTCATGCCGTGCAGGGCCGAAGCCTGCCCTGTTCCGGCTCCCGTCCCGGCGCTCGCGGCCGTTATCGCCATCATCATCGCCGCACCCAGTCCGAATGCGCGCAAAACCATATTGGTCATTTCGATATCCCACCCCCATATCGCCCCCGCACTTCGGCGGTTGGCGCATTCTCGTCCCCAATATCCCGCCTAGCAGGAAAATGAGGCGAAATCAGGGTGACTATCCGGCAAAGAATGGTCGGCAAAGAATGGCCATGCCTGCCGCGCCGGTCCTGCGCCACCATCCCTGACGCCCCGGTGCCTCAATTCATGAGGCTGGCGACCGCGATCGGGAATATGCGCGAACAAAAGGCGCAATCCACGTTGATATGCCCCTCGTCGTCCGCCATGTCCTGCCGTTCGCCGGACGGAAAGCGCGCCAGCACATCGCGAATATGCGCCTCGCTGCATCGGCAGCCGCGCGTGAGTTCGCTGGCGTCCTGAACGCGGATTTCCTGTTCCTCATGAAACAGGCGCCAGATGATCTCATCCAGCCCCAGACGATCATCGGTCAGTTCCTCCGGCCGGATCGTGGCGGCAAGCGCCTGCACATGCTCCCATTCGGGATGATCGTGCCGGACGTGCAGCCGTTCCCGCCCCACCTCGCCTTCGGGCAGATGTTGGGTCAACAGCCCGCCCGCGATCATCGCGCCATCCTCCCGCCGTCGCACATCGATGCGCACGAAGCTGGGGATCTGCTCCGACTGAAAGAAATATTGCTCGATCGCCTTGCCGAGCGATTCCCCTTCCAGCGGCACAATGCCCTGATAACGCTGCGCCTCGGCGCCCGCGACCGCGGCCTGATCGACGGTGATGGCCAGATAGCCCTTGCCGAACAGGCCGAACAATGTGGGGTCGCTCCCCTGTTCCGCCAGCTTGTCGGCGTCGAACTGCACATAGCCACGCAGCGCGCCGTCGCTGGGGGACGCCTTGTAATCGGCGACCAGCAGGCTGATCGCGCCTGCCTCCGTCTGCGCCTGAAGGGTCAGTTGCCCGGCGTCATCCTTGAGCGTGCTGCCCAGCAGCGCCGCGAGCACCAGCGCCTCGGCCAGCAATTGCTCGACCACCGGGGGATAGGCATGGGCGGACAATATCTCGTCGAGCACCGGCCCCAGCCGCGCGACGCGCCCGCGCGCATCGCGTGACGCTATGGTAAACCCCAGCGCGCCATCCAGCCGCCTGTCGATATGCTGCTCTGTCACCGTTCGTCCTCATTCTTCCCGGCCCGCGAGATGGGGACGCACCGGGCAAAAAGCAACCGCATAACCGCGTGGCAGGCAGGTGGACGCGCAGGCGGGCGAGCGCGGCCCTACAGCTTGCCCAGCGCCCAGAGCAGCACCGATTTCTGGGCATGGATACGGTTTTCCGCCTCATCCCAGATCAGCGATTGCGGGCCGTCGATCACCGCGTCGGTCACTTCCTCGCCGCGATGGGCGGGCAGGCAGTGGAGGAACTTGGCCTGCGGATCGGCCAGCGCCATCAGCGCTTCCGTCACCTGATAGGGCATCATCGCCGCCAGCTTTTCCTCGGCATGGGCCTGCCCCATGGATATCCATGTGTCGGTGACGACGATATCCGCGCCGCGCGCGGCCTCCGCCGGGTCGCGCGTCAGGGTGATGGCCGCGCCCGCCGCGCGCGCCGCGCTGGCGAAGGACGGGTCGGGATCATAGCCTTCCGGGCACCCCATGCGCACGTCGAACTTCATCAGGCCCGCCGCCTCGACGATCGAATGCAGCACATTATTGCCGTCGCCCAGCCATGCCCACTGGCTGCCGGGCAGGGCCGTGCCATGCTCTATCACGGTCAGCAGGTCCGCCATGATCTGACAGGGGTGCGACAGGTCGGTCAGGCCGTTGATGACCGGGACCGTCGCATGATGCGCCATTTCCTCGATCTTCGCATGGTCGTCGGTGCGGATCATGATGACATCGCACATGCGCGACAGGACGCGGGCGGTGTCCGCCACCGTTTCCCCCCGCCCCAGTTGCGACGTGCCGCCATCGAGGATCAGGCTGGTCCCGCCAAGCTGGCGCATCGCCATGTCGAACGATACGCGCGTGCGGGTCGAGTTTTTCTCGAAAATCATCGCCAGCACATGCCCCGCCAGCGGCGCATCGGCATCCGCCGCGCCCTTGGGCTTGCCCGCGCGCGCCGCCTTGCGGTCGATCGCATCGTTGATCATCGCGGCGACGGCATCGCCGCCCGCGTCCGAAAGATTGAGAAAATGCCGGGTCATGGCACGCTCCTTCAGCCGGCGGCGGGCGGGGTATAATCCCGCGCGCCTGCCGAGAGTTTTTCGAGACATTCGCTGATATGGTTTTCCCCGATGACGAGCGGCGGCAGGATGCGCACCACATTGTCACCGGCGGCCACGGTCAGCAGGCCGTGATTGTCGCGCAGATGCGCCACGAAGGACCGGCTTTCGCCCTTCAGCCGCAGGCCGAGCATCAACCCCTTGCCCCGCACGCTTTCGAACAGGCCGTCATGATTGGGGATAAGCTGCTCCAGCCCGGCGCGCAGCCTCTCGCCCATCTGGCGGACATTGGCGAGAAATTCGGGCGTGTTGATGATGCCCCAGACCGTCGCGCCGACCGTCACCGCCAGCGGATTGCCGCCATAGGTCGATCCATGGGTGCCAAAGACCATACCCCCGGCCGCTTCCTCGGTCGCAAGGCAAGCGCCCAGTGGGAAACCCGCGCCGATGCCCTTGGCCACCGCCATGATATCGGGCGTCACGCCATATTGCTCATGCGCGAACAGCGTCCCCGTCCGGCCCACGCCGCACTGAACCTCATCGAGGATGAGCAGCAAGCCCTGTTCATCGCAGACCTTGCGCAGCCCGCTCAGAAACTCCTGCGTCGCGGGAGCCAGACCGCCCTCGCCCTGCACCGTTTCCACCATGAACCCGGCGGTATCGTCATCGACAGCGGCCAGCGCCGCCTCCAGATCGTTGAACGGCACCACCTGAAAACCGGGCAGCAGCGGCTCGAACCCGTCGCGCATCTTGGGCTGGTCGGTCGCGGAGATCGTGCCCAGCGTCCGGCCATGGAAGGCGTTGGCGAAGGTGATGATCTTGTGCCGGTGCGGCGCGCCCTTCGCATAATGATAGCGGCGCGCCGTCTTGATCGCGCATTCCACCGCCTCCGCGCCCGAATTGGTGAAGAACACCGTATCGGCGAAGGTCGAATCGACGATCATCTGCGCGAATTTCTCCCCCTGCGGGCTGCCGTAGAGGTTCGACACATGCATCAGCGTCGCGGCCTGATCGGCGATCACCTTGACCAGCCGGGGGTCGCCATGGCCCAGCGCGTTGACCGCGATGCCGCTGGCGAAATCCAGATACCGCTCGCCGCGCTCCCCGATCAGATAGCAGCCCTCGCCTCGCACGGGACGCACATCGCACCGGGGATATACGGGCATGAGCGGCGTGATCGACATGAGCTTCCCTTTCTGCTGGGCCGGACCATCCGGCCAGAATGTTGGTGATTCGACATGATGCTTTCGCACCAAACGCAAAAAGGCGACCCCCGCCGGGCCGCCCTTCGCGAAGCGCGCCTATATCGCGTCAAGCCCCTTTTCGTCAACCATGGGCAGGGATTGCTTGCCCGCGCCGTGGCTCAGGCGATGCTGTTCCACGCCTCCGCGATTTCGACGATCAGCGCATGGGCCTTGCGGATATGGGCGGGCTGGCTCTCCTCGCAGGAAAGGACCATCAGGCGGCGCGTTTCGCGGTAAATCTGCGCCAGGCTGATCGCGATATCGCCGCCATTGTCGAAATCGAGGCTTCCTTCCAGCGCATGAACGATGGAAAGCGCCCGGACCTGCTTGTCCCGCGCCTTCACCAGATCACCCTGATCGAAGGAAAGCGCGCTCGCGTCCATCGCCAGCATCAATTCATCGAACAACAGTTTGACGAGGCCATGGGGCGAAGCGCTCTCGATCCGGCTGCCGGCATGAACGGCCGCGTAGCGTTTCGATGCGTTTCCCGCAAATGCCGGCGAATAAAACATGGGTGTCGATTTCCTGTTCTTCTGGGTGAAAGGGGGGCCGGGCGGCGATCAGTTTTGCGCCCGGTTCAATCCTTGGTGGAATTCCACGCGTCGATCTGCTGCTCCAGATAGCTTTGCGTCGCCTTGAGGGCGGTCAGCTTCGTTTCCATATTGGTATAAACGACGCTGAGCCGGGCCTGATAATCGACCATCTGCTTGTCGAGCTTTTCCATCTGTTCGGCAAAGCTCTCGGCCAGCTTTTCATAACGCTTCGTCGCCATGGTCAGCGCGCCGTTGTCGCCGGAAAGATTCGCCTGAATATCGGACACGACCTTGGCCAGCCCGGGATTGCCCGCCGTGCTGGTATCCGGATCGATCATGCGCTGGATCGCGCCGGGGTCTTTCTCATAGGCGGCGGCCAGCTTGTCCTTGTCCAGCTTCAGCGTCCCGTCCGTATTGGTCGAAATGCCGATGCTGCTGAGGGTGCGGAACTCGCCTGTATCCGACAAGGTCATGGTGGTGATCCGGGCAAGCTGCGATTTCATGTCGCGGATGGCCGAATCATTGGCGAGCGCGCCTGCATCGGTGGTGCTGGTGCCCGCCGCCGTCACCTCATTGAGGGAAGTGCGCAGGCTGTTGAAAACATCGACAAATTCCGCGACCAGATCGGTGATGCTCGCCGTCGGCTGGTCCGTCGCCAGCATGACGGTGGTGCCGGGCGAGGCGCTGTTGAGGTCGATCCGCAAATAGGGAATCGCGTCCGTCACCACATTGTCGGCATATTCCATCGCCACGCCGTCCAGAATGACCTTGGCGTTCTGCGCGGTCTGGGACTGGGTCATGGTGCTGACGCCGCTGGTGTCCATGCTGGTGGCGGTGCTGCCGAAGGTGAAGGCCTGAAGGCTCGCGCTTGCCGTGTCGTCCGGCTCCATCGTCAGCGAAAATTCATTCGCCTCGCCATTCGCGCCTTTCAGCACCAGCCGCGATCCGGCGGCATCGGTCATCACCGTCGCCGTCACGCCCGCATTGCTGGCGTTGATCGCCTTGGCCATCCCGTTGAGGCTGTTATTGCCCGCCGTGATCGCGATCTTGCTGGCGCCCGAAGCCGTGGTCAGCGTGAGTGTCCCCACCCCCACCTCGGATGTCGCGCTGGCGAGCGTCGCGGATTTCATCACCTGCGCCTGCGCAAGCTGAGTCACCTCGATCTGCGCGGGAAGGCCGGTCGGCGTGCCGCCGTTCAATGCCGTTACCGATGCGATCGTGCTGTTGCTGGACGCGGGCTGCCCGGAATAGGACGTATCCTTGAGCAGGGCGCTGAGCGCGGAGGAAAAGGTGCTGAGAGAACTGGCCGCCGACGCGATCCCCGAAATACGGGCGCTGTTCAGCGTTTGCCTGCCCGTCAGCAATTGCTCCTTGGGGTCGCGCACCGCCGCAACCAGCGACGTTACCAGCGCGCCGGTATCGATGCCGGAGCCAGTCCCCAAAGAGGTGATGATATTGCTGCCGATCGTCGAGGTCATGGCCGTTCCCTTTCATTTCACAGGACGACCGCTAACGCGCAAAGTTTAACAAATCGGGTGATTTTTTCGGGCGATTTCAGCCCGCCATGTCGGCAATCAGGCTGATGGACAGCGGGTCGACATTGGCCTGCGCCGCGCGTGTCATCTGCGCATGCCGGGCCATGGACCGGGCGAGATGCTCGGCCAGCTCCAGCATATCCATGCGCGCAGGCGGCAGGGGAACGACCACATTGGGGACAGAGGCCATCGCGGTCATGTCCGCAACCGCCTGCTGCGTCCCGCCGTCCATGTCACCGAGGATTTGAGAAATCCGCGCCTGCACCCGCGCATAATCGGCCATGCTCGCCATGAACTGACGCCGCCCCTCAGCGCCGCCATCCGCGCCCAGCCCATCCTCGCCGGACGACCCGGCCTGCGCGCCGTCGGCCGCCTGCACCGGCGGTATGGCAGGCACAGCCCGCACCGCGACATTGCGTTCCGCCATCGCGGCACTGTCGATTCGGGGCACGAGATCAGTCATGGCACCACTATCGGGCGCGGACGTAAAGGCTTTGCAAGCGAGTAAGGCTAAGCCACGCTTAACCAAAAAGGATAAAAAGGGGCGAGGATCATGGCCGGATCATGTCCCGGTCTGCCCGCTGCGTCAGGAAGGCGGACGCTCGTCCGATGCCGCATTTCTGCGCCCTTCCGCCCTGCGCCCTTCCGCGTCGAACATCATGTCGTCGGGCAGGTCGATGAACGGGCGGTCCATTTCGCTCGCCATCTTCTTTTCCACCCGGAACACGAAGGCCAATATCGTCGCCACCGCCACATATAGCTGCTCATCGACGATCTGCCCGACCCGCGAGGTAAAGTAGATCGCGCGGGCGAGCGCCGGATATTGCAGCACCGGCACCTGATGCGTGTCCGCCAGATCGCGGATGGCGAGCGCCATTTCATCCCGCCCCCGCGCCACCACCACGGGCGCGGCGTCCCGTCCCGGCTGATAGCGCAGGGCGACCGCGAAATGGGTCGGGTTCATCAGCACGACAGAGGCTTCTTCCACCGCCTTGCGCGCGCTGGCGGACAGGGTTTCGAACTGCCGCCGCCGGATATGCCCCTTCAGTTCGGGCGAGCCTTCCGATTCCTTATGCTCATCGCGAATGTCCTGCTTGCTCATGGCGAGGCGCTTGCTGCGTTGCAGGAATTGGGACGGCACATCGATCGCCGCGATCAGGAACAGGCCGCCCGCCATCACGAGGCAGGTGTGGATGAAGATCGCCCCCACCTTGCCCAGCGCGCTGGCCAGATCGGTGCTGCCCAGCGTCGACACCTCGGCAAGCTGGCTCCATACCAGCCAGACGCCCAACGGCCCCAGCACCGCGACCTTGGCGATGGACTTGCCCAGTTCGATGAGGCCCTGCATGCCGAACATGCGCTTGAGGCCCTTTGCCGGGCTGAGTTTCGAGGGCTTGGGCATGATCGCCTTGGATCGGAACCCCAGCGAGCCGAGCATCGCCGGGGCGGCGATGGCGGCTGCGACCGTGGCCAGCATCACCCCGCCCACGGGAAGGAGCAAGCCCAGCACCAGCGTCGCGCCCCGGTCGGCGGGCGAGAAATCGACGACATCGTCCCGGCCGAAACGGAGCGCCGAAATCAGCATTTCCTGCAAGGCCGCCATGATCATCGGCCCGCTGACCGCCAGCCAGACAACCCCGCCCAGCACCACCAGCGCGGTGCCCAGTTCGCGGGATTGAAGGATATCCCCGTCTTCGGTGGCCTTTTGCAGCTTTTTGGCTGTCGGCTTTTCGGTCTTTTCGCCGCCGCCGTTGGAATCCCCGGCCATCGCCTAGCGCCCCCCGGCAATGATGCGGGCCTGATCAAGGCCCAGTTGCAGCGCGTCCATCATCCCCTGCGCCATGATCGGCACGGTCATCGCCAGCAGGACCAGCCCCGCGATCAGCGCCATCGGCATGCCGACGGCAAACAGGTTGAGCGCGGGCGCCGACCGGCCCAGCATCCCCATCACAAGCTGGATGAGGACCAGCGAGAAACCGACCGGCAGCGCCACGGTCAGCCCAGCGCCCAGCAGCGCGCCGCCAAATTGCACCAGCCCGAAAATCACGTCATTGGAAAGGTTCACCCCGCCGGGCGGGATCGCCTGATAGCTTTGCACCACATAGCTGGCGAGCAGCAAATGCCCATCCATGCTGAGCAGCAACAAAGTGGCGAGGATGGAAAGAAACTGCCCGATCACCTGCGTCGACTGGCCCGATTGCGGATCGACCATGGAGGCGAAGCCCAGGCCCATGGTATTGCCGATCGCCTCCCCCGCGACAAAGGCGGCGGCATAGCCGATCTGGAGCGCGAAGCCCATCGCCAGACCCGCCAGCACCTCGCCCATGACCAGCAACACGCCCGCCGCGCTCACAATGCCGCCTTCGGGCAGGCGGAACACCACGCTGTTCATCGCCGCCATGCCGATCGCCAGGCTGAGGATGAGGCGGATCTGCACCGGCACCGCCCGCGTCCCGAAAATCGGCGCGGCGAAGAAAGCCGCGCCCGGCCGGATCATCGCGATGAGCCAGAGCCAGAGTTGGTCTTCCACGCCTGCAAAGCCGGTGGGGAGCATGGGTCAGCCAGCCCCCTTCCCTAATTGCCGAGCATTTCGGGGATGCGGTCGAATATCTCGCGCGCGAAATCGGCGACCAGCACCAGAATGGAACCGCCGAACAACGCCAGCATCACCGCCACCACGATGAGTTTCGGCACGAAGCTGAGGGTTTGCTCATTCACCGATGTCGCCGCCTGTATCATGCCCAGCAGCACGCCGGTGATCAGCGCGGGAATGAGGATCGGCGCGGCGGCAAGCGCAGTGATCCACAGCGCATGCTGGGCCAGGCCGATGAAATAATCAGAATTTTCCATGGCTGCGTTCCCGCCCGCTCCTTTCCGTTCAGGTCGCGAACGAACTGGCGAGCGACCCCATGGTCAGCGCCCAGCCATCGACCATGACGAACAGCAGCAATTTGAATGGCATGGATATGATCGTGGGCGACAGCATCATCATGCCCAGCGACATGAGGGTGGAGGCGATCACCAGATCGATGATGAGAAACGGCAGGAAGATCATGAAGCCGATCTGAAAGGCCGTTTTCAACTCGCTGGTCACGAAGGCGGGCAGCAGGATCGAGAAAGGCACGTCCTCCACCGACCGGAAAGCGGGCGCCTCGGCCAGCCCGGCGAACAGCTTGAGATCGCTCTCCCGCGTTTGCTTGGCCATGAACACATGGAATATCTTCGCGGACCGGCCCACCGCTTCCTCGATGCTGATCTGGCCCGCGCCATAGGGCGTATAGGCCTGCGCGTTCACCTGCTCGATGGTCGGGCGCATGACGAAGAGAGACAGGAACAGCGCCAGCCCCACCAACACCTGATTGGGCGGCGTCTGCTGAAGGCCCAATGCCTGCCGCAACAGGGACAGCACGATGATGATGCGGGTAAAACTGGTCATCATCAGGATGAGCGACGGCAGCACCGTCAGCAGGCTCATCAGGATGAGGATTTGCAGGGAAAGCGACATGGGCGCGCCCGCGCCCGAAATATCGCCCATCGCGCGGGTCAGCGCACCGCCCGGCGTGGTGACGGGCGCGGGCGCGGGAACCGCCTGCGCAAGGGCCGGATGCGCCATCAGCAGCGCAACCCCCGCCCCCAGACCGGCCAGCGCCAGCCCCTTGATAGCGTGGTGCACGGTCATCCCCCTATCGTCCCGGCCCCAGCCTGTCAGAACCCGGCCGTTCCAATCCCTGCCGCTCCAGCCTGCTCATCTGGTCCTGATAGGATGTCCGATGCCCCGGATATCCCTGTTGACCGGACGGGTGCTGACCGGGCTGGCCGTCATGCCCTTCGGCCAGTTTTTCGATCCGCCCGCGGGTGATGGAAACCAGCAGGCGCTTGCCGTCGAACTCCACCACGGCCAGCTTTCCGAATGTGCCGACGGGCAGCATCTCCAGAATCTTGATCGCGCGGTCCCCCTGCGCGCCCAGCAGGCCGGGCTGATATTTACGCCACAGCCACAGCGCCCCATAGGCCATGCCCCCCACCAGCGGCAGCAGGATGAAGAGCTTCACGAAATACATGAACATCAGGCACGCCTTTCAACCCCGGCCATCATCGTTTCGGTGTTGGCGACGTCGACGACGCGGATGCCATACCGGCCGTTGACCGTAACCACTTCACCTCTGGCGATTAGCGCGCCGTTAACCATGATGTCCAGCAGGTCATCGGCCTGTCTGTCAAGTTCTACCACGCTGCCTTCGGTCAGGTCCATGATTTCCGAAAGGCGCAGGCTGGTGGAACCGACCTCCACCGTCAGGCGCACGGGGATGCTGGAGAGCAGATGATATTGCGGACTGGCGGTCATCTTGCCGATCGCGCTTTCCATCTTCGGGGCCTCGCTCATGTCACTCATGCGGTCTGTCCTTGATCCATCGTTTCTATCTTGAAGGCGGCCCGGCCGTTCTGTTCGCCGATCGAACCATGGGCAATCAGGCGATTGCCCACGAACAGCGGCACGCTGCCGCCGATATTGACGGGGATCACGTCCCCGTTCTTCAGGTTGAATAGTTCCGCCAGCGTCAATGTGGGCCGGGTCAGCACGGTTCTGGCCGGAAGGTTGATATCCCCCATCTGCCGCGCCAGACGCGCCTGCCAGAGGGGGTCGCGATGCGCCATTTCGTCGGGCGAATGGGTCGCCAGCAACGGTTCAAGCTGGCGCAGCGCCACCTGCGGATACAGCAATTCGATCGTCCATTCGGCCTGCGCGCCAATCTGCACGGCAAAGCTCTGGCTCATCATCGCTTCATGCGTATCGGTAAGGGCGAGAACCTGCGGGTCGGTTTCCCGCGCGACCGGCGCCATTTCCATCGGCAGCAGGTCCGCCCAGCTATGGATCAGCGCCTTCATGACGCCATCCGACAGGCGGGCGACGAGCCGTTCCTCGCTGGGCGTGAATTCATTGCGGTCGGGCGCGGGGCGCGTGCCCGCCCCGCCATAGAAGCGATCGACCAGCGCCCAGGTCATCGCCGGGTCCAGCCGAACGAGGATCATGCCCTTGAGCGGATGCAGCTTGTAGGTGGACAACGCGCAAAAGGCCGGCGCCATCGCCGACCACAGATCATAATTCACCATTTCGGCGCGTTGGGCGGTCACGGCCGGCTTTACGCCGACCAGCGGCTCGATCAGCGCGCGAAGCTGCCGCGCGGTCCGCTCCGCCAGCCGGTCGATACCGGATAGCGATTCAGGCGCCTGCGGTTCGGATACGCCGAACTTATAAGGTTGTATATCGTCCATGCTCAGATAGGTCCCCAGCCCTCGGCCGGGGGGCATACCCGGCTTTGGACGAGCCTATTGAATAACGAAATTGGTAAAATAAACGTTATCTACGCCCGAATAACCGGTTTTTTCCCGCAATATTTTATTGATCAGGTCGTTCAGCTTCTTCTGCAACGCCTGTTTGCCCTCCGGCGTGGAGATAATCGCTTCCTGCTCCTGCGAGAGCAGCATCAATATCGCAGAGCGAATCGCCGTCTCATGCGCCTTGATGCCATCGGTCACGCGCGCGTCGTAAAAGGTCGAAATGGCGAGCGACACCTGAACGAACGCATCGGTATCGGCCAGATTGGAGGTATAGGGCGCGGGCATCTGGTAATAGGTCGCCTGATAGGCGGAAGCGTCGGCGGGGCGCGGCAGATCGATGCCTGCCGCCGGAACCTTTATGTCGGTATCGACATGGGGAATGGATGCTTCATTGCCGCCCCCTTCGCCACCGCCGCCGCTGCCGCCGCCCGCATCGGCAACGGCCTTAGTCGCGACGGTCACGGGATTTTCCCCCTTGCGCACGAGCAGCGGCTTGTTGGGATCTTCCTTAGGGCCTTTGGCCTCGGCATGGCTGAAGGCGCCGGTGGCATAAAGGCCGCCCGCCGTCCCGCCCGCGCCCACGACCAGCGCCATGACGATCAGCATGACAAGTTTGCCCTTGCCGCCTTTTTTCTTCGGCGCTGTGGCCTCTTCACTCATGCGCGCAGTCCCACCTTCCGACGATCATGGCCGATCCTCACGCATAGCGTGCCGTATCGGCCTTTCCTTCACCCGGAGCCTTCCTTGTATCGGCTGCCCCCGCATCGCTGATAACGGATCTGGTGAACGGATTTTTAGGGTTACTTTCAGAATATTGGCCCGACGAGGCGCCCCCCATGTCGGCGCGCGCGCCGGACTGGCCGCCCTGTCCGCCATTCTGGCCCGCATTCTGTCCCATATTCTGGCCCGCACCCTGACCGGAGCCACCGCCATGGCCCTGCCCTTCATGGCCAGTCTCGCCGCGCTGGCTTTCGCTGACGGAGGGCATGCGGTCGATCCGCAATTCGCCGATCCGCACCGCCGCGATCTGGGCATCGTGCACCAGCCGCCCCTTATCCTTCATCAGCGCGATCTGCGCCGCTTCGGTTTCGGCGGTCAGGCGGATATCGCTGCCCTGCGTTCCGGGCGTGATATCGACGCGCACTGCCCCCAGACCGGGCGATGATATCTGGAAACTGCCGCGCCCCGGATTGTCGCCGATCGTCGCGATCTGGCGAGCGATATCGTCGATCCACTGGCCGCTGACGCCCATATCGATCACCCGCTGACCTAGTCCCGCCGCAACCGATGCCCCATTAAGGGCGATCGGCAATGCCGAACCGGAAACAGAGGACGACAGCCCAGCCGTCTTGAGGTCGAACAAGGGCGGGGAAGAAGGCGCCGAACCGGACGAACCGGTTGCAGTCGAACCGGTTGCCCGCTCCACGGTTTCCCCCGCGGCGGCTTCGTCCTTCGCTTCCTCGGTCACGGCTCGCGGCGGCAGCGCGGCAGGAGGGGAGCCGGCCTTGTCGATCAGCGATGCATCCGCCACCCTCGCGCCGTCGGAGGAAGGGATTCCGTCATTCGCCATAGCAGGAGAAGCGCCCGCCAGAGGCGACCCGGTCGGGCTATTTTGCCCCGTCGACGCCCCTGCGGCGGACGCGATCGGCGGCGTCGCGGCGTCCCGCAGAACGGCAGGCGCAGAAACGCTCCGCATCTCCACCGGCAGCGTTGCAGAGGGGCGACTGCCCTGCCCGGCTTCTGCCGCAACAGGGCTGCCCTCACGGCCGCGCCGGGGAAGCAGGGATTTCACGATATCCAGCAGGGAGGTGGCCTCTCCGGGCCGGGTGGCGGTGGAGGACATATCCGTTCCGTCGCCGTCCCGCGTCTGCGCCGGGGTAGCAATAACATCCCGATTATCCGCCGCCGCAGCGCGCCCATCCCCGGCCTTTGACGAGAGGGTGACGGTTTCGCCTTTGGCGACCGGCGCCGACATGGCGGAGGATGGCGGCGGCGCTATCCCGGCTGTCGCGGCGCTATCGTTCGCCGTCCTGACTGCGGACTGAACACCGGACGCCGAAGCGCGCATCTCCGCCCCTTGGCGTGGCTGCGCAGGCTCGTTCAGGGCCTTTGGCGAGGAAGCGTTGGGAACCGCCGCCGACATGACAGAGGAGGACGGCATCGCTGCCCCGGCTGTCGCGGCGCTATCACTCGCTGTCCCGACCCCGGACGGAACACCGGACGCGGCCGCCTTGCCAGCCATCGACGCATCGCCTTGGGGTGAGCGCGCAGGCTCTTCCACGAGGGGAGACTCAACCGGCGTGGAGGACGGCGCGGCGATCGCAGCGGTCTCATTCGTCACCCGGACACCGGTTTGGAGAGCGGGCGCGGGGCCACTTGTCCCTGCCCCGTCCGTCACCGGTTCATCGCCGTGCGGCTGCGGCATAACCGCACTCGCGACAGCAGGCGCGACAGCCGACGCGACTGGCAAGGATGGCGGCGTGGCTGATCCGGCGGCCTCTGTTGCGCGCGGTGCGCGGAGGGTCGCGGCATCCCTCGCCGTCTTAAGGCCGGGCAGAACTCCAGCCCCGCCATCGCCCATCGCCGCATCGCCTTGTGATGACAGCACGGGCGCGCCCGCCGCAACAGGCGCTACCGGAACCATGGCAGGAGACATCGCGATCGCCCCGCCCGCCCCGGAAGGCGTGGCTGCGGAAAAATCGGACAGGCCGTCCGTATCGTCCTTGTCCGTCGTCCCGGCCTCGCCGTCATCAGCGATTGCGTGGCCCGGCTCGGCTATTGCCGGAAGGGGAAAATCCCCTTCGCCGGAAAGGGCCGGTTTCCCAACAGGCGTCGGATGATCGACGGCGAAATTTTCCATCATGGCCGTCAGCGCAAGAACGCTTGCCCCCGTTTGGCCAACCCCCGTCTGGCCCGTTCCCGTCTGGCCAGCCCCCATTTCGGACGCCATGATATCGGCGAAATAGCCCCCCTCGCCTGTCAACGCGGCAACAGGCGCGCCCGGAACGCGCATCGGCCCCGTCGCCATGGTCCCGGAAAGGCCCAGTATATCAAGGTTCATTCGGCCATCCTCCGCTGCATGGTGCGATAGCGCGGGATGGCGGCGATACGCGCCTCCACCTCCCGCTCATTATCGCGATGCGCACGCTCTTGCAGGCGCAACGCGATTTCCTTTTCCCGATTGGTTTCCGTCTGCCGGTCCTGTTTCTGCACCGCCAGCTTGCGGGCGTCATACAGGGCGCCGTCAAGCTGACGCCCAGCCTGTTCCAGCCGCGTGGCCAGTTCGCGGGCGGCGGCGAAACTGCCGCCCAGACGGGCCGATTGATCCTCGAACAATTCGTCCCGCACGCGCGAGATCCTCTGCACATTATTGGCGATGCTGCTGACCTGTTCCTCGGCGCGCAGCCGGTCCGCCACGGCCATCGCATGCTGCGCCTCCCGCACGCGCACGAGGCGCTGGCGGCGGCCGACCAGTTTCCGGCTCATGATCCGAACTCCGCCATCAGCGCGCCGACGCTGGTTGCCAGATCGATCCGTTCCTTCTGGTTCTGACGCAGGAAGTTCAGCACCTCCTGATGCCGCGACACGGCCTCGTCGATCAGCGGGTCATTGCCCGGACGATAGGCCCCCATCAGGATGAGATCGCGATTTTCCTCATAGGCCGCCCATAGCGCCCGATACATGGCTGCGGCCTGCATATGCGCTTCATCCGTCACATCGGCCATCACGCGCGACAGCGACTTGCCGATATCAATGGCCGGGAAAATCGCCTGCTCCGAAAGATGACGCGACAGCACGAAATGCCCATCGACGATAGCGCGGGCGGCATCGACGATCGGGTCGTCGGTATCATCGCCATCGGCCAGCACGGTATAGAGCGCCGTGATCGAGCCACCCGTGCGCGTATCGACGCCCGCCCGCTCGACCAGCCGGGGGATCAGCGCCAGCGCGGAAGGGGGATAGCCCTTCATCGCGGGCGGCTCGCCCAGCGACAGGCCGATTTCGCGCTGGGCATGGGCGCAGCGCGTCAGGCTATCGATCAGCAGCAGCACGCGCAGCCCGCGAGAGCGGAAATATTCGGCGATGGCGGTGGCGCGGGATGCCGCGCGCAGGCGCAGCACCGGCGGATGATCGGCCGGAACCGCCACGACGACGCTCTTCTGCATCATGCCGCCCGATAATTTCGTCTGGAGGAAATCGGAAACCTCGCGGCCCCGCTCCCCGATCAGACCGACGACAATCACGTCCGCCTCGGCCCCGGCGATCATCTGCCCCATCAGCACGGATTTGCCCACGCCCGACCCGGCAATGATCGCGATGCGCTGGCCCCGCCCCGCCGTCAGCAGCGCATTGACCGCGCGCACGCCCAGATCGAACGGCTCGGTCACGCGCCCGCGATCGAGCACATTGCCGCGCACGCCGCCCAGCGGCCACAGCCCCTCGGCAAGGATCGGCCCCTTGCGATCGAGCGGCTGGCCCATCGCATCGACCACCCGGCCGATCAGCCCTTCCCCGACCTGCACCATATTGGCCGCGCTGTCCGGCTCCACCCGCGCGCCACTGCGCAGCGGCGCGCCTTCATCCAGCGGCACCAATATGGTCTTGTTGCCCCGAAAGCCGATCACCTCGGCACGGGCATGGCTACCGTCGAAAGCATGAACCCGCGCGCCGGTGCCGATCGGGCGGTTGAACCCCGTCACCTCCAGCATCCCGCCTTCATGGCTGACCAGACGGCCGATGGGACGCGGCGCGGCGTCCTTCAGCGCGACCTGCCCCAGCAAGTCCTCGGCATGGGCGAAGGCGGCGCGGATCATCCCTGCCCTTCCATCGTATCGAGCATCGCCTTCAATCGCGAAAGCTGCACGTCCGGCCCGTCCTCGATCCAGCCTTCGGATGTATCGAGCCGCACCGATCCGCGGGCAATGCCGCTGTCCGGGGTCAGCGCAATGCCGAATTCATGGCCGGAAAGCAGCGCGATATCATCGGGATGGACGCGCAGATGGTTGCGCCCCTGCTCTTCCTCGATAAAGGCCGCCACGGCTTCGACACGGGCGGCCAGCATATCCGGGTCCACCGACACCTTGCCGACAATCTGTTCGACCAGCCGCAGCACCGTCACCGACAACAGCGACGACAGCGCGCCATTGGCGACCGGCGCGACCTGTTCGAGCGCATGGGCCAGCCGCAGCTTGCCTTCCTCATCGGCGGCCATGGTTTCGGTCGCGACCCTCACCCCTTCGTCGAAACCCTGCGCAAAGGCATCGGCGCGGGCCTGATCGACCGGGTTCATCCCCGCTTCATCAGCCGCCGCCGCATCGGGCATGGCCGGGGCCGGATGCGCGGGCTTGCCCGCCGGTTCCCGCGCCGCCACCGGTCCATCGGCAAAGCGCGCGAGGAAAACCGGCTGGCTGCGCGTCCGGGTGAGCGCGGCGATCGCGACCGGTTGCGCCATATGCTGGGCCGCTTCCTGAGCGGACGGCGTGATGACCCTATACAAATTCGTCCCCCTTCGCGGCCAGCATGATGACGCCCTGTTCGGCCAGCCGGCGCGCCTGAACCACGATTGCCTTTTGCGCATCGACCACCTCGGCCAGACGCATCGGGCCGCGTTCGTCCATCTCGTCCTGAATGGACTGGGCCGCGCGCTGCGACATGCAGCCGAGCATCTTCGCCTTGAGCATCTCGTTCGCGCCCTTGAGCGCGATGGTCAGCAATTCGGTATCCACGCCGCGCAGCAGCGCGCCCATATTCTTGTCGTCCAGTTCGATGAGGTTGTCGAAGATGAACATCTCCTCCTCGATCGTCTGGGCGACATTCTTGTCCCGCTTGCCCAGCGCCTTGATGATCCGCTGTTCCACGTCCTTGCGGACATTGTTCATGATCGCGGCGGCCTCGCTGGTCCCGCCGCGCTGCGAGGTGCCGCCCTTGCTGGCGGCAACCGGCGCGTTGGACAGCGTGATTTCCAGCTCGTCCAGCGCCTCCAGCGCGACCGGCCCCAGCGTCGCGACGCGATAGACCACGTCCTCCTGACTGGCGGGCGGCAATTGGGACAGCACATCGGCCGCGACTCGCGGTTCCAGATGGGTCAGCACCACCGCGATGACCTGCGGATGCTCATTTTCGATGACGGCGACCACTTCGCGCGCCTCCATCCATTTGAGCAGGGTCAGCTTGGTCGAGGCCGTGGGCGGGGTGATCCGCGCGAGCATATTGTCCGCCCGCTCCGGCCCCAGCGCCTTGTGCATGGCCCCGCGAATATGGCTGGGCGCGCCATAGCCGATGGTCGTGCGCCGCTTCGCCTTGTTGACGAACTGGTCGAGCGCCTGATTGACCTCGTCTATCTCCACATCCGCGACATCATACATCGCAAAGCCGAGTTGGCGGACCTCTTCCGGTTCCAGCCGGGAAAGGATTTCGGCGGCTTCCTCCTCGCTGAACAGCATCAGCAGGACCGCCGCGGCCGCACTGCCGTGCAGGGCGCTGGCGTCGACCATGTCATCCGATCCGGCAAGCATGGCGTCAGGCATTTTCTTTCGCCTTGCTGTTTTCGCGCAGCAGGTCGCGCACCACCAGAGCGGCGCGATCCGGGTCTTGCTTCACGAAATTGCGGATGAGGTCGGCGCGCTGGGCATAATCCGGGGTCGAACTAATCATGTCGAGCGTGATTGTCTGGCCGGGATTTTCCTGGGCGGAGCGCAATAATTCCTGAGAGATTTCCTTGCCCAGCGCCGCTTGCCGCATCTGCGGCGCATCGCCCGCGGCCATGGGGCCGGCGGCCTTTCTGCCCTCATTCCATTTTTTCAGCATCGGCCTGCCGATCCCGAAGATCAGCACCGCGACCACCGCGAGGGCAGACAGGTTGCGGGTCAGCGTCTTGAACCATTCGGTTTCATAAAAGGGCGCGGCGGCGGCTTCCTCCATCGGCGCGAACCCGCGAGAGGACAGCGCCACGCTGTCGCCGCGTCCCTCGTCGAACCCGACCGCGCTTTTCACCAGCGCTTCCAGCGCGGCGATATCTTCTGCCTTGCGCGGCTTGCCGTCCGGCCCGTTATCCAGCGCGACGGCCACCGACAGGCGCTTGACCGTCCCCACCGCCTCTCTCGTGACGGAGACTTCGCGGCCCAGTTCGAAATTGCGGTTATAGCTTTCCTGCGTCCGCACCGGCGCCAGTTCGGGCATGGTCTGGCCATTGGCGCTGGCGGAGGCGGGATCGGTGTTCGCTCCTGCCGCCTGCTGCACATTGGCGGCCTGCGTTCCTGCCTGCGCCGGGGCGGGCGGCTGGTTGGAGAGCGCGCCGGGTATGCCGCCGGCCTCGCCATTGGCCCCTTCGCCCTCACCGGGCTTGGTCGCCTGCCATGTTCCCGTTTCGGTGCGCAGCCGGGCTTCATCCTGCGGATAGGTTTCGCGGGTGGCCTGCCGTTCGTCGAAATTGACCTCGGCATGCACTTCGGTCGAGAATTTGCCGACCCCGACGATCGGCGTCAGCAGCGCGACGATCGCCTGACGATAGCGTTCCTCTATGCGGCTCTGCACGGCGATCTGGCGATCGGTTTCCCCTTCGGCGCCATCGACATTGGACAGCAAATGCCCATTCTGATCGACAACCGAGACATTTTCCGGCGCCAGATTCGGCACGGAGGACGCGACCAGATGCACGATAGCGCGGACCTGATCGTCCGCCAGCGCGCGCCCCTGCGACAGGCGCAGCATCACCGAAGCCTGCGGCTTGGTGCGATCGCGCAGGAAGACGCTGGGCGGCTCGACGGCCAGATGGATGCGCGCGCTGTCCACAGCGTCGATCGCCTCGATCGTGCGGGCAAGATCCATTTCACGGGCGGAGCGCAGCTTTTCGCCCTCGACGGCGCGGCTCGCGCCCATGGGCATGCTGTCGATCATGCTGCTGCCATCGGGCGCGCTCTTGGGCAGCCCCGCCGACGCCAGCGTCATTTTCGCCTTGAAATAATCATCCTCGGCCACCGTGATCGAACCGCTATTCTTGTCGAAGTGATAGGGCACCGCGCTCTTGTCGAGCATATCGACGACCGCCGCCTTGTCGGCATCGGGCAGGCCCCGGAACAGGTCGCGCTGCGGCGGCTCGCGCAGGGCGGTCCACGCCAGCGCGGCCGCGCCCACGACGCCGACCAGGCCAAGCATCGGCAGGCTGCGGGCGACGGCGGGCTGCGAAAGCAGGCCCGTCATGCGCGCCTTGACGGAATCAAGCCCGCCTTTGGCCAGCGCCCCGCCGGAAACAGCGGGGAGCGCCGGTGACGCGGATGCTGCGCTGTCACTCATGATTGCCAACTTCCTTCCCTACGACCCGCCATCATACCGGCATGCTCATGATGTCCTTGTAAGCGGACAATAACTTGTTGCGGACCTGAAGCGTCGCCTCAAATCCCATCGACGCCTTCTGCTTGGAAAGCATGACCGCCGCGATGTCCGTGGTTTCCCCCCGTTCAAAGGCGGAGGCCGCTTCGCTCGCTTCGTTCTGAAGCCCGTTGACCTTTTCCAGCGCCGTTTTGAGGCTGTCGGCAAAGTCCGTTTTCTGGCCCGCGCCGGTCCCCTGAACGCCCGAAGCGCCAGCCGCGTCCCCCGTGGAAGCCGCATCCCGCAGCGCCGCATTGCGTTGCAGGATCGCGCTGCGCAGCGCCATGATGCTGTCGGTGGAAATACCGTTCATCGCCCTGTCCCCCTATCGACCGTTCAGGCCGCGGCCATTTCGCGCAGTTCAGCGAGGCGGTAGCGCAAGGTGCGTTCCGAAATGCCCAGCTTGCGCGCGGCCATGGCGCGATGGCCATCGGTTTCCCGCAAGGCGCGGCGCACCGCGTCCAGCTTCGAGGCGCGGGTGATTTCCTGCATCTTCACCGGCCTGTGCCGGGGTTCGGGGGCAAGCGCAGCGATGCCCATGGGCTGCGGCGCGACCGGCACGGACGTCGCCATCATCAAAGACAGATCGGCGGCGGTGATCCGCTCCCCCTCGCGCAGCACGACCGCGCGCTGAAGCACATTGCCCAGTTCGCGGGCATTGCCCGGCCATGCATGCGCGGCCAGCATGTCCATCGCCTCGGCCGTGGGCCAGACGAAGCCGTCGGCCTCCGTCCCCCTGTCCTGAAAGCGCAGCAGCATAGCCGCGCCGATCGCCGCCACATCGCCCCGGCGTTCCGCCAGCGGGGCAAGGGCGAGCGGCATGACGTTGAGACGCCAGTAAAGATCGCTGCGAAAGCGGCCCGCCTCCACCTCGGCAACCAGATCGCGGTTGCACGCGGCGATGACGCGGACATTGACCGGCACCGGATGGGTCGCCCCCACGGGCAGGATTTCGCCCTCCTGCAAGGCGCGCAGCAGCTTGGCCTGAAGGTTGAGCGGCAGCTCGGCAATCTCGTCGAGGAACAGCGTCCCGCCATCGGCGGCGAGGAACAGCCCCTCGGCCGCCTGCGCCGCGCCGGTGAAGCTGCCCTTGCGATGACCGAACAGCATCGCCTCCATCATCGTTTCGGGCAGCGCCGCGCAGTTGACGGCGATGAAATCCCTGTCCTTGCGGCCCGAACGGACATGCAGGAAGCGCGCCATGCCTTCCTTGCCGGTGCCCGTTTCGCCCTGAATCAGCACGGTGGCGTCGCTCGCCGCGATGCGCGAGGCCAGCGACATCAGGCGCATGCTGCTGCCATCGCCCACGGCCGGAAGCCCGGCGGGACGGAGCAGTTCAGCGATCAGCGCGCAGGCAAAGCCCATATCCTCCGCGCCGAATTCGACGCGGGCGGGCATGCCGTTGGCGGCGCGCACATAATGCGGCGCGCCCCGCCGATAGTCGATCAATATGTCGCGGCAGGTGGCATGGGCGATTTCTCCGGCCAGCAGCAGATGGCGGCTGGCGCGATCACGCGGCGCGGCGGCAGCGACGGGAGCGATATCCAGAAACGCCTGTTCCAGCCATGCCTGCAACGCAGGCACTTGGGCACAAAGCGCGTCGCTGATACCAAAATTCGACATTATTTTCAGTCCCCACCGTTGGGAGGGTCCGGCGCCCCCGCGCCTTTTCCCATCCATTCGATGGAGCCGTTTTTGCCTTCAAACACTTATGATATGGTTAACAAGGCACGGGCCTGCCGCCTGACCGGCAATTTTTTTCCGCCCCGGCACAATAGCGAAAAAAATCGCCATATCCTTTTGTTTTTATGGGATTTATGGGAAACGCCGCGCCATGGCCGTTGGACTCGCGACAAAAAGGCCTCCGGCAAAATCGTCCTTAACCCTTGCCTGCGCCGCTAAAAAAGGCGCTTGCCCTGCCGTATCTGCCGCGACGCGCGCGCGAGGGCCTGCTCCGTGCAATGCGTTGAAAGCTCTCGTGAAAATTTCTGTGCAGCGCCCCTCTAAAGCTCTGCGCCATGCCACCGTTATCGTGCTTGAGGTCGCAAATGCCCCCAAGGCGCGCGATCCAGAACGCAGAAAGGGAATAACCATGACTGTCATCGGAACCAATATTTCGGCGATGCGCGCCAATTCGGCATCGACTTCCGCCGCCAACTCGCTCGCCGCTTCGATGGAACGCCTGTCGTCGGGCAAGCGCATCAACAGCGCCAAGGACGATGCGGCGGGCCTCGCCATCGCCACCAAGATGACCTCGCAGATCAACGGCCTGACCGCAGCGTCGCGCAACGCCAATGACGGCATCTCGCTCGCCCAGACGGCGGAAGCCGCGCTCGGTCAGATCAGCGACCTCATCCAGCGCGTCCGCGAACTGGCCGTCCAGTCCGCCAACGGCACGATGGAAGATGACGACCGCAAGGCACTCGACGCCGAATCGCGCGCGCTGCTCGATCAGATCGACACCATCGCCGACGGCACCAAGTTCAACGGCGTCAGCCTGCTCAACGGCACCACCGCCCTTGATGGCAGCGGCACCGGCACCTCGGTCACGATCCAGACCGGCATCACCGCGACCGACACCGTCGACGTCGAAATCGGCAATTCCAGCACCGAAACGCTGAAAATCCAGAAGGCCGCCGCTCAGGGCACCGCCGGCACCGATGAAATCGACCTGTCGACCGCCGCCAACGCCTCCGCCGCGCTGGCCACGCTCGACGAAGCCCTGACCGCAGTTGCGGCCAACCGGGCCAATCTCGGCGCCAGCCAGAACCGGCTGTCCGCGACCATCAACAATATCGACGCGACCGTGACCAACCTGACCGAGGCACGCTCACGGATCGAGGATGTGGACTTCTCGGCGGAAACGACCAGCCTCGCCAAGGCCCAGATCCTGAGCCAGGCTTCCACCGCGATGCTCGCACAGGCCAATCAGGTGCAGCAGAACGTCCTCAAGCTGATCGGCTGATCGGCCTTCCTCATCGACCGGCCGACGGATCGCTGATCCGATGGCCGGTCGAGGGAAAAGCCCGGACGGCCCTTGTCCGCCGTCAGGCAGCATCGGACCCTCGTTCCCTACCGGAACGAGGGTTTTGCCTTTGTCGCGCGACGGCGCCCTCGCCGCGCGAAAGCCCTTGCCGAAACCCGCGCTTTTTCATGGTAAACGGGTTTTTATCCAAAAATATTCCATCGCTCCTAAAGCTTCCCCCCGCCCCGCCGTTATTCCCTATGAGGCCGCTGGAAAGCCCGGTGGTCTGGGGATTTCAGAGGGAATAGAGGGACTTATATCATGACTGTCATCGGAACCAATATTTCGGCGATGCGCGCCAATTCGGCATCGACGTCCGCCAGCAACTCGCTCGCCGCTTCGATGGAACGCCTGTCGTCGGGCAAGCGCATCAACAGCGCCAAGGACGACGCGGCGGGCCTCGCCATCGCCACCAAGATGACCTCGCAGATCAAGGGCCTGACCGCCGCGTCGCGCAACGCCAATGACGGCATCTCGCTCGCCCAGACGGCGGAAGCCGCGCTCGGCCAGATCAGCGACCTCATCCAGCGCGTCCGCGAACTGGCCGTCCAGTCCGCCAACGGCACGATGGAAGATGACGATCGCAAGGCGCTCGACGCCGAATCGCGCGCGCTGCTCGATCAGATCGACACCATCGCCGACGGCACCAAGTTCAACGGCGTCAGCCTGCTCAACGGCACCACCGCGCTCGACGGCAGCGGCACCGGCACCTCGGTCACGATCCAGACCGGCATCACCGCGACCGACACCGTCGACATCGACATCGGCAATTCCAGCACCGAAACGCTGAAGATCCAGAAGGCCGCTGCTCAGGGCACCGCCGGCACCGACGAAATCGACCTGTCGACCGCCGCCAATGCCTCCGCCGCACTGGCCATTCTTGACGACGCCCTGACCACGGTTGCGGCCAACCGGGCCAATCTTGGCGCCAGCCAGAACCGGCTGTCCGCGACCATCAACAATATCGACTCGACCGTGACCAACCTGACAGAGGCACGCTCACGGATCGAGGATGTGGATTTCTCCGCGGAAACGACCAGCCTCGCCAAGGCTCAGATCCTGAGCCAGGCTTCCACCGCGATGCTCGCACAGGCCAATCAAGTGCAGCAGAACGTTCTCAAGCTGATCCAGTAATCCGCTTCTCCCCCTTGACCGGCCAAAGGGTTGTCCATCCACGGCCGGTCAATCGCCTCTTCGGTACATCTCAGTCCCCCATGTGGCGAAGGGGCACCCTGCAAAGGGAAGGGCCGAAACGGCATCCTTGCCGTCAGGCCAACAGACCCTCGTTCCCCCTCTGGAACGAGGGTCTTTTCTTTTCCCCGCGCCGGGAAACACCCTTTCCCGGCCTTATGGTTAACTCTTGGGAAACCTTATTCTTCAATAAGATGCGCCGTACTGGCCGCAATCCCGCACGGGACGACGCCGAACGGGAGACGCAATCCGATGAAAGACGCCATTCACGCCTGGGAAATCGGGAATTTCCTCGACGACCTGCCGGACACGGTTGAAATTCTGTCGCTGGACTGTTTCGACACGCTGATCTGGCGCAACGTCAACCGCCCGAATGACGTGTTTCATGAACTGTTTCCCGATGGCCGGGGCGCGGAAATCCGCGTGCGGGCGGAACAAAAGACCCGGCGTTCCATGATGCTGGAGCCGGACCGCAAGGAAATTTTCATCGACGAAATCTATCGCAACCTGCTGTCCGCGCAGGACGAGGCCCGCCTCGATGATTTCATCAGCGCCGAAATGGAGGCGGAGGCCCGCCATTGCTTTGCCTTCCGTCCCGTGGTGGACCTTATCATCGCGGCGAAGCAACGCGGCCTCAAGGTCATCATCGTATCGGACATATATTGGCGCGAAGACCGGCTGAGGGAACTCATCGCCCGCACTGCCGGGCAGGACGTACTCGACCTGATCGACCGGGTTTTCTGCTCCTGCGATTATGGGTGCAGCAAGTTCGAGGGGCTGTTCACCCATGTGCTGGAGGCGATGCAGACGCCCCCCGCCAGCATCGCCCATCTGGGCGACAACAAGCTGGCCGATCACACCGCCCCGCTGGAACTGGGCATCCACGCCGTCCATTTCCTCCAGTTCGACGACCGGCAGGCGACCCGCCTGCGGCTCGAAGCGATCGCCTCCACCCTGATGGAGCGCGATGCGCGCCGCACCATGCCGGTGCTGCACCCCCATCGTCCGCAAATCGCCCTGCACCACAGCGACGATCCGGTCGAGGATTTCGGCTATTCGGTGCTCGGTCCGATCATGCACGGCTTCACCCATTGGCTGGCGGCCGAAGCCGATGCCTTTGAAACGGAAACCGGCAAGAAACCGAAGCTGCTCTTCCTGCTGCGCGACGGCTATCTGCTCGCCAAGGCCTTTGAGCGCGCCTGTCCCGAACGGGCCGATCAGATAAAGATGATCTCGATCAGCCGTTTCACCGCTCTGGCTTCCAGCTTCACCGATGAACAGGCCGTCCGCGATTATCTGCTGTCCGCCCGCTTTCGGTTCGACGGACCGCAGGCCCTTGGCACGCGGGAAATGGTTTGCAACCAGTTGCTCTTCACCGCGCAGGAAACCCGGAAACTCTCACGAGAGGATGACGGCTCCGCCTTTCTCCGGCGCTTGTTCGAACCAGACAATATCGCCAGGGTCCAGACGCGGTCGCGCCAGTTTTCCGAAGGATTGCTCGCCCATTTGCGTCTGAACGGCGTGGAGGATGGCGACGCGGTGATGCTGGTCGATCTGGGCAGCGTCGGCACGATCCAGAACGTCCTGACCGGGGTGCTGGAAACGGAAATGAACCTGACGGTCAGCGGGCGCTATTTCCTGCTGCGCGAGGAAAAGCTGACCGGCCTCGATAAAAAGGGCCTGCTCGATTTCCGCCATTATGAAACCGACGCGCTGTTCTCCATATTCCAATATATCGCGCTGATGGAGGAATTCTGCACCATCCCGCAGGGGTCCGTGCTCTATTATGGCAAGGATGGGCAACCCCGGCGGGACAATGCCGAGGGCGACCCGACGCAAAATGCGTTGCGCGCCAAGGCACAGGCCGCCTGCTTCGCCTTTGTCGAACAGCAGGATCGCGGCTGGCGCACCGCGCCTGCCTCCTGGAATGACGAGAGCGCGCGGCGCATGGCCGTCGGCAGTCTGGCGCGCCTGCTCTTCCTGCCGACCGAAGACGAAATCGCGATGATCGAATCCTTCGTGCATGACGTGAATCTGGGCAGTTCCGACAAGGTGCGGCTGATGGATTGCGACGCCACGGGCCGCAACCTGCGCCATCATGGCGCGTTCCACACCATGGTCGTGCGCGAGCGCATCTTTCAGCCGGGCGAACTGCGCCGTCACGGCATGGCGGAAACCCTCTCGCTGCTGCTGGCGCGGCGGTTCGGCCTCGATCTCAAGGCGGCGGATTTTCAGGCCAACGGGCTGAAACTGCCCATCCTCCTGACCGCGGGCGACAGCCATACGCAGATGGACATCACCGCCTATCCGACCAATGAGGGCTATTATCGCGCGCTCGTGCCGGTCGGCGCAGGCCGGTTCACCGCCATCGTGATGATCGGGCAGGTCTGCGACTGGTTCCAGCTGGAGGAAAGCAGCTTTCGCCCGGTCGAATCCTATATGTCCGCGCTGCCGCAGAACATGGCGCGCCCTGCCCCCGCGATCTGCGACGGCATGGATCAGAACGCCCCCGGCCTCTATCAATGCAGGCAGAACAGCGCATTCCTGATGTTCACGCCGCCTTCCGTGTCGGATGGGGAGCCGCATATGCTGCACCTCGTCTTCCGCCCGATCGTGCTGCGCGACGCCGCCGCGCAACCGCTGCGTCAGGTAGCCTGAAGGGGCAATCCCACACCCGGCGACCGGCCCGGCCCCGCTTCGGCGCGGCCGGGCTTTTTCATTTGCGAGGCGTGGAGAAACAAGGGTGGGAATGCGCCCGGAACGACGCGTCAGCCCACCTGCATCATCTTGCCATCGGTGATGATGACCGGATCACCGGGCTGGACAGCGGAAAACAGCTTTTGCGCAAAGGCCTTGGGCACGCCGATGCAGCCATGGGTCGCATTGCCCCATTGCACATCGCTGCCGTGGATCGCCACGCCGTCATCGGTCAGCCACAAGGTGAAGGGCATGGGCGCATTGCCATAGGTGCGCGAATGATAATCCGCGATTTTCCGCTGGACGGGAAATACGCCGAGTGGGCTGGGCTTGTCGGTCGCGCCATAGACGATGACCGCCGTGCCGATCTCATAACCGGCGCGGAAAATCGATAGGGTCTGCGCCTTCAGGTCAACGGTGATGACCACGGGGCCGGCGGGAATATCCTTGTCGTCCCAGAAGAAATCACCATGCCGCAACGGGCCGTCGATCTGGAGGACGCGCTTTACCCGGAACTGGTTCGCCACCGTTTGCGCGGTCTGTGCAACGGCCTCCGCCGACTGCGCCGATCCCGGCCCCGAAGCTGGCCCTGACGCTGGCCCCGCTGCTGGCGGCCTCGCGCCTGCGGCCGCGCGCCCTGCCGTTTGCGCGGCGGGAGCCTGAGCCTGCTTTTTCTCATCCACCTGCGTGACGGATGATCCCCCCTTGGCGGAAAGATAAAGGCCCTTCAGCAGGACGCCGAAGGTCAGGACGACCAGAACCGCGATCGCCCCGATAAAAAGCTGACGGCTTCTGCCCTTGAGAATGTTCATCCCGCTCATCCGGCATGACATAAAGGCCGGGCATTGCTCTGGCAATGCCCGGCCTGACGATGATTGCCGCATTCCCTGCCCGATTCGGCCAGAAACGGGACGTTATTCGTCCCATTCGCGCAGCATGGCGCGCAATTTGTCGAGCGCGGATTTCTTGATCTGGCAAACCCGCGCCGCCCCGATATCGAGGGTCGCGCCGATTTCTTCCAGATTCATTTCCTCCACGAAATAGAGTTGCAGCACCATGGCTTCGCGTTCGGGCAATTGCCCGATGCCGTTCGCCAGCATGGTTTTCAGGGCATCGCGTTCCAGCCGCTCATCGGCGCGCTCTTCCAGATCGGCGAACCACATGGACTGGTCGGAATAGACCTCGTCGATGCTCTGCTGCTGCACCATTTCGGCCGCGTCGGCCATTTCGCGATAGTCCGCCGGGGTCATCTCCATCCGGGTGGACATTTCGATTTCGCTCGGCGCGCGGCCCAGCTGCTGTTCCAGCCGGTTGCGCACCTCCGCCAGCCGCTTGCGCTTGGCCATGGCGGACCGGCAGATGGTCGCCTGACGCCGCAGGCTGTCGATCATCGCACCCCGGATGCGCATCTGCGCATAGGAGGCGAAGCCCAGCCCGCGATCCTCGAACCCGTTGGCGGCCTCGACCAGCGCGACCATGCCGATCTGAAGCAGATCCTCGATATCGATCGCATTGGAAACGCGCCCATGCACATGCCAGGCGATCTTGCGCACCAGCGGCATATATTGCCGGGCGAGTTGCTCCGGGCCGGGCGATCGGCCCGTCCGGCCATAGGTCAGCGTATCTTCGCTCGCTGCAATCCGGTTCATGAACATGCTGAATTCAGTCCCTTACCCCAACGACTTTCTTCCATGCGCCCGACATCAGGCGATTCTTTCCCGCGCCGCGCCCGCCTGTCCCGGCACCGCGTCATGGCGGGGCCGGGGTTTGTCCGCGCCGCCCACCACCGCGACCACCTCGACCGGCTTGCCATCGGGAATTTCCAGAAAGGACAGCACCGGCGTTTCGGGCATATGCGGCTTGAACAGGCGAGCCAGCGCGCGGCGCGCCAGCGGCGAGGTGACGATGGCGAAATTGCGCGCTTCGGCCATCAGCGGGCGGGCGCCCTGTATGACCGCCTCGGTAATGCGGCCCGCCAGCGCCGGTTCGATCGGGTGGCGCGCATCGCCCGCGACCCGCATCGCCTGCGCCAGCAACGCCTCGAGATCGCCGTCCAGCGTAATCACCGGCAGCGGCATCTTCACCGGCACCAACGTCTGAATGATGAGCGAGCCGATACGCTGGCGGACGGCTTCCACCAGCTGGTCGGGCGTCATGTCCGGCTTGATCGCGTCGATCATCGCCTCGCAGATGCGGCGGAAATCCTTGAGCGGGATGCCCTCGGCCAGCAGGGCGCGGCACAGCGCGGTGATCTGGGCGAGGCTCATCAACGCGGGCGTCAGCCCTTCGGCCAGTTGCGGCGCGATGTCCTTCAAATTGTCGATCAGCTTGCGCGCCTCGTCCATGCCGAACATTTCCGACGCATTCATCGCGATAAGCTGGTTGAGATGCGTCGCCACCACGGTCGAGGGATCGACGACGGTATATCCGGCCACCACCGCCTCGCTGCGCGTTTCGGGGCGAATCCACACGGCGTCGAGGCCGAAGGTCGGGTCTTTGACCGCGCGGCCCGGCACCGTCCCTTCCAGCGCGCCGCTGTCGAGCGCGAGCAGGTCTTCGGGCCACACCTCGTCCTCGCCCACGATCACGCCGCCGATGGTGATGCGATAGCCATGGGGTTCGAGCGAAAGATTATCCTTCACCCGCACCAGCGGCACGACGAAGCCCAGTTCGCGCGAAAGCTGCTTGCGAATGCCGGTGATGCGCGCCATCAGCGGCGCGCCCTTGCGATCATCGACCAGCGGGATCAGCGCATAGCCGACCTCCAGCCCCAGCACCGCGCCGTCCGACACGTCGGCCCAGTCGATCTTCGCGGGGTTTTCCGGCTCTGCGGGCGGCGGGGCGGCGGCGGCCTCCTCCTGCGCCTGCGCCGCCTTGCGCAGACGCCACGCGACGAAGCCGCACAGCGCCGCCGCGGGCAGGATAATCATGTGCGGCATGCCGGGGATCACGCCCAATATGCCGAGAATGGCGGCAACCGGCGTCCATGCCTTGCCGCTGCCGAACTGGTGGGCGATCTGGCCGCCCAGGTCATGCTCGCTGTTGACGCGGGTGACGATGCTCGCCGCCGCGATCGACAGGACCAGCGCGGGCACCTGCGCCACCAGCGCGTCGCCGATCGCCAGCACCACATAGGTCTGCGCCGCATCCGCCAGCGTCAAGCCATGGCTGACGGTGCCAAGAATGATGCCGCCGATGATGTTGATGACGAGGATGAGCACGCCCGCGATCGCATCGCCCTTCACGAACTTGCTCGCACCGTCCATGGAGCCGTAGAAATCCGCCTCGGTGGCGACTTCGGCGCGGCGCAGCTTCGCCTCTTCAGGGCTGAGCAGGCCGGCGTTGAGATCGGCGTCGATCGCCATCTGCTTGCCGGGCATCGCGTCGAGGGTGAAGCGGGCGGACACTTCCGACACGCGCCCCGCGCCCTTGGTGATGACGACGAGGTTGATGATCATCAGGATGGCGAACACGAACAGGCCGACGACATAATCGCCGCCGATCAGGAAATTGCCGAAGGATTCGATCACATGCCCGGCGGCGTCCGGCCCATTATGGCCATCGACCAGCACGACGCGGGTGGACGCGACGTTGAGCGACAGGCGCATCAGGGTCGCGAACAGCAGCACCGTGGGAAAGCTGGAAAAATCGAGCGGGCGCGCCGCGTTCAGCGCGACCATCAGCACCGCGAGGCTGATCGTGATATTGCCGATGAAGCCGATATCCAGCAGGATCGCCGGAACCGGCACCAGCATGAACATGACCAGCAGCAGCG
>JBFWKI010000027.1:0-52747 GCA_050252755.1 Sphingobium sp.
CCTCCTACGACAACATCGTCGACCACTGCTGCGAGGCTTGGAACAAACTCGTCGATCAGCCTTGGCGCATCATGACCATCGGCCGCCGCAAATGGGCGCATGGGTCATGATCAATGCAGGTTGGTATAATGTCGGGTTTGGTGGGGCAAATGCTAAAAGGATCGACAAAATCGATAACGGTGGAAGAGGATGCAATTACGATCAGTTATCGCGTCCTCTATCATGGATTCAAGGGTGACAAACGCATTCCCATTTCGAGTATCACAGCCGTTCAATACAAAGAGCCGAGTGGCTGGCTTGTCGGTTATATTCAATTTTCAATTCATGGTGGAGTCGAATGGCTCGGTCCTGTGGCTCAGGATGAGAATGCCCTGCAATTCGATAAGAAAGATGCAGACGCCTTCCGTGCCTTGAGGAATTTCGTGCAAGATCGTATAGGTAAGGGCGGTCAGAAGAATACTGGAGCGAGTATCGCTGACGAATTAGCTAAACTAGCCGCGTTGAAGGAACAAGGCATCCTCACTGAGGACGAGTTCATAGCGCAAAAAGCCAAATTATTAAGCTAACTACTCGACAGATAAGGCTTAGCTATTGATAACGATCTCTCGGACAAATATAGACCTCCAAATAGATTAGTTCATAATAATCAATCATCATAATCATCGACCGGACCCGGATAGTCCCCCTCGGCCAGATCGCTGAACCGCGTGATCTTGGCATCGAATTTCATGCGCACCTTGCCGGTCGCGCCGTGGCGCTGCTTGGCGACGATCAGTTCGGCGAGGCCATAGACGCGTTCCATCTCCATCGCCCATTTGGCGTGATCCTCATGCGCCTTCGCATCATCGCTTTCGCCCGGTCGCTTGGGTTCGCGGGACTGGACATAATAATCCTCACGGAACACGAACCACACCATGTCCGCATCCTGCTCGATCGAGCCGGATTCGCGAAGGTCGGAGAGTTGCGGGCGCTTGTCCTCGCGCTGTTCCACCGCACGCGAAAGCTGGGACAAGGCCAGCACCGGAACATTAAGTTCCTTCGCCAAGGTCTTCAAACCACGCGAGATTTCCGAAATTTCATTGACGCGGTTATCATTGCCCCGGCCCGATCCCTGCAACAATTGCAGATAGTCGATGACGATAAAGCCGATATCATGCCGCCGTTTCAGGCGGCGGGCGCGGGTGCGCAACGCCGCGATGGTCAGGCCCGGCGTATCGTCGATGAACAGTGGCAATTCCTGAAGTTCCCGCGCGGCGCGGGAGAGATTCTGAAATTCGGCGCGGCTGATCTTGCCCATGCGCAGGGATTCGCCCGAAATGCCCGATTGTTCCGCCAATATGCGGGTGGCAAGCTGATCCGCCGACATTTCGAGCGAGAAGAACGCCGTCTTGGCGCCCATATTCTTTTCCGGCGCAATCCCGTCGCCATTGTCCCGCTGCCAGCGCGAGGCCGCATTATAGGCGATATTGGTGGCCAGCGAGGTCTTGCCCATGCCCGGTCGCCCGGCCAGAATCATGAGATCGCTGTTGTGCAGGCCCCCGATCTTTTCATTGAGGCTGTTGATGCCGGTCGTGATGCCGGACAAATGCCCGCCGCTGTTGAGCGCGCGTTCCGCCACCTGCACCGCCACGGTCGAGGCCTGAAGGAAGTTCTTGACCGAACCCACCTCCCCCTCGCCTTCGGATACCTTGTAGAGCGCGACTTCCGCCGCCTCGATCTGGCCGCGGGGGTCTACATCTTCGCTCGTATCAAGAGCATTATCAACCAGTTCCCGGCCAACATTCACAAGCTCCCTCAGTAGGGCGAGATCATAAATCTGCTGCGCGAAATCCCGCGCGCCGATCAACGAGGCGCCGCTGGCCGTCAACTGGACGAGATAGGCCGACCCGCCCAGTTCCTTCAGCGCCGGTTCCTGATCCAGCATGGGTTTGAGCGTGACGGGGCTGGCGACCATATTGCGGTCGAGCAGCTTCAATATCGCCTCGAAAATGCGGCCATGGACAGGCTCGAAAAAATGCTCCGGCTTGAGTTTCATCTGCACATCTTCAGCGACTCGATTGTCGATGAGCAGCGCGCCGAGCAGCGCGGCCTCCGCCTCGATATTCCGGGGCAGTTCGGGGGATATGCCGGGGGTTTCCTCAACCACTTTCCATGCTTCAGCCATGGCGCTCTTTTCGCCTTTACGGGGCGAGGGTGCAAGTGTTCGTTATAGGGCGCGCGGCCGATCCCCATCGCCCGCCGCCGATCGGGCCTGCCGCAGCGCAATACCCCCTTGATCTTTGCGAGCGCACACCGCACTGCATGAAAATGATGGCCGACCCCCGCATCATAGATATATCGCTCGACCAGCAGAGCATCATCTGGCGCAATGCCGATGTGGAGCAGGAACGGCGGATCGCCATATTCGATTTGCTGGAGGAGAATCATTTCTGCCCGGCGCGCGAACATGCGGATGGCTATGCGGGGCCTTATCGCGTCCGCCTGAGCACGCAGGAAGGGCGGCTGGTCATCGCCATTCATCGCGACGATGACAGCCCGCTGGAAGCCGTCATTCTGGGCCTTGCCCGGTTCCGCCGCCCCATTCGCGAATATTTCGCGATCTGCGACAGCTATTTTCAGGCCATCCGCAATGCCTCGCCCCAACAGATCGAAACCATCGACATGGCGCGGCGCGGCATTCACAATCATGCCGCCGAGATGCTGAAGGAGCGGCTGGAGGGCAAGATCGACCTGGATTTCGACACCGCGCGGCGGCTCTTCACGCTGATTTGCGTACTGCACATCAAGCAATGAGCGCCCGTTCATGAGTGTTGGCCCGCGAACCGCCTCCATGCCCTGGGCTATCCGGCTGCGCTGGCTCCTCGCGCTGGCGCTGCTGCTGGGCGCGGGCGCGCTGCTGCTGTGGCGCTGGTGGGTGCATTGGGCGCCGCCTGCCGAAGACTATCCGATGCAGGGCATATCGGTTTCCGCCGATCTGGGGGAGATCGACTGGCGCACCGTCCGCACGCAGGGGGTGGATTTCGCCTATATCCGCGCCACCACCGGCACGGAGGAACGCGACCCCCGCTTCGCCGCCAACTGGACGGCGGCGCGAGAGGCCGGGCTGCGCTATGGCGCGGAACTGGTGTTCGACCCCTGCCGCCGGGCCAGCGATCAGGCGACGCTCTTCATCACCACCGTGCCGCGAGACAATGCCGCTCTGCCCCCCGTAGTGCGCGTGGAACCGGGGGATGATTGCAAGGACGCCCCCGGCCGCGACATGATCCTGTCGGAACTCAACACGCTGCTGAACGTCATCGAAATGCACGGCGGCAAACCCGCGCTGATCCGCCTGCCCAAATTGGTCGAGCAACGATATGAGATCAGCAGCGGCATCAATCGCACGCTCTGGCTGGAGCGCAATCTGTTCGCGCCGGACTATGCCTCTCACCCATGGGTCATGTGGACAGCGTCGAATGCCCGCCGGATCGAGGGCATTGACGGGCCGGTCGAATGGGATGTCGTCGCGCCATGAGCGAAGGGGCCATGAGCGAGCGAGCCATGCGCGAATGGGACGCGGAGTTGGTCGCCGCCGCCCGCGCCGCGATGGGAAACGCCTATGCGCCCTATAGCCGGTTTGCCGTGGGGGCAGCGCTGCGGCTGGCGGACGATAGCATCCTGACCGGCGCCAATTTCGAAAATGCCAGCCTTGGCCTGTCCCTCTGCGCGGAGACGGTGGCGATCGCGTCGGCCAATGCGGCGGGCAAGCTGGCGGAAATCATCGCCATCGCGGTAATCGGCGGGCCGATGGACGCCCCTGCCGCAGATCAGGCCGCAGGTCAGGCCGCCCCGGCCATCACGCCCTGCGGCCGCTGCCGCCAGATCATCGCCGAAGCCGCCCGGCTTGCGGGCCGGGACATTCGCGTCTACTGCGCGCCCTTGTCTGGGGAGGGGCAGGCGACCTATAGCGCGTCGGACCTCTTGCCCCACGCCTTTTCCCCTGCGGACCTTTCCGCCGGATCTCATTTGCGAAGGACATAAGAATGTCGATCCTTTCCGATCGCTGGATACGTCAGCAAGCGCTGGAAAATGGCATGATAGAGCCTTTTGTCGAAACGCAGCGGCGCGAAGGCTGCATCAGCTACGGCCTGTCCTCCTATGGCTATGACGCGCGGGTGGCCGACGAGTTCAAGATTTTCACCAATGTCGACAATGCGATCGTCGATCCGAAGGATTTCGCGTCGAACAGCTTTGTCGACCGGCAAACGGATGTCTGCATCATTCCGCCCAACAGCTTCGCCCTTGCCCGCACGGTGGAATATTTCCGGGTGCCGCGCGATGTGCTGGTGATCTGCCTCGGCAAATCCACCTATGCGCGCTGCGGCATCATCGTGAACGTGACGCCGCTGGAACCGGGCTGGGAGGGGCATGTGACGCTGGAATTTTCCAACACCACGCCCCTGCCCGCCCGCATCTACGCCAATGAGGGCGCCTGCCAGTTCTTGTTCCTGAAGGGCAATGAGCCGTGCGAGACGAGCTATGCCGACCGGGCAGGCAAATATATGGGGCAGCGCGGCGTCACCCTGCCCCGGTTATAAGGCGCCGCCTGTTCCCTCTTCGGCCTTGATATGACTCAGGCGGACGGGGGGAAGGACTCCCTCGGCTGCGATAGGGGCGGAGGCGATGGGTGCTGTTGCCTCAAGGCATTTCGCGCCGCGTTGCCTGAGCGGGAATCTTTCCCATCGCACCGGCAGCGGGCGACTTCCGGGCGAGTGGGTGTCGGCCCCATACAGGCCGCCATCATAAGGCAGCAAGCGGGATGACCGCGCCGCCGTCTCTCCCGGCCCCAACCCCGACAGGAAACACCCCATCCTCACAGCGCCGATGGCGAAAACAGAAAAGGCGCCCGGTGGGGCGCCCTTTCGCATATCGGCTAAGGTGAAGCCTCTTACTTCTTGAGAGTAAGGCCACCGAAACGCTTGTTGAAGCGGGCCACCTGGCCGCCCTGATCGAGGTTACGCTGACCGCCCACCCATGCCGGGTGCGACTTCGGGTCGATATCGAGGGCGAGCGTGTCGCCTTCCTTGCCCCAGGTCGAACGGGTCTTGAACGTCGTGCCGTCGGTCATCTGGACGGTGATGAAATGATAGTCGGGGTGAATGTCCTGCTTCATGTGATGCTCCTGCAATGGCCGGTTCCGACCGGCCTCAGTATCCAAGCGAACCAATCGCGAAGCGCCGCCGTTAGCCGCTTTCCCTGCAAAAGGCAAGGGATTAGGGCTACAGGCTGCGCCGCGCGACGGCATCGGGTAAAAAGGGGTTCAATCCTTGGGCGGGTCGGAAATCATCGCGGTGCATTGCGCCTCTGCGGCCAGCTTGCCCTCGACAAAGGCCTTGCCCGAAAATTTGCAGATCGCGCCGCGGACCTGCGTGAATTCGACATGGAAATCGATCAGGCAACCCGGCTCTACGGGGCTACGGAACTTCGCGCCCTCGATGCCCATGAAATAGACGAGCTTGCCCGTCCCGGCCAGACCGAGCGATTCCACCGCCAGCACGCCCGCCGCCTGCGCGATCGCCTCGACGATCAACACGCCGGGCATGATCGGGCGGGTCGGGAAATGGCCCTGAAAGAAAGGCTCGTTCACCGATACCGCCTTTACCGCGTGGATCGATTTGCCGGGCACGAACGACACGACACGATCGATCAGCAGCATCGGGAACCGGTGCGGCAGGGCGGCCATGACGGCGCGGACATCCATCGGACCCCGCGCCGCCTCTTCGTTGTTTTCCGTTTCGCTCATCGGCGTGCCTTAGCGCCCCGTACCCTGCTGCGCGGCGCCGGCGCCTGCCGCCTGCTGCTGGCCACCGGGCTGCCAGCCAGCGGGCGGCACGATGTTGACGCTGGGCACCAGCGTGTTGAGTTCGGCCGTCACCGCGGCGGTGATATCGACGCTGGGCTGATAGGACACGGCCGCGCCCGGCTGAAGCACCAGATCCACCTTGTTCTTGGTCATCGCGGCCTTCAGCGCGTCGCTGATCTTGGCGCTGATCTGCTCTTCGATATAGGCGTTGGCGAGCGCGATCGGCTGGCCGATCTTCTGAAGTTCCGCCTGCGCGGCCTGCTGGCTCTGCTGAAGGCCTTCATACTGGGTCTGGAGCGCGGGGGTGGACTTGCCATTGGCCGCCTTGGCTGCCGCCTGGAACGCCTCCGCCTTCTGCTTCAGGTCCGCATCCAGCGCGGTTTTGCGGGTGTTGAAGCTGTCGATATTCGTCTTGTAGGTGGTCTGCATCTGGTTGCGGGCGTTGGTGGCCGCGACGCTCTTGTTCACGGCCTCATCCATGTCCGCCACGGCGATGCCCAGCTTGGACTGCGCGGCAGCCGGAACGATATTGGCCGCAAGGGCCGCAACAGGAAGGGTCGCCAGCAAGGCGGCTTTCAGAAAAGTCTTCATCAGAATTGAGTCCCTATGTTGAAGGTGATGAGTTTGGTGTCGTCGCCGTCAGCCTTTACCAGGGCCTTGGCGATATCGATGCGGAACGGGCCGAAAGGCGAATTCCAGTTCACGCCGAAACCGACCGAAACACGCGGTTTCAGAGTGGCGCCGACATAGGTTTCCTGAAATGCGGTGCCGTTTTGATAGGCGACATCCACATAATCCGCGCCCACCACCGGGGTGGCGGCCACGGGCGAGGTCTGGCAGGATGCGTTGCTTCCGGCCCGTTCGCTCGAACTGCTTCCCGGCGTCTTTACCGGATTGCCGTCATCATCGATCGCCGTGACGGTGCCGCTGGTGACATAGCAATAGCCCGCGAAGTTGTTGAGTTTGGGCCGCTTGATGCTGCCCACCGCGCCAACGTCCACGAATACCGAGGGACGCAGCCCCATTTCCCGAGCGCCCGCGCCCAGCGGGATTTCGAGTTCGGCATGGCCCAGATAATAAAGCTTGCCGCCCAGCGCATCGTCGGTCGAATCGCCGGTGCGGTCGAACGCGCCGGTCTCGTCATAGCTGCCATAGCGGCGGATCACGCGCGGGCCGACGCCGCGAATGGCGAAGCCGCGCATATAGGGTTCGCCCAGGAAGAAGCGATCGGTCAGGCGGACTTTCTCGATCGGATCGCCTTCGGAATCGTAACGCTGGTTCTCCAGGCTGAAGATATAGCCGCCTTCGCCCGTCAAGCTGAAGATGAAACCGCCGCCGACATTGATCCATTTGCCCGCATTGACGCGGGTTTTCGCATATTTGACGCTGCCGCCCAAACCGGCGAAATCCTGGCTCAGGGTCGCGTTGAAGCCGCGCGTCGGGCGGATGCGGTTGTCGCGCGTATCATAGATCAGCGAATAGCCGATCGAGGATGTCGTGCGCTTGCCGATCGCTTCGCACAAATAACGCCCCGCGAGGATCGGGTCGCATTCCCCGCCGGTATAATAGCTGTCGTCCAGCGACACATTGTCGAAGTTCAGCGTATAGCGCAGCGAAGCCGACATATATTCCGTCATCGGCACGCCGACGCGAACCTGAAACCCGGTCGTCGTCTGTTCATAGGTGGTGTTGCGATCACCGTTCGACAGATAGTTGAACGCATTGAGATCACGCCGGTAAATATCGCCGCCCAGCGCGATATTCTTGTCGAACAGATAAGGTTCGGTAAAGCCGAGTTCCAGCGATTTGGAATAGTTGGAATAACTACCGCTCAGCCGCAATTCCTGCCCCTTGCCACGGAAGTTGCGCTGCGTGACGGAGGCGGAGAAAATGAATTTCTCAAGGCTGGAGAAACCCGCCGAAAGCGACAGTTCGCCGGTCGATTTTTCCTCGACATTGGTTTCCAGCACGATGCGATCCGGCGCGGAGCCGGGCTTTTGCTGAACGTCCAGCTTGTCCTGAAAAAAGCCGAGCGAGTTGATGCGGTCCTTGGAACGGCGTACCTGAAAGCTGTTGAACGCGTCGCCTTCGGCCAGACGGAATTCGCGCCGGACCACCTTGTCCTGCGTCAGCGTGTTGCCGTTGACATCGATCCGCTCGACATAGACGCGCGGCGCATTGGCGATCTGGAAATTGATACCCATGGTCAGGGTATCCTTGTCGCGCTGGAAATCCGGCTCGACATTGGCGAAGGCATAGCCGAACAGGCCCGCCGTTTCGCTCAACTGATCGACGGTATCCTCGACCTGCTTGGCGTTGTACCAGTCGCCCTTGTGCATGGGCAGCATCTTGGTCAGACGCTCGCCCGACAGGTCGCGAATGTCGCTGTTCACCGCCACATCGCCGAATTTATAGCGATCGCCCTCTTCCACCACATAGGTGATAATGAAATCCTGCTTGTCGGGCGTCAGTTCCGCCACGGCGGAGATCACCCGGAAATCGGCATAGCCCTCGGTCAGATAATATTGGCGTAGCTTCTGCTGGTCATAGGCCAGACGATCCGGGTCATAGCTGGTGCCCGACGAGAAGAGGCGGAACCAGCGCGATTGCTTGGTCGCCATCTGGCCGCGCAACTCGCCATCGGAAAATTTGTCATTGCCGATGATGTTGATCTGGCGGACCTTCGATTTCGGCCCTTCGGTCATTTCAAAGATGATATCGACGCGGTTCTGATCCAGTTGCACCAGCTTGGGTTCGACCGTCGCGGCGAAGCGGCCCTGACGCCGATAGAGTTCGATGATGCGGGCAACATCGGCGCGCACCTTCGACCGGGTATAGATCTGGCGCGGCGCCATGTGGATTTCCGGCCTGATCTTGTCCTCTTTGAGGCGCTTATTCCCTTCCAGAACGATCCGGTTGATGACCGGGTTTTCCTTCACCGTGATGGTGAGGACGCCCACATCGTCGCGAATCTGCACATCCGCGAACAATTCCGTATCATAAAGGTCGCGCAGCGCACTATCGAGGCTTTCGCGGGTATAGGCGGACCCGACGCGCAGCTTCGTGTAGGACATGATCGTCTCGGCTTCCAGACGTTGCTGCCCCTGCACGGTGATGGCCTTGATCGCCTGCGCCGTGGGATTGACCGCCGGGGCCGCGCCTGCCGCCGCCGCGCTGGGTACGGGGCGGGCATCCGTCTGGGCGAACAGGGGCGCGGGCAGCGCCATGCCGCCGATCATCGTCCCGGCCAGCAGCGCGGTCGCCATCGGCAGGGCCGGTTTTATGGGAGCCGCTTTCGTCCGGGCCATATCAGTCCTTTTAATCACATTCACCCCTGCATTCCTGACCAAAGCCGTCCGATTCTCGATCGAAGCGCCGATCCTGCTACCGTTTACCGCGAAAAAGCGAAAAGTCTCCTGCCCCAGTCTGCTCAACCGATCAAGCCGGAGAGACTGCGCCACAGGCCAAAGGAACCAAGATCGTTGAACGTCACCAGCAACATCATGGTAAGCAACAGGGCAAGGCCGGACCTGTACGCCCATTCCTGCACCACCGCGCTCACGGGCCGCCGCTGAACCGCCTCGATCGCATAGAAAAGCAAATGACCTCCATCCAGCATGGGGATTGGCAAGAGATTGATGAACCCCAAGTTAATCGAGATCAACGCCATGAAAAACAGGAAGGTTTCCACGCCCATGGAGGCTGCCTGCCCCGAAATATCCGCGATTTTCAGCGGGCCACCCAATTCGCTGACGGGCCGCCGCCCGGTGATGATCTGGCCCAGCCCATCAATGGCCGTGCGCGTGATCTTCACCGCCTGCTGAAAACCGACGACCGGCGCGCGCCACAGGCTGACGTCGCGCCGGGTGATTTCGCCCGACCCCACGCCCAACTGGCCGACGCGATAGATATTGCCGAACCGGTCCTTCTCGATCAGCGTTCCCGCCGCGATATCGGTGTCGATCCGCCGCCCGCCGCGATCGATTTCATAAGGCAGCAATTCATTGGGCCGCAGGCTGACGATGCCGGCGATATCCTGAAAACTGTCAATGGGGCGGCCCATGATGCTGATGATCCGGTCGCCCGGTTGCAGGCCCGCGGCCTGCGCGGCGCTGCCTTCCGCGACGTGGCCGATCACCGGATCGCTCACCGCTTCGCCGCGCACCATCGCCAGCCCGCCGAGCAGCACCACCGCAAAGGCCAGATTGACGAGCGGCCCGGCCGCGACGATCGCCGCGCGCTGCCACAGGGGCCGGGACGGGAAGCTGCCTTCCCTTTCCTCGGCGGGAAGCTGCAACCATGCAGGGTCCGTCTGGCTGGCGGCGTTCATGTCGCCCTTGAACCGCACATAGCCGCCCAGCGGCAGCGCCGCCACGCGCCAGCGCGTTCCCCGCTTGTCCACCCAGCCCACCAGTTCGGGGCCGAAGCCGATGGAAAAGGCCTCCGCCTTCACGCCGCACCAGCGCCCGACGAGATAATGTCCCATCTCATGAATGAAGACGAGCGGCCCCAGCACCGCCACAAAGGCCAATATCGTCAGCAGCATAGCGAAGAACTCATCAGGCCTTTACACTTTCCGTCAACAACCGTGCCGCTTCTCTGGCACGGCGATCGGCATCCAGCACATCAGCAATGATTGCCGGTCTGTTGCTGCTATAGCCTGACAAAACGCGCTCAACAATGGCGCTGATGTCGAGAAACCCGATCCTCCGGTCCAGAAATGCGGCGACTGCCACTTCATTGGCCGCATTGAGGACCGCAGGCAGCGCGCCGCCCGCCTCCCCGGCCTGCCGCGCCAGCCGCAAGGCGGGAAAGCGCGCCTCATCCGGCGCCTCGAAATCGAGCCTGCCGATCGTCGCGAGGTCCAGCGGCGTGGCCGGGCTGTCCATCCGTCGCGGCCATGCCAGCCCATGAGCGATCGGAATGCGCATGTCGGGCGAACCAAGCTGCGCCAGCGTGGAACGGTCGCGATATTCGACCATCGAATGAATGACCGATTGCGGGTGCACCAATATCTCTATGCGATCGAGGCCGATGGGAAATAAATGCCCCGCCTCGATCAGCTCCAGCCCCTTGTTCATCATCGTGGCGCTGTCGATGCTGATCTTCGCGCCCATCGACCAGTTGGGGTGGCGCACGGCCTGTTCCGGCGTGACCTGCGCCATTTGCGAGCGGCTCCATTGCCGGAAAGGCCCGCCGCTCGCGGTCAGGGTGATGCGCCGCACATCGTCCAGCCTGCCGCCCGCAAGGCACTGGAAAATCGCATTATGTTCGCTATCGACGGGCAGCAGCGTGGCGCCCGAAGCGCGGGCCGCCTCCATCATCAGATCACCGGCGGACACCAGCGATTCCTTGTTGGCGAGCGCAACGACCCGCCCGCCTTCGAGCGCGGCCAGCGTCGGTTCCAGCCCCGCGCAGCCGACGATTGCCGCCATCGTCCAGTCCGCGCCCAGCCGGGCCGCCTCCACCAGCGCAGCCGGACCCGCCGTCGCTTCGATGCCCGTCCCGGCGAGGGCGTCGCGCAGTTCGCCATAGCGGCTTTCGTCCGCGATCACCGCGATGCGGGCGCGATGGGCCTTCGCCAGACCGGCCAGCCCGTGCGGATCGCTGTTCGCCGTCAGCGCCAGCACCTCATAGGCGTCAGGCTCCCGCCCGATGAGATCGAGCGTGGACGTGCCGATCGATCCGGTCGCCCCGAATACGGAGATGGTCCGGGCTTGCGTCATATCAACCCGGTTCCCATCATTATCCCCGCGACGGCCGACACGGCCAGCAGGCCATCCACCCGATCGAACAGGCCGCCATGGCCGGGGATCAGCGCGCCGCTGTCCTTCACGCCGGCGCGGCGTTTCATCCAGCTTTCGAAAAAGTCGCCCGCCTGCGCCACCACCGCCAGCGCGCAGCCGGCCAATATCAGGCCCACCGCCATCAGCGGATAGCGCCCGACGATGCCGGTCAGCGAATAGCCCATATGATAGGCATCGTCGATCCGCACCGAAACGATCAGCCATGCGCCCAGCAGCACCAGCGCCGCGCCTGCCATGCCACCATAAAGCCCCGCCCATGTCTTCGACGGGCTGATCGCGGGGGCAATTCTGGCGCCGCCAAAGCGCCGTCCCGCGAAATAGGCCCCGGTGTCGGTTGCGATCACCGCGGCGATGATCGTCCAGCGCATCACGGCGGGCATGGTTATCAGGCTGAAACAGGCAAGGCCGATATAGGCAATCCCCGCCAGCATCCAGAACGACACCTGCCCCGCAGAAGTCGCAAAACCGCGCACCAACCCGGCAAATTCATAGATGAGGCCGATCCCGACCAGAACGATGAACAGCCGCAGCGGCAGGCCGCCAAGGCTCAGCGCCGCGCCCGCCACCACGATCATCACGGCAGCGGACATCAGCCGGACGCGAAGGTCGGAATTTGGCCGGACATGCTGAGGCTGAGCATTCTGGGGCTGGGCAGTCTGGGGCTGAACATCGCCGCCGGTCAGGGGATCATCGGCCATTATAGTCCGCCAAAACGGCGTTCCCGCGCCCGGAAATTCTCGATCGCCTCGACCAGCGACTCATGATCGAAATCGGGCCAGAGCGTGTCGGTGAAATATAATTCCGCATAGGCGCACTGCCACAGCAGGAAATTGGACAGGCGCTGCTCCCCCGATGTGCGGATCAGCAGATCCAGCGCGGGCAGGTCGGCCGTGTCGAGCAAGGCCGCGATATGCCCCTGCCCGATGATATTGGGGTCGATCTCCCGCCGCACGGCCTGCTGCGCCAATAGCCGGGCGGCGCGCGCCAGTTCATCCTGCGCCCCGTAATTCAAGGCGATAACGAGCGTGCTTCCCTTATTGTCGCGGGTCCGGGCCACGGCCTCGTCGATCAGGGCGACCGCGCCCGGCTCAAAGGCGCGATAATCCCCGATGATCCGCAGGCGCACGCCATTTTCGTGGAACTCATCCAGATCGGACCGGATGAAATGCTTGAGCAGGCCGGTAAGGTCGAGAATCTCCTGCTCCGGCCGTTTCCAGTTTTCAGAGGAAAAGGCGTAGAGCGTCAGGCATTCTATCCCCAGTTCCCGCGCGGAGCGCACCGTCCGGCGCACCGCCTCCACGCCCGCCTTATGCCCGGCGAAGCGGGGCAGCAGGCGCTTCTTGGCCCAGCGGCCATTGCCGTCCATGATGATGGCGACATGACGCGGGCCGGAACTGCCCCTGTCCGATCCGAAGCGCGGCGAAGTTGCCTTGGTGGCCATGGCTCAGCCTCCTGCTCTGCCGGGAAACAGGCGGTTACTGCCCAAGGATCTCTTTTTCCTTATGCGCCAGCGCCGCATCGAGATCGGCGATGGTGCCATCGGTAAGCTTCTGCACCTCGGTTTCGAAACGCTTGCGCTCATCCTCGCTGATCTCGCCCTTCTTCTCATCGGTTTTCAGGCTGTCCATGCCATCGCGGCGGACGTTGCGCACCGCCACCCGCGCCTTTTCGGCATATTGCCCGGCCAGCTTGGCCAGTTCCTTGCGGCGTTCCTCGGTCAGGTCGGGGATGGGCAGGCGCAAGGTCTGGCCATCGGCGATCGGGTTGAGGCCAAGCCCCGCCGACCGGATGGCCTTTTCCACCGGCGTCAGGTTGCTCCTGTCCCACACCTGCACCGAAAGCAGGCGCGGTTCCGGCGCGGAGACGGTCGCCACCTGATTGAGCGGCATGTTCGCGCCATAGACGTCGACAGTCACCGGATCGAGCAGCGCGACATTCGCGCGGCCCGTGCGCAGGCCGGAAAGATCGCCCTTGAGCGATTCCACCGCGCCCTTCATACGCCGTTCCAGGTCTGCCTTGTCGAACTGGGCCATGTCTTTCTCCTTATGCCAGTATGCCAGATTGTCAGGCGGCTTGCTGGTCCCCGGCGCCGACCGTCGTGGCCACGCCCTGCCCGCTCAGCACCCGCGTCAGATTGCCGGTTTCCCGAATATTGAAGACGACGATCGGGATGTTGTTTTCCCGGCACAGCGCCACCGCGCTGGCGTCCATCACCTTGAGATTGTCGTTGAGCACCCGGTCGAACGACACCGCTTCATAGCGGGTGGCCGTTTCCACCTTCTTGGGGTCGGCATCATAGACGCCATCGACGCTGGTGCCCTTGTAAAGCGCGCCGCAGCCCATTTCGGCCGCCCGCAGCGCCGCCGCCGTGTCCGTGGTGAAGAAGGGATTGCCGGTGCCCGCAGCGAAAATGACGATCCGCCCCTTTTCCATATGCCGCACGGCGCGGCGGCGGATATAAGGCTCACACACCGTCGCCATCGGGATGGCGGACTGAACGCGGGTCGGGTGCCCCATGCGTTCCAGCGCATTCTGCACGGCAAGCGCGTTCATCACGGTCGCCAGCATCCCCATATAATCGGCGCTGGTGCGATCAAAACCTTTCGCCGCAGCCGCAAGGCCGCGGAAGATATTGCCCCCGCCCACGACCATGCAAATCTCGAACCCCGCATCCTTGGCGGAGGCGACCTCACCCGCGATACGATCGACCGTTGCCGGGTCGATGCCGAACGCCCCTTCCCCCATCAGCACTTCACCGGATAATTTCAGAAGGATGCGCTTGGCGGCAGGGCGTGTCATGTAACAGGGGATCCGCTTTTTACCATGGAAATGGCGCGCACCTTAATCAGCGCGCGCCCCCGTGCCAAGCGCCGACAGGCGCGAGGCGTAAATTATTCCAGCGCGCCAAGCGCCGACAAGGCGCTCGGGGCACATATTTCCAGCGTGCCGGATAGTGGCGGGCGATGGGCGCGCATAGTCCCGGCCCGCCAGATACCGCACCATCAGCCCGAAGCGATCAGACGCCCGCGACCGCAGCGACTTCCGCCGCGAAATCCGCTTCTTCCTTTTCAATGCCTTCGCCGAGCTGGAAACGCACATAATCCTTCAGCGTGATCGAAGCGCCCGCGTCCTTCGCCGCCTTGGCGACGACATCGGCGATCGGCGTCTTGTTGTCGATCACGAAAAGCTGGGAAAGCAGCGCGTTTTCCTTGGCGAACTTGGTCGCCGCGCCGTCCACCATCTTGGCGACGATTTCGGCGGGCTTGCCGCTTTCGGCTGCCTTTTCGGCGGCGATCGCGCGTTCACGCTCGATCAGCGCGGGGTCGATCCGGTCGGCCGACAGCGCGAGCGGGAAGGCAGCGGCGATATGCATCGCCAGTTGCTTGCCCAGCGGCGCCAGCACTTCTGCGGGGGCATCCCCTTCCAGAGCGACCAGCACGCCGATCTTGCCGAGGCCCGCGCCCGCCGCATTGTGGACATAATCGACAACGACGCCCTTTTCGACCGAAACGCCCGCGACACGGCGCAGCGTCTGGTTTTCGCCGATGGTTGCGACATTGGCGACCAGCTTGTCGTTGACGGTGCCGCCGCCCGGATAGGCCGCCGCCGCGAGGGCTTCGACATCCTGCGCGCCGGTCGACAGGGCGATGGCGGAAACATTGCGGACGAAATCCTGGAACTGCTCGTTCTTCGCAACAAAGTCCGTTTCGCTGTTCACTTCGACGACGACGCCCTTGGCGCCTTCGACAGCCACGCCGACCAGACCTTCAGCGGCGGTGCGGCTCGACTTCTTCTGCGCGGCGGCCAGCCCCTTGGCGCGCAGCCAATCGACGGCGGCGTCCAGATCGCCATTGGTTTCGGCCAGCGCCTTCTTGCAATCCATCATGCCCGCGCCGGAACGTTCACGCAGTTCCTTCACAACGGCGGCAGTAATCTCGGCCATCACGTCATCCTTCAATCAATGGTTTCATAAAGCGGACGGGCGCCATTCCGGTTTCCCGCAAAGCGCCCTGCCCTGAGAATATTACGGTGGTGCGAAACTTACGCTTCGGCAGCAACGCTTTCCTCGACCGGCGGCACGTCCAGCGCGCCGATATCGACGCCGGCGGCTTCCTGCGCGCCGCGATTGCCCTTGGTCGCGGCGGTCGCGATGGCTTCGCAATACAGGCGGATCGCGCGGCTCGCATCGTCATTGGCCGGAACCGGGAACGCGATGCCGGACGGATCGACGTTCGAATCGAGGATCGCCACGACCGGGATGCCCAGCGTATTGGCTTCCTTGATCGCCAGTTCTTCCTTGTTGGCGTCGATCACGAACATCACGTCGGGAATGCCGCCCATGTCGCGAATGCCGCCCAGCGACAGCTCCAGCTTGTCGCGCTCGCGGGTCATCTGCAGCACTTCCTTCTTGGTAAGGCCGTGCGTGTCGCCCGACAGGCGCTCTTCAAGGGTCTTGAGGCGCTTGATCGACTGGGAAATGGTCTTCCAGTTGGTGAGCATGCCGCCCAGCCAGCGATGGTTGACGAAATGCTGGCCCGACTTGCGCGCGCCTTCCGCGATCGCTTCCTGAGCCTGACGCTTGGTGCCGACGAACAGCACCTTGCCGCCCGCTGCGACGGTCGCCGAAACGAAGTCGAGCGCGCGCGCGAACAGCGGCACGCTCTGGCTGAGGTCAAGGATGTGAACGCCGTTCCGCTCGCCGAAGATATACGGCTTCATGCGGGGATTCCAGCGGTGGGTCTGGTGGCCGAAATGCGCGCCGGCCTCGATCAATTGCTGCATCGTGACGACAGGTGCCGCCATGGTTTTTCTCCTTCCGGTTAACCCTCTGGGATTCAGTGACCGGGAACTGCCCCGGCACCGGTTATGTACGAATCCCATGTGGAATGGCGCAGCGCTTAGCGCCATGGGCGCGATATGGCAAGCCCAATCCGCCTCTTGACAGGCGCTTTAAATGAGAACATATAGTGAACATAAGACGAAGCATGGTTGAAATCATTGCCATTGCAGAAGGCAAGCCACGGGTGGCTTTTGCAGGACTGCGCGCGGCAATGCGAAAAACGACAATGCGGAAAAAGGACGATGATATGGTTACGATACTGACCGGCCTGCTCTTCTCCCTGGCTCTTGTGCTGGCGCTGGGTACGATCATCGGCATGACGTTGGCTTATCATGGCAAGGCTATCGCGGCGCTGCGGATGGAGCATCGCCCGGTTTCACGATCGGAAAAGAGGGTCTCGATCTGCTACAGCCCGGCACGGCGCCCTCGCACCGCGCAATGGGCGGCGTCCGTTTCGCAGCGAAGGGCGCATGGCTCCAGCCGGGCGGCCTGAGGGGGCATCAGGGTGCGAAATCCCCTCCCCCTCATCCCCGCTGCTTCAGGCTGCGGCGACGCGCTGGGCCTTGCGATAGCTGGCGATGCCGAAAGGGATCATGCCCAGATAGAGCAGGCTGATCAGCAGCAGCGTCAGCCACGGCATGGACAGCAACAGCGCGGCGAGCAGGCCCGCCACGGCAATCGCCTCCAGCCTGACACGGCGACGCAGGCGCAGGGCTTTCCAGCTGAAGGTCGCGATGTTGGAAATCATCAGGAAGGCGACGAACGCGGTCCACGGCGCAACGATATACCATTCGCGGAAAATCGGCTCTCCGGTGACGAACCAGCAATAGAGCGGCACGAAGGCAAGCCCCGCCCCCGTCGGCGCGGGAACGCCGGTCAGATATCCGGCCAGCTTGTGCGGCTGATTATCCGCATCGATCGCCGCATTGAAACGCGCCAGACGCAACGCGCACATCAACGCATGGGCAAGGGCGATCACCCAGCCGAATGTCGGCATATATTGCAGCGACCAGAGATAGATGATGAGCGCGGGGGTAACGCCGAAGGCAATCGAATCGGAAAGCGAGTCCAGTTCCGCGCCGAACCGGCTCTCCCCGCGCAGCAGCCGGGCAATGCGGCCGTCCAGACCATCCAGCACGCCCGCCAATATGACCGAAGCCACCGCCATTTCCCACTTGCCCGCCATGGCGAAGCGCACCCCGGTCAGGCCGAAGCACAGCGCCATGGCGGTGACGGCATTGGGCGCGACCTGACGCAGCGAAATGCCGCGACGGCGCTCCAGGGGAATGAACGGGCGTTTCCTCACTGGAATATCCCGGTGGAGGCCTTCGCTTCGCCCAGCCGGGCGATGACGGTTTCCCCCGCGATCGTCCGCTGGCCCAGCGCCACCCTCGGCAGGGTGCCTGCGGGCAGATAGATATCGACGCGGCTGCCGAACCGGATCAGGCCGATGCGTTGCCCCGCCGCCACCACGTCGCCCGGCTTCACGAAGGGAACGATGCGCCGCGCCACCAGCCCCGCAATCTGCGTGAAGCCGATGCGCAGCCCGTCGCCGCGCTCGACGACGATATGCTGCCGCTCATTATCCTCGCTGGCCTTGTCGAGATCGGCATTGATGAATTTGCCGGAAATATACACGACCTGACGGATCGTCCCGCTGATCGGCGTGCGGTTGATATGCACGTCGAACACGCTCATGAAAATCGACACCCGCCACATCGGGTCGGCGCCCAGCCCGTCCGTCCCCGCAATCTCGCGCGGCGGGGACACTTGCTGAATCAACGTCACCAGACCATCGGCGGGGGCGATCAGCAATTCGGGATCGACAGGCGTGACGCGAACCGGATCGCGGAAAAAGGCGAACACCCAGATCGTGATGCCGACCATGATCCAGCCCACGATTTCCCATCCCAGGATGAAGAACAGCGCGGTGATGGCTGCGGCGATCGCACCGAATTTGCGTCCTTCGGGATGAATTGCGGGAAAGCGCCATTTGACGCCCTGTTGCGATGTCGGAGATGACGACGCGCCTGCGCCGTCCTCTGCGGGAAAAACTTTATGATCCGGTTCCATAATTTAGGGTGTTTAGGGAGAGACGGGAAGGATGACAACGGAATAGAATGAATGACGCTTCTGCGCCTGCGTATCAGGAAAAATAGCGGTCCCTGTTGAACATTGCGCGCGCTTTGCCTAGAGCCCATCACACCTCCCCCCAGACAGGAAAGCGAAGCGCAACTCAAGGCGAAACTTAACGACAAGAACCCGGTGGATGAGATTGACGGCGATGAAATGACCCGGATCATCTGGGAATGGATTCGCGAGCGCCTCATCAAGCCCTATCTCGACATTGACCTCCACTATTACGACCTCAGCGTTGAAGAGCGGGATCGCACCGACGACAAGATCACCGTCGATTCCGCCAATGCGATCGCCCAATATGGCGTCGGCGTGAAGTGCGCGACCATCACCCCGGACGAAGCCCGCGTCGAGGAATTCAACCTCAAGAGCATGTGGAAATCGCCCAACGGCACGATCCGCAACATATTGGGCGGCGTGGTTTTCCGTGAACCGATCGTCATCAAGAACGTGCCCCGGCTGATTCCCGGCTGGACCGACCCGATCGTCGTGGGCCGCCATGCTTTTGGCGACCAGTATAAGGCGACCGATTTCCGCGTCCCCGGCCCCGGCAAGCTGCGCCTCGTCTTTGAAGGCGAAGACGGCACGGTGATCGATGAGGAAGTGTTCCGCTTCCCCGGTTCGGGCGTCGCCATGGGCATGTATAATCTCGACGAGTCGATCCGCGATTTTGCCCGCGCGTCGATGAACTACGGTCTTGCCCGCGGCTGGCCGGTCTATCTCTCGACCAAGAACACGATCCTCAAGGCCTATGACGGCCGCTTCAAGGATCTGTTCGCCGAAGTATATGAGAATGAGTTCGAGGACATTTTCAAAAAGGCGGGCGTCACCTACGAACATCGCCTGATCGACGACATGGTCGCCTCCGCCCTCAAGTGGAGCGGCAAGTTCGTCTGGGCCTGCAAAAATTATGATGGTGACGTGCAGTCCGATCAGGTCGCGCAGGGCTTCGGTTCGCTGGGCCTGATGACCTCCGTGCTGATGACGCCGGACGGCAAGACCGTCGAAGCCGAAGCGGCCCACGGCACCGTCACCCGCCATTATCGCCAGCACCAGCAGGGCAAGGCGACCTCGACCAACCCGATCGCGTCGATCTTCGCGTGGACCGGCGGCCTCAAATATCGCGGCAAGTTCGACGAGACGCCCGAAGTGGTCCGTTTCGCCGAAACGCTGGAAAAGGTCTGCATCAAGACCGTCGAGGACGGCAATATGACCAAGGATCTCGCGCTGCTGATCGGCCCGGATCAGGCGTGGATGACCACCGAACAATTTTTCGAGGCGATCCGCGCCAATCTCGAAACCGAAATGGGCAACTGGAAGTAAGCCTTCCCGTCCCGCCCGCCTGCTTATAAACGGCGGATATGGCGATGGACGTGGATCATGCGGGATTAAGCGATGCATTGGTAATTCTGGGCGCGGCGGGGCTGGTCATACCCACCTTCGCGCGGTTTCGGATCAGCCCTGTGATCGGCTTCATCCTTGTCGGGCTGGCCGTGGGACCGTCCGGCCTCGGCGCCATGGTCGGGCATTATCCATGGCTGTTTCATTTCACCATATCCGATCCCGGCTCCATCGCGCCCTTTGCCGAACTGGGCATCGTCCTGCTGCTGTTCTCCATCGGGCTGGAACTCAGCTTCAAGCGGCTATGGTCGATGCGAAAGCTGGTTTTCGGCGTCGGCGCGATGGAACTGATCGGCTCCGGCCTGCTGATCGCGCTGGCGCTGCACCTGCTCGATACCCCGCCTGCCGCCGCCATCGGCCTGGGGCTGGCGCTCGCCCTTTCCTCCACCGCGCTGGTGCTGCCGATGGTCGGCACCCAGTCGCCGGTCGGGCGCGTCGCCTTTTCCATGCTGCTGTTCGAAGATCTCGCCCTCGTTCCGATCATCTTCCTGCTGGGCGCGATTGCCCCCAATGCGACGGGAGAGGGCATAGAGCGCCTGTTCGAGACGCTGCTGTTCGGCGGCGTCACGGTCGTCGTCATGCTGATCGCCGGGCGGTTCGTCCTGCCGCATATTTTCGCGCAGGCGGCACGCACCAAAAGCCCGGACGTGTTTCTGGCCGCCAGCCTGCTGGTGGTCATCGTCTCCAGCATGATGACCGCGCTGGTCGGCCTGTCGCCGATCGTGGGTGCGCTGCTCGCCGGTCTGCTGATTGCGGAAACCGATTATCATGGCGAGGTCGAGGTGATGACCGAGCCATTCAAGGGCCTAGCCCTCGGCGTGTTCCTGCTGACCGTAGGCATGAGCATCGACATCACCGTCATCATGAAGGCATGGCCGCAGCTTTTGGCGGCGGTGCTCGGCGTGGTGGTGGCAAAGACGGTGGTGACGGCCCTGCTGCTGCGTTTCTATGGCGTGGGGAAAGGCGTTGCGGCCGAGGTCGGCGTGCTGATGGCCAGCCCGTCGGAAACCACGCTGATCGTGCTGACCGCTGCGTCCGCCGCCCATATCATCAGCCCGCAGACCGCCGGTTTCTGGCAGATAACCACGGCTCTCGGCCTAACGCTGACGCCTCTTCTGGCGCGGCTCGGCCATAATATCGCGCGCCGGATAGAGTTGTCCGCCGGGCATGAGGAAGAGGTGCTGCTCTCCCCCCCCTCGCCCGATCAGCAGGGCCGCACCGTCGTCATCGGTTTCGGCCGGGTCGGGCGCACCGTATGCGATCTGCTGCGCAATCATGGCCAATTCTATATCGCGGTGGAATCGAACCCCGACGTCGTCGCGGAAGGACGGCGCGAGGGGTATCCGCTGGTGTTCGGCGACGTCATCCGCCCCGAAATGCTCGACCGCCTGCAATTGGGCGAAGCGAGCGCGCTCATCCTGACGATGGATGATCCGGTGCTGTCGGTCAAAATCACCAAGCGGGTGCGCAGCTGGATTCCCCGCCTGCCGATCGTGGTGCGCGCCCGCGATGCGAACCATGCGGCGGATCTTTACAAGGCGGGGGCGACGGCGGCGGTTCCCGAAACGCTCGAAAGCTCCCTGCAACTGGCCGAGACGGCGCTGGTCGAACTGGGCGTGGCAATGGGTCCGGTGATCGCCTCGATCCATCAGGCCAGAGAGGATATGCGGCAATCCATCAAGGAAAATGCCGACCTCAGCATCGCACCCAAATTGCGCCACCTGCGGCTCGATGAAATAAGCTAAGCCGACGCGCGCGCCCGTTGGAGCGCGCTGCGCTGAATATGGCGCAAGTTGCGCGCTCCAGTTATTTGATATCGCATCGTTTTTAGCGAAAAACCGGTTCCCACTTTTCGCACGATGCTCTAGCGGCGCCAGCGCCCCAGCGTGATGCCGATCGATTCGCCCCGTTCCGACAGGGCCAGCTTCACGATCTTCACCTTCACATGGCGGACCATGGCGTCCTGAAGGAAGATCGTGTCGATGATATGATCCGCCACCGCCTCTATCAGCGTGAAATGAATATCCTTGGGCAGGGCGTCGGTTGCCGCATGCTTCAGGTCCATATAGTTTTTGGAGAAGGAAAGCGGCGTGTCCGGCTCATAATGATCCGCCTGATCCAGCAGGGCGCGGATCGAAATGCGCAGCGGTTGCGGCAGATGGGTTTCCTCGGAATAGATGCCCGTCAATATATCGACATGAAGGTCATCGACCTCCAGCACCAGAAAATCGTTCTGCTCTGCCGTCATCACCGTCTTTCAAATCCTGCGGATCGACAGGTCATGTCGATTTTCGCTTTTCATTTGGGGCCAAGGCGCTAAACGCCGCCGCGTCGGGCGCTCATGCCCCGTAAAGGACAGAACCGCAAGCGTGCCCGAACTTCTTCCCCTCTCCACCCAATCGGATTTCGCCATAGAGGCGTTGCTGGACGCGGCTTTCGGCGCGGATCGCCGCGGCCGCACGGCCTATGCGATTCGACAGGGCGTGGAATGGCTGCCGCGTTTCAGCTATGCCGCGATCGGGGATGATAGCGCGCTGGTCGGCCTGTTGCAAAGCTGGCCGGTGGCGCTGGCGGGTGGAAAGGGAGAGGCGGAAATCCCCCTCATCATGGTGGGGCCGGTGGCGGTCATGCCGCAATGGCAGGGCGATGGCTGCGGCCGCGCCCTGATGGACCGGCTGATCGCGGACGCCGACGCGGGGGCGGACGCGCCGCTGATGATGATCGGCGACCCTGAATATTATGGTCGGTTCTGGAATTTCACCGCCGATGCGACCGGAGGCTGGCGCGCGCCGGGGCCGGTGGAGCCGCACCGCCTGCTGATGCGCGCCGTTCCGCATATATCCTCGCCCGGTCCAGAGGCGCAGGGCATGCTTGGCCCGCGCCATGGCGCCGGGGCCGCGGAACGCAAGGCTTCCTGACGAGCCTCCTGACGCCGACCAGCGGCCATTGTCGCGCCGACAAAGGCGGAGGGGCGAAATGGCGTCCCTGCCCGCAGACCATAGCCGCCCGCTTGATTCAGCCTTCGGACGCAATGCTGAGGGGGTACTGAGATGCGTGCGCAATTCGACGCGCCTTTGCCCGTGATCTGAACCCAGACGAGACGCGCCTCATCTTCGGCCGCTTTGGCGCGGACAACCCCGATATCAGGATTCCATCCCGCGCCCGCCAGCGGCCGAAATCAGGCCCCAGAGATATCAGGCCAACGCGCCATGACAATGTTTGTATCGCTTGCCGGAACCACAGGGGCATGCGGCGTTGCGGCCGATGCCCTGCCCCGCATAAGGATCACCGCCTTCGTCCCCTGCCGCGCCGGTCAGGGCCTCGCCCATCTGGGGGTCCATCTGCGGCAGGCGGGTGGTGACGAAACCATCCGAATTCACACCCGGAGAATAAGGCTCCTCCGCATAGTTGGTGATGAAATCGGGCAGCGTCGGCAATTCGGGGATATCCGGCGCGTCCTGCATCTGGAACTGCACACGGGCGATGGTCCGCGTCACATCCTCGCGGATATTGCCGAGCATCCGTTCGAACAGCGCGAAGGCTTCCGCCTTATATTCGTTGATCGGAGTCTTTTGCGCATAGGCGCGCAAATGCACGACCTGACGCAAGGCATCCAGCGTCGCGAGATGCTCTTTCCAGTGATGATCCAGATTCTGAAGCAAAATGCTCTTTTCGATCGAATGCCAGTCCTGCTCGCTCAGCATCGCGACCTTTTCGGCCACGGCGGCATCGGCCAGAGAGGATAGCCGTTCCTCGATCATTTCGGGATCGATCGCATCTTCATGCAACCAATCGTCGATATCCGGCTCCAGACTGAGAACGTCCGCAACCCGCTCCTTCAGGCCCGCGATATTCCACTGTTCGGGATAGGTGCCGAGCGGGCAGGTGTCGCCGACAAGATCGTTCACGGTTTCGCGCCGCATGTCGATAACGACATCATCGACCGTATCGGCATCCATGATGTCGCTGCGCTGCTCGTAAATGACCTTGCGCTGATCGTTCATCACGTCGTCATATTCGACGACCTGCTTGCGGACGTCATAGTTGCGAGCCTCGACCTTGCGCTGCGCCGTCTCGATCGCCTTGGACAGCCATTTGGAGCCGATCGCCTCGCCATCGCCCATATTGGCGTTCATCATCCGGGCGAACAGCGTGTCCGGGCCGAAGATGCGCAGCAGGTCATCCTCGAGGCAGAGGTAGAAGCGGGAGAGGCCGGGGTCGCCCTGACGCCCCGAACGACCGCGCAACTGGTTGTCGATTCGGCGGCTTTCATGACGCTCCGTGCCGAGCACAAACAGGCCGCCCACTTCCTTGACCCGTTGTTTTTCCTCGGCAATCTCTGCCTTGATCCGTTCGATGGCGGCGTCGCGATCCGGCCCTTCGGGCATGTCGCGCAGTTCATCCTCCATACGAAATTCCAGATTGCCGCCCAGCTGGATATCGGTGCCGCGCCCCGCCATGTTGGTGGCGATCGTCACCGCGCCCATGCGGCCGGCCTGCGCGACGATATGGGCCTCCTGCTCATGGAAACGGGCGTTGAGCACGGCATGCTTCACACCCTCTTCCTTCAGGAATTCCGACAGCATTTCCGATTTTTCGATGCTGACGGTGCCGACCAGAACCGGCTGCCCGGTTTCCGATTTTTCCTTGATCGCCTTGGCGATGGCCCGGAACTTGTCATGGGTGTTCTTGTAGAATTCATCGTCATTATCGACGCGCTGCACCGGTAGGTTGGTCGGAATGGTGACGACGTTCATCTTGTAGATTTCGAAAAACTCGGTCGCCTCGGTCGCGGCCGTGCCGGTCATGCCCGACAGCTTGGGGTACATGCGGAAATAATTCTGGAAGGTGATGGACGCCAGAGTCTGGTTTTCCGGCTCTATATTCACGCCTTCCTTGGCTTCCACCGCCTGATGCAAGCCGTCCGACCAGCGGCGGCCATCCATCATGCGGCCGGTGAATTCGTCGATGATGACGACCTTGCCGTCCTTCACGATATAATCGATGTCGCGGCGGAACATCATGTTGGCGCGCAACGCCTGGTTCACATGATGGACGACCTGCGTATTCTCGAAATCATAGAGGTTCGACCCGACCAGCAGCCCGGCATTTTCCAGCAGCCGTTCCACCTTTTCCGTGCCATCCTCGGTCAGCGTGATGTTGCGCTGCTTCTCGTCCTTGTCATAATCGCCCTCGCCCAGCTGCTTCACCAGGGCATCGACGGAGATGTAAAGTTCCGACTTGTCGTCGGTCGGGCCGGAGATGATGAGCGGCGTGCGCGCTTCGTCGATCAGGATCGAGTCGACCTCATCGACGATCGCATAATTAAACGGCCGCTGGACCATCATCGAGCGATCATATTTCATATTGTCGCGCAGATAGTCGAAACCCAGCTCATTATTGGTGGCGTAGGTGATATCCGCCTCATAGGCCTCCCGCCGCTCCGCCTCGTTGAGGCCGGGGACGATGGTGCCGGTGGTCAGGCCAAGGAAGCGATAGACCTGCCCCATCCATTCGCAGTCGCGCTTGGCGAGATAATCGTTGACGGTGACGACATGCACGCCCTTGCCCGGCAGCGCGTTCAAATAGGTGGCGAGCGTCGCCACCAGCGTCTTGCCCTCACCGGTGCGCATTTCCGCGATTTCGCCGCGATGGAGGACGATGCCGCCGATCATCTGCACGTCGAAATGGCGCATGCCCAACACGCGCTTGCCTGCCTCGCGCACCGTGGCGAAGGCTTCGGGCAGCAGGTCGTCCAGCGTTTCGCCCGCGGCCAGACGGTCCCGGAACTTGCGGGTCTGATCGATCAGCTCTTCATCGTTCAGCGCGGAAATCTGCGGTTCAAAGGCATTGATCTGGTCGACAGTCTTCCGCAAGGCCTTGACGTAACGTTCGTTGGAAGAGCCGAAAAGGGATTTGGCAAGAGCGCCGAACATGCAAATTTCCTGACTGTTTCACTGCCGGTCAGGCCACAGAACGCAGACCCGCCATCATACTCGCCGCGATGTAAGGTTCGGGCGCGGTGAAGTCAATTGGAAGGCGGGGTCGGCCTTTGCCTACAAGCCTTAAAGAGGCTCCACTTCCGTCCTGTGCGTAACGCGCACGCGAAATCGGACGGTTTTTCCATTCTTGTCGCCCATGGGCCTCACCTTGCTCCCCACCGGATATGCGGTGCAAGGGCTTCTCGCCGTCGGCGGCGGCGTTATCGTGGAATCGGAGACATGCAGGACGCAACGCTCGACAACCCCCTTGTCGCTGACATCCACTTCCATGATCCATTGCGTCGCCTTTTCCGGCAGGGACAGCACGTTATCCGTCGGTATTTTCCACAGGAATCGACTCGAATAATAGCCGGCGACCTTTTTACCGTTGCCATCGCGCGCCGGCTTGAATTCCCCTTTGCTTTTGAGGATGGCGCACGCGGTCGTATCCAGCACGAGAGAGCCGCTGGACCGGGTGACGGTACAATCGGTCACGACGCCGGAAGCATTGATGGCCAGGGTGAAATCGATCGCCCCCGATATCCCCCTGTTCAGTTCGGATGATGGATAATCATTGGCCGTCACCCAATTTCCGGGGTTTCCCACGGGTTGCGGAGCGACCGCCTCCCCTGCGTGGACAGGGCCGATCGCGCCTGCCAAGGCGGCTGCGGCCAACGCGGCGCGGCTTATCTTCATATCACCCCCATTTGCACGGCCATTGCAGCCCCAACGACCGGGCATCGGGACAGGGCATCGATATGCGAGCCATATGGCCGATTTGTTTCACTGCGGCCGCTCGATGTGATTTAATGCGATTGACCTTTGGCATGGAGCGGCTATTCGCTCGCGTTCATGGAACGCTCCCCCCTCGCCCCCGCCGCCTTTCCCGATCTGCCCCCTGTCGCGGGCGTAACCCTGCGCGTGGCACGGGCGCGATATAAGGAATGGGATCGCTGCGACCTCACCTATGCGGAACTGGCCCAGGGCACGGCGGTCGCGGGCGTGTTCACGCGCAATGTCTGCTGCTCGACAGAGGTGGAGGTGGGCCGCGAAAGCGCCGCCGGGGGCAAAGCGCGCGCGTTGATCGTCAATGCGGGCAACAGCAACGCCTTCACCGGCTATCGCGGCCGTGAGGCGGTGGAGCAGATCCGCGCGCAGGTGAGCGCTCATCTGGGCTGCGCCAGCGAAGAAATATTCGTCAGTTCCACCGGCGTGATCGGCGTGCCCCTGCCCCTCGACAAGGCGCGCGCGGGCGTGGAAAACGCCCTCACCGCCCAGCCCTGTTCATGGGAGATGGCGGCCGAAACCATCGGCACCACCGACACGTTCGCCAAGGGGGCCAGCGCCACCGCGATGATCGGCGATCGCAAGGTTACGCTGTCGGGCATCATCAAGGGATCGGGCATGATCGCGCCCGACATGGCGACGATGCTGGGCTATATCTTCACCGACGCGGCGATAGAGCCTGCGCTGCTGCAACAAATGCTGAGCGCGGCCAATGCGCGCAGCTATAGCTGCATCACGGTCGATGGCGACACCTCGACCAGCGACACCGTGCTGCTGTTCGCGACCGGCAAGGCAGGCAATGCGCCGCTCGCCGCGATGGACGATCCGGGCGCCGACGCCTTTCAGGCCGCGCTCGACGATCTGTGCAGGCAATTGGCGCAGCTTGTCGTGCGCGATGGCGAGGGCGCCCGCAAGTTCATCGAGATTGAAGTGACCGGCGCGGTGTCGGACGAAAGCGCGCGGCGCATCGGCCTGTCGATCGCCAATTCCCCGCTGGTCAAGACCGCCATTGCGGGCGAGGACGCCAATTGGGGCCGCGTCGTCATGGCGGTGGGCAAGGCGGGCGAGCCGGCCGACCGCGACAGGCTCGCCATTCGCTTTGCCGATAAATGGGTTGCGCAACAAGGGCTTGCGGTCGATAGCTATGATGAAGCCCCGGTCGCCGCCCATCTGAAAGACACCGATATCCGCATCGGCGTCGATATCGGCCTTGGCGACGGGCGGGCCACGGTGTGGACCTGCGACCTGACCCATGGCTATATTTCGATCAACGCCGATTACCGCAGCTAGGCCGCATGATGCAGGGGGATAATCTCCTCCTTGCCTTCGCCGCGACGGAGCTGGTGGCCAGTTTCATGCCCGGCCCCGCTGTGCTTTCCGTGGCGAGCATCGGGCTGACCGGTTCCCTGCGCGGCGTGGCGGGCGCGGTGGCGGGCATCAACATCACCAACATGCTCTGGTATGCGATGGTCGGCGCGGGGCTGGTCGCGCTGGTCCACGAATTTCCCTATCTTTTCATCGTCCTGCGCTGGGTGGGGACAGCCTATCTCTTCTGGCTCGGCATCCAGACATGGCGGCATCCGGTCCATCTCGCCATGGCCGGGGCAAGGCCGCGCACCGGCTTCTGGCGCGGCTTTGCCGGAGCGACCGCCGTGCAAATCTCCAACCCGAAGGCGCTGTTGTTCTTCACCGTGTTCCTGCCCCCCTTTATCGACATGCATCATCCGGTCACGCCGCAGCTCATCAGGCTGGCCATGATCGGTATCGGGATAGAGGTGGTCGCGCTCGGCTTTTATGGGTCGCTGGCGTGGCGCGTCGGGCGGTTGGCCCTGTCGGCGGAGGCCGAGCGGTGGATCGCGCGCGGCAGCGGGACGATTTTGATAGCCATAGCCGTGGCGATGGCGCTATCGCGCGCACTATGACCCATATCACCTCGTCCCTGTCCGCTGCCGTCGCCGATCTGATGCGCTTGGTTTCGGCCGATATAATCCTGCCGCGATATCGCAACCTCAATGCCGAAGACATTGAAGAAAAAGCGAAAGATGATCTCGTCACCATCGCCGACAAGGAAAGCGAACTGCGCCTTGCCGAAGGGCTGGCGCTGATCCTGCCAGAGGCGCATATCGTGGGGGAAGAGGCCTGCGCTGCCGATCCCGCCTTGCTCGACACCGCCGGAAACGGCCTGTGCTGGATCATCGACCCGATCGATGGCACGGGCAATTTCGCGGCGGGCCGCCCGCCCTTCGGCGTGATGATCGCACTGGTCGATGGCGGCGACATATTGGGCGGCTGGATTTACGATCCGCTGGGCGAACGCCTCTGCCATGCAGCGCGGGGGCAAGGCGCGATGATCGACGGGGAAGGTTTCACGGCGCGGGAAAGCGGGGAGGCCCTGCCGATCGCCGGGATTTCCACCCTCTTCCTGCCCGGAGAGGAGCGGGAAAAGCTGATGCGCCGAGCCGAAGGGCAGCTTCGGATGGTGGAAATTCCGCGATGCGCCGCCGAGCAATATCCCCGCATCGCGCTGGGCATGAATGATTTCGCGCTGTTTCACCGCACCTTGCCGTGGGATCATGCGGCAGGCGCGCTGTTTCTGGAGGAAGCGGGGGGCCGCGTCGCCCGCTATGATGGCTCACCCTATCGCGTCGGCACCGGCGAAACGGGCATGATCGCGGCGGCCAGCCCCGCCATGTGGGACAAGGCGGCCCATCTGTTGTTCCGGTGATGTAGGGACCGCGCAGAATAATAAACGCCGGGCCATAAAAAGAGGGGCGATCCGCACCAGACGGACCGCCCCTTTTTCATTCCTTCCGGCTTAAAGCTGCTCTTCCAGCCACGCCTTAAGCTGGCTCTTGGGCGCGGCGCCGACCTTGGTCGCGATCGCTTCGCCATTTTTGAACAGGATCATCGTGGGAATGCCGCGCACGCCCAGCTTGCCCGGCATATCCGGGTTATCGTCGATATTATGCTTGGCGATGACGACCTTGCCGCCCAGTTCTTCCGAAATTTCTTCGAGAGCCGGGCCGATCATCTTACAGGGACCGCACCATTCCGCCCAGAAATCGACCAGCACCGGCACGTCCGAACCGATAACGTCGCTGTCGAAACTCGCATCACTGATTGCCTTGGTCGCCATTTGAGAATCTCCTTCCGATAGGTACGCTATGTAGGGTGGGCAGGCGCGCGGCTCAACGCCCTTGGGACACAAGCATTATTATGCGGCCCCCAAGCCCGGCTTGTACGGCGCCACCATCGCATCGGGCAGGGGCCAGAGCGCAGGCCCGGCGGTATAGAGCAACGCCGCCTCTATGCGCCGCCCCGGAAATATGGTTTCCAGCGCGGCCACATAGGCGGCCATCTGGCGCAGATGGGGCGCCGGAATGTCCGCCGCCGTGCCCGGAATGCGCCGCCCGGTTTTGAAATCGATGAGCCGGATCACTTCTTCCCCGATGACGAGCCGGTCTATCACGCCCGTCACCACATCCTCCCCCACCACGGCGGCGATCGGCGCTTCGGCCAGCGCGGCGGGGCCGAACAGGTCGGCATGGGCCGGATCATCGAGAAGGGCCAGCACATGATCGATCATCTCGCCGCGCAGGATCGCATCGGCAATGCCGCCCTGCCCTTGCAGCCAGCGGTCGGCGGCGGCCCTGCGCCGCGCCGGGGCGACATCGGGCAGGCGCTCGAACAGGCTGTGGAGCAAGCGCCCGCGCTCCGCCGCGGCGCGCATGGCCGGGGATGGCGGCGGATAGGGCAGATCATCCTCCATCTGCATCGTCGGCGCGAGCGGACGGGGCGGGCGCGCTTCGTCGGGCGCGGCCCGGAAAACCCACTCCGCCAGTGCGGGCGCGACCGCAGCCTCGGCCTTTTCCTCGGCCTTGCGCTGCTTTGCCGCCAGCGCATGATTGCCGCGCCAGCCCATCGCGCGGGTCCAGCGATCATCCTCGTCCCATTGTCCACCCAGCCCCGTCACGGCGCGCTCGATCGCCGCGAACCAGCTTTCCTCCGGCACCTGCCCCCGCGCCTTCGGCCCCAGCGCGCCGGTGACGAACAGCTTCTCCTCCGCCCGCGTCATCGCCACATAGAGCAATCGCCAATGTTCCTGCCGTTCCAGTTCATCCTGCACCGTCGCCGCCGCGTCGATGAGGCCCCAGCGCTCCGTCTTGCGCGGGGGCAGCAGCGGCAGCTTGCGGTCATCCGGCAGGGAAACGTCCAATATGCCGCGCCCGCCGGGGCGATCGGGATTGGCGCAGGCGTCGGCAAGGATGACGATCGGCGCCTGAAGCCCCTTGGCGCCATGCACGGTCAGCAGGCGCACCGCGTCGGCATTGCCGTCATCCTCGCGCTTGATATCGCCTTCCTCCCGGTCGAACCAGTCGATGAAGCCCTGTAATGAAGGCTGTTCCCGCTGTTCATAGGAAAGCGCGGCGTTGAGCAGTTCATCCATGCTGTCGGCCGCCGCGATGCCCAGCCGTTCCAGCAGCTTGCGCCGCCCCCGCATCGGGCCGGAGAGAATATGTTCCAGCATCCGATAGGGCGTGATGAAATCGGCCCGGTTCAATATATCGTGCAGTGCCCCCATCGCCTCGGCAGGCAGCGCCGCCGCGCCGGTGCGCAGATGCCGCCACAGCCCGCCGGTACGCGGCACCGCGCGCGCGAGAAGTTCCTCCTGCGTCCAGCCGATCAGCGGCGACACCAGCAGGCAGGCGAGGTTAAGATCATCCTCCGGCTGGCTGGCAAAGCGCAGCGCCGCCATCAAATCCTGCACGCCGAGCGGCGCCTGAAGCCGCAGCCGGTCCACGCCCGCCACCGGCACGCCCGCCTCATATAAGCGCGCGACGATAAGCCGGGCAAGGTCGCCCCGCTTGCGCACGAGGATCAGCACGTCGCCGGGCCGCACCGGCCGCCCCTGCGCTTCCAGCATCATGCCGCCATCGATCCAGCCCTTGATCTGCGCGGCGATCCGTTCCGCCAGCACGCGATCATGATCGGTGAACCAGTCTTCCTCGCCCTCCGGTTCGGGGTCGTCGCGCAGGCTGTCCCTGTCCTCCTCGCTTTTGAAGGCGCTGATCGGCTTCCACAAGGCGACTTCGCCGGGATGCGGCTTCATGCTGCGGTGAAGCACGGCCTGTTCGGAAAGGCCCAGCGCGGTGACGCCCAGCGCCGCCACGGTCGCGTCCACGACCTCCAGCACCGGCGGGGTGGACCGGAAACTCTCATCAAGCGACAGGTCATGGAAACTATGCTCCACCCCCTGCGCCAGTCGGCGGAAACGCTCACGCGCATGGGCAAAGGCCTTGGGAGAAGTGCCCTGAAAACCGAAGATCGCCTGTTTGAAATCGCCCACGGTGAACAGCGTGCGCAGCTTTTGCCCGCGCGCGCCTTCGCCTGAGAAAAATTCTTCCACCAGCGCGCCGATGATCGCCCATTGGCGGCTGTTGGTATCCTGCGCCTCATCGACAAGGATATGGTCGATCCGCTGATCGAGCTTGTACCGTATCCAGTCGGCAATGCCCGGACGGATTAGCAGCGCGGCGCTATGGGCGATCAGGTCGTCATAATCGACCGCGCCGATGCGGCGCTTGGCGGCCTCATAGACGGCGGCATAGGCGCGCCCGGCATGAAGCCCCTGCGCCACCAGATCGGCATAGGCGGCGCGCACCCGCAGCGCCCGGATTTCCGCGATGCTTTCCGCCATCCGGAGCGCCAGCCCCTCATAATCCGGGTCGGCCTTGCTCTGCCCGGTGGAGGTCTTGCGCGGTTCCCCCTTCGCGGTGAGGAAGCAGGAGGCCAGATCGTCCAATGTCTGCGCCCGCACGGCCGGGGACGCGGCCTCCCACGCGGCCATCCGGTCCGCCATGTCGAGGCCGGTCTTGGTGTTCCACGCGGCATTGGCGCGCGCGAGGCGGCGCAGGCCCGCCATGTCGAACGCCGCATCGGCGCACAGGCCCGCAATCTCCGCCTCTATATCGCCCCTCGGCAGTTCCAGCAGATCAAAGAGCCAGCCGCGAATATCATGTTCCAGTTCCCGCAGCGCATCATGGGCATGGGCGCAGCGGAAGAGATAGGCCTGCGCCTCCTTCTCCCCCAGCCGCAAGGACAGCGCATGCAGCGCGCCGAGCAACGCGGCGTCGCCCGTTTCCTCGGCGCGGATCACCATTTCCTCAAGGCTTTCGCGGGCAAGGTCGCTTTGTTCCCGCTCCTCCATCGCCCGGAACCCCGGCACCAGCCCGGCTTCCAGCGGAAAGGCGGAGAGCAATTGCTGGCAAAAGCTGTGGATCGTCTGGATGCGCAGCCCCCCGCCGGTCGCCTCCAGCACGCGGGCGAACAGGCGGCGGGCATCCTCTCGCGCCTCCGGTCCCAGTTCTTCCTCCAGCGCGAGAAGATCCTGCGCCAGCGCCTCATCGTCCATCTGCACCCAGGCGGCGAGGCGGCCATGCACCCGTTCCGCCATTTCCGAAGCGCCCGCCTTGGTGAAGGTGAGGCAGAGGATATTTTCCGGCGGCACCCCGCCCAGCAACAGGCGGAACACCCGCGCCGTCAGCACATGGGTCTTGCCCGTACCGGCAGAGGCGGAAAGCCAGACATGCGCGTCCGGCGCCGATGCATCGGCCTGCGCCCCACGCAGGGGAAGCAGCGGACTGGCGACCTTAACCATCACTTTTCTGTCCCCCTTCCCCTGCCGCCGGGCCATCCCCGCGGCCATACCATTCTTCGAGCCGCATCAACTGGTCATAATCGCCATAGCTGGGCAGGTCGGGATTGAGTTGCGCGGTAAAGGCCGCATCGCCGGTGAGCCATTGGCCCGCCGCCATCAGGAACTTCCCGGCGGCATGGGCGGTCAGGTCGTCGGTCGCCACCTTGTTGGCGTCACCCCCCGGCTTGACCGGGCTGATACGATAGCCGAAGGCGTTGTCCTTGCCCTTGGCCGTGGACCAATATTCAAAGGCCGTGACTATGGGCATGCCCCCGCCCATATCCACGCCCGCGCCTGCCGCCCCGGCAAAGCCGCCTTGTTCGGCGATGACGCCCAAAAGGCCCAGTTGCAGGGCAAAGCCCTCCTTCACCTGTTTGGCGCTGGGCGGCTTGCCCGTCTTGTAATCGACAATGGCGAGGGTGCCATCGGCCATGCGGTCGATCCGGTCGGCCGTGCCGTGCACCGTCACCTCGCCCAGCACCGTTTCGCCGGTACATTCGACCAGCGATATCCGGCGTCCCTCGGCGGCATCCCGCGCCACCTGATCGTCGATCCAGCGCACGGATTCCAGCAGGCGGGGCAGCCACAAGGCGCGCAGTATGGGGTGCGCTTCCTCGCCCCGGAAAAGATCGCGGGTGCGCTGTTCCAGCTTGCCCGGCGCGCAGCCATCCTCCCGGAACCATAGTTCGAGCACGCGATGAACGGAGGTGCCACGCCACGCCGCGCCGGGATCGGCGTCAATCTGTTCCAGCGCGGAAAGGCGCAATATCCGGCCCGCGTAAAAGGCATAGGGATCGGCGGCGAGGCGATCGGCCTGCGTGACGGCAATTCGCGTCGGCCGAAGTTCCTGCGGCGGGCAAGGTTGGGGACGCGATGCCGGGCAGTGGCGATCCGGGCGGTCGATCGCCTCGGCCCACCCATCCACGTCCCTGACGCGATCGAGATGCTCGCCCCCCATGGCCTGCAAGCGCAGCCAGAAGCGCGAGGCGATGGCCGGGGCGCTGCCGCTGCGGCGAGAGCGGGAGATCACGACATCGGGCGCGCCCAACGCGCTCGCAAAATCATGGGCGGAAAGGCCGATGCGCTGTTCCAGCCCCGGCAGGCCAAGTTCCTGCCGGATACGCGGGGCCAGCCATGGATCGGGAGCGGGCAGGCCCGGCCATGTCCCTTCGTTGAGGCCTGCCACTATCATCAGGTCCGCCTGTTGCAGGCGCGCTTCCAGCAGGCCGTATATGGCGATGCGCGGATGCCCGCCCTGCGGCGGCCGCACGGCCTGCGCCTCCAGCAGGCGGCGCAGCAGATCGGGCAAGGCCGCCGCCTCCACCCGTTGCGGGCCGGACGGCGCGGCGCGCTCCATCTCTGCGAAAAGATCGGAAAGCGCGCGTCCCTGATGGCCCGCCCAGAGTTGATCCCCGGTCAGCGCCCCTGCGACCTCGCGCAGCGCCGCCAGCATCGCGGGCAAATCCTGCTCCCCGTTCGTCCCCAATTGGTCGAGCGGCGCGAAGGGCGCCCTTTCGGCGTTCCACCAGCCAGCCACCGTTTCGCGCAATCGGGCCTGCCGATCCTGCTCCCCCGCCGGGCGAGGGGCAAGCCGCGCATCGAGGCCCGCCATGCCCGGCGCCGGGCGCGGCCCGCGCAGCAGCAGATCGAGACCGCGCACCTGTTCCAGCCAGCGCACCCTCTCCTCGCCCTTGCGGACCAGCGGATGCTTCAGCAGGTCGAGCAGCGCGACGGGCGCGAACCGCTCCGCCGCCACCCGCGCCAGCGCCAGCGCCAGCGTTCCGGGCGGCGTCAGGGCGAGCGGCTGGCCCGCGCTGTCGTCCGCCTCGATATCCCAGCGCCGCAGATGCGCCGCAACGCGGGTCGCCAGCGCCCGATCCGGCGTCACCAGCGCGGCCGTCCGCTCCGGCGTCTCGATCGCCTGCCGCAGCAGCAGCGCAATGGCCTGCGCCTCCAGCGCCGGGGTCGCCAGTTCCATCATCCGCACGCCGTTCAGCGTCCGCTCCGCCGCCTTCAGCGTCCGCCATTTGGCGGTGTGGGCGGGCACCAGCATCGCGTTGGAGATATTCCGCGCCCGCGCCGCGCGCGCATCATGCCCGCCGCCCCAGCGCCACAGCGCCACCTCATCACGGGCGACGCCGATCCGGTCGAGCATATGTTTCAGCGCATATTGCGGGTGCCCCTCCTGCGCGCGCGGGCGGTGGCCGGTCGCGGGGTCGGGATCGAACGGGCCGATGGCGTCCCATTCCTCCGCGCTCATATGCTGATCCAGTTCGGCCAGCACCACCTGCCCATGCGCCATGCGCGAGACGGTGCGCAGCACATGGCAGATGGCGGGCGCGGTGGTGGAAACGCCCGCCGCGATCACGAAACCCTGCGGCGGCGCCTCCCTCCAGCGCCGCGCCACATGGTCGAGCAGCCGGTTGCGCCGGTCGGCAAGGTCGATCATGCCGAGGCGTTGCAGTTCCTCCGGCCAGCGATCGAGCAGGATCGAGAGCAGGCGCAGCGATGCGCGCCAGTGGCCCGACAATTCCTCGTCCATCGGCAGGCCGCGCAGCGCATGCGGATCGACCTGTTCGACATGAAGCTGGTCGATGCTCTGGCCCAATGCCTGCCCCAGCCGCATCGCTTCCCCGGCATCGACCGGCTGGCCATGGTCGGCGCGGACCTGCTGCACCAGCCGGGCTAGGATCATCTGCCGTTCCATCGGCGGGACGGCGGGCGGCACGTCCAGCCCTTCGCCCAGCGGATCGAGCGCATTGCCTAGGCGCTCGCCCAGTTCCTCATCGCCGATCGGCACCAGCCGGGGCATCAGCAGCCCACCCTGCGAATGGCGCACAAAGGCGTCCCGCACCGCTCGCACCGCGCGGTTATTGGGCAGCAGCACGATGCCGCGCGCCAGCGCCAGCGCATCCTTCCCATGCTGGGCGATCACGCCCTTGGCCAGCGCGTCGGAAAAGGACCGGTGGGCCGGGATAGTGAAGATGGCGGGCGACGGGCGGCCCCCTGCCCCCTCCCGGTCCGGATCAGCCACGGCCCAGCACCGCTTCCACCACCGGAATGGCCGCGGGCGTGCCGACATCGAACCACAACCCTTCATGCGACGCGCCGAACAGGCGACCGGCCTCCATCGCCCTGTTCCAGAATATATTGGTGGAGAACATCTCCCCCGGCGGGTCGCGCAGCAGGCGCGGCGACATGATCTGCACGCCGGTAAAGACGAACGGCGCGACATGGCCGGGCTTGCGCCGGGTCAGACGTCCTTCGGCATCCATGTGAAAATCGCCGGGACCATTGTGACAGGTCGCCCGCGCATGGGGAACGAGCAGCAGCAGCGCATCCATCCGCTCATCATCCCACAGGTCCGCCAACATGGAGATGCTTTCCTGCGGCCCATCGACCCAGAGATTGTCGCTGTTGGCGCATAAAAAGGGCGCATCCCCCAGCAGCGGGGCCGCCTTCATCAGGCCGCCGCCGGTTTCCAGCAGCTTTTCCCGCTCATCGGAAATCAGGATTTCCATCGGGGATTTGCGCGCCTTGACATGGGCGACCACCGTGTCGGCAAGATAATGGACATTGACGACGGTGCGCCTGATCCCCCCCGCCTCCAGCCGCGCCAGCGCATGATCCATCAGCGGCGCGCCCGCCACCCGCACCAGCGGCTTGGGCCGGGTGGCGGTGAGCGGGCGCATACGCTTGCCAAGGCCCGCCGCCATCAGCATCGCCGTGGTGATGGTCGTGGTCGCGCTCATGCCATTTCCTGCCCTGCAAGGGGCCGCGCGCGAACAGAAGGCGCGATATGGGCGTCGAACCATTGCGCCACCGGGGCGAGCGCCGGATGGGCGAGATCGCGTTCCAGCAGTCCCCACATGCGGGGCAGATAGGCCAGATAGCGCGGCTTGCCATCCCGTTTCCACAGCCGGGTGAAAATGCCGATGATCTTGGCGTTGCGCTGCGCACCCAGCACGGCATAGGCCGCGTCAAAGCCCTCGCCCGGCTGCGCGATATCCTTGTAAAGCGCCAGCATGGCACGTTCCAGCGCAGGCGACACGTCACGCCGCGCATCCTGAAGCAGCGAGACCAGATCATAAGCCGGGTGGCCCACCAGCGCATCCTGAAAATCGAGCAGGCCCAGATCATGGGATTGCGGCCGCCCATCGATCAGCATGATATTCTCCGCATGATAATCGCGCAGCACGCTCACCTGCGGGGCGGCGGCGCGCTCGACCAGCGGCAGCACCGCATCCCATGCCGCGCCATAGCCCGCCTCATCGACGGTCAGCCCGGCGGCGGGGCAATAATATTCGGTCAGCAGCGCGGCCTCGCGCTGATACACGTCCCGGTCATAGGGCGGCGCATCGACCGGCGGGCATCGGTGGAGGTCCGCCAGCAGGTGCACGGCGCGGGCATAGATCGCCTCTTCCCCCGCCGGATGCTCATCGAGATAATCGCGCACGCGGGCGTCGCCGAAATCTTCCAGCAGGACAAGGCCATGGTCCAAGTCCTGCCCGTAAATGGCGGGCGCGGCGAACCCCTGCGCGCACAGATGCGCGGCGATCCGAAGGAAGGGGCGCGGGTCTTCATGCGGCGGCGGCGCATCCATCAGCACAGCCCGGCGCGCGCCATCCACCACGCGGAAATAACGGCGGAACGAGGCGTCCCCGGCAAGGGGCAGAATATCGGCATCGCCCCAGCCCAGCGAACGCAGGAAGGGACGGCTGGCGGCGGGTGGAATCATCGGAATGGCCATCTCTCTTTCCATGCCGGTGGCAGCGTCGCTGTCAAGCGGCGTATCCCGTCCGCACCGTCATCCGTGACGATGGCGAGGATCAGCGCATGAGGCCACAGGCGGGCGCCCATGCGTTCCGGCCATTCGACCACCACCGCGCCGTCATATAGATATTCATCCAGCCCCAGTTCCTCCAGATCGGCTTCATCCTCCAGCCGATAGAGGTCCACATGCGCCAGCGGCAGCGTCACTTCGGGCGGTTCATAGCCCTGCACAATCGCGAAGCTGGGGCTGGGCGCTTCTTCCTCCAACCCCAATTGCCGAAGCAATCCGCGTGTCAGGGTCGTCTTGCCGGTGCCCAGACTGCCTTCCAGCGCGATCACGTCGCCTGCCCGCAAGACCCGCGCCAGCGCCGCGCCGATCGCCTGCATTTCCACCTCGTCCGTCGCCTGAAGGGACCGGACAACCGCATCCCCCATGTCAGGCCCCCTTCGCGCCGGTGCCGGTGGTGGTGGCTGGGGCGGCAGAGGAGGAACGGGGCAGATCGCCACGCGGCAGCTCCATCGTCAGCATCGTCCCTTCCCCCACCTCGGAAATCAGGTCCAGCTTGCCGCCATGCGCTTCCACAAGCTGTCGGGCGAGCGGCAGGCCCAGACCAAGCCCGTCGCCGCCGCGACCGTGGCTTTCCGTCCCGCTGAACAGGCTGAACGCGCGCGCCTGCGTCTTGGCGTCCATGCCCGGCCCATTGTCGGAGACGATCAGCCGCGCCGTCCTGACCTGACCATCGCCATGCAGCAGGATACGCCCTCCTGCCGGAAGGGCCTGAATGGCGTTATCCAGCAACCGGTCGAGCGCCTGCGACAGGCGGCTGGCATCGCCCATCACCCGTCCGGCGGAGGGCTTCACGTCGATCACCAGATCGATCCCCTTGTCCGCGACGGTTGCCGCCCAGCGGTCCCGGCAGGCCGCCACCAGCGGCCCCAGTTCGACCGGCGCGCGTTCCAGCGGCAGCGTGCCCGCCTCGCCCTGCGTCGCATCCAGCACGGTATCGATCATGCCCGATAATTTCGTCGTGGAATCGAGGATCGCCGCCACATATTCCTGCGCCGTCGACGGCAATTCGCCCGCATAGCCCGCCTTCATCATCTCGGCGAAACCGCCGATGGAGGTGAGCGGGGTGCGCAGATCATAACTCATATTGGTGAGGAAGGCGGTCTTGACCTTGTCCGCCTCGGCCAGCGCCTCATTCTGTTCGCGCAGCACTTCCTCTATCCGGCGGCTGTCGGTCACGTCCAGCATGGTGAACAGCGCATTGCCATCGGGCAAGGGGATCGCCGCAAAGTCGAAGCTGCGCCCGTCTGCGAACACCACCCGGCCGTTGCGCTGCTTGCGGTCCACCGTGCAGGATCGCATCAATTCGCGCACCAGCCCGGCTTGCGGAGGCCGCGCCAGCCGATCCGCCATGCTGTTCATGAAATCATCGATGCGCGGATGGGCCGCCAGCACCGCTTCCGCGCCATTCCAGATGGTACGGAACCGTTGGTTCCACAGGTGCAGCTTGCCGTCCGCCGCAAAGACGCCGATCCCCTCGAACAGGCTGTCGAACGTCGCCGTCCGCACCCGCAACAGGGTATCGCGCGCGCTCGATAGCTGGACCTGCTCGGTCCGGTCCTCGAAGATCAGCAGCAGGCCGCCATCGGGCATCGGCTGGGCAAAGACGCGCAAATGCGTGCCGTCGGCCAGCAGCCAGTTTTCTTCCTTCGGCTCGGTCGCGGTGAACCAGCCCCGCCGCTCCGACCGCCATGCCGGGAAATCGCGATGTTCGGGAATGCGCCCGCCCTCGCGCATCCGGTCGAGCACCCGTTCAAATTCCGGGTGATCCATCAGATGTTCGGGCTGCAACGCGAAAAGGCTGATGAACGCCTGATTCCAAAAGCTGAGCGAACGATCCGGCCCGAATTGCGCGACGGCCGCCGAAAGCCGGTCCAGCATGTCGCGCTGCGTCGCGACGAGCCGCGCCTGTTCGGCGCGCGCGCTTTCGAAATCCTGCCGGTCGATCGCATAGCCCGCAATGCCATGGTCGCCGATGGGCACCTCCACCATCTTCATCATCCGCCGCTCGCCATGCAGGGTGGCGGGGACGATGCGGGTCATGATCTCCCCCCGGCCTAGCGTGAACTTGGCCGCATGCCGGGGCGACTGGCCGTCAATGGCCTCGAACAATTCGGTGCCCTGCTCGATCACATCGGCGGCGGTCCGGGCCTCGACCGCCTGCACATAGGCGGTATTGACGAGCGAGAGCCGCAAATCCCGGTCGCGATACCACATCGGCAGCGGCGCCGCCTCGATCAGGCCGGAGAGCGCCTCCAGCGCATCGCGCAGCAGCAGGCCTTCCTTTTCCAGTTCGGCGATGCGCTGCTGGCTTTCCGTCGCATCGAAAACCCACAGGATGACCCCGCCCATATTGGCAAGGTCCGGTCCCGCCGGTTTTCCCCTGACCAGCAAGGTGCGGCTGGACCCTTCCACCGTGATCGGGCGGGCGAACCCCTTGCCGCCCCGCTGTGCGGCCATGACATCGCGCGTCAGCCCCTCACGATCCTCTTGCGCCAGCGGGCCGGTATCGTTGACCAGTTCGGACAGGAAGCCCGGCACCTTGTCCAGCCCAAGCCAATGTGCGAGCCGTCCGGGCGCATCGATATGCCCGTCGGCGCGGATCAGGACCGGAACCGCCGGGGCCGATTCCAGCAGGGCCGCCAGCCGATCGGCCTGTTCCCGCTGGGAAAGGCTTTGCCGGCGCAGGCGCAGGCCCGTCGCCAGCGCCCAGACACCACCGCCCAGCCAACAGGCGAGGATCAGCCCCGCCACCACCATGACCGTTCCCGAAATCTGTATCATCCGGCCGATGCCTGCCCGCGCCGCTGTTGTTCCATCATGTCCCTGCGAGTACCGCAAATAACCGCCATGGCAAAGCATCTGCTTTGAAACGACAGCAAAAAGGGGCGGACCTGGCGCCCGCCCCTTGCTGAATTATATAAAAACCGGCCCCTCGCCCCCTTCCGCTGGTGAAGGAGGGGAGTATCCGACCTTTCGAACCGCTTAGTAGCGGTAGTGATCCGCCTTGAACGGCCCCTCGACCGGCACGCCGATATAATCGGCCTGCTTCTTCGACAGGGTGGTCAGCTTCACGCCCAGCTTTTCAAGGTGCAGCGCGGCGACCTTTTCGTCCAGATGCTTGGGCAGCACATAAACGTCGTTCTTGTAATCGCCGCTCTTGGTGAACAGTTCGATCTGCGCCAGCGTTTGATTGGTGAAGCTGGATGACATGACGAAGCTGGGATGGCCGGTGGCGCAACCGAGGTTCACCAGACGCCCCTTGGCGAGGATGATGATCTGTTTGCCGTCCGGAAACTCGACAAGGTCGGTGCCCGGCTTCACTTCGGCCCATTTATAGTTGGACAGGCCCGCAATCTGGATTTCGCTGTCGAAATGGCCGATATTGCAGACGATCGCCATCGGCTTCATCGCCTTCATATGGTCGGCGGTGATGACATCCTCATTGCCGGTCGCGGTGACGAAGATATCGCAGCGCTGCACGGCTTCTTCCATGGTGACGACTTCATAGCCTTCCATCGCGGCCTGAAGCGCGCAGATGGGGTCGATTTCCGTCACCATCACACGCGCGCCGCCCTGACGCAGCGAGGCGGCCGAGCCTTTGCCGACATCCCCGAAACCGGCGACGCAGGCGACCTTGCCCGCCAGCATCACGTCGGTGGCGCGGCGGATCGCGTCGACCAGCGATTCCTTGCAGCCATAGAGATTGTCGAACTTCGACTTGGTGACGCTGTCGTTCACGTTGATCGCCGGGAAGGGCAGCTTGCCTTCCTTGGCGATGTGATACAGGCGGTGGACGCCGGTGGTGGTTTCCTCCGACACGCCCTTGATGGCGGCGACGGATTTCGTCAGATAACCCGGCTTCGCCTTGACGAAAGCCTTCAAGGCGCGCTGGAATTCGACTTCCTCGGCATTGGCGGGTTCGGGCAGAGTCTCGCCCGCCTCGATCCGCGCGCCCCACAGCGCGAACATGGTGGCGTCGCCGCCATCGTCGAGGATCATGTTGGCGGTCTGGTCGTCACCCCAATCGAAGATGCGGCCGACATAATCCCAATAATCGGCAAGGCTTTCGCCCTTGATCGCGAACACCGGAATATCGGCGGCGGCGATGGCGGCGGCAGCGTGATCCTGCGTCGAGAAGATGTTGCACGTCGCCCAGCGCACGTCCGCGCCCAGCGCCGTCAGCGTTTCGATCAGCACCGCGGTCTGGATCGTCATGTGCAGCGACCCGGTGATGCGCGCGCCCTTGAGCGGTTGGGTAGCGCCATATTCCTCTCGCAAGGACATAAGGCCGGGCATTTCGGTTTCGGCGATCCTGATTTCGGCGCGGCCAAAATCCGCAAGGCCGATGTCGGCAATGACATAATCTTTTTCGAGAACGGCGGTGGCCACGGAGATTCTCCCATAATGGTAGCATGGCGCCTGCGCACGGCACAGGACGAATGATGCCTGCCCTTTAGCAATGGAGAGGCAGCCTAGCAAGGCAATATAAAGATGTCTTTAAGTGGAATCCGCCGCTGCGCGAAGGAGGCTCAGGCCTGACCGGCCTTGCCCGCCAGCAACCGGCTGTCGATACCGCAAGCCGCGAAACAATGGCTCCAGCGCCGGTCGGGCCGTACGACATTGAGATGAGAGGGAATGGCATCGCCCAGAAACCAGCCATGGCGCGTCATTTCCAGTTCCAGTTGACCGGCGCCCCAGCCCGAATAGCCCAACGCGACGATGTAGCGATCCGGCCCTGTCCCCGCGGCAATCGCCTTCAGCACGTCCAGCGAGCCGGACAGCGCCCAGTTTTCGCCCACATCCATGGAATCCTGCCCGCCCCAATCGGCGCTATGCAGCACGAAACCCCGCTGCGGATCGACCGGGCCGCCGCAAAGGACCGGCACATTGTCCAACCCCTGCGCCTCTATCTCCAGCCCTTCCATCAGGTCCGCCAGCGACATTCCGGGCATCTCATTGCCGATATCGAGACCGAGCGCGCCCTGTTCGTCATGCATGCACATGGCGATGGCGGCATGATCGAAATGATGATCCTCCATGCCCGGCATCGCCAGCAGCATTCGCCCGCCATAAAAACGGGGGATGTCGGTCATGGGGGCGGATTCCTCAGGCATGCCTTCATTCTAAGCCGCGAGGCGGGCAAGCCGCAACCGCTTTCGCCATGACCGGCATGGCTTCACCGGCGCCCGCCCCTCCGCCCGGCGCATGCCCCCTTGACTTGTGCGCGTCATGCGTCACTGCCAGACTGCATCATCCAGTTCATCAGGAGATTGATCCATGACCATTGCGAAGGGCGACACGCTGCCGGAAGCCACCTTTGTCACCATGTCGGACAACGGCCCGGAAAAGATCGACAGCCAGAAATTTTTCACCGGCCGCACGGTCGCGCTCTTCTCCGTGCCGGGCGCCTTCACCCCGACCTGTTCGGCCCGCCATCTTCCCGGCTATATCGAAAAGGCCGATGACCTGAAGGCCAAGGGCGTGGACGCCATCGCCTGCACCGCGGTCAACGACGCTTTCGTCATGGGTGCATGGGGCAAGTCGGCCGGGGCGGACGGGTCCGTCACCATGCTGGCCGACGGCAATGGCGATTTCGTGAAGGCGCTCGGTCTTGAAATGGACGGTAGCGGTTTCGGCATGGGCCAGCGCGGCCAGCGTTTCTCGATGATCGTCAAGGATGGCGTGGTCGCGGAACTCAATGTCGAGGCGCCGGGCGATTTCAAGCTTTCCAGTGCGGAGCATATGCTCGGCCAGCTTTGAGCCTGCCGGGCATCGCCACACGGAAAAAGGCCGGAGATTCACGCCTCCGGCCTTTTGCTTATCCTGCCCGTAACTTATCCAGCCGGGTGCATCACCAGCCGCATTGCTTGCCCTTGTTCTGCTGGTCCAGCCAGGTCTTGAGCGGCGCGAAATAGCGGTTGATCGAACCGCCGCTGATCTCGCGCGATCCGGTGAAGGCCTGCAAGGCATCCTGCCAAGGCCGGGACGCGCCCATTTCCAGCATGGCGTTCAGCTTCTTCCCGACCTTCTGAGAGCCATAGAAGGAACAGCGGTGCAGCGGCCCCTTCCAGCCGACATCCTTGCACGCGGCCTCATAGAACTGAAATTGCAGCAGGGCCGCAAGGAAATAGCGGGCATAGGGCGTGTTGCCGGGGATATGATATTTCCCGCCCGCGTCGAACCGGCTTTCATCCCGCGCGACCGGCGGCACGACGCCCTGATAGGTCAGGCGCAGATCGTCCCATGCCTTCTGATAGCCGGTTGCCGGGATGGAGCCATCGAATACGCCCCAGCGCCATTTATCGACCAGCAGGCCAAAGGGCAGGAACGCCACCTTGTCCATCGCCTGACGCAGCAACAGGCCGATATCCTTGTCGGCGGACGGCACCTTGTCCGCGCCCAGCAGGCCGATCTTCACCAGATAATCGGGCGTGATGGACAGCGCGACGAAATCGCCGATCGCCTCGTGAAAGCCGTCATTGGCGCCGTCCCGGTGCAGATAACTCTGGTTCTGATAGGCGCGCTGATAATAATTATGCCCCAGTTCGTGATGAATGGTGACGAAATCCTCGCTGTTCACCTTGGTGCACATCTTGATGCGGATATCGTCCTTGCTGTCGATATCCCATGCCGAGGCATGGCAGACCACCTCCCGGTCGCGCGGCTTCACGATCTGCGATCGCTCCCAGAATGTCGCGGGCAGCGGGCTTAGCCCCAGCGAACTGTAAAAGCCCTCGCCGGTTTTCACCATCTTCACCGGGTCATCGCCCCGCGCCTTCAACTGATCGCCAATGTCATAGCCCAGATCGCCCGCGCCCTTGGGCGCCACCATGTCATAGACATTGCCCCAGGATTGCGCCCACATATTGCCGAGCAGATCGGCGCGGATCGGGCCTTTGGCGGGCTGCACCGCATCCCCATATTCGCCGTTCAACCGATCGCGCGTATAGCAATGCAGCGCATCGTAAAGCGGCTTCACCTCGCCCCAGAGCCGATCCATCAGCTTGGCGAAATCATCGGCGGGCATGTCATATTTGGATCGCCACATCGCGCCGGTGTCGGCAAAGCCCAATTCCTGCGCGCCCTTGTTGGCGATATCGGCCATGCGGGCATAATCCTGCCGCATCGGCGCGCCGACATTATCGTTCCAGCTTGTCCACATCTCCTGAAGCAAGGCCGGGTCGCGAACGGTCCCCATCGCTTCCTCTATGTCCGAACCGTTGATCGGCTGGCCGCGCAGCGTCCCCTTCCCCTTGCCATAGCGCGATTGCAGGTCGGTCGCGATGGTGCTGAGTTGATCCGCGCTGCCCGGCGTGGTCGGGGCCGCCAGCGTCAGGCCCGCCCGCAGCATGTCGAGCTTGCGGCGGCTTTCCTCCGATAGACCCTGCGCCTGCGCATATTTCGCGGCCTCCAGCGCATAGCGCACGCCCAGTTCGGTGTTGCGCGCGCCGCTGGTTGCCGCCAGCGCATCGCTGTCCACGGTGATATAGGTGGCGTTGATCCACTGCGTCCGGCTGGCGTCGAGCGCCTCCTTCGTCAGCACCGCCTCCGCCTCCTTCAGGAAATCCTCCGCCTGCGCGGCGGTGGGTGGCGTGGTGGATGCCTCCGTTTGCGCCAGCGCGGACGCCGGCAGCGAAACGGCCGATACCGAAACAAGCGTCATCGCCAGCGCGATGCGCGAACAAAAACCGATCATGTTAACCCCTTCCGTACCCGACAAGAGGCGCAATCTGCACCCATGGGCGGGGCAAGGTCAATGGTTCAGGAAATCGCGAACCGCCCGCCCCAGTTCGGGCTGCGCGATGCAACTCATATGGGTGCCGGGCACCTCCGTATAATGGGCATCGGCGAGCGCATCGGCCAGTTCGATGGCGGAGCCGTTGTCCTGATCCTGATCGCCGCAGATGACGCCGATGGGCAGGTCGATCCGCAGCAGCGCGTCCACATCCAGATCGGCGTTCGCTTCCAGCAGCAGCTTCGCCGCGACCGGATCGATCTTCATCGTCTTCATGAACATCACCGCCATGAAATGCGGATCGTCGCGCTTCACCGTTTCACGCAGGGCGATGGCGTCGAGATAGAAGCGGCTGCGGCCCGACCAGCGATCCAGCCCGGCCAGCCCCATGCCCGCCAGCACCGCCTTGCGCGGGCGGACACCCTCGATCAGCAGGCCCGCCGTGGTCCGCGCACCCAGCGAGAAGCCGCCAAGATCGAAATCGTGCAGGTCCAGATGCTCGATCAGCGCCAGCATGTCCTTCACCAGCACGAAATCGGGGTAAGCGGCGGGATCATGCGGCGCGGCGGACAGGCCATGGGCGCGCATATCCGGCATGATGACGCGATAGCCCGCCTCCGCCAGCGTCGCGGCATGGCCATATTTGATCCAGTTCACCTGCGCGCTGGAAAAGAGGCCGTGCATCAGGAAGAAGGGCCGCGCGCCCTCATCCCCCAATTCATGCACCGCCAGCGCCGCGCCATCGAAACCGGGGAGAGTATAGGTACGAACATCCATGCTATCTTGCCTCATTCCAGAACATCGCCCGCCCCCGCGCAACGATGCGAAACCCGTTTACCGGCGCGCCCTGCCGGAAATTCCCCGCCGGAAACACCCATACCGGATATATCCAGTCAGATACGCCGCCATCTTGCCCAGGCTATCGCCGCAAGGCTGCCCGCCTGCGCCAACGCCATGTCCTTTTGCGCATCCCACATATCGCCTTGCTGGCCATTATAATAGTCGGCCGTGTCGCCCTGCGCAAAAAGGGTGAGCAGCCATTCGAATATCTCGTAAAGCGCCCCGGCAACGCCCACGAAACCAAAGCCCGCCCATAGCCCCAGCCCCGGCGCCACGCCATGCCGCCGCATCAGGGCTTGCCGGACGGGCAGCGTCCAGAGCAGCCCGAACAGGAAATGCACGAGCCGGTCATAATGGTTGCGCGTCCAGCCGAAACGGGCCGAAAGCCCCTCGCCCGTCAGCGCCGCGATCCAGTCATCATAGGGGACATAGGAATAAATATACCGCCCGCCCAGCGTATGGAACAGCAGGAACAGCCCGATCGACCCCACGCTGGCGCTCGACAGCCGCCAGCGTGAAATCGCCCATGGCGCGGCAAGGGCGATCAACAGGGTCGGCACATGCTGGAGGGGCGCCAGATACGGATAGGGCTGACCGATATTGGCCAGCCCCACCGCTATCAACACTATCGCGATCATCGCGCGCTGGGCGACCGGCATATCCCGCCAGACCGCCCCTGCGCTCATGACCGGCCGATCATCCCTTCTTCAGGTGACGGCGGCCGAGCAGTTCCGCGATCTGCACCGCGTTCAGGGCCGCGCCCTTGCGCAGATTGTCACTGACGCACCACAGCACAAGGCCATTTTCGACCGTCGGGTCTTCGCGCACGCGGCTGATATAGGTGGCGGAATCGCCCACGCATTCGACCGGCGTGACATAGCCGCCATCCTCGCGCTTATCGACGAGCATGATGCCCGGCGCCTCGCGCAATATGTCCTGCGCTTCGCTAGCGCTGATCTCGCTCTCGAACTCGATGTTCAGCGCTTCGCTATGGCCGACGAACACCGGCACCCGCACGCAGGTCGCGGTCAGCTTGATCGCGGGGTCGAGGATCTTCTTCGTCTCGACCACCATCTTCCATTCTTCCTTGGTGTATCCATCATCAAGGAAAACGTCGATATGCGGGATCACGTTGAACGCGATCTGCTTGGTGAATTTCTTCGCCTCGGCGGAATCGCCCACGAAGATGTTGCGCGATTGCTCGAACAGTTCGTCCATGCCTTCCTTGCCCGCGCCGGACACGGACTGATAGGTGGACACCACCACGCGGCTGATCTTCGCCGCATCATGCAGCGGCTTCAACGCCACCACCATCTGCGCGGTCGAGCAATTGGGGTTGGCGATGATGTTCTTCTTCTTATAGCCGTCGATCGCGTCCGGGTTCACTTCCGGCACGATCAGCGGCACGTCCGGGTCCATCCGGTACAGCGAACTATTGTCGATGACGACGCAGCCCGCCGCCGCCGCCTTGGGCGCATATTCCTTCGTCGGGCCGGAACCGGCCGCGAACAACGCGATATCCCACCCCGCAAAGTCGAAATGCTCAATATTCTTGACCTTGAGCATTTTCCCCGTGTCGCCATATTCGATTTCCGTGCCGGTAGAGCGCGACGAAGCAACCGCCGCAATCTCGTCAGCGGGGAATTCCCGGTCGGCAAGGATGTTTAACATTTCACGGCCCACATTACCGGTGGCACCGACGACGACGACACGATAGCCCAATTCAAAACTCCGTCATGATCTCAAGATCTGGTTCGATCGGGCGCCGATACCCCATATTGGAGCAAACGAAAAGCGGAATCGCACCGCTTGCCCGGATATAAGGCAGTGAAGCTTACCTATTTATCGGCACCCATCGGCCCCCGATCGCCCGCCTGCCGAACGGGCGTTCACTCCCCCTTTTCGGGTTCAGGGGCAATGCCCAGCCGGGTCAGGAATTGCTCGATCATCCGCCAGCTGTGCACATTCACCCCTTCTCCCGCAAAGCGGTGGGTCTGCCCCGGATAGAGCATCACGTCGAAGGGTTTGCCCAGATCCTGCATCACGCTCATGAACGCGGTCGAATGTTCCAGCACCACATTATCATCCGCCATGCCATGCAGCAGCAGCAGCGGGTCTTCGATCCGCTTCGCCTCGGCCAGCGCATTGGCGGCGGGATAAGCGCTGTTGCGCGCCTTGGGGTCGCCCAGATAGCGCTCGGTATAATGGGTGTCGTACAATTCCCATTTGGTGACGGGCGCCCCGGCTATGCCCGCCGCGAACATGCCGGGGGCCTTTTCCAGCAATTTCAGCGTCATATAGCCGCCATAGGACCAGCCATAGGTGGCGATCCGGTCGGGATCGACAAAGGGCTGCGCCTTCAGCCATCTGGCACCGGCAAGCTGATCTTCCACCTCCACCTTGCCCATGGCGTGATAAATATGGTCCTCGAACGCCTTGCCGCGATCGGGCGTGCCCCGATTATCGATGGCAAAGACGATCCAGCCCTGCTGCACCAGATAATGCGGCAGCGCGCCCGTCCACTGGTTCGTCACCTGCCGCCCCGCGCCGGGGCCGCCATAATGGATCATGAACACCGGATAGCGCTTGCCCGGCTCCATCTTCGGCGTCAGCATCTTGCTGTGCAGCACTGTCCCGTCATCGGCGCGGATCGTGTCGAAATGCGTCGGGACATGCGCCGCCCTGTAGGGGGCATAGGGATGATTGCCCTCCACCCGGTTTTCCGACAGCCAGCGCAGCCGCTTGCCGTCCCGGTCAGCGAGATAGATTTGCGTCGGCTGATCGCTGTTCGAGCGGGAGATGATGATCCGGCTGCCCGTGCGATCCATGACGGCGGCGTTCCACCATCCCTTTTCGCTCAGCAGGCGCGGCGCGCCCTTGCCATCCAGCGCGACGGCGTAGATATGCTGCTCCAGCGGCGTTTCGCGATTGCCGCTGAAGAGGACGGCCCCGCGCCCCTCATCGACGCCCAGCACATCCTTCACATCCCAGTCGCCGCCGGTCAGCGCCGTCCACTTCCCCCCGGCGATGCGATAAAGATGCCCATGGCCGGTCTTTTCCGACCACCAGAGGAAGCTTCCGTCCTTCAGCGCATGGAAACCCCGGCTCAGGTTGATCCATGTCCTTGCCGTTTCGGAAAGGATGACCCTGGTTTCGCCGGTGGCCGGGTTCGCGGCCAGCAGGTCGAGCCGTTTCTGATCCCGGCTCTGGCGCTGCACATAGAGGGTCTTGCCGTCCTGCGACCAGTGGACCCGCGCCAGATAGATATCCCGCTCGCGCCCCAGATCGACCTTCACCCGCGCCTTGCTGACAGGGTCGATCACATAGAGGTCCACCACCGCATTGGGCGTGCCCGCCGCCGGATAGCGCTGCGGATAGATTTTCGTCCCCTCCGCGCCGATGGCCGCGCGGTTGACGATGCCGACGCCGCTTTCGTCCACCCGCGCCACCGCGATACGGCTTTCATCGGGCGACCACCAATAGCCGGCGGTGCGGTCCATCTCCTCCTGCGCGACAAATTCCGCGACGCCCCAGCTTATGGTGTCGCTCGCCCCCTCGGTCAGTTGCCGTTCCGTCCGGCTGTCCAGTTCCGTCACGAAAACATTGCCGCCGCGCACGAAAGAGGCATAGCGCCCCCGCGGGCTGATCGCGGGGTTGAGTTCGCCATCGGGCGTATCGGTCAGCCGCGTCACCTTCCCGGCGGTATCCGCCAGATAAAGATCACCGTCGAGCGGCACGAGGATATGCCGCCCATCCGCCGCCCAATCATAGGCGACGATGCCCCGCGTGCCGCCGATGCGGGCGCGTTCCCGCTGCATCTTCTCCGCCTCGGAAAGTTCCGCCCCGCTGCCCAGTTTCAGCGAATCGACCAGCATCCGCTCCCTGCCATTGTTCGTGTCGATCGCCCAGAGATCGAACCGCTCGCGATCCTTCGGACGATTGCGCAGCAGCGTGACCAGCTTTCCATCCGGCGAAATCTTCAGCGCGCGCGGTTGCGCCCCCGAAAGATCGGGGCTGGAATAAAGCCGCTCCAGCGTCAGCTTTTTCGGCGCGGGTGTCGCGGGGGACGACGGCCGATCCTTGGCCGCGACGGGGGTGGTCATCAACAATACTCCGGCGATCGATAGGGTAGCAAAAGCGACGGGCGCAAACGAAAGGGGGGAAAGCAAACGAAACATCGGGGTTTACCTCTGTGTTTGGCCGACCCTAGAACATCGCGTGCGAATGTGGGAACCGGTTTTGCGCGAAAAATGACAGGGCGGCGCAGGTGGGGTGAAAGGAGGCGGATGCGGGCGGCATCATCCCGTCATCCGATCCAGTGCGAAGGCTCGTAAAGCCCTGCCCTCGGTGCCTCGTCCCGGCGGCCCCGGCCTTTGCGCGTCACGCCGGTTGACGCCGCCCGCCGCGCGCGCCAAGTCTGTACGCCTGTTGCAACTGCGAAAGTCTCCTGCCCATGTCTGTCGGCCTGATCGCCCTGCTCGACGATATCGCCGCGCTGGCGAAACTGGCGGCCGCCTCTCTGGACGATGTCAGCGCCGCCGCCGCCAAGGCCAGCGCCAAGGCCGCCGGCGTGGTGATCGATGACGCCGCCGTCACGCCGCGCTATGTCACCGGCCTGAAACCGGAACGGGAATTGCCGATCATCGGCAGGATCGCGCTGGGGTCCATTCGCAACAAGCTGCTCGTCCTGCTCCCCGCCGCGCTGTTGCTGAGCGCGTTCGCACCCTGGGCGCTGACGCCCCTGCTGATGGTGGGCGGGGCCTATCTCTGCTATGAGGGCGCGGAAAAGCTGTTCGCCAAATGGCTGCCCCATCATGCCGCCGCCGATCATGCGGAAAAGCCCGCCCCCACCGACCCCGCCCATATCGAGCAGGCGACCATTTCCGGCGCAGTGCGCACCGACCTCATCCTCTCGGCCGAAATCATGGCCATCGCGCTGGCGACCGTCGCCGATACGCCGATATGGGAACAGGCGATCATCCTCGTCATCGTGAGCCTGCTGATAACGGCAGGTGTTTACGGCGTCGTCGCGCTGATCGTGAAGATGGATGACATCGGCCTGCACCTTTACGAGGAAGGCAGCTCGGCCGTGCAACCGCTGGGCAAGGCGCTGGTCCACGCGATGCCCAAGGTGCTGGCAGCGCTGACCGTGATCGGCACGGTCGCAATGCTGTGGGTAGGCGGCGGCATTATCGTGCACGGGCTGGAAACGCTGGGCGTGGGGTTTCCGGGGCATCAGATCGGGGCGATGGCCGATTGGGCGAACAACATGGCCGGCGCCGCGCTGGGTTGGATAACCAGCGCGGCGCTATCCGCTTTGGTGGGCGTTATCATAGGAACGGTTATAATGATGCTATTCGGGATATTTGATAAGAATGACTGATCGGCGGACACCGGTAGGATCATGAGAAGTGCTGAATCCATTTTTACGGTCATGCGTGTCGAGGTAACATATGATACCGCCATCGATGATGTTGCCGAATCTGGTGATTTGAGTATCGAAGTATCACAGATATTTTACCAACGGCCGAAACAATGTCAGCGGATCAATGACAATCCATGCCGCCCATCCGTTTCCAACGATGCCAAGCTGGCAGCCCAGCGCCAGAGGCTCCGTGAGGAATCTCTGGATCGTCAACCAGCGAAACACCTGATCGACCCTCTTCTCGACGGTCAACCATTCCTTATCCGTCAGTTCACAATGCAGTCACACCCGCCCCTCATGATAATGTGAATATGATCGCACTCACTCGTGCACCTCGGATTGTTTATAGCTTCGCCTTTATGAGTTTTATTTAAAAAGCAAAAATATCGCTAAAGTTATTCTTTTGTTTACTTA
>JBFWKI010000028.1:0-52315 GCA_050252755.1 Sphingobium sp.
AACCATCGCATATCGGCGCTTGCGACACCGCAAGATCGCCGCTTAATATCAATCCACCAGATGAGGCCAACACTCCGTTAATTTAAACCGACATCTGTGCCAAATGTTCTGACGACGGACAAGGCGCGTGCTTCCATGGCCCGTCGAATCTTGCTAGACATGCTGGAAAACGGAGAGGAGTTGGAACAGTGACGGCACCGCAATTTCGCATGAACGTGCTCGTCGAAAGGCAGTTCGAGGGGCGTCGCGCCCAGCTTGTCGAACTGGATTGGGATGCGGGGGCGGAGACCGAGATAAACGAGCGCGATGTCGTGCTGTATCTGCGGCTCAAGCCCGATACGATCGAAAATGTCGGACTGGTCGATGGCGACAAGTCCGAACGCTATGGCCAGTTGATGATGCGCACGCCCAATGGAGAGGTGTGCACCCGTGCGGGTAATGCGGTGGGCAAGGCGCTGGTTGCCTGCTGCCGCTTCAAGCTGTCCTGGCTGAGCGGCCTGGTCGGGGAGAATATCGACAGCGGCCATTACAACCTGTCGCACGACCTCGATTTTCACAATGATGACCTGTTGCGCACAATGCGCCGGCTGGCATGGGAACTCGCCTCACCGGGCCATTTCAGCGACACGCTGGTCGAGGCGCTGGTCAACACGGCGGGGATCGAGAAGATGATCCAGCACAAGGACGGCCACCCCGGCGAAATCCTGCTGAAGGCCGATCATGTCGCCGTCCGGGGCCGCCGCCTGATGGAAAAGATCATCCGCGCCGAAGCGGCGGCCGGGGAAACCCCTTCCGCCGGAAAGACGGAAGAGCGCATTCCGGTAAAGGCATAACGAGCGCGAGCCATGGCGGGGAAGGCGGCTTTTGGACGGCTTCCCCGGATTTCCGGCTGACACAGGGAACATAGTCACGCGCCTCCTGTTCTTCCCTGCAAGGAGAATGCGCATGGCCGACCCCAAACAAGATCCGCCCAAACAGGCTCGTGGCCCATTGGGCGATGCCCGCCCCGATGCCCAGCGGCACGACCCGCGCGCCAGCCCCGCGCAAAAGCCGGAACCGGTGGAAAAGCGCCCCGGCGTCGGGTCGGTAAAGCCCACCGATTACCCGAAGGAGGATCGCGACAAGGCCGACCTGTCCGGGCGATAACAGCGCACGGCCCGCAGCCCACCGCCCCGCCCTCACCTACGCCTGCGCGAAGGCTGTGCGGGGGCCTCGCGCTTCCCGCTCTTGGCCCGCCCCTCCCGTCCTGCACCCCATGAAGGCCCGCCATGCAGGAAACCATGAAGCATTTCCGCGCCAATATCGTGCTTTATGGCGCGCTCATCGCCAATCTGGGCATTGCCGTGGCCAAGTTCGTGGCCTCGGCGCTGACCGGTTCCTCCTCGATGTTGACGGAGGGCATTCATTCCCTTGTCGACAGCGGCAATCAAATCCTGCTGCTCTATGGCCAGTCCCGCGCGACGAGGCAGCCGGATGCCGCCCACCCCTTCGGCTATGGGCGGGAGCTGTATTTCTGGTCCTTCGTCGTCGCGATCCTGATTTTCGCCGGGGGCGCGGGCGTTTCCATCTATGAAGGCTGGCTGCACATCCGCGACCCGGAACCGCTGCGCGATCCCCTCGTCAATTATATCGTGCTGGCCGTTGCCCTGCTGTTCGAGGGCACGTCATGGCTGATCGCCGTGCGGCAGTTCGACCGCCAGCGGGGGGACAAGACATGGTGGCAGGCCATCCGCGCGTCCAAAGACCCTGCGGGTTTCATCGTGCTGTTCGAGGACAGCGCGGCGCTGGCCGGTCTTGTCATCGCCGGGGTCGGCGTGTGGATGAGCCATTATTTCGATGCCCCCCATCTCGACGGCATGGCCTCTGTCGTCATCGGCGTGATATTGGGCGGTGTCGCGGCGCTGCTGGCGCGGGAAGCCAAGGGGCTGATCATCGGGGAAAGCGCCGATCCTGCCCTTGTCGGCCGCGTCTGGCGCCTGCTCGATCAACGGGCGGAGATCAGCGCGGTCAATCATGTCCGCACGATTCACACCGCCCCCGATGCGGTGTTCGTGGCCATCAGCGCCGATTTCGTGGACAGCCTGCCCATGGGCCGGGCCGAAAGCATGATCGAGGAGATGGAAGCGGCGATGAAGGCGGCCCTTCCGCAACTGACGTCCATCTATATCCGCCCGGAAAAGCGGGCCGACGCGGTCGTCCAGCCGCCGCCTGCTCAGCCCGGAACAGCCCGACCGGAACCGGAGTGAGCGCAAAGCCCACCCCTTCCCGCTCTCACCCGTTCACGATGATGCCACCATTGCACCTGCCCGGACATATAGCTTGCGTCCTCACAAGCGAGGAACAGGAAGATCCTGTCGTTCATCGTGGCTCTTCCTCCCTCCCTCAACGAGGGGGGAACGGCAAAGTTCGCCTCGCCTCATCGCATCTTCCTGCCGCCCGGCGGACAGAGCGGCACAAGGACAGGCCGATCGCCGTCACCCCGGCATCCCGATCCGCCATGGCGCGTTATTCTCACCAAAGGAGAAAGACAGGATGACCCATGACCAATCCCCTGATCACCCGAAAGCCCGGCCCGAAAAAAGTCCAGAAAATCGCCCGAAAAATCGCCCGAAAAATCGCGAAGTCGAAAATGAAATGCTCTGTCCGCCCGACCGGGAAGGTGAACCGCCCCGGCCTGTGACCCAACCGAACGAAAAGAACCGGACACGGAAGGAATAACCGGCCCGCCCATCGTGGATGCCCCCGGCGCGGTCCCAGTTCAGAACCACAACCGTATGCCGGTGACGAAGCGCAGGCTGCCCGGCTTCTCGCCCTCCGCCCGTCTATAATCGGCGGTGCGGCCCAGCCTGCGTTCCCAGTTGAGGCCCAGATAAGGCGCAAATTCGCGGGCGATTTCATAGCGCAGCCGCAGGCCCAGTTCGATCGACGTCAGCCCGGCACCCTGCCCGCGTTCCGGCACCTTCTGCGCCGAGATAGTGAGTTCGGCGGCCGGTTGCAGGATCAGGCTTTGCGTGATGCGCTGGTCGTAGCTGGCCTCCGCGCGCGCCGTCACCTCGCCCTTGTGCGACAGGAAAATCTCCCCCTCGACCTCGAACCAATAGGGGGCGAGGCCCTCTATCGCCAGCACCGCCTGCGTGCGCCGGGGCCGGGGTTCCAGATCTTGCCGCACGCCCATGCGCAGGGAAAACCACGGGTCCAGCGCATGGCGCCAGCCAAGCTGCACCTCGGCGCTTTCCAGCGGCCCGCCAAAGGCGCCCTCGCCCTTCGACTTGATGGCGATGCGGTCGATATCGCCGCCGGTCCAGCCTTCCAGTTCCCATGCATAGCCATCCGCGCCCTTGGCCGGACGCCATTCCAGCCGGTCCAGCATCAGCATGGAAGCGCCCATGCCGCCCGCCTCTTTCCGCATCGCCTTGCGCGCGGCGGCCATGGCGGCGGGGTCGAACAGGCTATCGGCGGCATGATCGGTCGGCACCGGCGGCGGGGCCTGCATCGACGCATCCTGCCTCGGCCCACCCTGCATCGGCGTCTCATCGGCGGCAGGCATGGCCCCATGGCCGCCATCATGTCCCTGATGGGCCGAATGATCCTCCTGCGCCGCCGCCGCCATGGGCAAGGCAAGCAACAGCAGGGCGGCGATCCACGCCCAACCTCGGCTCAGACCCCCGGCGATCATGCCTGCTCCCCTTCCCCGCGCACCGTCACGACCCGGAACATCCCCGCATGCATGTGCAGCAGCATGTGGCAATGGAACGCCCAGTCGCCCAGCGCATCGGCGGTGAAATCGAACCGCGCCGTGCTGCCCGGCAGCACATTGATCGTATGCTTGCGTGGCTGCCGGTCGCCCGCGCCGTTCACCAGTTCGAAGAAATGGCCGTGCAGATGGATCGGGTGCGGCATCATCGTGTCGTTGATGAGGGTGACGCGCACCCGCTCCCGATGGCGAAAGGCCAGCGGATCGGGATTTTCAGAGAGCTTCACCCCGTCGAACGACCACATATAGCGTTCCATATTGGCGGTCAGATGCACCTCCAGTTCCCGCGTCGGCGCGCGCCGGTCGGGCGCGGGCGTCAAGGCCTTCAGGTCCGCATAGGTCAGCACGCGATGATCGACCGCCTCCAGCCCGGTGGGCCGGTCGCCCATCCGGTCGACGGGCGCGGGGGATATCGTCGCCACGCCCGGCCCCATCCTCATGCCCGGCGGGGCGAACGCCTTGTCGCGCATCTTCATCGCGCCATGGCCCTGATCGTGGCCGGAATGAGCGGCAGGACCATGCGCGCCATGCTCCCCCTCCCTTCCCGGCCCCTCCACCGCGCGCCTCTCCATCGCGTCCATCCCGCCCATGCCCATGTCCCTCATGCCGAGCAAAGGCCGCTCCCGCAGCGGCGCCATCGGCCCGGCCATGCCGATCTGCGGCGCCAGCGTGGCGCGGCACAGGCCCGAACGGTCGATCGCCTCGGCAATGATGGACCATGGCCGCGCCTCGGTCGGCCGCACGATCACATCATAGGTTTCGGCGATCGCGATCTGGAACTCGTCGATCTCGACCGGCTCCACATCCTGCCCGTCGGCCTGCACCACCGTCATCGCGAGGCCCGGCAGGCGCACATTGAAATTGGTCATCGCAGAGGCGTTGATGATGCGCAGCCGCACCCGCTCGCCGGGCGCAAACAGCCCGGTCCAGTTGCCCGCGCTGTCATGGCCGTTCACCAGATAGCGATAGGCAGCGCCGGTCACGTCCGAAATATCGGTGGGGTCCATGCGCATCCTGCCCCACTCGATCCGCTCGGCAAGGGTCTGGTCCTCCCCCTTCAGCAACCCTTCCAGCGTTTGCCTGCGCCGGTTGAAATAGCCGCCCTGCTGCTTGAGCCGGCGCAGCAGCCTGTGCGGATGCAGGCTGCTCCAGTCGGACAGCACCAGAATATGCTCGCGATCACAGGCCACCGGGTCAGGCCCCGCCGGGTCGATGATGAGCGGGCCGAACAGCCCCATCGCCTCCTGCATCCCGCTATGGCCATGATACCAATAGGTGCCCGATTGCCGCACCGGAAAGCTGTAATCGAACGTCTGCCCCGGCTTGATGCCCGGAAAGCTGATGCCCGGAACGCCGTCATATTGGAACGGCACGATCAGGCCATGCCAGTGGATCGACGTATCTTCATCAAGGCCATTGGCGACCGTCAGCCGGACCTGCTGCCCTTCCTTCAGGCGGATGAGCGGCCCCGGCAGCGTGCCGTTGGCGGTGATGGCGTGATGCGCCTTGCCGTTCAGCGTGAAGCCGCCATGGCCGATCGCAAGGCGGATGACCTCCCCCGACAGCACGCCCTCTCCGGTCGCCGCCCCCGCCGTGCCGATGGCCGCCCAGCCGGGAAACAACCCGTGGAGCGCGGCCACCCCCGCAAGGCCGCCCGCCCCGGCCAGAACGGATCGCCGGTCGCACTGCACTGAAACCATGGGGACGCAACTCCTTGGGACAAACTCTGCCGGTCACAGGCGCGCGGCCCGCCCCCGCCGGATAGACCGGGGACGACCGATCCTGTTCCGGCTCTATCCGCCTTGCCCCCCTGTAGGAAAGTACGAAGTCACGCCTCATCCCTTTCCCTGTTCCCTTGTCCCCGTCGCGCCCTTATCCCTCCGGGTCGAACCGGCTGGCCTCCTCCAACAGCTGCCTTTCCTCCGGCGAAAGGATCAGGTCCACCCCGCCCGCCATCGCCTCCAATTGCGTCAGGCTGGTCGCGCTCGCCACCGGGGCGGTGACGCCGGGGCGGGTCAGCAGCCATGCCAGCGCGATCTGCGGCAAGGTTATAGCCCGCTCCCCCGCGATCCGGTCCATCGCGGCCAATATGCGCAGCCCCCGCTCATCGAGATAGCGCCGCGTGATGGAGGCGCGGGTCTGCCCTTCGAAATCCGCTTCGGTCCGGTATTTCCCGGCAAGGAAACCGCTGGCCAGCGCGAAATAGGGGAAAACCGAAACCCCTTGCTCGACGCAGACCTGTTGCTGGTCCTGCTCATAGGTTTCGCGGTCATAGAGATTGTAGAGCGGCTGAAGGCTCTCATAGCGCGGCAGGTCCGTCGTCTTGCTCAATTCCAGCGCCTCCGCCAGCCGCGCCCCGCTATAATTGGAAGCGCCGATCGCCCGCACCTTTCCCGCCGCGATCAGCTTTTGATAGGCGCCCAGCGTTTCCTCCAGCGGGGTGTCGGCGTCATCCTGATGCGAAATATACAGATCGATATAGTCGGTCCGCAGCCGCCGCAGCGACGATTCGACCGCCTTTTCGATATAGGCGGCGGACAGGCCCTTGAGGCCCGGCCCCATGCTGAACCCGACCTTGGTGCACAGCACGACGCGCTCGCGCCGCCCGCCGCCCTGCGCGAACCAGTTGCCGATCGCCGTTTCGGACTCGCCGCCCTCCATGCCCGCGAAACGCGCATAGCAATCCGCCGTGTCGATGCAGTTGAACCCTCGGTCCACAAAGGCGTCCAGCATCGCGAAGGATTGTTGCTGGTCCAGCGTCCAGCCAAAGACATTGCCGCCAAAGACGAGCGGCGCGATACGCAAGGGTGACGAGCCGATAGTGACATGATCCATGGGGATATCCTCTGATTGCGGGTTGGGGGCCGGACGACGCGCGCCCGGCCGGTTCGGGCGTCACGATAGGCCGCCTGCCCGCCCTCCGTCCACATCGATTCCCCGAAATCAGGCCACGCCCCTGCGCGCCGCTCGCCATGCTTGCGGGGCAAAGCGCATCCTCGCGTGAAGGCTGTTGCCAGGCTGGCGGACATGAGACTATTCTGTCGTAAGGGATCAGGGATGAAGGGAATCCGCCGGTGAACGCAAATCGTCTCGCGCTGGTTATTGTCGGGCTTTTTATGGGGGCCTCCGCGCCGATGGCCGCTGCCGCGCAGGAAGGCATCGATCTGCGCACCGCCGTTGCCGGGTCGATCCTCAATGATCTGGCGCGGGACAAACAGGCCGATCGCGACGCCAAACGCTGGCCCTACGCCTCTTCGGACTATGGTTCGATTTCCTCGGCAGAGCAGGCGCAGGATGCCTGCGCGGCGGAAATCGTGGCAGAGGTCGGCGCTGGTTCCGCCGTCATCGGCACGCCATCGGCCCGCACCATGTCCACCGGATGGGAGGTGGAAGGCCATGTCCGCCCCACCGGCGATGAAGAAGGCGCGCTGCCGTTCGTCTGCTCGGTCCGCAATGGATTGGTATCCGGCACGCTGGTACGCCGCTAGGACCGGATCGCTATTGGCCTATGGCCGTCTGCGACTCCAGCCCTGACGGCCTGCAAATGGCGACTTTCCGCGCTTCCGACGCTCACAGAGCATAAGTCCGCTGCGTTGGAACGACGCGCGTGACTCGTTCCAAGGGTCACGGAAAATCATCACATTGGCCTATGGCCGCCCGCACATGGCAGGCGGTTTTCCACGCTTCGGCCGTTCCCGGACAGCCGGTCCGCCGCGCTGCGGGGCGCGGAGAACCGCTTCCGGCTCGCCATCTTGGGAATGCCGGAGGGAATGCCGGGGGGCGGGCCAGCCTTGCGCCCCGATGGCCTGCACAGGCCGGATAGCCCGCCCATGCTGGTTTCCAGCCCTGCCCGTCAGGCAAGTCGGCAAGGGTCGGCGGCCACCCTCGCCCCTTGCCTTGCGACAGCGCGGGACTCGCCATGACGGGCATTCCGGCATAGGACTGACCCCATGTATGATTTCGCCCCCTCCACACCCGTCCCCACCACTCCCGCCGACAAGGCGCTGCTCCACGCCGATCTGTTGTCGGCGGCAAGCGCGGTCGTCACCGGGGAGGAGGACGCCATCGCCAATATGGCCAATGTGGCCGCGCTGATCTGGCATTTTCTGCCCGATCTCAACTGGGCCGGCTTTTACCGGCTGATCGGCGGGGAACTGGTGCTCGGCCCCTTTCAGGGCAAGGCGGCCTGCATCCGCATCCCGCTGGGCAAGGGCGTGTGCGGGACGGCGGCGGCCACCGGGCAGACGCAGCGCGTTGCCGATGTCGACGCCTTCCCCGGCCATATCGCCTGCGATGCGGCGTCGGCCTCTGAAATCGTCGTGCCGATCGTCCATGACGGGCGGCTGATCGGGGTGCTGGATCTCGACAGCCCGTCCCCCGCCCGGTTCGACGCCATCGACGCGGCGGGGCTGGAGGCGCTGTGCGCCGCGATCGCCCCCGCGCTGGCGGGCGATCGGCGCTGAAGGATCAGATCCCGCCCTTGGTCGTCGGCCAGCCGCCAGCGTCCAGCCGCGCGGCAAGGTCGGTCGAGCAGGCGTCCAGCACATGCGGGCTGGTGGAGCGCACCACGAAATTGCACCCGACGCGCCCTTCGCGGAAAAAGGGATAGCTGCCGATCTGGCTTCCCTCATGCGCCCGTTCGACGGCGGCGAGCAGTTCGGCGATCTCGCTTTCCGCGACCCAGCAGCCGATCTGCACCGACAGAACGGGCGCGCCCCCTTCCAGCGACCCGGTCAGCGCATCCAGCATGCCCGCCGTGATATGCGGCACCCCGGCCATGATGAAGACATTGCCGTGGCGGATGCCCGGCGCCCCCGAAAAGCGATTGGGGATGAGGGTCGATCCTTCGGGCGCGCGGGCCATGCGCAGCCGCATCTCGGTCAGGCCACCGCGCGTCGCGTAATAATCTTCCAGCACCGCCCGCGCCTGCGGGTGGACGGTGACGGGAACATCCAGCGCCCGTGCGATCGCATCGACGGTGATGTCGTCATGCGTCGGGCCGATCCCGCCGGTGGTGAACAGATAATCATGGCGCACCCGCAACTGGTTGACCGCCTCGACGATGGCGTCCTCCCCATCGGGCACGACCCGCACCTCGCGCAGGCGGATGCCCTGCACATTGAGCCAGCTTGCGATTTGCGCGATGTTCCGGTCCTGCGTGCGGCCCGACAATATCTCATCGCCGATCACCACCAGCGCCGCCGTCCAGATCCGTTCCGTCATTGCCGCGCATTTCCTTCCATCGCACCATGGCCGCCGCTCCGCCGGAACGGGCAGGCCCCTCGACTGACCAGACCCATGCCCCCATGCGCCGCGCGGATCAACCCCCACCCCGCTCAAGCCCCTCGTCAATCGCGGTTCACATGGCTATACTGCGCGCCATGACCGATTATATGACCATGACGGCGGAGTCCCCGCCGACCCGTTCGACCGCGATCAAGCTCTATGACGAAAGCGGTTTTGAGGGCATGCGCAAGGCCGGGCGCCTCGCTGCGGAGATACTCGACGCGCTGGCCCCGCATGTGGTGCCCGGCGTCACCACCGGCGAACTGGACGACATCGTCCGGCGCATGGCGATAGAGGGCGGCGGCGTGCCCGCCACCATGGGCTATCGCGGCTATACGCATAGTTGCTGCATCTCGATCAACAATGTGATCTGCCACGGCATCCCCGGCGACCGGGAATTGAAGGATGGCGACATATTGAACATCGACGTGACGCCGATGGTCGATGGCTGGCATGGCGACAGCAGCCGCATGTATATCGCGGGCGAAGCGTCCATCAAGGCGCGCCGCTTGGTCGAGGTGACATATGAATGCCTGATGCTGGGCATCGAACAGGCGCGGCCCGGCAATCATATGGGCGATATCGGTTTCGTCATCCAGCAATATGCCGAAAAGCACCGCTATGGCGTGGTGCGCGATTTCTGCGGTCACGGGCTGGGCCGCGTGTTCCACGATTCGCCCGAGGTCGTCCATGTCGGCCGCCCCGGCACCGGGCCGGAACTCAAGCCCGGCATGTTCTTCACCATTGAACCGATGATCAACATCGGCAAGCCGGGCGTGCGGATGCTGGACGATGGCTGGACGGCGGTAACGCGCGACCGCAGCCTTTCGGCGCAGTTCGAGCACAGCATCGGCATCACCGAAACCGGCTGCGAGATTTTCACCAAAAGCCCCAAGGGCCTCGACAGCCCGCCTTATGCCTGAAGCGATTTCGCAGCAGGTCTGAACCGGACAGAGTCCGGGGCCCTGCGAGGGAAGGGCGCAATGCGCCGTCCCTCGCCGCCGGATCAAGGGAGCGCCGGAACAAGGGAATGATCGAAAAAGGGGCCATGAACGGCCCCTTTTCCTGTCCGCGCCCTGACAGGGCGGCAGAAAAATATCCATGCGCGCATGTCCATGCACGGGCAGGGGTTATGAGGGCGTTTCGCCCAAAGGCAGCCCCTCGTCATCCGTCATCCGGTCGCCCAGCGCCTTGAGGGTGATATGCGGGATCACCGCCTCCGGGTCGTCGGAACGGATCATCTCCGCGAGCCAGTAACAGCGCTGCCCCATTTCATCGAGGCGCTGCAACTGGGTCATATAATGCAGCAATATCGTCTCGTTGAGACAAAGCTGGACGCCCAGCTCCTCCATCTCCACGCGCAGCATGTCCAGTTCCGCCGCGATCTTGCCCCGCAGGTCGGCGGCAGAGGACAGCAGCGGAGCACCAGCGCCGCTTTGACCGAAAGAAGGCGATCCGTCAGGCGGCAATATCTCGTTCCTTGCAATGGGCCAGGATGCGTTCCGCCAGATCGGGCAGCGAAAGCTGGGCCTCGACCGCGCCCTTGGCGATGGCGGCGGCGGATGTTTCGAACAGCATCGCGCTGTCCTTGTCCTGGCAGAGCGTCAGGCCGCCCATCTGCTTGATCGCGACCATGCCCGCCGCGCCGTCCATGCCCGCGCCGGACAGGATCACGCCGACCGCCCGGTCGCGCGCCGCCTTGGCGATCGTCGTCAGCAGCAGGTCGGCGGACGGGCGCACGCCGTTCACCGGATCGCGGGCGATCAGGCGGATCGCGCCGCCCGGCCAGCGATCGACCAGCCCATGACGGTCGGGATGCGACAGCACATAGACATGCCCCGGTTTCAGCGCCACGCCGTCTTCGGCCAGCTTGACCTCCGGCACGATCGCCTTGTTGAGGCGCGAGGCGAACGGCACCGCCAGCCCATCCTCCAATTGTTGCAGCACGATGGTCGGCGGGCAATTGGCCGGCCAGTCCGCCAGCAGTTCGATGACCGCCGGGCCGCCGCCGGTCGATGCCGAAATCGCGACGATGCCGCCATTCCATTTATAGGTGGATGGGTCATCGCGGGCGATCGCCTGCTCCGCCGCGGCCGCCTTCGCCGCCGCCGCTACCGGATCATAGCGCCGGACCTTGCTCTTCGCCGCCGTCGCGACCAGCTTGCACAATTTGCCCGCGATATTCGCGAATTCCTCGGTCGTCGCCTTGGCGGGCTTGTGGAAACAATCCACCGCGCCCAGTTCCAGCGCGCGCAGCGTCACCTCCGCCCCCTTTTGCGTCAGGGTGGAGAGCATCACCACCGGCATGGGCCGGGTCGTCATGATCTCTTCGAGAAAATCTATGCCGTTCATGCCGGGCATTTCGATGTCGAGCGTCACCACATCGGGGCGCAGTTCCCCGATCATGCCGCGCGCTTCATCGGCGTTCGCGGCGGCCCCGACGACGACGAGATTGCCAGCCTGTTCGAGCGCGCTGGAAAACAGCGCCCGCATCGTGATGGAATCGTCAACAACCAGAACCTTGATAGCAGCCATTATGCGCCCCTTTTATATATCATCTCTGCCGGTATCCGCATGCCCGGTCAGGCCGCCTCGGGCAGCGCCGCGTCCGCCGTCAGGCCCGGCAGGTCGAGCACCATGACCATGCGGTCTTCCATCGCCAGCAATCCTTCCAGATGGGGGACCACCGCATCCGCGCCCGTCGCCGGGGCGGGCTGCATCTCGTCCGCCTGCGCGGTGACGATATCGCTGACCGCATCGACGATCAGGCCGCGCAACTGCTGCCCCACCTGGGCGACGATGATGACATGGCGATCGGTCGGGTTGGCCGGTTCCCAGCCCAGACGCGCGGCCAGATCGATCACCGGCAGCACCGTGCCGCGCAGGTTCACCACGCCCGCGACATAGGCCGGCACATGCGGCAGGCGGGTGGCGGGCGACCAGGCGCGAATCTCGCGGATCGCCATGATGTCGAGGCCGAAGCTCTGTTCCCCCAGCCGGAAAGTGATCAATTGACGTGTCATATTCCTATCCTTGTCGTCGTCGGGCGGGATATCAGTGGGTTACGCGGCGCAGCGCCGAATCCAGCTTGTCCACGTCGAAGGGCTTGACGATCCATCCCGTCGCCCCGGCGGACCGGGCGCGGGCCTTTTTCTCGTCGGAACTCTCGGTGGACAGCACCAGGATCGGACAATCGCGAAACCGCACCTGCCCGCGCAGTTCCTCGATCAGGCCAAAGCCGTCCATGCGCGGCATGTTGATGTCGGTGACGATGACATCGACGTCCTCCGCATTGTCGGACAGCCATTCCAGCGCGGCCACGCCGTCTTCGGCCTGAGACACCAGATAACCGCGCGATGTCAGCGCCGCCCGCAACAGGGCGCGCATGCTTGCGCTGTCGTCGACCGTCAGCACATGGATGGTATCGGACATATTCCCGCTTTCCTTCACCTCAAAACAATTCCACTTCGCCGTCGGCCTGTCTGGGCCGCACGACCGGTTTTGCCGCCGGCACGGCAGTCACCCCGATTTTCCGGCACCGCGTCCGTCCCATCACGGGATCGAAATCGATGCGCCGCGCCGATTCGCCGCCGGTGTCGCCCCGCATCAGCGGAATCCCCTCATCCTTCAGGAAATTCCGCGCAAAAAGCGCATTGGCATCCCCGATTCGGGTCATCCCCATATGCATGTTGGCGCCCCCGTAGATATGAGCCTTCATCCGCGACTTTATGCCACCACGTGTCATCATCTGGTTAATAAGCAGTTCCATCAGGTAGATGCCGTAATTCCTGTCCGCGATCGTGCCGCTACCGGGATTGGGTTCCGCGAGCAGGAAATGATTCATCCCCCCCACTTTCGCCGCCGGGTCATACAGGCAGCAGGCGATGCAGCTGCCCAGCACCGTGGTCAGGATTTCCGGCTCCCCGGTCCCGACATAGGCCTGTCCCTGCATCACCGTGACCCGTCGCAGGCCGGGGCCTGCCCGCACCTCCGTTACCATGGACATGTGCTACAACCCCGCCACGGCCAGCACCCGCTCTGCAATGCGCGGCAGCGGCAATATCCGTTCGGCCGCCCCCAGATCCGCCGCGGCGCGCGGCATGCCGTATACGGTGCACGTCGCCTGATCCTGCGCGATGGTGTGGGCGCCCGCCTGCCGCATCGCCAGCAGGCCGCGCGCGCCGTCCTGCCCCATGCCGGTCAGCAGGATGCCGACCGCCGCCGGGCCGATCTGCCGCGCCACCGATTCAAACAGCATGTCGATGCTGGGGCGGTGGCCCGACACCGGGTCGCCCGGCGTCATCGTCACCGCCAGACGCCCGGCCTTGCCGATCACGGCATGGCGGTCATTGCCGGGCGCGAGATAGACATGGCCCGGCAACAGCGGCATCCCCGATTCGATCAGTTGCACCTTCACCGCGCATTGCCGGTCCAGCCGATCGGCCATCGCCGGGGCAAAGGCCGCGCTGATATGCTGGACGATCACCGTGGGCGGGCAGTTTTGCGGGAAAGACGGCAGGATATGGTGCAGCGCCTCCACCCCGCCGGTCGACGCGCCGATGGCGATAAGCTGCGTGCCGCCCCCGCCGCCCCCATCCCCGCCGCCGCCCGAAGCGATCGCGATGGTTTCGCGCGGCACCGGCGCGGCGGTGCGCTGCTCCATGGCGGGGCTGCGCCAATGCTTCACCCGCGCGGCGGAGCGCACCATCCGGGCGAGCGCGCCATTATCATGGTCGATCAGGTTGGTGATCGATCCATCCGGCTTCGCATAGCAATCGACCGCCCCCAGTTCGAGAGCGCGGATCGTCGTTTCCGCGCCCCGCCGCGTGATGCCCGATACGATGACCACCGGCATGGGCCGCAGCCGCATGATCTTTTCGAGGAAATCGAGGCCGTTCATGCCCGGCATTTCCACGTCCAGCGTCACCACGTCCGGGTTCATCTCGCGGATCATGACGCGCGCTTCCTGCGCATTGGCCGCCGTGCCGATAACGTCCAGATCCGCCTCCCGCCCCAGCAGGCGCGCCAGCAAGGCCCGCATCGTGGCGGAATCATCGACGATCAAAACCCTTGTTTTCACACTCCATCCTTTCGATAGATGGTGCTTCCCACCAGCGACATCACCTGCTGGGCCGTCCCCCCGACCCGCTCGCTATGCCCGATATAAAGATGCCCGTCCGGCAACAGCTGATCGGCGAAACGGGACACCAGACGATCCTTGGTCGGCTGATCGAAATAGATCATCACATTGCGGCAGAAGATGGCGTCGAACCCGCGCTTCATCGGCCATGGGCCGAGCAGGTTCAGGCGGCGCACGCGCATCATCGCGCGCATGTCCTCCGCCATTTCCACCTCATCGCCGCTGGTCCTGCACCATGCCCTCACCAGATCGGCCGGCACATCCTTCACCGCATCGGCCGCATAGCGCCCCGCCTTCGCTCCGGCGACCGCATGGTCGGCCAGATCGGTGGCGAGGATCACGGTATCGCCATCGAGGAAAGCCCGCGCCTCGTTCCTGTCCGGGCCGAGCAGCGCCATGCCCAGCGAATAGAGTTCCTCCCCCGTCGAACAGCCCGCCGACCAGATGCGGACCGGACGGCCCGCCCGCGCCTGTTCCAGCAGGGCGGGCCGCAACCGGGTCGCCAGATGCTCGAAATGATGGGCTTCGCGATAGAAGAAGGTGTGGTTGGTGGTCAGCGCGTTGATCGCCCGGCGCAGCGCGGTTTCCTCCGTCCGTATCAGTTCGATATAGCGCGCGAAGGTCTGGCGCCCGCTGTCCCGCACCAGCGGGGCCAGCCGCGAATAGACCAGCGTCGCCTTGCCCGGCGGCAGGACGATGCCCGCAATGTCATAGACGATATCGCGCACCGCCTCGAAATCAGCGCGGGAATAGACCTGCTCGCTGATGCCGGGGAAAGGCGCGAAGGCGATTGCTTCCGCCGCCCTCATGCCGCTGCCAGCGCCCCCTGTTCGGCGGTGAAATTATCCGCGACCAGCGCATCGACATCCAGAATCAGCGCGACCTTGCCGTCCCCCAATATGGTGGCGCCCGCGACGCCGTTGATCGGCTGATAATGCGCCTCCAGGCTCTTGATGACGAACTGGCGCTGATCGACGATGCTGTCCACCATCAGCACCGCCTGCCCGTGGCTTTCGGTATCGACGACGATCAGCACCGCCTGCTGCGGGTTCGTCTCCGCCCCGATCGCGCCTGCCGCCGCATCGAGCGGAACGATGGGCAGGAAGCGGCCGCGATTGTTCAGCACGACCAGATTCTGGCCGATATATTGTACGTCGCTTTCGTCCGGGCGCAGGCTTTCGAGCACATGGGTCAGCGGGATAACGACCGTCTGGTCGCCCACGGTCACGATCATGCCATCGGCGATCGCCAGCGTCAGCGGCAGGGCCAGCGTGAACGTGCATCCTTCGCCCGGACGCGATTCGATGGAAATGCGCCCGCCCAGATCCTTCACATTCTGGCGCACCACGTCCATGCCGACGCCGCGCCCGGAAATGTTCGACACCTGCTGCGCCGTCGAAAAACCGGGGGCGAAGATCAGATGGTCGATATCCTCATTGCTGAGTTGCGCGCCCGGCGCGACAAGGCCCCGTTCGATCGCCTTGCGCAGCACGGCTTCGCGGTTGATGCCCGCGCCGTCATCCGAAATGGAAATGACGATGCGCCCGCTGCGCTGTTCCGCCGACAGATGCAGCCTGCCTTCGGCGGGCTTGCCCTTGGCGATGCGGTCTTCGGGCGTTTCGATGCCATGATCGACCGCGTTGCGGATAAGATGCGTCAGGGGTTCGCCAAGGCGCTCCACCACCGTCTTGTCGAGTTCGGTGCCTTCGCCGCTCATGGTGAGTTCGACCTGCTTGCCGGTGCTGGCCTCCAGTTCGCGCACGATGCGCGGCACGCGAGAAAAGACCGAACCGATCGGCTGGGCGCGGATCGACATGGCGCTTTCCTGAATATCGCGGGTCAGCAGATCGAGCATGCCCATTTCATCCATCGCCGACAGGCCGTGGCCGTCAAGCCGCTGCGCCATCATCGCCTGCGCGATCACCAGTTCGCCGACCGTGTCGATCAGCTTGTCCAGCTTGGCGAGATCGACGCGGACCGTCTGGCTGATCGCGTTGACCGATCGCGGCTGCGCGGCGGACGCACCGGAGACGGGGGCGGAGGACGGGGCCGGGGTAGGAGCCGGGGCCGACGCGGGAACGGAGGCCGGGGCCGCGACGGGCCGTGCCGCCTTTTCCTCAGCCACGGGCGCGACGGCAGGCGCCAGAGCATCGGCGCTATCCGCAGCATCGTCCGGGGCCGGGGCCGGGGTTTCGCTTTCCGCCGCAGCCGGGGCGTCGATTGCCGCCGGACAGATCGCGGCAAGGGCAATCCTGATTTCCGGCTGCACCACCGCTTCTCTCTGGGCCGTGATCGTCAGGGCGCAGTCGGACCCGATGAAATCGAAAATTTCCTCTATTTCTTCGCGGGAAACATGGGCGGGCAGGTGGAACGTCCAGCCCAGATAGGCCCGCTCGCTGTCCAGTCGATCCAGCAAGGGCAGATCGGCGGCATCGACCGAGAGGCAGCGCCCGCCCAGTTCATGCAATTCGCGCAGCATCAGCAACGGCTCGCTGCCATTGGCCAGCGCGCCATCGAGAAACCGCAAAGCGACCTTCCAGCCAAAACTTCCGACCTCGTCCGGGGTTGGCGCCCCGCCCTCGTCCATCGCCAGAGCCGCAGACGCAGACGCAGCCGGGGCCATGGGCAGGTCGGCAATATCCTCGCCCTGTTCCATGCGGCGTTCGACCTCGGCGGCGGCGGCCTCCATCGCGGCGGCTTCCTCCGCATCGACGGACAGGTCGCCCATCAGGCCGTCCAGATCGAAATCCAGCCCCAGTTCATCCTGCATATTCGGGCCGCCGATACCGGCTTCGGCATCTCCATCGGCACTGGCGTCAATGTCAGCGTCGGCACCGGCCTCGACGCCCTGTTCCTGCCCCACGGGCAGGCCAGCGGCGATGCGCTCGGCCACCTCTTCCAGTTCGGCGCTGATCGCCGCGTCGTCGGGCGCTTCGCCTTCGCCGCGGGCATAGAGCACATGATCGGACAGCACGTCGAAGGCGCGCAGCATCAGCGCGTTGAGCCAGTCGCCCAGCGGCAGATCGCCATCGCGCACATAGGACAGCACGGTTTCGAACTTGTGGGTGAAGGCCTGCAACAGCGCGAAACTGAATGCGCCCGCCCCGCCCTTGATGGAATGGACCGCCCGGAAAATGCCGTTCACCGTCTCTGTGTCGGCGGTGCCGGATTCGCAGGCCATCAGGCCTTCTTCGGCCTGCCCCAACGCTTCTTCGCATTCGAGGAAGAAGATGTTCTGGATTTCCTCATTCGTCATCGCCATGCCCCGCCCAATGAAATGCGCCGGTCAACCCGGCCACCCGCGCCGCGCCCAGCATCGCCGGGGACGGATGCACCGTCATCGGCACGGACCGGGCCAAGGCCGTCTGTTGCGCGCTCAATAAAAGTTGCAGGCCAGCCTGACCGATGCGCGTCACATCGCGAGCCTCGATCGTGACGTCCTCTCCCGCAACCAGCGCCCGGTCGATCCGGGACACCAGCGCGCCGGCGGTGGTCCTGTCGACCATCGAGGGCAGAGTTATCATTGTCATCTTCGACACCCCAATCCGTTTTCGTTGAGAGCAGTCCGTTGCCGTGGAAATCCGGTCGTTTCGGTTGAAATTCCGGCCGGTTAAAGCCCCGGCCCGGTCAAAATTCCGACCAGTCCTCATCCTGCGCGACCACCGCCAGATGACCGGCGGCGGCACGGGATGGAGGGGCTGGCAGACCGCGCGTTTCCCCCGCCCGCTTGGCCATCGGGGCCGCGGCTACCCGCGCCCTGTCGCGGCCCGCACCCTGCCCCCTGCCCCCGTTCGCAGCGCCGGAGGCCGGACCGGCAGCGCGGAAATGCCCGATCAGCCGCGCAAGATCCTCCGCGCCCGCCGCCAGAGTGCGCACCGCCGCCGTGGATTGCTCGACCATCGCCGCGTTCTGCTGCGTCACCTTATCCATGTCGCGCATGGAGGAATTGACCTGTTGCAGGCCCACCGACTGGGTTTCCGACGATTCGGAAATCTCGGCCACCAGCGCGCTGATATCCCCCACGCGATCGACCATGCGGTTCAGCATCTCCCCGGTCTGGCCGACCAGATTGACGCCCTGTTCCACCTGCCCCGCGCTGGTGAGGATGAGGGCCTTGATATCCTTGGCCGCTTCGGCGCTGCGCTGGGCGAGCGCGCGGACTTCATTGGCGACGACGGCGAACCCCTTGCCCGCATCCCCGGCCCGCGCCGCTTCCACCCCGGCGTTGAGCGCCAGCAAATTGGTCTGAAAGGCGATGCCGTCGATCACGTTGATGATCTGCGCGATTTCATGGGCGGATTTTTCGATCTCGCCCATCGCCTGCACCGCCTTCGTCACCACCTGCCCGCCTTCGCTCGCCTCGCCATGCGCATCGCCGATCGCCTGCGCGGCCCGGTTGGCGCTCTGCGCGCTCTGCTGCACCATCTGGGTGATCTCGTTCATCGACATCACCGTTTCCTCCAGCGAAGCGGCCTGCTGTTCCGTCCGCCCGGAAAGATCCTGCGTCGCCGCGCGAATCTCTCCCGCGCCCGATTGAAGCCCCTGCGTGGCGCGGGTGACGGCGCCGATGATGTCCGCCAGCTTTTCCATCACCCCGTTGAACGTCCGCCGCACCTGATCCCGCTCGCCCGGAAAGGGGTCCGCGATACGATGGGCAAGATCGCCCCCGGCAAGGGCGGAAAGGCCGCCATCCAGCGCGGCGATCATCCGGCCCTGAACCTGCGCGTCCTCCCGCGCTGCCAACGCCTGACGGCGGAGCATGTCCATGGCGCGGGCCATGCGCCCGATATCGTCGTCCCGGTCGCTGCGGGGGGCAGGGCTGTCCAGATCGCCTGCGGCCAGCGCCTCCATATGATAGGTCATGTCCGCATAGGGGGCACCGATTCGCGACCGGACGATCGCTATCGTCACCACCGTCCCGATCAGCCCCGCCACCGCGCAGGCGATTCCCGGCAGCGCAAATCCGTTGGCGGCGAGCCCCGCCCCCGCCACGCCCAGCGCGGCCCAGCCTGCGGAAAATGCCAGCAAACGCGTCATTGCGCGCGCGATCGCGGCGTCTCCCCCCAATTGTTCGAACATTCAGTCACGCTCCGGCAAGGGGGCGCGAACCGACTCGCGCCGGTCCTCCGCCCCTGAAACTCATTCGCCGAAGCTAGGAGAAATTGGTTAACGCTCTGTATCCTTTGGCGGGCATCCATTGGGATTCTAACGACAATCCCGAAAAAAGCCCCACGCGCGCCGGAACCGGCCATCCTTCGGGCGATGAGCCGTGGAAAGCGACCGGCCCTAATCCGCGGTAGCCAGCGGGGGCGAGCCTTCCTCCCCCGCCGCGTCCGGCAACGCCAGCGCCGCGACGAAGCGGTGCAGCCACCATGTCACATCCTCCCGCCTTACCCCGTCGGCCAGAACGCGCCAGCGGGCGATCCGCTCTTCCTGCGGCATGGCGAGCGCGCGCGCTATGGCGTCGGCGACATCTTCCGCGCTGTGCGGATTGACCAGCAGCGCCTCCTGCATCTGCCACGCCGCCCCGGCGAAGGACGACAGGATGAGGACGCCGGGATCATCGGGATTCTGCGCGGCGACATATTCCTTCGCGACAAGGTTCATCCCGTCGCGCAACGGGGTGACGAGGCCGATGCGCGCCGCCCGGTACATCCCGGCAAGCTGGCTGCGCGGATAACCCTTGTTCACATAGCGGATCGGCACCCATTCCACGCTCGCAAATTCGCCGTTGATATGGCCGGACAGGGCGTCCAGCTGGGCGCGGATTTCCTGATAGCTTTGCACGTCCTCCCGCGATGGCGGCGCGATCTGGAGGAGGAACACCTTTTCCTGCATGTCGGGATAGGTCGATAAAAAGCGCTGATAGCCGAAAAAGCGATCCTGCAATCCCTTGGAATAATCGAGCCGGTCCACGCCCAATATCATCGCGCGGTCATTGGCGCTTTCCAGCATCCGACGGCAGGTGGAAAGCGCTTCCTCGCCCTGCGCCATTTCGGTGAAGGCGGCGCAATCGATCCCGATCGGGCAGGCGATCGCGCGGAGAGAGCGCCCCTTATAATGGACGGTGCCGTCCGCATGCACCTGCGCGCCCAGCTTCTTCTGCACATAATGGAGGAAGGAATCGAGCCAGTCCGGCGTCTGGAACCCGACGACATCGTAAAAGAACAGCGATTCCACCAGTTCGCGATGATGCGGCAGCGACAGCAGCAGGCGGGTCGGCGGCCATGGAATATGCAGGAAGAAACCCAACCGGTTGCCCACCCCCCGGTCGCGCAATTCGCGGCCCAGCGGGATGAGGTGATAATCATGCACCCAGATCAGGTCGTCATCCTGAAGCAGCGGCCGCAGCGTATCGGCGAAGCGGCTGTTGGCGCGCTGATAGCCGCCCTCGAATTCGCGCTGAAATTCGGCCAGGTCGATCCGGTCATGGAACAGCGGCCACAAGGTCCGGTTCGCATAGCCATTATAATATTCGTCGATATCCTGCGCTTCGAGGTCGATCGTCGCGGTGGTGACGCCCCGATATCGTTGAAAATCGATATGGCCGCTGAAATTTTCGGTTTCCTCCCCCGACCAGCCGAACCAGATGCCGTTGCTTTCGCGCAGGGCCGCGGCCAGCGCGACCGCCAGCCCGCCCTGATTGGCGGACCCTTCCTCCGCCGGGGGCTGGACGCGGTTGGAAACGGCGATCAGGCGGTTCATCGGACGGTACTCCATGGCTTGCTCAACAGCACCGCGCAGTTGATGGTGCCCACCAGCGAATAGGTCTGGGGATAATTGCCCCATAATTCCCCGGTCTGGGGGTCGATATCTTCCGACAGCAGGCCCGAACCGGTGCGCCGGGTCAGCATTTCCTCGAACAGGACGCGCGCATCCTCCAGCCGCCCGGTCGCGTGCAGCGCCTCGATCAGCCAGAAGGTGCAGACGTTGAAGGCGGTTTCCGGCAGGCCGAAATCATCCTCGGTCGCATAGCGCAGCATGTTGCTGCCCCGGCGCAACCCCCCTTCCACCGCATCGAGCGTGCTGCGGAAGCGCGGGTCATCGGGGGGCAGGAAGCGCATGTCGAGCAACTGGATGAGGCTGGCATCGAGATCATCCCCGGCAAAGGTCGCGGACAGGCGTTGCGTTTCGTCCCGCCATGCCTCGCGCTCGATCAGGGCGCGGATGCTGTCCGCCCGCTCCCGCCAGAAGGCCACCCGTTCCGTCAGGCCCAGACGTTGCGCGATCAGCGCCAGCCGGTCGCACGCCGCCCAGCACATCGCCACCGAATAGGTGTGGACGGAACTGCGCGTGCGCAATTCCCACAGGCCCGCATCGGGCTTGTCATGCACCGCCCAGGCCCGTTCCCCGATGGATTCCAGCGCGTGAAAATCCTCCTCGCCGCCCATGCGGTAGAGCCGCTGGTCGAAAAAGGCCTGCGCGTTGGACAGGATGATCTGCCCATAGGCGTCATGCTGGATCTGCTCATAGGCCTGGTTGCCGACGCGGACCGGCCCCATGCCGCGATAACCGTTGAGGCCGGATTCGATCCGTTCTTCCAGCCGCGCCTCGCCGCCCACGCCGTAGAGCGGCTGGATATGGCCGCCCTTCGCGCTGTCCACGACATTGCGCAGATAGGCGAGATAGCCTTCCAGCACGTCCAGCGCGCCCAGCCGGTTGAGCGCCTGCACCGTGTAATAGGCGTCGCGTATCCAGCAATAGCGATAATCCCAGTTTCGGCCCGAATTGGCATGTTCCGGGATGGAGGTGGTGAGCGCGGCGACGATCGCGCCGGTTTCCTCATGCTGACACAGTTTCAGCGTGATGGCGGCGCGGATCACCGCGTCCTGCCATTCCACCGGCGTCGCCAGCACGCGCACCCACTGGCGCCATTCCTTGATCGTGCGGTCGCGCATCGATTCTATCGCGATGCGCGGATCGCCGACGAAGCTCTCATCCGGGCCAAGGAAGAAATAAAGCGCATCCTCCACGCGGAAACGGCGTTCATCCTCGATCCAGCCGACCGGCGCGGTGGTGGTGAGGCGCAGCACCATGTCATCGACGAGATAGCGGATATGGTTCGACCCGCGTGTGCGCGGCGCGTCCTCCGCCCCCCAATGGCGCGACGGGCGCAGGCGCACGCGGATGCGGGGCGACCCCTTGATGGGGCGCACGATGCGGGCAAAGGCGACCGGGCGGTAAATCCGCCCCTCGCCGGTATAGCGCGGGCAGAAATCGACCACCTCCACCACATTGCCGTCGACATCGGTGTGCGTCGTCACCAGCACGGGGGTATTGCGCAGATAATGCTGCTGCGTGCGCACGCAATTTTCCAGATCGATTTCCCAGAAGCCCCGCGCCCCATCGCCCGCGCGCGGCGCGGAATCGAGCAGCGAAGAAAAAACCGGGTCGCCATCCACGCGCGGCACGCACCCCCAGACGAACCGCCCGGCCCGATCGACCAACGCAGACACCTGACAATTGCCGATCGGCCAGAGGTCCAGCGTTGCGGTCATAGGCTCAACTCCTTCAGCCAGTTGCGGACATGGGCGGGATCGCAAAGCCGATAGGCGGCCGCGCTCGGCCGCGCCGCGCCCACCAGCACGCCATGGCCGCCCAGCGCCGCCACAACGGCAAATCCCGTTTCATCGGTGAGGTCATCGCCCAGAAAGACCGGCGGCTGGCCAGCCATGGGCGGCGCCTCCATCAGATAGCGGATCGCCTGCCCCTTGTCATGCCCCGGCGGGCGCAATTCCACCATGTCATGCCCTTCCTGCGCGAACAGGTCGTAAGTCCGGGCAAGGCTGGCGGCCAGCGCGCGCGCCGCGCCGCCCATCGCCGGGGCCATCCGGTAATGCAGCCCGATGCCGTAGCTTTTCTCTTCCAGCAGCACCCCCTCATGATCCTGGGCGAACAGGCGCATGTCCTTCCCCGCCCGATCGAGCGCGGCGGAGCGGGGCGGCGCGTGCGTCACGCCATCGCGCCGGAACTCCGTGCCATGGCTGCCCGACAGGATGACATCGGCCGCGACCGGTCCCAATATGCGATCCAGTTGCGCCAGCGATCGCCCGCTGACGATCGCCAGCCTGCCCTCCAGCCGATGCCGCACCGCCTCCAGCAGGGCGCGCAGGGGCGGATCGGCCACCACGTCGTCGGGCCGATCGATCAGGTCCACCAGCGTCCCGTCCAGATCCAGAAAGAGGCTGACATGCCGGTCCAGCGGGGGGCGGGGGAGAGACTGGTTCCCGATCGTTTCCGTCACCTGCCGCCCTCTTTGCCGCTCACTATGGTGCCCGTTCTGTCGATCCGTCTGTTTCGTGGCCGCGATGGTCGTCTCCTTACGCCGGTTGGGGCGCCGATTGGGGCGCCGATTGGGCTAGGGCGGGCGCGCCTCTCACCCGCAGGCCAGTATCGGCAGGCCCCGCATCGGCAGGCCCCGCCTGATGCCGCCGGGATGGCGGCGGCTCGCCCTGTCGGCATGATCCTATTGGTTAAGCCCCGGAAGGCAAGCGCCAAGACTGCCCTTTCCATCGGAAAACCCGCCGGAAAAGCCATGGGCACGAATGGAGGCGCAGGCGAGGCGCGGGAAAAAACGCAGATCACGCCATAAAAAGCTGGAAAGGGGGCTAGTGGTTCCTCCATTCCCGCGCAATACTATCAGGCAATATTATCACAGGGCACCCTGCCGACCGGCTGATCCACCCCCCTGCCCATGGAGGAAAACAGTGAATCCCGCCCTGCTCAGCGCCATCATTCTGGGTGGCGCGCTCCTTCTCTTCATCAGCGAGAAGGTGCGTCATGATCTGGTGGCTCTGCTGGCGCTCTTCGCCTGCCTGATCGCCGGGCTGGTCGAACCCTCCACGGCCTTTTCCGGCTTTGCCGACCCCGCCGTGCTGGCGGTGGCGGCGGTGCTCGTCGTCGGGCGGGCGGTCGAGCTGTCGGGCGCGGCCTCCGCGATTGCGCGGGTGGCGATCCCGTCCCGCGCGGGCTTCGGGATACGCAGCGCGATGCTGCTGGTCGTGGCCGCCGTCCTCTCCGCCTTCATGAACAATATCGCCGCGCTGGTCATCACCATGCCGATCGCCAGCGAAATCGCCCGCGACGCGAAACGCCCGCCCGGCGCCATCCTGATGCCGCTGGCCTTCGCCACCATTTTGGGCGGCATGACCACGCTGATCGGCACGCCCGCCAACCTGATCCTGTCCTCCGTGCGGGAAAGCGAACTGGGGGAGCCGTTCGGCTTTTTCACCATGACCCCGGTCGGCGGGGCCGTCATGCTGATCGGCATCGCCTATCTGGCGCTGATCGGCTGGCGCCTGTTGCCCGTCCGCCAATCCCTGACGCAGGAACAGCGGAACCCGTGGCGCGTGTTCGAACTGACGCCGCCGGACGAGGGGATGACGATAGAGGGCGTCAAACAGGCCTTGCGGGAAAGCAAGGCGCGCATGATCGCCGCCTTCCGCTTTGGCTCGCCGCTGCCCTTCGGGGAAGGCGATGTCGCCCGCGCGGGCGATCGCCTGCTGGTGACATCGCGTAGCGACAGCGCGACCGTCGCGGAGAAAACCGGCCTGATCGACCCCGAACAGAAAGAGGATGAAGACGGCAGCGTCACCGCCCATGTGGTCGTCGGCCATGGGTCCAGCCTGGAGGGCAGCGGCTATAATGAACTGCGCATCCGCAGCGACAACAGGCTCAGGATCGTGGCCGCCGGCCCCCGCGCGGCGAGCGAAAAGCTGCCGCTGGCCCGGCTGCGCATCCGGCCGGGCGACCAGTTGTTCGTGCGCGGGTCGCGGCAGGCGCTGGCCGAGCAACTGACAAGCGCGCGCCTGCTGGAAATCGACCGGCTCGACCCGATGCCGATCCGCGCCAGCCGGTCCGCCTTCATCATCGCCATTTTCACGCTTTCGATATTGGCGATCGTCGTGGCGGAAGTGTCCCCCGCCCTCGCCTTCCTCGCCGCCGCCGTCATCCTCGCGGCGAGCCGGTCCATCCCCGCGGACGAGATATACCGGTCGATCGACTGGAGCATCATCGTCCTGCTGGGCGCGATGATCCCGGTCGGGCAGAGTTTCGAGGACAGCGGCGCGGCGACCATCGTCGCGCAATGGCTGGGCGACACGCTGGCCGGGCAACCCCTGTTTCTGGCGCTGGCGGCGATCTGCGCGGCGACGATGCTGCTTTCCATCTTCCTCAACAATGTCGCCACCGCCGTCATCATGGGGCCGCTCGCCATCAAGGTCGCCGCGCTGCTGGGCATAGCGCCCGACGCCGCGCTGCTGGCCGTGCTGATCGGCGCGTCGTCGGATTTCCTCACCCCGATCGGCCATCAGAATAATCTGCTGGTGATGGGGCCGGGGGCCTATCGCTTCACCGATTATATCCGCATGGGCGCCATTCTCGTCCTGCTGGTGGTGGCGACGTCGGCCTTTGTCCTGTCCACCTATTATTAGGCGCGAGTTATTGGACGCAAGGCGCCCGAAGCGGCGGTAAGGCGGACGCGCGGCTTTTCATTGCGGCGCGGCTGATATATGCAGGCGCAAATTTGCGAGGACGTGCCTTGTTAGAACTGCTTTCCGCCGCCGGCCCTTATATCCGTTTCGAGGATCTGGGACTGAACCCCGTGGCCATCGACCTCGGCTTTTTCGGGATCAAATGGTATTCGCTCGCCTATCTGGCGGGCATATTGGTCGGCTACTGGTATCTGCTGAAGCTGATCGCCCAGCCCGGATCGCCGATGGCGCGCCGCCATGCCGACGATATGATCTTTTACGCGACGCTGGGCATCATCATCGGCGGGCGGCTGGCCTATGTACTGTTCTATCAGCCCGATATTCTTTCCCATCCGCTCGACATCTTCAAGCTCTGGAATGGCGGCATGTCCTTCCATGGCGGCGTGCTGGGCGTGACCCTCGCGATTATCCTGATGAGCCGCAAGGAAGGGCTGAACTGGCTGCGCGTGCATGATTATGTCGCCTGCTGCGTTCCCTTCGGCCTGCTGTTCGGGCGGCTGGCGAATTTCATCAACGGCGAGCTTTGGGGCAAGCCCACCGATGTTTCCTGGGCGATGATCTTCCCCACCGGCGGCCCGCTGCCCCGCCATCCGAGCCAGCTTTACGAGGCCGGGCTGGAAGGCCTGCTGCTGCTCGTCATCCTCTGGTTCGCCTTCTGGAAAACGAAGGCGCGCTATGAACCGGGCAAGCTGGTCGGCATTTTCCTGCTGGGCTATGGCCTAGCCCGTTTCAGCGTCGAATTCTTCCGAGAGGCCGACGCGCAACTGATGGAATTTGCCCAGCGCACCGGCCTGCACATGGGTCAATGGCTGACCATCCCGATGATCGTCGGCGGCCTCTATCTCATCCTGACGGCCAAACGCCGCCGGATACGGGTGGAGCCGACCGCCGGGACCGCCAGTGTCGGCTAGCCATTTCGGGCGCCGTCAGCTAAGCTTCGCGGAACGGCTGGCGCGCACCATAGCGGCGGGCGGGCCGATGACGCTGGCCCAGTATATGGCGCAGGTCAACGCGCATTATTACGGCACGCGCGATCCGCTGGGCGCGGCGGGCGATTTCACCACCGCGCCGGAAATCAGCCAGATGTTCGGGGAAATGATCGGCCTTGCGCTGGCCGATGTCTGGATGCGCTCGGGGCAGGCGCTCCCCCCCCATTATGTCGAGGTCGGGCCGGGCCGGGGCACGCTCGCCGCCGATGCGTTGCGGGCGATGGAACAGGCGCGGCTGGTCCCGTCCGTGCATCTGGTGGAAACCAGCCCGACCCTGCGCGAACGGCAGCAATTGCTGATCCGCCGCGCCCTGTTTCATGATGATGTGGAAAGCCTGCCCACCGATCGGCCGCTGCTGATCGTCGGCAATGAATTTTTCGACGCGCTGCCGATCCAGCAGGCGATCAGGACCGCGCAGGGCTGGCGCGAACGGATGGTGGCGCTGGGCGAGGACCGGCCCTTCGTCCCCGTCGCCGGGGAACGCCCGGTCGATGCGCGCATCCCGCCCGCGCTTCGGGATGCGCCCGAAGGCTCCATCCATGAAAGCGCCCCGGTCGGCGCGGCGATCATGATGACGCTTGCCCGGCGGCTGATGCGGCAGGGCGGCATCGGCCTGTTCATCGACTATGGCTATGAAGGCCCCGCGCTGGGGGACAGTTTGCAGGCGGTGCGCGACCATCGCTACGCCGACCCCTTTGCCGATGTGGGGGAAAACGACCTGACCGCCCATGTCGATTTCACGCTGATCGGCAATGCCGCCCGGCAGGAGGGGTTGAAAGTCTTTGGCCCGGTGGGTCAGGGCGCGTTCCTGACGCGGCTCGGCATCACGGCGCGGGCGCAGATGCTCGCCGCCGCCGCGCCCGCCAAGGCGCAAGAGATAGAGACGGCGCACCGGCGGTTGATCGCGGAGGATCAGATGGGCGCGCTGTTCAAGGTGATGGCGGTCGTCCATCCCGATTGGGCCGCGCCGGAAGGCTTCGACACAGAAGGGCCGGAGGGCTTCGACACCGAAGGGCCGGCGGGTTTCGACACCGAAGGGAAAAGCGCATGACGGGAACGGGCGGCATCACCCCATGGACCAGCCCCGCGCTGGGCGCGGTGCCGCACGGCTTTCTGGGCCGGATGGGCGGCGTCTCCACCGGCCTTTATGCGGGGTTGAATGTCGGGCTGGGGTCCGATGACGACCACGACGCCATCCTCGAAAACCGCCGCCGCGCCGCGCGGGCCGTGCTGCCCGACGCGGCGCTCGTCACCGTGCATCAGGTGCATTCGCCCGATGTGGTGAGCGTCACCGCCCCCTTTGCCGATGACGCCCGCCCGCCCGTCGATGCGCTTGTCACCGCGACGCCGGGGCTGCTGCTCGGCATATTGACCGCCGATTGCGTGCCCGTGCTGTTCGCCGATCCGCAAGCGGGCGTCGTCGGTGCGGCTCATGCCGGGTGGAAGGGCGCGATCGCGGGCGTCACCGACCGCACGCTCGACGCGATGGAGGCGCTGGGCGCACGGCGCGATCGCATCGGCTGCGCCGTCGGCCCGTGCATCGCTCGCGCTTCCTATGAGGTGGACGCAGGTTTCGTCCGCCGCTTCCTCGATGCCGATCCTGAAAATGAGCGCTTCTTCACCGATGGCGGCCGCTCCGGCCATGCGCAATTCGATATAGCGGCCTATGTCGCGGCCCGGCTGGCGGCGGCGGGCGTACAGCGGATAGAGATTTTGGGGCAGGACACCTATGCCCAGCCCGACCTGTTCTTCAGCTATCGCCGGTCCTGTCACAAGGGGGAAGCGGGCTATGGACGGCAAATCTCGCTGATCGGCCTGCCCTGATCGGCCTAGCCTGATCCGTCTGCCCTGACACGCCGCCAAGTTGCGCCGCGCAACTTTTCCCGCCGCAGGGGTCGATCGAAGGCACTGCATGGACGGAAACCCCCGCCCTTCCGCCGCCTGCCCGCCGCCTGTCAGGTCAGGACCAGTCGAACCGGCCCCAGCCGCGTTCCTGCGCCAGCCGGGCGAGCGGCGGATGCGGATTGGCCGCAAAGGGTTCATCGGCGAATTCCAGCATCGGCGCGTCGGACACATGGTCGGAATAGGCGCGGATATGGGCCTGATCGCGCTCGATCCCCTGCTCCGCCATCCAGTGCCGGATCATCGCCAGCTTGGCCGCGTCATAGCAATTCTCGCCCGCGATTCTGGCGCGCACATATTCGACATCCTGCCCCATATGATCGGTCGCGATCACCGCGTCGAACCCGGCGCGGCGCGCGATCGCCTCGACATAAAGGCGGTAGGATGCCGTCGCCAGCACCAGCCGATAGCCTTCCGCCCGGTCCCCCGCGATGCGATCCAGCGCGCCCTTGCGGATATTATGCGCCAGCACATGATCGGCATAGCTTTCGATATGCGGGGCCAGCGCCGCGCGCCGCACCTTGCCGCCCATCATCAAATGCTGGTTGATTTCCTTGAGCCGCCGCCGGGGGATGAGCCGCAGCACATAGGCCAGCATCACAAAAGGAACCAGCGGCATCAGCAACAGCCGCCATGGCGCCATCTTCCGCGCCACATGCAGCAGAAACGGCGTATATGTCCCCCGCACCGTCACCGTGCGATCCATATCATATATGGCGATCTTCACCGGTTCATCGACTTTCACGAGAAATGCAACCTCATGCTTTCCGCTTCGTTATAATCGCCGGATGGGCCGTTTCGGCTTGCCGCGCAACCGATAATGGACCACAAACCTATCCCGATGACGGAATTGGCACATTTCACACTGGAGAAGGAAGGGTCGGACGGGCCGGTTCTGCGCTTCTCCGGCGCCCTGACAATCAGCCGCTTCGGCTCCCTGCCCGCCGATCTGGATGCGGTGGAAGGCCCCGTGTCCGCGATGGACATCAGCGAAGTGCAGCATGTGGACACGATCGGGGCATGGGTGCTGCACAGCCATGCGTCCAAATGGGGCTGCCCGATCACCGGCGCGGATGCCGACGCCGAGCGCCTGATAGAGGCGGTGAGCGCGGGCGCCGAGGAAGAGGGCGCGCAACCGGTGCATTCCGTCGCGATCCCGTCCATGCAGCGCATATTAGCGCAGATCGGCGAAGCGACGGTCATCTCCTTTCAGACGTTGATCGGCCTGATCGGCTTTTTCGGCGCGACGCTCATCACCGCATGGAGCCTGATCCGCCATCCCTCGCGCATGCGGTGGAATGCGGTGGTGCAACGGTTCGAGGTCGTCGGCGTCGCCGCGCTCGGCATCATCGGCCTGATGAGCTTCCTGATCGGCATCGTCATCGCCCAGCAGGGCGCGGTGCAGTTGCGCGCCTTCGGCATGGAGGTGCTGACGGTCAACCTCGTCGGGCGGCTGACCTTCCGCGAACTGGGCGTGCTGATGACCGCGATCATGGTCGCGGGCCGGTCCGGCTCCGCCTTTGCAGCGCAAATCGGCACGATGAAGCTGACCGAGGAAATCGACGCGATGCGCACCATCGGCGTGGCCCCGATGGAGGCGCTCATCATGCCGCGCATCCTCGCCACGGTCATCCTCATGCCGCTGCTGGGCTTTTACGCCTCGATCGTCTCGGTCATCGGCGGCGGCTTTCTCTGTGCCGTGGCGCTCGACATTCCGCCGATCACCTTCGTCCAACGCCTGCGGGAGGTGGTGCCCATCACCGATCTGTGGGTCGGCCTCATCAAGGCGCCGGTCTTTGGCCTCATCATCGGCATGACCGGCTGTTTTCAGGGCCTTCAGGTCAAGGCCAATGCGGAGGAAGTCGGCCTGCGCACCACCGCCGCCGTGGTGCAGGCCATTTTCATGGTGATCGTGCTCGACGCCTTTTTCGCCGTTTTCTTCACATGGGTGGGGTGGACATGAGCGGCGGGATGGACATGAACGACGACGCCCCCCTTTCCGCACCGGCAGAGGTGCGCGCCGATGACCGTCCCGATGGCCAGCCCGATGCTCGCCCCGATGATCGTCCCTCTGGCGATGTCGCGATCCGCGTGCGCGGCCTGCGCAACAGCTTCGGCACGCAGGTCGTGCATGAAAATCTGGATCTGGACGTGCGCGCCGGGGAAATTCTCGGCGTGGTCGGCGGGTCGGGCACCGGCAAATCGGTGCTGATGCGCGCCATCATCGGCCTGCAACAGCCTGACGAGGGCGAAATCAGCGTGTTCGGCCATTCGACGCTGGGTCAGGTCGATGAGGAAGGGCTGGCGCTGCGCAAGCGCTGGGGCGTGCTGTTTCAGGGCGGCGCACTGTTTTCCACCCTGACCGTCGCGGAGAATATAGAGGTGCCGCTGCGGGAATTTTACCCGCAGATCGGGTCGGAACTGCGCGATGAAATCGCCGCCTACAAGATCCGCATGACTGGCCTGCCCCCCGAAGCCGGCCCCAAATTCCCGTCCGAACTGTCGGGCGGCATGAAAAAGCGCGCCGGTCTGGCCCGCGCGCTGGCGATCGACCCGGACCTGCTGTTCCTCGACGAACCGACCGCTGGCCTCGACCCGATCGGCGCGGCGGCGTTCGACGAACAGACGCGTCAGTTGCAACAAACGCTGGGCCTCACCGTTTTTCTCATCACCCATGATCTCGATACGCTCTATGCGATTTGCGACCGGGTGGCGGTGCTGGCCGACAAGAGGGTGATCGCCGTCGGCACCATTGACGAGTTGCTGGCGACCGAACATCCATGGATTCAGGAATATTTCAACGGCCCGCGCGGGCGGGCGGCCACTTCCGCGCGCGGCGTGACCGCCAGAGCGGAACGAACCGCCGCATCACGGGCCGGAAAGGACGAAGGCTAAATGGAAACAAGATCCAACCATGTGCTGGTAGGCGGCGTCGTGCTGGCCCTGTTGCTGGCGGTGATGATCACGGCCTTCTGGTTCTCGCGCCTGTCGGACGGCGACAATGAAGAATATGACATCTTCTTCAAACAATCGGTCAACGGCCTCGCCAAGGGGTCGGGCGTGTCCTATTCCGGCGTGCCGTCGGGGCAGGTCAAGTCGATCGAACTATGGCGGCGCGATCCCAATTTCGTGCATGTGCGCATCGTGGTGAAGCGCGACACGCCGATCCTTCAGGGCACCACCGCGACCATTCAGGGCGTGGGCTTCACCGGCGTTTCGGAAATCGTGCTGGACGGCGCGGTCAAGGGCGCGCCGCCGATCGTCTGCCCCGAACAGAACCGTCACACTGCCTGCCCGGAAGGCGTGCCCGTCATCCCGACCAAGCCGGGCGCGCTGGGTGAATTGCTCAACAACGCGCCGCAACTGGTGGAACGGCTGACGACCCTGACGGAACGGCTGACCGAGTTGCTCAACGATCGCAATCAGGCCAGCCTCGCCGCGATATTGAAGCATGTCGAGACGCTGACCGGGTCGATTTCCGCCCGTGGGCCGGAAATCGCCGCCGCCCTTGCCGAAACCCGCATCACCCTGCAAAAAACGGGCGTGGCCGTGGAGGAAATCGGCAAGCTCGTCGGTACGACCAACGCCATGCTGGATGAGGAAGGGCGGCCGCTGCTGAAGGATCTGCGCGTGACGATCCAGTCCGCCAACAAGAGCCTCGACACGCTCAACGGCACCCTCGCCGAGGCGAAGCCGGGGATGGAGACATTCTCCCGCGATACCATGCCGGAGGTCAATCTGCTGGTGCGCGACCTGCGTGAAATGTCGCGCAGCCTGCGGGCGATTTCGGAAAAAATAGATCATCAGGGGGCCGGATCACTGCTGGGCGATCCGCCGCTGCCCGATTACAGGAAGTAAGGATTAGCGCCATGTCGATACGCCCCATCCGTTCGCCAAAACGCCTGATGGCCATGGGCCTTGCCCTCATCGGGTTGAGCGGTTGCGTCAGCTTCGGCACGAAGCCGCCGCCGCAATTGCTGACCATCCGCACGCAGGCTGCGGTCGCGCCGGGCCAGACGGTCAACAGTCAGGGCTTGCCCAGCCTGCTGGTGATGCTGCCCGAAGTGCCGCGCACCATCGCCACGACCCGCGTGCCGGTGCAGATCGACCCGACCAGCGTCGCCTATGTGAAGAACGCGCAATGGACCGAGGCGCCGCGCGACATGTTCCATCAATTGCTGACCGAAACCATCACGGCGGGCGGCGTCCTTTTCGTGATCGACGAGGATCAATATGGGCTGAAACCGCGCAAGCGCCTGTCCGGCGATCTCCTCGAATTCGGGCTGGACGGCCAGACGAAGGAAGCCGTCGTCACCTATGAGGCGACGCTGACCGACAGCGCCAGCGGCGAGGCCTCGCGCAGCCGCTTCACCGCCCGCGTGCCGGTTTCCGACATCCGCGCAGACCGGGTCGCCGAGCCGATCAATCAGGCGGCCAATCAAGTCGCGCAACAGATCGCCACCTGGGTACAGGCGGGCTGAGCCGGACAGCGGCGGCGGGGCGCGATCGGTGGCATGCGATCGGCGGCCACCCCGTCACCCGCCTGCCTGTCACTCTGCCCATCATCCCGGCCTGCGCCGCCAGGCAATGCGCCTGACCGAAACCGGCGCAACCGAATCGCTTGCCAGAATGTTCCCTATATGTTCTGATGCGCCATGGCTGCGATCAAGGGCCGTGGTGCGCCCGCCAATTCTCTGAGCGACCGTTTCAACCTGCCCCTGCGGCAGGTCGATGGCGACTGGCTGGACATGGCCGAGGCGCTGGACGAGGCCCTGCCTCCCCCGCGCACCAGCATCATGGTGGAACGCCCCCGCACGATCATCACCCGCAATGCCTCGCCCGATATTCCGTTCGACCGCTCGCTCAACGCCTATCGGGGCTGCGACCAGCCCTACACTGTTGCGTAACCATCTCTGCGGTAACATGCTCATGCAGCAACAAGAGACTTTATGGACGCAATCCTCTACATCCGGTTTTCCTCCGCCGATCAGGTGAAAGGCGACAGCATCAAGCGCCAAAAAGAACTTGGCGCGAAGATGGCGCATGTTCATGGACTTACGATCACGGAGACGCTGATTGATCGGGGCAAGTCCGCATACCACGGAAAAAACCGGGCGGAAGGCGGTAAGCTCTACGAGATCGAGGAACGCGCACTCCGGGGTGAACTTGCGGGTAAAGTGCTGATTTTCGAGGCGATGGATCGCATGTCTCGCCAAGAACCGCTGGAAAGCCTCGACCTCATCCGAAGTCTCGCAAAAGCCGGTATCACCCTATGCGAAAGCAGCACCGGCACGATCTATGACGGCAAACGCATAGCCGCCGACTGGACGCGGCTGATCGCGATACTCGCATCCGCCGCCGCTGCATATCAGAGCAGCCATGACAAAAGCCGGCTCGTTCGCAGCGCATGGCGAGCGACGCAGACCGGCAACGGAATGAAGGACGGAAGAGGCGCAGATCCCCGCCTATGCCCCGATTGGATGCAGGTCGTCGGCGGTGTTTATGTCGAACGCAAAGATCGGGCCGACATGATCCGGCAGATGTTTGAGATGTCCGCTACAGGCTACGGCCTTCGCGCCATCGCTCTCTCGCTGAAAGACGAGCAACGGCGTATCGACTGGCCGAAAGGCGAACTCGATATACGCAGGGTTGGTAATCTCCTCCGAACCCGGCGGGTAATCGGGGAGTATCAGCCACGCGGACGCACCATAGGCGGTGGACGCGAAGATACCGGCAACCCGATCAAACTCTATCCGCCGATCGTTTCCCTCGAACTTTTCTACAAAGTGCAGAAGGGATTGGACACTCGAAGAGGCACAGGCGGGCGTGAGCGTCGGCGCGCTGTCAACGTGCTCTCGCATCTATGCCGGTGCCAGCACCGTAATGAGGGCGACAATCTCCCATGCGGCTCGCGCCTGACCTACAAGAAGCCGCCGCGCCAACAGCCCCAACTTACCTGCACCCGATATGTTCGCGCTGCCGGTTGCGCGAGCAAAACGACGTTCCGATACCAAAGCCTGCTTGATGGTATCCTCGATCATTTGGGCACCCTCGCCTTGCCCAACACGACAACCGATCAGCAACCGGCTGATGTTGCCTACGAATGGTTGGAGTTAAGCAAGAAGAAGGGACGGCTCGATGTGCTGGCAGACCGGCTGATGCTTGAGGACGATCCGGTAAAGGAAGCGGCTTATCAGCGTTTCAAGGCACAAATCTCGCTCGAAGAAAAGGCGCTGCGCGAGCGTTCTTCAAACAACGAGCGGGTGTTGGTCGCAATACCGCCAGCCGAGTTGAGGGATCGCGCCCAACGTCTGCGCGCGGCACTGGCGGACAGCGTTGAAGCCCGGCTCCAGATGCAGACCTATCTGGACAACCTCATCGACGTTATCCTCATGAACCCCGAAGATCGAAGTGCCACGGTCGTAATGGCGGACGGGCTGTTGGTGTTCAAGCTCGATGCAGGTGGCAAGCTCATCGGTTCGGCTGTGCTCGCCCCTTGCGCCAGCACGATCTCAACTTCACGCAGCTTGCCGATAATCTCTTCCGGCTTGTGCTTCTTGAATGGCATTCAAACTCCCTTTCGTGGTCCAGACTATCATAGTCTCTGGGCCACTCCGCAGGGGGCAGATCAATTTCAGGAATTCATTTCCTAGGCATTGGCAGTTAAAAAACTTTTTCTGATATATGTTTGTCGAACATGAAGCTGCAATATCTTGCGCTTCCCTCTTCATGACTCCGTCACTCATCGCAATATTTTGAGCTTGACCAGGTGCCGACGCACCACCGGCTTGGGCGATCGCCCTCGCAGTTTCCCGGTAATTGTTGATGCTCAAGCTGTAACTGCGCACGTAATCGCTATTCGCAAAGGTCGTGATTCCGTAGATAATCGTTTCACCGCAAGCCTGAGTGGAATCTACGCCGCTCATACCCGCGTCGAAACAGCGCTTGGGCCATTGGGCGTCTCCTCCCGCTTCCGCCACATTTACATCGCGAGCGATCATGCCTGTGTGAACATCGGCACGGGGCCGTGGAGGACTGAGAAAGGGGCCGAATTGCTCAACCAACCTAGAGATGATCGAGTCCACGTCTTGCGCATCGGATTTCTCGAAGCTTGCTTCCTGACGGACTCGTATGACCCGCTCTTCACCGGGCACGTCCGTAAAGGTAAGCCGCACAGTTGTTCGACCAAGCGTTGCCTTGAGATGACTGATCGGTCGACGCTGAGCCACGAGATCGGTGTTGCCGAATGGCTTGCCCACCACGAAATCCATGCACTTCAAGCGTTGCACGGCCTCATCGAGAGGCACTCCCCACTTAAGCACGCCGGTCATAATCCGGTCCTTCGGCCCGAAGGCCGCGCAATTACTATTGGCTACAGTGGTCGTGGATGCCGGTTCTGGCGCCACGGCATTGCTCGCGATATCGGATATCGATCCATTATCTGCGTTGTTATTCGCTACTAGACCAGATGGCCCATCACAGGCCGCAAGCGACAAGAGCAAAATAAATGCCGTTGCGCTGATGTTGCGCCTAATCTCCACGGTCCCCCCTTTACCTTGTCATCTATATAATCCGTAATCTCATGCGAATGTCACCCTGTCAGGATGGGCACTTGAGAAGTGACATTACACTTCCGTCACTGAAGCGTTGCGTCATCGACTTTTGCGATATGTTCACTATGGTGTTGTTGTCACGTTCCGGCGGATTGAAGCGGCGCATCGGTTCGCCTGGCTCTCCGCGAAGGAGAGTGAGCATCACCAAAAGGCTCCCTCTGACGGTCCATGTGCCACTGGAACCCAAGGCAATCCAAGTTCCGTCAGCGTTATAGATTATGCCTGCATCGCCATCGCAAGGCTCACCTTCGGGTGCCCAACTGCCAATGAGCTTTTGAGTATATTCCGAAGGCCGGGCCGCCGCTGAAGCAAGCGGTGGTCTTTTTCCCCATGCCTGTGATGGAGGAGCCGCCGCCAAGGGCGGAGAACCCACAGCAAATAAGATCGCACCTAAGAGAAGTTTGTTGAGGTTCAGCGTAGACTGAAACGACCGAGCACCACTTCTCACTATCACCTCTTCGCTGAACGTATTACAATTCACGTCTCCCGCGTGGAGCGGGCTGATATGCCCGAACCTAGCGGGCTATGAAGCACAGCAGAACTGTCAGCCTTGACAGGGTGGCCGAATGATCTGCGGGTTAATGAGGCGAAATTGTATCGCCATGACAACAGCGCGCATGCGTCCATGAGCGCCAAGTTTCCTGAATATGTTAGACCAATGATATCGGATCGCACGCGGCGTGATTCCTAGAATTTCGCCTATTTCCGCGTCGGTCTTGCTTTCCGAGGCCCATAGCAACACCTCGCGTTCACGACCGGTCAGGCGGGGCAATTCCGGCTTCGCAAACAGGTTACGATATTTTTCGTGGAAGAATGTAGCCAGCAGGTACACTTCTGCCATATCCTCATAGCGACGTTCCTTCTCGCCCCGACTGCGCGAGAGTGCGACGGCGGCGACTTCTCCGAAAGAATTGACGTAAGAAATGCCGATGCCATCGGCAACGCCCGCGTCCGCCGCTTCGTTCATGACGCGCAAGGCCGCCTTTAGTGTCTCTTCTGGGACGCCGGAATCAGACCTGATCCGGTCCATCACATCGCCCCAGAAGAATGGCGTGGGACTTTGCAGAAGGCGCTGCCACACGGGATCAGCCTGTTGGTAGGCGCTTGCATTGTAGTGGTCGAGCCAGTCCTGCGGATAGCTGGCCGCGAGGCCGTGGGTGGACCTGAGGCCGATAGAAGGATGATCGGTCAGGAGCGTGTAGACGTTGCTGTCATACCCATAATCCAGCATGGCATCATTGAAGCGTGCGAACGCTTCATCTTGGGTTTCCGCCAACCGGATCAAGGTAATTTTATCTTCCAACATTCTCATTTGGTCATACGCATCGTTTAACGGTGAACAACAGAATGATTATCTTATAGGCCAACGGTCGCAAGCAAGTTCGCGCTCGGAAGTGAGCGCCACTTGACCTTTCGACAATATGACGTTTGATCGGAAGGCCTCAATAGAAGGAGGCACGACATGAGGCAGGAATATCGGGATCGAACGGGAATGTTGCGCGGGTGGCGAGAAACGTCGTCAGGCCGGATCAATGGCCGGGACCGAGCGGGCTGTCTCGTCGGTTGGTATGATCCAGCGTGGAATGAGACACGAGATCGGACGGGGCGGTTAATTGGACGGGGTGACCTTCTAATATCGCTGATTTGGAACGGATGATTTGAAGTTTCTCTTGGGTTCCAGCCCCGTATCGCTTTCAACGTCAGTTGATGGCATCGCCGGGAATGTCTGTTGCTGGCTGTCGACGTGAAAAGGATATTTGCGGAGGCCAAGGTCGCTTGGAGCGAACCACGATATGTGCCTCCGCTTGCCCCATTGCGAGCAGCAAGCGAAGCGCCCGATAATGCTGTTCCGTAATGGTCTGGACGTCATAGCGCCTCATCAATATTCCTCCATCAGCATGATCGTCATCACGCGTAAAGTGCTGTTCGGATCAGCCGGGTCGGGATCGTTCTGACAGGCACCGTCGCGCCTTCAAGAATCGATCTTCCAAACTATGTGATGTTCATCAACCGTCAGGCTCGCGCGATCATGTCCCATGCGTGTCATTATCCGGGGTGAAATCATCAAACAGGCGAACCGCGCGGATCACCGCATCCTTGGTGACGATGGGCAGGAGCGCGATACCACGCGATAGATAGGTCCAGCCATCCGCGCCCGTTGCGCGAAGATGGTCATCGAGGCGGGCGACTATCGCCCGCCTCGTAACCCCGCAAGTTTCAGGCATTGGCCTTCTTGGCCTTAGGCTTGAAGTTGGCCTTGCGCTCGGCAATCGCCGTGGTGAGCTGGGGATCGAGTTCGCCAGCATTGATCGCTGCGATGATCGAGCCGATGATTTCCGGCACCTCGTTGATGTTCTGGACCTCCACCGCGTTCATGCCCTTCGCGAACTCCAGCGGCTTTGCACCGTAACGAAGCTGGAAGAACATCTTGCCGTTGGCATCTGTGAACCAGCCCTTCCGCACATTGCGCGGCGCGTCCACGCGGACCTTCTCGCCCGCGTCGTTGGTGCGCGTCACGCGCCGGATCGCGGTGAACGGGGTTCCGGCGATTTCGGCCTCCGCCAATGCCTTCTGCTCCGCGAGGTAGCGCAGCAGCTTCGCGCGGAAGCCATGTTCGGAACTGGCGGGGTTCGCCGGGGCAGCGGCAGTAAGTTTGAGGGACTTCAGGATCGACATTTGCATCTCCTTGGCTGTTTCGGACAAGGCGAGCCGTAACGTCGTCTATCGTGAGAGCGACCGAAGATTGACGGTAAGCGTGAGAAATTGGAGAAAATAATTCATCCGCCAAGACCACGGTTATTGACGATTATGACGTTTTTTAATGGTATCTGTTGGAAGAAGTGCTTCATCGGATGTGTTCGTGAAGCTTGGTGTTTTGTATATGTATCTATTTGTATCATCTGCCCTATCTCTTCTATCTCTTTTAAGCATAGATATTCACTGCGGGCCTTTCGATGGGGCCCGGAGCAAATCAGACAGTGCAGGTCAGGAACCGTAGCGTCGCAAACGGTTTGAACGAACACCTATGCGGCGGTAGGCGCGGCGCATTGGTGTCGCGGCAAAAGCATCTGCTCGCAGGTATCGGGGCGGATTTCCTTGGTGATATAGTCGGCCACGCCTTCGGCATATGTCACCGTCTGGATGTCAATATTGCCCGCCGGGGCCAGTTCCTTCCAGATCGACGGAGCCTTTTCCACGAAGATGCGATCCTGCTTGGTCGGCAGATCGAAAACCGCATGGACATGAATGTTCGTTTCGGCCTTCTCCACGAAGCCGATGAAACGGGCTCGGTCTTCCGGCTTCGCCTGCCACTTCGGGCCGAGCAAGGTTCGGTCCATTCGCGCGTGGAAGGCATCCAGTCGGTCCTTGGCCGAGCGCGGACTGATTGGACTGTTGAACACGAAGGTCACATACAGGGAGGGTTTGAAATCCGCGATCCAGCGGACGAGGGCAGCACGATATTCGCTGCGGGCAACGGCTGTCGTATAGGTCATCATGTCTCCGGCCGATTTGCTCGGCTCTTTCGTTAGCAGTCTCGTATTTTCCTATTTATCCGAGGCAGTCGATCTGGAGCTAAATACGAGCGTTCCCGCAATCACCGGAGGCGCGCAGCATGATCCTCGATGATGTTTTTCAATTCCTACACGATACAGGATCGGTACGAAATCATGCAATATTCTCGACCGACTATCTCGGTCACTCCCCTCGCTACTACGACTACATTCGCTGCTCTCGCGCGAAGCCCAGCCTGCGGTCGCTGCTCAAGCTCGCCATGCGCTTGCACGATCTGGCCCAGGCCACTTCCTGCCCCGACGAAAGAGATGCCGCCGCCCTGCTGGCGCATCGGGTCATGACACGCGCGTTGACGCGCTGCCGATAACGATTCACCGGTAGCCGACACTTTCGGGTTTACCCGTGCGTGACGGTTCGAAGTACCTGAAAATGCGTCACATTTAGGTTGTCCTTCGGGATATGTGACAGCAGACGATGCGGGTCATAGACCCTATCGTTACAGGAGGCTGCATGATCGTCGGCTATGCCCGCGTATCGACCACCGACCAAAATCTCGAAGTCCAACTCGATGAACTCAAGGCGCATGGCTGCGAGCGCATCTTCACCGACAAGGCCAGCGGCACCAACACCGCTCGCGCCGGGCTGACCGATATGATGGAGTTCGTCCGCGACGGGGATACACTCGTCGTGACTCGGCTCGACCGCTTCGCTCGGTCGCTGACCGATCTGTATGCGCTGCTCGAAACGCTGACCGGACGAGGCGTGGCATTCCACTGCCTGCGCCAGTCCATCGACACGAGCACCAGCACCGGCAAGCTGACCCTCGCCATCTTAGGCGCGGTCGCGGAGTTCGAGAACGATCTGCGCCGGGAGCGTCAGCGCGACGGCATCGAGAAGGCTAAGTCGCGAGGTGCGTACCGAGGCCGGAAAGCCAAGGTCGATGCCACGCTGGTGGGCGAGCGATTGGCCTCCGGCCTTCGCCCTGCGGAAGTGGCGGCAAGCCTCAACGTGAGCCGGCAAACGGTTTACCGGCATATGCGCGCGCTGTGCCCGCATGCCGGCATGGCTCCCGGCGAATAGCAGGTAGGGCTGCGTCAGCCCTACCATTGGGTCGATCTGACCGGCGACAATGCGCCGCCGGTCATGGGAAAAGCCTAAATGGCTATGCTGTGGCCTCGCGCACGCGCATAGCGGCGACGAGCCCAGTTTCGCTCACGACGCGCCTGCTCGCGCTTCTTACGTCCCCGGAAAGCATTGGGCCTCCGGCGGTCGCCAAAATGTCGCCCCCGCATCACAGCACCCGCTCGTTGATCGCATCGGGGATCGCCATCGAACGGCGGAAAGCAACACTTTGGCACCGCGCCCACCACTGCCGTGCCCAAGACTGCCCGAAGGTATGCTCTGGCTGCTCGAACAAATCTTCGAACGCTTCACGGTAAGGCTCCGGCACTCCGAACGCGGTTTCAGCCGGTTTGCTGGCGTGATGCCATTGCGACACTTGCCGCCAGACAAGCCGAGTAGCCCAGCTAAGCGGGAGACCCGCGCAGTGGTTTGCCACCGTGGCAATGATCGGCCCGAATCCATAACCTGCACAGAATTGGAGAAACGGCCAATACGCCTGCTGTCGAAAGCCGCCCCAATAATTTCCAGTCGTTTGGTCATGCTGCGCGATGAGCATGTTTCCCCAACACTCGCCGGTCGGATCGGGCTGGACAACACCATCATCCATGCCCGCGTATCGCAGCTTCATGGTCATGGCCTGTCCAGCCGTCAGGCGCACCAAGCTATCGAAATCGAGCCCGCTGGTGCGCATGACATTGTAGGTGCGGAGGTAGTCGCGGTCAGCGACGCTAAAGCCGGTCTGGCCCTTGAGTTCTCGCTTCCACGACTTACCCAATTTCACCGCAGCGATATGGGTGTATTCGTTGGCCGTCGAGGTGGCGCTGTCCATGAGCGCCTGCTGGTCGCTATCCAGCCAAAAATGCTTCATCGATTTTACTCCATTGCCGAACCAACAGCGGTTCGATCTCTTCGGCATGGAGTAGGTGAGGCGACCGCAGCCGCCCCGTCTGGTCAGCCCACCAGCGTGTCAAGGAGCGACTGCGTCGTGGCTCGAAAACGCTGAATATCCTCCTCGGACTCGACGGTCATGAGCAGGTGGAGACCCACCATCATGCGGCCATCGTGTTCCTCAACGGGAAACGAAATGGCATCAGCGTCCGCGGCCATAAGGGCCGCGAAAGCAGCAAGGAGTTTACGCCCGTCAACGGCAAGCGCGGCGGCGCTCGGAAACTCGATTACATTCGACATTTTGAAATTCCTCACAGATCGCCGCGTGCAAAAAAATGCACGAACCCAACGGCCGGGATATAATGGGTCGATCTGCGCCCGGAATGAGGGGCTGGTCGGAGCGGCGTTCCGCTGCCGATGAAGGCGCTTATGCCAAGGTCTGACAGAATCGGCAATATTATTTTTACGCCGCCGAAAACGGGGGAACGCTCGCCAGCAGCAAGCCGCTCTCGTCCCTTTTGCTTAACCGCTCAGCATACGGCTTGCCCAAGGATGCAAGATGGATTTTGCGCGATTTTGTTCGCGATATGTTCCTATCCGTGTTATGCTTCCGACATGCCCCACCCCAACAAAGCCATCTCCGGTCGAGGCGCAACGACCAACCGCACGAGCACCCGCTTTAACACCTTGGAGCGTGAGCCCGATGGCGACTTCCTAGATTACAGGGCCCTGTGGGAAGGCAGGGCCGAGCGCCCAAAAACAACAGTCACAATCGAACACCCCAAGACAATTATCTCTTATAATTCAAGCCCTGACATCGGCTTCGACCGGAGTATCAACACAGTGCGGGGGTGCGAGCATGGCTGCATCTATTGTTTCGCCCGGCCCAGCCATGCCTGGCATGACCTGTCACCGGGTCTCGATTTCGAAACGAAGCTGTTCGCCAAGCCTGACGCAGCCCTGCTGCTGCGCGCCGAATTGATGAAGCCCGGCTATCGCGCCGCGCCGCTGGCGATGGGCACCAATACCGATCCCTATCAGCCGATCGAAAGGGACTGGCGCATCACCCGCCAATGCATCGAAGTGCTGGCCGAGTGCCGGCATCCGCTGTTCCTCACCACCAAGTCGGACCGGCTGCTGCGCGATATCGACCTGTTGGCGCGCATGGCGAAGGAGGAGATCGTCGCGGTGACGCTCTCCATCACCACGCTCGATCCCCGGATCGCCCGCACGCTGGAACCGCGCGCGCCCCATCCCGAACGGCGCATCGCGGCGGTGCGGGCGCTGAGCGAGGCGGGCATCGCCGTTCATGTGAACATCGCCCCGGTCATCCCCGCCATCACCGATCATGAGATGGACGCGATCATCGCGCGCGTCACGCAGGCCGGGGCGACCGGCGCCAGTTTCATACCCGTCCGCCTGCCCCATGAGGTCGCGCCGCTGTTCCGCGCATGGCTGGACGCCCATTATCCCGACCGCGCCGCCAAGGTCATGGCGATCATCCGCGATCTGCGCGGCGGGCGGGACAATGATCCGCGCTATCATGATCGCATGAAGGGGCAGGGCGTGTGGGCCGACCTGCTGCGCACCCGCTTTCGCGTGGCCGTCGCCCGCCATGGCCTGCCGCAGAGCCGGCCGCGCCTGCGCAGCGATCTTTTCCGCCCGCCGGATGGTCCGCAATATTCGCTGTTCTGATCCGGTCACGGGTGGAATATTGCGCCCGCCTCCTTATGTTTCGCCTTTCAACTGCCGAGGACAGATCATGATCGACCTTTATAGCTGGCCCACCCCCAATGGCCTGAAAGCCTCCATCTTTCTGGAAGAAGCAGGGCTGGACCATCGCGTTCACCCGATCAATATCGGCAATGGAGATCAGTTCACGCCCGAATTTCTGGCGATCGCCCCCAATAACCGCATCCCCGCCATCATCGATCGTGATCCGGCAGGCGGCGGAGAGCCGGTTTCCGTGTTCGAAAGCGGCGCGATCCTGACCTATCTCGCCGACAAGACCGGCCAGTTCCTGCCCACCGACATAAGGGGCCGCAACGAGGTGATGCAATGGCTGTTCTGGCAGATGGGCGGCCTTGGCCCGATGGCCGGGCAGAACCATCATTTCAACATCTATGCGCCGGAGAAAATCCCCTATGCGATGGATCGCTATGTCAAGGAAACCGCACGTCTATATGGCGTCCTCGACAAGCGGCTGGCCGATCGGGACTATGTGGCCGGAACCTATAGCATCGCGGACATGGCGATCTATCCTTGGGTCGTGCCCTATGAAAATCAGCAGCAACGGCTGGAGGATTTCCCGAACCTGAAGCGCTGGTTCGAGGCGATCGCCGCCCGCCCCGCCGTCATCCGGGTCTATGAGACGAAGGAAAGCCTCTACCCCCGGCAGGAGGAAATGAGCGAGGAACAGAAGGCCTTGCTGTTCGGGCTGAAGAAATAGGCGGATCGGGCCAAAGGAGGCAAAAAAGCGGAAAGGCGCAGGGGCGATGAAATGCCCCCCGCTTATCCCACCAGCCGCAGCGGCGGCGGCGTGGGCACCGTCACCTGCACGACGCCGGGAATGATGGAAAGGCCTTCCATCACCTCCGCGTTGATCTGATAATCGCGGCCCAGACGCAGCACCGCGACCCGCCCGTCATCGAGCAACGCCCGCAGGCGCGCATCGCCCCGCCCGCCCCGGCTGCCCGCCAGCACCGCCGCGATCTGCGGCACGGCGGCCGGGTCCGCGACGTCGATCCACACTTCCATCCGCATGCCCGTCGATACCGAGGCGAAGGATTGCACGGTGCGAATGGTGACGCGCGGCACATCCTCGCCCGGCTGGCGTTCCAGTTCGACGGTCATCAGCGCGCATTCGCCCGCCTCGGCCATGTCGGCGATCGCCTTGCAGCCATCCTCCTCGAAACAGCTTGCCTGAAACTGGCCGCTGCTGTCGGAAAACACCGCCGAGACATAGCGCCCGCCGCGCCGCGTTTCCCGCCAGCGCACCGATTCGACCTGCGCAGCCATCACAGCGCCGGTGCGCACGCTCACATCCCCTTCGGCGGCGGGCTGCGAACACAGGTCGCCAAAGCTCTTCGCGCCCTTGGCCTGCGCGATATGGCGATACCGATCGACCGGATGCGCGGAGAAATAAAAGCCGAACGCATCCTTTTCCTGCGCCATGCTGTCCGCACGCGACCATGGCTGATGCGGGGGAATGCGAACATCTGCCTGCTGCACATCCTCCCCGCCGAACAGCCCGCCCTGCCCGCTGGTGCGCGCATCGGCAGCGCTCGCCGCGACGGACAGGATGGTTTCCGCCGCCGCATGAACGCCCGCCCGATCCTCATGCAGACCGTCGAACGCGCCCGCCGCCGCAAGGCTTTCCAACTGCCGCCGGTTGAGCAGGCGCGGTTCGATGCGGTTGGCGAAATCATCGAGGCTGGTGAACGGGCCATGGGCGTCCCGTTCCTCGACCAGTTGCTCCATCGCCTTTTCGCCCACGCCCTTGAGGCCGCCCAGCGCATAGCGCACCGCCACGGCGAGGCGCGGGTCGGCATCCGGCTCGACCTCCACTTCCTCGACCGAAAAATCCGCTGCGGCGCGGTTGATATCGGGCGGCAAGCACTGGACGCCGGTGCGCCGCATATCATCGACGAACACTGTCAGCTTGTCGGTGAGGTGAATATCATAGGCCATCGACGCGGCATAAAATTCCGCCGGATGATGCGCCTTGAGCCAGGCGGTATGATAGGCGAGCAACGCATAGGCGGCGGCGTGCGATTTGTTGAAGCCATAGCCCGCGAACTTGTCGATCAAATCGAACAGTTCGTTCGCCTTGCCCTTCGGGATCTGGGAATTTTCGGCGCAGCCCTTGACGAAGCGTTCCCGCTGCGCGTCCATTTCCGCCTGAATCTTCTTGCCCATGGCGCGGCGCAACAGGTCGGCATCCCCCAGCGAATAGCCCGCGAGGATCTGCGCGGCCTGCATCACCTGTTCCTGATAGACGAAGATGCCGTATGTTTCCTTGAGGATCGGCTCCAGCAGGTCATGCGGATATTCGATCGCCTCCTGCCCGTTCTTGCGCCGTCCGAACATCGGGATATTGTCCATCGGGCCGGGGCGATAGAGCGACACCAGCGCGATGATATCCCCGAAGTTGGTCGGCTTCACCGCCGCCAGCGTCTTGCGCATCCCCTCCGATTCCAACTGGAACACGCCCACCGTGTCGCCGCGCTGAAGCAGGGCGTAAACCTCCTCGTCATCCCATGCCAGCGACGCCAGATCGACCTCTATCCCCCGGCCCGCGAGCAGGTTGATCGCGCGTTGCAGCACCGACAGCGTCTTGAGGCCGAGGAAGTCGAACTTCACCAGCCCCGCGCTCTCGACATATTTCATGTTGAACTGCGTCACCGGCATGTCGGATCGGGGGTCGCGATAAAGCGGCACCAGTTGCGACAAGGGCCGGTCGCCGATCACCACGCCCGCCGCATGGGTGGAGCTGTGGCGCGGCAGCCCTTCCAGTTGCATCGCCAGATCGACAAGGCGCCTGACCTGCCCGTCGGCCTTATATTCCGCGACGAATTCCGCGCTGCCGTTCATCGTGCGTTCCAGCGTCCACGGGTCGGTCGGCAGGTTCGGCACCAGCTTGGCGAGGCGATCCACCTGTCCATAGCTCATCTGCAACACGCGCCCGGTATCCTTCAGCACCGCGCGCGCTTTCAACAGCCCGAAGGTGATGATCTGCGCCACATGGTCCGCGCCGTATTTTTCCTGCACATAGCGGATCACCTCGCCGCGCCGGGTTTCGCAGAAGTCGATATCGAAATCCGGCATCGACACGCGTTCCGGGTTGAGGAAGCGTTCGAACAGCAGCCCCAGTTCCAGCGGATCGAGATCGGTGATGGTCAGCGCCCAGGCGACGAGGCTGCCCGCGCCCGAACCACGGCCCGGCCCGACCGGGATGCCCTGTTCCTTCGCCCATTGGATGAAGTCGGCCACGATCAGGAAATAGCCGGGGAAACCCATCTGGATGATGATATCCAGCTCAAATTCCAGCCGCTCGAAATAGGGCTGGCGCGCATCCTCCCCGGTTATGCCCGCCTTGGCGAGCCGCGCTTCCAGCCCGGCGGTGGATTGTTCCCGCAACATCCGTTCCTCGCCCTCGCGGTCGCCCGCAAGGCTGGGCAGGATCGGCTTGCGCCGGGGCGCCATCACCGCGCAGCGCTGCGCCACCACCAGCGTGTTGGCGAGCGCTTCGGGCAGGTCCGCGAACAGGCGTTGCATCTCGTCGGCGGGTTTCATCCACGCCTCGCCCGAACTGGTGCGGCGGTCCGCGCTTTCGACATAGGCGCCGTCCGCGATGCACAGCATCACGTCATGCGCCTGATGAAAGCCCGGCTCGGCAAAACAGGTGGGATTGGTCGCGACCAGCGGCAGGCCGCGATCATAAGCAAGGTCGATCAGCGCGTCTTCCGCCTTTTCCTCGATCGGATCTTGGCGGCGGCACAGTTCGACATAAAGCTTGCCGGGGAAAGCCCGCTCCAGCGCCTCGATATAGAGGCGGGCGGCGGCGGGCTGATCCTCGGCATAGAGACGCGCCAGCGCGCCCTCGCCCCCCGCCGTCAGGCAGATCAGGTCGTCGGTCCGCCCTTCCAGCGCGGAAAAAGCCACATGCGCCTGCTCCTCCACCGGGCGATCGAGATGCGCCATCGACACCAGCGCGCACAGATTGTCATAGCCTCGGTCGGTCTGGGCATAGAGCGCCAGCCAGTCATAGACCGGCGCGGCGCCCTGCGGCCGGTCTGGCCGCGCCACGCAGAGCATCGCGCCAATGAGCGGCTGCACCCCTTCGCCCTTGCAGGCGTCGGAATAGGCCATGGAGGCGTATAGCCCGTTGCGGTCTGTCAACGCGGCGGCGGGGAAACCCAGTTTCTTCGCCTGCTTGGCGATCGCCTTGGGGTCGATCGCGCCATCGAGCATCGTGAAGGAGGAAAAGATACGCAGCGGTACGAACGGAGCGCGAAAGGAAACGGGTGCGGGCGTGGAGGACATGCGTAAAATCTAGTCAGCCCGGCGACCGGACGCAATGTCCGCCGCCGACTTATCCACAGAAGTCGGGCGACAGCACCCCTTTCCCCGCCGGGATGAGCGCCATCGGGCAGGAAAGCCGCGGCAGGCTGCGCGGTGCGGCCGAGCGCGATCGCTCAGCGGCGGCGAATCACCCTTGTTCCAGCACCCCGTCATGCAGGCGCACGATCCGGTCCATCCGGGCGGCCAGCCGCTCATTATGGGTGGCGACCAGCGCTGCGGAGCCTTCCTCCCGCACCAGGCGGATAAATTCATCGATCACGACATGGGACGTCCGTTCATCCAGATTGCCGGTCGGCTCATCCGCCAGCACCAGCGCCGGGCGATTCGCCAGCGCGCGGGCGACGGCGACGCGCTGCTGCTCGCCGCCCGAAAGCTGGCTGGGCCGATGGTCGAGCCGATGCTCCAGCCCCAGCGCCGTCAGCAACAATGTGGCCCGCGCCCGCGCCTCCGCCTCGGTCAGATCGCGCACCAGCAGCGGCAGCATCACATTTTCGGTCGCGTTGAAATCGGCCAGCAGGTGATGAAACTGATAGACGAAGCCCAGCGAATCGCGGCGCAGCCGGGTGCGCCCGTCATTATCCAGCTTCGCCGCTTCCTCGCCGCCGATACGGATCGACCCTTCAAAGCCGCCTTCCAGCAGCCCGACCGCCTGCAACAGCGTCGATTTGCCGGACCCGGAAGGCCCCAGCAGCGCCACCATCTCCCCCGGCGCGATGGAAAGGTCCACGCCGCGCAGCACGTCGATGGTCACGTCGCCTTGCGTGAAACTGCGCCGCAACGCGCTTACCGTCAGCACATCATTCATAACGCAACACCTGCACCGGATCGGTATTGGCGGCCTTGAACGCGGGGTACAGCGTCGCAAGGAAACTGAACACCAGCGCCATCGCGCAGATCACGACGATTTCCACCGGATCGGGCTTGGACGGCAGATCGGTCAGGAACCGGACCGACGGGTCCCAGATATTCTGCCCGGTGACGATCTGGATGACCTGCAACACGCGCTCCCGGAAATAGAGGAAGATGAAGCCCAGCACCACGCCCGCCGCCATGCCCAGCGTGCCGACGGTGACACCCACCGTCACGAATATCTTGAGCATGCTCGACCGCTTCGCCCCCATGGTGCGCATGATGGCGATATCCCGCGTCTTGGCGCGCACCAGCATGATGAGCGAGGACAGGATATTGAACACCGCCACCAATATGATGAGCGACAGGATGACGAAGGAAACCACCCGGTCCACCTGCAAGGCCTCGAACAGGCTGCTGTTCATCTGCCGCCAGTCGGTGACGACGGCGCGCCCCTCCACCTTGTCGGCAAGCGGGGTGAGGATTTGCGCGACCCGGTCGGCATCGGTGGTGCTCACCTCGATCATGCCGACGACATCGCCCATCAGCAGCAATTGCTGGGCATTTTCCATCGGCATGATGACGAACGCCTTGTCATAATCATAAATGCCGACCTCGAAGATCGCGCCGACCTCATAGCCGATTTCCCGCGGCACCGTGCCGAACGGCGTCGCGCGGCCGGTCGGGTTGATGATGGAAATGGAACTGCCCACCCGCGCGCCCAGATTTTCCGCAAGGCCCGAACCGATGGCGACGATGGTGCCGCCGGGCCGCAGCGAATCGAGGCGGCCTTCCACCACCTTGTCCTTCAGCGTTTCGTTGGAGAGGATATCCTGCATCGTCATGCCGCGCACCAGCACGGCTTCCACCCGGCCCTGCGAATTGGCGAGCAGCGGCTGCTCGATCAGCGGCGTGGCGCTGGTGACACCCGGCGTCGCCTTCGCTTCCTTCAGCACGTCGCGCCAGTCGGGCAGGCGTCCGCTATAGCCCTGCACCACCGCATGACCGTTCAGCCCGACGATCTTGTCGAACAGTTCGGCGCGGAAGCCGTTCATCACGCTCATCACGATGATGAGCGCGGCCACGCCCAGCATCACCGCGACAAGGCTGATGCCCGCGACAAGGAAGATGAAGCCTTCGCCCTTGCCGGGCAGGAGATAGCGCTTGGCGATGGTCCGTTCGAAACGGCTGAGAATCATGGTGAGGCTGGTTCCCGACAAGACAGAGGGATGCTCTGGAAGAGTCCCATTAGAACATCGGGGGGACCGGTGGAAAGGGCTTTTCCGCCTGTTCCCATATGTTGCGATTTTGACACAGGGGAGTCACGAAAAACGCGGCATCCCCATTTTGCTGATGACAGAGGGGGGCCTGCCGCGATAGCTCTCATTTCCACGGAACACAGGCTATAAAACAACCGCCAGGGTTCAGGGGCGCCGAGCCGACCACGCGTTATAAAAAGGGGCGTGATGGAAAGGCCGGCCAATTGGGGAATGTGCATAGCACACACGCCCGGATCGCGAGACTATCGCGGTCCGGGCGTTTTCATTGGGGGCCGGTTCATCGGGGCCGGACGCGGCCTTGCTTGGCCCGGCCTTGTTGCCGCCCGTCCGGGAAAGCGCCCCATAACGCCCCGCTTCCCCATGAAACGCTCATAAAGCAAGGGTTCAGCCTGCGCGCGCCATATCCGGCCTTCCGTTCCGAAAGGCCAGCCATGAAGCATCTTGCCCGCCCGCTCCTTCCCCTTGCCGCCATGGCCGGGCTGGTCCTCGGCCTCGCCGCCTGCACCAGCCCGGAAAACCGCCTGCGCACCCGGCTCATCGATGCGGGCCTGCCCGACCGGACGGCGGGTTGCATGGCCGGCTATATGGCCGACCGGCTCAGTATCGCGCAGTTGCGGCGGCTCCAGTCGCTCGCCTCGGTCAGGAAGGTGGATTACCGGCAAATCACGCTGGCCGAATATCTGCACAAGGTCCGTGCGCTGGAAGACGGGGAACTGATCGCCGTGACAGGCAAGGCCGCGCTGCGCTGCACCTTTTGAGTCGCGCGCACTTTACAACTTTGCAAAGCCGGTTTGCGAAGTCCGGCTTTCCTTGGGGCCGCGCCTGTGCTTTACCCCCGCCATCATTTCTCCAGCATGGTGATGAGGATTTCATCCGATGAACATTCATGAATATCAGGCCAAGGAACTTCTTGCGAAATTCGGCGCGCCGATCGCTGCGGGCCACGCCGCCTTCACGGTGGAAGAAGCCGTCGAGGCCGCCGGCAAGCTGCCGGGGCCGCTCTATGTCGTGAAGGCGCAGATCCACGCCGGCGGCCGCGGCAAGGGCAAGTTCAAGGAACTGGCCGCCGAAGCCAAGGGCGGCGTTCGCCTCGCCACCACGCTGGATGAAGTCCGCGCCCACGCCACCGACATGCTGGGCAACACGCTCGTCACCGTGCAGACCGGCGCGGCGGGCAAGCAGGTGAATCGCCTCTACGTCACCGACGGCGCCGACATCGCGAAGGAATTCTACCTCGCGCTGCTGGTCGATCGCGCCACCGGCCGCGTCGCGTTCGTCGTGTCGACCGAAGGCGGCATGGACATTGAAGAGGTCGCGCACTCGACCCCGGAAAAAATCCACAGCTTCGCCGTCGATCCGGCCACCGGCTTCATGCCGCATCATGGCCGTTCGGTCGGCGCCGCGCTCGGCCTGTCGGGCGATCAGGCCAAGCAGGCCGCCAAGGTCGCCGCCTCGCTCTACAAGGCGTTCCTCGCCACCGATGCAGAGCAGATCGAGATCAACCCGCTGGCCGTGACCGAGCAGGGCAATCTGCTGGTGCTCGACGCCAAGGTCGGCTTCGACGGCAATGCGCTGTTCCGTCACCCCGACATTCTGGAACTGCGCGATGAAAGCGAAGAAGACCCGGCGGAACTCGAAGCGTCCAAATATGACCTCGCCTATATCAAGCTGGATGGCGACATCGGCTGCATGGTGAACGGCGCGGGCCTCGCCATGGCGACGATGGATATCATCAAATTGAACGGCATGTTCCCGGCGAACTTCCTCGACGTCGGCGGCGGCGCGAGCAAGGAAAAGGTCACGGCCGCGTTCAAGATCATCCTTCAGGATCCGGCGGTGAAGGGCATTCTCGTCAACATCTTCGGCGGCATCATGCGCTGCGACATCATTGCCGAGGGCATTGTCGCGGCCGCCAAGGAAGTGAACCTGTCGGTTCCGCTGGTTGTCCGCCTCGAAGGCACCAATGTCCAGTTGGGCAAGGATATCCTCGCCGGGTCCGGCCTGCCGATCGTGTCGGCGGACGATCTGGGCGACGCCGCCAAGAAGATCGTCGCGCAGGTCAAGGCGGTCGCCTGACTATAGTGACAGGCTGGAACAGGGGGCATCGGACAGCTATGTCCGGTGCCTTCTTGCGATAGGGTTGCAACGCGGCCCAAAGCAAAGCATGGGGTTAGGCACTTTATCCCGCGCGTGCGGGAAGTGCAGAAGTGGAAGGACAGGTTATGAAGATCCTTGTGCCCGTGAAGCGGGTGATAGATTATAACGTGAAGCCGCGGGTGAAGTCGGATGGGACGGGCGTTGATCTTGCGAATGTGAAGATGAGCATGAACCCGTTTGACGAGATCGCGGTGGAAGAAGCGATCCGCCTGAAGGAAAAGGGCGTGGCGAGCGAGATCGTGGCGG